>JAKVAQ010000052.1 GCA_022447665.1 Crocinitomicaceae bacterium
TGAAGAAAGTTTCATGAAAAACTATCTAGTTTATTTATCAACCATTGCAGAATTCAAATTAGTTAAAGTTCTTGAATATATTTTACAAGAATTCGGTTTGGCGGCGAGAGAAAAGTTTCTCAAAAAGTTCAAGGAAAATATTAAAAAATCAGTTCAAATCCTCTTTCGTGCCCAGAATCAGAATTAGATGGTATCTATAAAAATGTTGTTACAAAACAGACCTCATTCTATTATCGAATATTGAATCAAGAAATTGAAATAGTTACAATTACTGATAATCGACAAAATCCAAAGTCCATTTATAAAGAGCTTGAAAAACTAACGCTAACACAGTAGCTAAAGTTTACGTCCTCCCTTTTTAGCCAATCGATCCGAAATATCGAGCTAAGAACCTATAGCTCAATCTTCCGGAACAACTCCACTCCGTTCCGTCTTCGGTGGTGAGTAAGAATAATCCCAGATCTTGAATTAGGGTAAACCTGAAACGCCACTAGTAGAGCTATAAAATTTCCTCAAATACTACTAAAAAATATATATCCGATAGTTCTAGAACAACAATATATTCGCAAATTATTTCGTTTGCGGAGCTGTGGTTTTTTCAAGTGTCATTTTCTTAATTTACTTTCTTCCAATCACACTTGCTGTATATCATCTGATTCCTAAATCATTAAAGAATATTTGGATTCTAATTGCAAGTATTGCCTTTTATAGTTGGGGAGCTCCAACATTTGTTTTTGTGCTGTTGATGAGCACAATTATTGATTTCTATGCGGTTCAAAAGATGGATAAATCAGCTGGCCCTATTAGAAAAAGGTGGTTGATTTTCTCCATTAGTATGAACCTCGGACTTCTCATGTATTTTAAATACTCCAATTTCTTTATTGAGAACGTGAATTATGGTCTTGAGGCAGCAGGTATTAGTACTATTTCCTGGTCAGAGGTCATTTTACCAATCGGTATTTCTTTTTATACTTTTCAAACGCTAACCTATATTATTGACGTATATCGAAAAGACAATAGACCTCAACAAAGATTACATAATTATTTAATGTACATTTTCTTGTTCCCGCAAATTATTGCTGGTCCTATAATTACTTATAAAAAAATTGTCCATCAAATTAATAACCGAACAGAAAAACCTTCTCTTTTTCTAGCTGGCTTTGTACGATTCTCTGTGGGATTGGGAAAAAAGGTACTCATAGCTAATACTATTGGTTACTATGCTCATGAACTATTGTTTCCAGATCAAGGAATAATTTTAACTTGTGCAGCAGCCTGGTTAGGAATCTTAGCCTATACGCTGCAGATTTACTTTGATTTCTCGGGTTATTCAGACATGGCAATTGGAATCGGTTACATGTTTGGATTTAAATTCCCCGAAAACTTTGACAGACCATATACTTCCTATTCTATAAGTCAATTTTGGAGAAAATGGCACATTACCTTAGGAGAATTCATGAAAAACTACCTCTATATTCCACTTGGCGGAAATCGAGGAAGTGCTCTGAAAATTTATAGAAATCTAATTATTGTCTTTTTACTGAGTGGATTCTGGCATGGAGCTCATTGGACTTTTATCATTTGGGGAGCGTATCACGGGCTGTGGCTAATTCTAGATCGATTGTTTTTGGAGCAGTGGTTAAATAAAGTAAAATGGATTGCAATTCCATTCACCTTTTTAGTAGTTGTAAATGGTTGGGCTCTCTTTTTCACAGAAGATATCAATGAAGCGTGCCAACAACTTGCAGCTATGTGGAGTTTTAAGGGAAGTACAATTCCAATTTTACCTCATCAAAACATGTATCAATTCTACATTCTCCTAGCTGGTCTCTTTTGTTTTTTAGGTTTGTTTCCTGCTTTAAGACAATTATCAGATAAGTTCGTTTCAGAAAGGTCAACAATTATTGGACAACTTTTTACCGTTTCTACTGGAGTTTTCCTTTTCCTCGAGAGTTTAGTTTATGTCATCTCATCCGATTTTAATCCTTTCATTTATTTTAAATTTTGAGTAAAAAAGTTAAATATCATGAGACATTTGCTAAGTTTTTGAAGCTTGCTATAATGAGTCTATTACTCTTGCCTTTTATAATTCAGGTTTTGAAGCTCAAGGAAGCTTATCCATTACATGGCGTTCAGTTTAGCAATGCTGAAAAATATGCAGATTCACTTAAGGGATCAGAGAATTATTTTAACGGATCATGGCAACAACTCAAGTCATATCAAATACAAGAAAACCTCCTAATAAGAAATGTCTCAATAAAAATCAGAAACCAAATTGACTTTTCTTTATTCAACAAAGTAAATGCCCAAAACTTGTATTATTATGGCAACCAATTCTTTAGATTTTATTGCGTTGATTATCACGAAGGCATTTTATTCATGGGGGAAGATGAAATAAAGGAAAAAGTACAAAAGATAAAGGCTATCACCTATGCCTTGGGAGATTCTATTCCAATTATTACCGCAATAGCGCCAACAAAATCCTATTTATATAGCGATCTTCTACCCGAATATAATACGAAAGAGACGGAATATTCAAATTACCGATACATAAAAAAAACTCTTCTTGAAAACAACATGCACTGCATTGACTTTAATCAATGGTTTATGGATATCAACACAACGTCGATAGCTCCTCTTATGGGTACTGGTGGCGTGCATTGGTCAAGATATGGAGCTACAATCGCCATGGATTCATTGATTAATTATTTGAACGAACACACGAATAATGATTTTAAAAAACCTGAATGGCGTTTTGTACAGGAAGAAGAAGTGCCTAATGTAAACGATAATGATGCCGTGTACGTGAGTAATTTAAAATGTCCTCCATTTGATAATGAACTAAGAAATATTGCTTACTACGAAACAGATAGCAGCAGGAAAAAAGTAAAAGCACTAATCGTCGCAGACAGTTTTTTTGATGTGGTTTCTTACTTTGGTTTAAGAAACAATATTTTTACAGAAGATAGCAAGTTCGACTATTATTATGGAACGCAGCCTGGTATTGGTGAAAATCAACATTTAGAAGAAGGAATATTTGAAGAGTATTTAACATCAGTTGACTGCATTATTATTTTAAGTGCTGTTGTTAATCTTGAAAATTACTCATGGGGGTTCATCGATGAAGCTTACAAAAGGCTCGTTTTAGAAGAGGTATAGATGTCTAATAATATTGGAACAAAGAGATATTTCAACTCCAGTACTCAAGTAAGAAAAATCCCAGTGGCACAGGTTGTAGCGGTGTTTTTTCTGTAAGTTAGATTAATGCAAAAATCCTGGGTATATATATGGGATTCAACCCTAAAAACGATCCTCGAACCAAGTGGGTAGAACCCAAATCCTCGATAACGCATGAAACTTTAACTCCTTGGATAGATTGGTGGAATGGAGCAAGCATTGGTTATGGCAAGCACGGTGCCGAATTTTTCATAGTGAAGAGTAATTGGCAACCTTCGCCAAATACCCACTTGAGAGAAGAAGTTGCCGAACTTATAAATCACGAGGTTGTCCCAATTTCAGCGGAGGGTTTAAGAATTGATACTTCTCGGCTAATTCAGCTTCATGATCAGTTGCCTACAGGCGAAAAAACCTTAATTATTTGATTGAGGTCATTCATCAATTAAAGGAAAAACAAACAGATGAAAGTCTAGTTTTCCAACACTTAATCTGGTCGCTCATTTTCAATGCTTCGCAAACTAAAACAGGGTTGATAAATAAATATATTCACTTTGTTTACGAGCATCCGCATTATCTCAAGGTATTTGATAAATATGATGTTTGGATTGGTCATGAATACGATATCGCCAATCATATTGAAAAGATATTTGCCTCAGAAATGATTACGACTATTCATGAGATTTGGTGTGAATACAAAGAGAATTACAAAACATTCCATTTTCAATCTCGAATTGGTTTTTATGTTCCCAGGAACTTTAAAACATTCAGCAATTATTCGATGGAATTCATCGAATTCTGCGCGCAAATTAAAAGAAGATTATAAATTATTCTTTTCTCGAACAATGCCTTCTATTCATCTGTTTTTCTAACTAATACCGATGCTAACCAAAAATAAATGACAGGAAAGTACATAATGCTGGTGCTCTTTATCGTAATCTTTGCATTACCTTATTGTCTATACGTTTTCAATAAACGTATTAGTCCGAAGCAAGCCCTTTGGCTTTTCTTTTTCGTGATTTTAGTACCTGCAATGGCAGCATTGATTCAAAAGCTAATTCCAGATATTGCCTATGTGGCCGATCACCTTTCGTTCCGCTTTTCCATTACACTACTTAACTTTCCAGTACTCACCTTTATTCTGTTTTATTTGAATTCAAAGAATCCAGATATGACAAGAAAATGGGATTAAATTGAATATATTTACTCTAAACACACTATGTTACGGCTTTCCAAAAAGACAAGTATATGCTTGTTACTTTTTATTGTAATAATTCACAGTTCTTGTGAAAATGAATTGGAAAAGGAAATAATATCAGAAGATTTAATTTTTTCAGAACAAACCAATCCACGTTGGACCCATGAATTCATAAAAAGCAATGATACAAATTCAATCGGAGTTTTAAAATTTGAGAGAACAAGCCTTCAGTATGACAATAACGGCAATAAATTCATTCTTCCCAAAATAGAATTTACAATTTTAGAAGCCAATTTCTCAGATTCAGCTATTAGTCGGGAAGCAGAAAGAGCACCGCTACTTTCATCTTGCGTTCCTGTTGTTGGAGCAACAATAATAACTACAACAAATTTTTGCTTCTGGTCAAAACCACATGATATCACGTGTGCTTTTGAATGTAATGGGCAAGATTTTACTCGTCCAGAAATTAAGAGCATTTTAAATGAAGTGAATAAACAGAAGAAAAAAATAACTATTGAAGAATTCATTGCAGAACTAGCTATCAATGTACCCAATAAAGCGTCCATTAAATAGTTATGTTAACCAACGAAAAGTAAAGCAACCTCGTGTTAATAAATAGATACCTATTTACATGACGTTACCAACCCAAAAACTCTTCGTTGTTCCTTTTACATTTTTTCTACTCTTCAGCGTTTCTTGCGGGAAAGATAAGGTCAACGGTCTTAGCAACGACCCTAGAAATAAATACGTAGGAACGTGGAATTTTAAAGGAAATGGATATTACTATTCAGGGTATTATATTTATACAGGTCCTGATATGACAGCTGAGTGGACCTATACCGAATCGTATTCCACCGATTACAATGACAGCACCGGAAGTGTAGCCATAGGTCCTGGTGAAAATGATTTACTCATTAAATATTGTGAGACGTGTTCGCCTGTGACTTACAATCTGGATGAAAGTGGCACTGGCAGTTGGTGGATCAATGAGTATGAATTCTATAACAATTCTAACCCTGCCCCACCCGGATATTCTCCAGTTGTGAATACCTACAACATCCAGGGCTGGAAAATTGATTAATTCCCCTACTCTCTGAAAGGATCTAAATCAAGCGCATCAACTGCCGCCTTATACGCTGCCCAATCTCCATTCAAGAATACTTGAACCTCATCATAAATCTCAAGGTACCTTCGTTCCGCAGCAGCATAATAATTGTTGAAGGCTTGTTCGTTACCACTCAAGTTACCCCATGTATGCCATAGCGGAGTATTAACCTGTGCAATCAAATCTTCAGAATTTCTAAAGATCCCTTTAACATCTTCTTTACCAAGAATTTGCTCCATAAATATCCCGATTTGTTCTTGGGCTTCTTTTCCTAACTTTTTCACATTTTTCTCCGCTTCATTCTTATCTGAAGGAAGCATCGTGTTTACGCGTTTTATGCTCGCTTTATTCGCCCTTAACTCATCACACAATTCAGTAACTTTTGCCATTAAGGCATCTACCTTATCAAATCGTGCTTGCTGCTCTTTTAAATCTTCCATGGTCAAGTTCAACCTAGGATCAGCAAATACCTTAACCTCTTGGCTCTGGGTATGGTTCCCTACTTCTACATGAATGGTGTAGGTCCCCGGTAATACTGGCCGGCCTCCGTACTCTTTGTTCTTATCTTTTGGTTTTGGAGTCCCTGCCGGACGGTTACGTTTCGTATCTAATCCCCAGTACAACCAATTAACCCCATTTTTCACATCGATTTTACGCGTACGAATGGTATCACCTATAGCATCGGTCACATACATTTTACCTTCTGTTTCTTTCTCCTTATCTTCTTCAGAGTTATAGTAAACATAAATTTGAGCTGCCTGTCCTTTATTTTGGCCTGAATAAACCGCATCGGCGGCAAAATTCATCCCCAATGGCGCTTCACTTTCCCACATGTAAGCATCAGGAATAGCAAACATTACCAAAGAATCTTTCTTCCATGCCTCTGCACCTGAGGTAGCCATGGCCCTCAAAGGAGCAATATTATCTAGAATGTATACCGAACGCCCAAATGTTCCTAAAATCAAATCAGATTCTCTTTCCTGAATCTTCATATCCATAGTACTTACATTCGGGTAATCTTCTGTCCAATGGTTCCATACCTCTCCTTTATCAAACGAAACATAAAGTCCATTTTCAGTTCCAACGAATAACAAATTTGGCACTACAGGATCCTGCACAACACTTAGGCAATACCCTGGAAAATCTTCCTCGTCTGCAATACGTTTCCAGCTTTTACCGCGATTATCAGAATAATATAAATAAGGCTTCCAATCGTTTCTTCTGTAGTCATTTACCACGACAAAAACCTCGTCAGCGTTATGGTTTGATGGATGAATTTGAGGAATCCAAGCACCTTCTGGCATATCGGGTAATTTATTCTCAAAACTCTCCCAAGTTTCACCCCCATCTTGCGTTAAACTCAGTCTTCCATCATCAGAACCCACCCAAATCATATCTTTCTGCACTGGGCTTGGGTTAATGGTTAAAATAGTGGTATGATTTTCCGCACCGGTAACATCAAAGGTTAAACCACCACTGTACAATTGATTCTGCTTTGAAGTATCATTCGTTGTTAAGTCTGGAGAAATGGTTGACCAACTATCGCCTTTATTCGTACTCTTATGCACAAACTGAGACCCAAAATAAATCGTACTCGGATCAAACGGATCTTGCGCAATAGCAGCATTCCAGCTAAATCTCAATGGAATAGTATCGGCTGTTGTAGGACGAATATCTTTATTATACCCTGTCAATAAATCATAGCGCACAACAAAACCTCGTTGGCTCATAGCGTAACCGTAACGATCTGGTTCTTCTGCATCCGGTATAGCATCAAATCCATCACCTCCGCAGACGTTCACCCAATGTTCGTTTCTGATACCTTTCCATCCCCAAACGTAACCTGGACCTCTCCAAGAACCGTTATCCTGCATTCCTCCATATACATTGTACGGAAGCTCATTATCTACGGCAATATGATAGAATTGTCCTAATGGAAGGTTCTTGACATTACGCCACGAATCTCCTTTATCTCTTGAAATTGCTAAACCTCCATCATTCCCTACAATAAGGTACGAAGGGTCGTTTGGATGTACCCAAAATGCTTGGTGATCTGGATGCACTCCGTAATAAGGGATGATTACTTTCCATGTTTTACCACCATCTTCTGAACGTGAAACACGTGACCATAAGCTATAAATTCTATTTTCATTTTCGGGATCAACGAATATATCACTATAGTAAAAAGGTCTATTCCCAGCGTTGGCTTCGTCGCTAATGCTGTACCACTCATAACCCCCGTCATCTGAACGGAATACCTGGTTTACTTTAGCCTCAACAATGGCATAAACTCTATCGGGATTTGAAGGTGCAATGGCCAATCCAATTCTTCCTAAATCACCTTCCGGCAGTCCATCTTTAGAAGT
This sequence comes from Crocinitomicaceae bacterium, assembly GCA_022447665.1. GTDB lineage: Bacteria > Bacteroidota > Bacteroidia > Flavobacteriales_D > Crocinitomicaceae > JAKVAQ01. Next base: position 7,844 of record JAKVAQ010000052.1, read on the forward strand.
TTTTCTTGTCCAAGTTTCACCTCCATCAATCGACATGAAAATACCGCTACCTTCACCTCCTGAATTAAAAGTCCAAGGCTGTCTTCTGAACTCCCACATACTAGCAATAAGTTTGTTAGGATTTGAAGGATCTATGACTAAATCAGCTAGTCCAACTCCATCGGCACCTTTAAGCACATGCTCCCATGTTTTACCTCCATCGGTTGTTTTGTATACTCCTCTATTTGGATTATCTCCCCACTGAGGCCCTTGTGCTCCTACCCAAACGGTATTTGGGTCATCAGGGTGAATAATTACGCGGTGAATGTTTCTAGTTTCTTCTAGTCCCATACACTCCCAGCTTCGTCCGGCATCCATGGTTTTGTATAATCCAAATCCAGAGTTTTGGCTATTCCTTGGATTTCCTTCGCCTGTTCCTACCCATATAACATCAGGGTTAGATTGTTGAATGGCCAATGCACCAATATTTATGGTTGGAAGGGTATCTGCAATAGGATCCCAGCTTGTTCCTCCATTTTCTGAACGCCATACACCACCAGATGCTGCACCGATATAAATCGTGTTGGGTTGACTTTCTACAACGTCAATACAAGTTACACGTCCACTCATTCCGGCAGGGCCAATTTCACGTGGTCCCATATCACCAAATATGGACATGTCTACTTTTTGCGAGAAACTAATTGAGGCAGCAAAGATGGCTGCTAAGGATAATATCTTTTTCATGGATTAAATTGAGTTAGCAATTTACTCAAAGTTTAGGCGTGCAAAACATCAAATATTACAAACGGCCGAATGATTAGAAGAACATTCATTTTCTTGGATTGCTTACTTGGGTGGTTACTTTTTCAAAAGCTACACATAAACTAATTGAACGCAAAATTTAGTTTATGAAAAAATATGTACTTCTTTCACTAACCTTCCTTACACTTAACCTTTCATTTGCTCAACAAGACAAACAGCTAACCCATTGGATGTTCGATCAAATGTCATTTAATCCTGCCGCAACAGGCTTTAATGGATATTGCGGAACCTTAATTTATAGAAACCAATGGGACCGTGTAGAACGTGCGCCTAATACGGCTGTATTTAACGTTCAAGGGAACCTACCACAACAAAACCTTGGGGTGGGCCTATCTTTTACCAATGATGCTATTGGTTTTCAACGAAACAATACACTCATGGCTAATGTGGCCTATCATTTAAAAACCGGTTACGGTGTTTTAAGCACAGGGCTTGGTCTCGGATTCGTTAATGCAGGCTTCTCGCCGACTTGGATTCCTCCTCAAACCCCTGCTGAATTTGACCCCAATATTCCTTTAGCTAATGCAGGAACAGCAATGGATATGAATTTTGGTCTTTATTGGCATGGAGATTCACATCCTTATTATATCGGACTTTCAACCACACATTTATTGCCACCAAGTTTATCCAGTATTAACTATTTAGTACGTCGGCACTATTATGTTCTGGGGGGATACAATATTGATCTTTCCAATCATATAGATGCTAAGGCTACGCTGAAACCGAGTATGCTAATTAAAGCAGATGGTTCAACAGCTACAGTTGATGTTAACGTATTGGGGGATTTTTGGTTAAACACCTCTTCGTTTTTATGGGGAATGGTTTCATATCGTTTGCAAGATGCAATTTCATTGGGTGTTGGATATGCGTTTTCTCCAAAGGCTGACCCCAGTAAGAATATGCTGAAGATTGGTTATTCTTTTGATATTATGACCAACGAGCTCAACCTATATGGGCGTGGTACTCATGAATTAATGGTAAGTTTTTGTCATTTTCCAGATCCACCCGTGATAGGAAGGCATGGGAACCCGTTTATTCTTGAACTCTAAGAAATTATTAGCTCTGAAAAATCTCAGGGCTTATCTTTTTTGTAGTTTTAGGACGAGATGACCTACGAAAAACTTCAGAAAATCTTAGTCAATTCCAACATTAAAGTCGCAGTGATTGGTGTGGTAATTTTATTTATTGGTGGCTCTATTTTCTTAACACCGTTTTTAAATGGGAAAGGGAATGTTATTGTTGCCTTTATCATTGGTGGAATTATAACAGCGCTAGGCGTTTTAGCCTTAAAAAACACCTTGCCCAATATACTTCAAGCTCGTTCAGAAAAGCACCCCCTGTTAGCCGCGATAAAAGAGAATAAAAGAGATTTTTTAGTTTGGGTATATGTGAAAGAAATTCAAGTGACTACCCAAGGAGGGGACAAAACTTTAGGCAAGAGCAGAAACCTCATTTATTTTGATAAAGATTGTGAAGGAAAAGGGGTAGAATTAGTTGTAAGTAAAAGTGAGAACGCTCATGATCTTTATGATTATTTATGTGAGAATTTTGATATTCCTTACCGTGGTTATTCATCAGAGAATAGAGACGCTATAAACACTCATTTCGGCAATACAGGACTAAAAAAGGTTCAGTAAATCTATTATTTGATGGGAATTATTTCATTCCCTGAGCACCATCATCTTTTAGGCATACGTAAAGAGGTAATTTCATAACATAAACAAATGCTATGAATATTCAAGAGATGATGTCAGCTCCAGTTGTTATTACCAGAAAAGGCACACAAATAAAACACACCCGCGATTTATTTGCCCGCAAGGGAATTAATGCCATTCCTGTTCTGGAAGAAGATGGTGAGATATGCGGAATTGTAAGTTCAAGTGATGTGGCGAAAGCACATTCTGATGAAACTAAAGTGGAAGACATTATGTCAACCATGGTGCATGTGGTGCTAAAAAATAACCGTGTTCAAGACGCTGCCAAGACCATGTTAAAACATAAAGTGCATCATTTAGTGGTAATGGAAGAAGGGCAAACGATAGGAATGGTGAGCTCTTTAGATGTTATGGGAGCATTGTTGGATTAATCCTTATTCCCTAAATCATCAGACATTAGAAGCCCGAGCAACTGGGTTTTATCATAACGAATAAAGATATTTCTACAAACCGCTATCACAGGTAAAGCAAGAACAATTCCTGAAAGGCCCCAAATTAAACCGCCGATAATCATACCTACAATTATGGTAAGTGCATTTACCTTAATGCGTGATCCCACAACATTAGGCGTTATAAAATTACCTTCCAATTGTTGGATCGTGAAATACATAATTACAACGGCGGATGGTTGCCACATAGTGCCCGTAGTTGCTAAGGCATAAAGAAAAGGAAGTATTCCTCCAAGTGTAGTTCCGATGTAAGGGATTACTACTAAAAAACCTGCTAACACACCAAAAAAAACAGGGTAATCAATTCCAATAATCAAAAGACCTAAACTGTTTACCACACTTAATAAGATAATCACTATCAGGAGGCCTTTGAAATAATCGCGAATTACAATTTTTAACCTTGAGATTAATTCCAGTTTATCAACTTTAGACTCGTGGTTAAGATTCTTTGTAAAAACCCTTACCAGGCCTTTTCTATAGTAAAGCAGTAAAAAAGTATAAAAAAGACACAAGAATGCATTACCAATTGAAGTTAAGGTAGAACCTAAACTATTTTGAAGGAACTCCCAAATTGGAGCCAGAAGCTTAGATTGGTTATCCATGATTTGAGCTTCAAGATTATCTTGCTCAACACCAAACCAATTGGACACCTCTGTTTCAATATTCGCTAAGCTAGCATCTATTTTTGATTGTATTTCGGGTAGATCGTCGTAAATATTTGCGAAGGTGATAGAAAACAAAAGCACTATTGATGTAATCAATAAGGTGATCACTAAAAAGGTCGTGATAATGGCAAAAACACGGTTTAAACCAATTCTTTCTAAACGATTACAAACAGGAGTTAAACCAAATGTAAATAAGGCTGCAAATACAATAGGCACGAGTACAACTTTTCCAAGAATTAAGCCTGAAATTAGCAGAGCTAATGCTAAGAGAAGAAGTGCTATTTTATCAATACTAAAGTTCAACAAGGATAGTTATGAAACGAATTTAAAAATAAGGATTGAGAAGAAAGAATTCCTGTAATAAAACTCTTAATTTTAGTTTGTATTTAGTTCTTAATCTGACATTGCATGAAACGCAATTTAATTCGAAATCTCTGTATAATCATTTTCTTCTCTCACGCCACCTTGACCTTTGGGCAAGAGAAGTACGAGTCAGAACACCGACTAAACGAAAATGAAGTGCCAGAAAATGCGAAAGTTTTCGTCTCCCGAATATCTTCTTCAGGTAATATTCATTGGTATTGGGAAGAAGGATTGAATAGAACAAGCATTGAGGCCAAGTTCAAGCATGACAAGTTAAAGTACAGTGTTGAGTTTGACACCACTGGTGTTTTAGAAGATGTTGAAATAGAAATTGCATGGAGCTCTTTGGACGAAACCTTAAAAAAGAACATCACTGCGGAACTCAGCACTTCTTACAAAAAATTTAAAGTTCGAAAAGTTCAAATTCAATATTCCGGAACAGAAAATGACGTCATGAAAAAACTCAAGGGAGAGGAGACTGAACTTGCAGTATTTACCCTCTATGAATTAGTAGTTAAGTGCAAAAACGAAAAAGGTGTTAACCTCGTCGAGTTCTTATTTGATAATCAAGGGAAATTGATTTCGAAACATACCGTCATATTCAAAAACTCCAGTAACCTTGAATACTAATAGAATCCTTATCACAGTATTCTTGCTGGGACTAGGAAGAACTTCTCAAGCCCAAAACAGCTATGGTTTCGGTGTACTCCCGGCCATTAATTTTAATAAAGGATTTAATAAAGGTTGGACCATTAACTTCAAAACCGAGTCCCGTCAGTTGTATAGCTCGGGTAACTTTGGTGAAGGAATTTCGGAGTACGATTATGTACTTACCGATTTCACAACAATTGGTGCGAAGAAAGTTGGACTAAATTCAAGATTAGCCCTTGGATATTTATTCAGGCTTGAAGGAGGAAATATCGTTAACCGCTTTATTCAACAGTACAATATTACACAGCGCTTTTCTCGCTTTAGACTCTCCCATAGATTTGTGACTGATCAAACCATTTCTCCCGCAGAAGATCTAGAATTCAGACTCCGCTATCGATTAGCTTCAGAAATCCCATTAAATGGAGAATCAGCCGACCAAGGCGAGTTTTATTTAAAGTGTTCTAATGAGTATTTACAAAGCTTACAATCCAACACCTATGATCTCGAAATTCGCTTTGTGCCGCTCTTAGGATACATTTTTAGTCCGAAACATAAACCTGAATTCGGATTGGATTACCGGGTTAAAGGATTTGTAAATCAGAATGCGAATCATAGTTTTTGGACAAACATCAACTGGTTTATTGAGATATAATCGGATTTTTCACCGAATAATAGATTTGGAAAAGTGATCAATAGATTTGGAAACTTTTCTCCAATAATCAATACTCACCTTTGTATTGTAAACATTAAAACAATTCAAAATGAGTCAGAAAACAGCATTAATTACAGGCGGAAGTAGAGGTTTAGGAAGAGATATGGCCATCAACTTAGCGAAGGATGGTGTAAACGTCATGTTCACTTATCATTCTAACCTAGAGAAAGCAAACGAAGTTGTAAGGGAAGTAGAAAGTTTAGATCAAAAGGCAAAGGCATTTCAATTTGATGCCAATGATCCAAATTCTACAAAATCGCTAATGAATCAGGTAACTGAATATCTTCAAAACGAAAACGGATCTAACCACTTTGATTACCTCATTAATAATGCAGGAACTGGAACCTTTAACATGGTGGTCAATACAAGTGATGAGCAATTTAATGAAATGATGAATATTCATTTGAAAAGTGTTTATTTTCTTACGCAAAAAGCTATTCCATACCTTAATGATGGCGGTAGAATCGTCAATATTTCAAGCGGTTTAGCACGATTTAGCTTACCAGGTATGTCTGCTTACGCTATAATGAAAGGTGCTATTGAAGTCTTCACCCGTTATTTAGCAAAGGAGCTTGGAGAGAAAAATAACGGCGAATACTATTGCTCCTGGCGCCATTGCAACAGAGTTTGCTGGAGGCAGTAATAAAGATCCTGAGAAAGCAGCAATAATATCTAATATCACAGCCCTTGGTCGTGTAGGTGAAGCAGAAGATGTTGGTGGTACAGTGGCCTTTTTATGCAGTGAAAAAGCCACCATTTATGGTGTTAGTTTTTGTGCAGTACATCTATTTGAAACCATTCTTAACAACGAAAAAATCAATGTACCCGTGAGTACGCACATTCCAGAATATATCCGAAATGTTTTAAACACAAAAGGTATATTCCTGAGTCTCTATAGCGAGATTTCAGCTGCAGGTGCTACGAGCTACACTTCTTACATCCCAAATCCTACTGAAGTTGAAAACTTGCAAAAATCAGTAGATATTATTGCTCCCTTGATTCCTGCCAAATACCTCTAATGCGTGTGAAAGTATCCTGCCGAAAATGTCATGACCGCCTCTTTAAGCTTTGCAACATTTTCTAAATCTGTCGTTTGTTTACATTTCATCGCATAAAATGATATGTGATGCAGATTCACAAGATGTTCTGTGTAGTGTTCGTATAAATGGTCGTTTTCAGGATCTACTGGCTTAACTCGTTGAATAATAAAGTATTCGTTTACAATGGTTTGAATAGCAGTGGCATGTTCTTCTTTATTCATTACCCAACGAACAATTTGGTTGTAATTCTTATCACCTTCTTCAGAAAGCTCATTAATCTTATTCATTGATTTTTCAATAGTCATAATGTGTTCGTTGATCGTTTCGATTCGCATAGAGTCTTCATAAATACCACAAGGAATTTGACAATGACTAAATGCTTTTGAACCAACTAAAAGACTTAAGATTAGGATAAAACTGTAGGAAAATTTCATGTTTCTGTAATATTTAAATGTGTATGTCTTTATAAAACAAGTTTCAGGCTTCAAAGTTGAACGAAAACCAAAGGTGTGTTAATCGGTTTTTAACATGTACTTTTGGTAAAGAAAAAATTGGGATTCTGAAATCAGTAAAAACATATCATCTAGTCGATTCAAAAAACGATCATCGTAGCTTTGCAGTCTCACGAATGGAAGACATTTATCAAGAGAGAAGCGGTGCCCCTGATGAACCTCATCGACATGATTTTTACACCGTACTTATTGTTGAAAAAGGAAACGGTATCCATAAGATCGATTTTAATACCTATGATATCGTAGATAAGGAAGTCTTTTTTGTATCACCTGGGCAAGTTCATCAAGTGATTGAAAAAGAAATGTCAAAAGGATTTGTACTCACTTTTTCACGAGATTTTCTAGTACAAAATTATATTCCCCTTTCATTCATTGATAGTTTAAACCTGTTTCAAGACTATGGTCAAAGTCCTCCTTTAATGCCTGAGCAAGATCAATTCGAAAAACTTAAGCAGTATTCCGAAGAAATTTTTGAACTCTTCAAAAGCGAAAAAAACCTCAAGCTTTATTCCATTGCCGCCTTTCTGAAGCTTCTCTTAATCGAATGCAATAATATTTGTACCCTAGATCCCGAGGATTCTTATTCCGACACTTCAGAAAACTCTGTGGTGAGACGTTTTAAAGAAAATGTGAATCAGGAATATCGAAAGGAACATTCGACCACCTTCTATGCAAAACAATTACACATAACCCCAGACCATTTGAACCGTTTGATAAAGCGTGCCATTGGTAAAACAGCTAAAGAGTATATTCAATCAAGAATTATTACAGAGGCAAAACGACTACTTTATTTTTCTGGCCTATCGGCAAAAGAAATTGGGTTTAAATTGGGATTCTCAGAGCCTTCTAACTTTAGTGCATTCTTTAAAAAATGCACCGGATATTCCCCTTCGAAATTCCTTCAAAACGAAGGATAATTCTAATATTTAAAGACGATATCGGATTTTAATAAGTCTTGCCCGTTTTCTCATATTCTTCCTCCAAAGCTTTATGCTGAACTTTGTACTAAACAAATGCAAAAGATTATGAATAGGAAAGAATTTTTGAAGAAGTCAGCAATTGCAGGAGCACTAGGTTTAGTTGCACCAAACATGTTAAAAGCAAACACAAGATCAATCGAAAAATCCACCTATGATAAACTAATGCAACAAGTAGGATTTAATCATTTACCAAATCAAAAAAACACAAGTATGAACAGCGTAATACACAGAGCAGAAACGAGAGGACATGCAAATCACGGATGGTTAGACTCTCACCACACATTTAGCTTTGCAAACTATAGAAATCCAGAAAGAATGCATTTTGGCGTGTTAAGAGTATTGAACGACGACAAAGTAAATGCCGGAAAAGGGTTTGGGACACATCCTCATGATAATATGGAGATCATCTCTATTCCTTTAGAAGGAGATTTAGAGCATAAAGACAGTATGGGAAACACCGCTGTAATTAAAGAAGGTGATGTTCAGGCCATGAGCGCAGGAACGGGAATTTTCCACTCAGAATACAATAAGAATACTGATAAGGATGTGAAGTTTCTTCAGATTTGGGTGTTCCCGAAAAATAAAAATGTAGAACCACGCTACGATCAAATTTCAACGAAAGATTTAGAAACAAAAAACAGTTTCTACCAAGTTCTTTCTCCTAACAAGGATGATCAAGGTGTTTGGATTCACCAAGATGCATGGTTTAGCATTGGAAAATTTGATAAAGAAAAAACAGATACTTATACCGTTAAGAAAGATGGAAACGGCGTTTATGCCTTCGTTTTAGATGGCGAAGTAGAAATAAATGGCGAAAAGCTGAACAAAAGAGACGGTATGGGAGTTTGGAATATTGAAAATATAAACGTCAAAGCAAATTCAGATGCGCGCGTTTTGCTAATGGATGTGCCAATGACACTATAAGAATATAAAAATGGAATTATTAGAGAACCTAAAATGGCGCTACGCCACAAAAAAATATGACGCTTCTAAAAAGGTAAGCGAAGAGGATATCAATAAAATTAAGGAGGCGATTCAGTTATCGGCAAGTTCTTACGGACTCCAACTGTACAAGGTCTTGGACATTAAGTCGGCTGAAGTGCGCGAAAAGTTGAAACCAGCTACATGGAATCAACCACAAACTACTGATGCCTCTCATTTAATGGTATTCTGCGTGCCTTCTTCATTAGAGGATATTATGATTGATAGCTTCGTAGAACTTAGAGCCAAAACTCAAGGAGTTGAAGTAGATGCTTTAAAAGGCTACGGTGACTTTATCAAAGGTAAAATGAGCGAGCGAAGTTCAGAAGACAAAGAAAACTGGATGATCAAACAAGTATACATTGCCTTAGGAAATGCACTTGCGGCAGCGGCGGAACTTAAAGTGGATAGTACGCCAATGGAAGGTTTTGAAGCTGAAGCGTATGGGGAGATCTTAGGATTATCTGATCATGGACTTAAAGCAGCTGTTGTTCTAGCTTTAGGATATAGAAGCGTGGAAGACGCAACTCAAAATGCACCTAAAGTACGAAGAGCTACGGAAGACTTATTCCAAGAAGTTTAGTGACATAGCAGTCAATTACAAGAGGGAATTCACGGTTTATTCAATAGGCCGTGAATTCTTTTTTTTGATCAAATCATAACGAAAAAACAACGCGATTTTGTTCATTCTATTTTCATAGTTATTACCTTGGGAACTATGAGAACATTTTTATTATTTCTAGGGCTTTTAATGTTTCAATTTGGTCACGCTCAAACAGGTGATTGGAATACATACGAAACAGATTCATTCGCCATTTCATATCCAGGTTCCTGGACAGTTGATGAATCAGGACAAATCGGTACTAAACTGATTTTAATGAGTACCGTTGAATCGGCGAAAGATAAGTTTGCCGAGAACGTAAATATCATTCTTCAAAACATGACGGATTCAAAGCTCTCCTTGGATGGCTACGTTCGTCTCACAGAAGAAAGTATTCCTGTATATCTGAATAAGGCAAAAATCATTTCAAGCGAACGTTTGGAGGGTGATTCAGGAGAGTTCCATAAACTCGTTTATAGCTCTAAGCAAAAAAAACTCAAGGTCTATTTTATACAGTACATCTATTATGTAGGAGATACAGTGTACATTGCTACCTTCTCAACGGTAAAAAAAGAATATGAAGAGCAAAAAGTGCTTGGCGAAGAGATTTTAAACTCGTTTAAGATTGTGAAATAGTGAACCTAGCCATTATGATCGGTTTTTTTGTTGTTGTAGGGTCAGCTGGATATTTTGCCAATCGATGGATTAATGGTAAACGAAGAGAGGACAAGGAAAACTTAGAGGAAGACTTAGGAAATTTCAGAGCGGCATGTCAACAGGCTGATATCCATATTATCAATAAAACGGGAATTAAGCTTGTACAAAACGTGCATCTAACAAAGAATCAATTACAGGAGGTAACTGACAAAATAAATCCTTTAATCTATCTACATGAAGAAACTTTAGAAAAGCTAATAGATGAAATCACCAATAAATGGGCCAATTTTGGAAGAAGGCTACCACCTATTTAATTCCTTCTCTGCATCTGTTGTTTAATTTTAAGAGAAATGTTCAAGTTTTTGAAAGACATAGGACCGGGTCCACTTATTGCGGCAGCATTTATAGGACCTGGAACAGTAACGGTTTGTACAAAAGCCGGTGCTAACTTTGGCTTTGATTTGCTATGGGCATTATTAATCTCCGTATTCGCAACAATCATTCTACAAAGTATGTCGGCACGATTGGGATTAATATCAAGGAAGAGTCTTTCCGAAGCGGCCGCGTCAGTCATCTCCACCAAAACACTAAAATTCATTGTTCTCGGGCTAATACTTCTAGCCATACTGCTAGGAAATTCAGCTTACCAAGCGGGTAATATTCTCGGTGGTGTATTGGGCTTGGAAACAGTCATTGAAGGATCCGAGATCTTCATTGGAGATTATGTTTTACGTCCCTACATCTTATTATTATCTCTGGTAGCCTTTATCATGCTTTACATCGGAAAGTACAAAGTCATAGAGCGCATTCTTGTCAGTTTGGTAGTTCTGATGAGTTTAACTTTTATAATCACGGCCATTATCACTGCGCCAGAAATAGGAGAAATCTTTAAGGGACTATTTGGCTTCAATGCTGATTCTGAAAGTTGGCTAATGATCATGGGCTTAATTGGAACCACGGTTGTACCATACAATTTGTTTTTACACTCTTCACTGGTCAAGGAAAAGTGGGCTTCTAAATCTAGCTTAAGCAAAATGACTAGAGACACGTTAATTGCCATTGGATTAGGAGGATTTGTTTCGATGTGTATTTTGATTACTGCCGCCTCAACAAAAGGAATGGGAGGCGTGAATAATGTTAGTGATTTAGCCTTAGGTTTAGAACATCTTTTTGGGTCTTCTGCCAAGTACTTTTTAGCTACTGGCTTATTCGCAGCAGGACTCACCTCAGCAATCACTGCACCTTTAGCCGCAGCATACGTAGCAAGGGGTATATTTGGTTGGAAAAACGATTTAAAGGCGATTCAATTTAGACTCGTATGGCTTGCTGTACTTGTGATTGGGGTTGTTTTTGCTCATTTGGGTGCAAGTCCAATAGAAATCATTACCATAGCCCAAGTAGCGAATGCTTTGGTGCTCCCAATTGTTGTGATTTTATTGCTTTGGATCATGAATCAGCCACAAATTATGGGTGAGCATACCAACACTTTACTACAGAACATATTTGGCTTTTCAGTTCTATTAATTATCTCAATGCTAACGACTAAAACCTTCCTTAGTTTTCTATGATAAATTTGCCAAATATCAATTGCGATTTAGGTGAAGGGCATTCGCTCGATCATGAATTCATGAAATATATTACCGCATGTAATATTGCTTGCGGGGGGCATTATGGAGATGAGAATTCGATCAGGGAAACAGTTGAACTTGCGAAAAAGAATGGAGTATTCATTGGAGCACATCCCTCCTACCCTGATAAGGATAATTTCGGGCGTAAGACTATTGATATTTTAAATCAAGACCTGCAAGACTCAATCAAAGAACAAATCATTTCGGTAAAAGAAATTTGCGATGAATTGGAAGTTGATTTGCATCACGTTAAACTTCATGGAGCCCTTTACAATGATGTTTGGGGGAATGAAGAACTCTCACTCATTATAATCGAAGCGTTAAAATCGCTTGACTTTGGTTTTAGCATATATGCTCCTGAAAATTCCACTTTTGCAAAATTATGTAATAGTGATTTTGAGGTAATTCATGAAGCTTTTATCGATCGTAAATACGACAATTCAGGAAGATTAACTCCGCGAACTCTAGAGGGTTCGGTATTAACGTCTAACGAGGAGTGCTGGGCGCAATTTCATTCGCTTTGGAAAGATGGTATATGTAAATCCATTTCAGGAGATATTGTTGAGATAAAAGCTGATACATTCTGCATTCATAGCGATTCGTCGGGAGCCTTAAAAAACCTGAAATATATTTCAAATAAACTCAGAAATGTATAGGCCTAGGACTTTCGGAAATAAGGCTGTACTATTCGAATTTGACAATAGAATTGATCCTGAAATTCATGATCAAGTAATCGCTTTAGCACATGAGCTTAATAGCCGATTTGACACATACATAGCTGAAATAATTCCTGCGTATAACTCCTTATTGGTTCATTTAAAGCAAATTAATCCTGAGGTTTTTATTGCTCAAACAAATGGTATCGTATTAGAAGGAGCCAACCATAAGAAACCAATGACATGGAGAATACCTGTTTGTTACGATGAGTCCCTGGGACTCGACTTAGAGGAGGTTTCAGCTTATACAAAGCTTGATATTTCAGAAATCATTCAGCAGCATTCCAATACCCTATATCGTTTCTATTTTAATGGATTCCTGCCAGGGTTTATGTACTTGGGCGGTTTAAGCTCTGCACTTCATTGTCCGCGTAAGGCTTCACCTAGAACCCAAATCCCAAAGGGAGCTGTTGGAATTGGCGGTGAGCAAACAGGAGTGTATCCTTCGAACAGTCCTGGAGGATGGAATATCATTGGTCAGACTCCTTTAACCTTATTCGATCTAAGTGACGAATCTCCTACCCCAATGAAACCTAAAGACCTTGTAAAGTTTACACCGATTGATTTAAATGAATTTGAAGAATTGAACGCCCAACAACTAAACCTTGCCAAATACAATGCTTAAGATTTTAGATCCAGGCATATACACAAGCGTACAGGACCAAGGGCGTTTTGGATATAGAAAATACGGAGTTCCAGTATCGGGTGCTATGGATCAAGACGCCTATATTTTGGCCAACAAACTGGTCGGAACCCCATTAAACGAGGCCGTTATTGAGTTCGCATTTGTTGGACCTAAAATTGAGTTTTTAGAAGATTGTCAAATCGTTCTGACTGGTGCAACATTTAATACATTTCTTGACGATAAAGAGCTATCAATTCACATACCTATTGCAGTAACACAGGGACAGGTTTTAGAAATTAAAAATGCACGAGAAGGATGTTATGGGTATTTAGGAATCGCTGGTAAATGGAATAGTCAATTTGTGATGGGAAGTAAAAGTCAATACTCAAATATAACTTCATCTCCTCGACTTCAAAAAAATGATATCGTCAAAATTGTCCCTTCCAATGGTCCAATTAATCGATATGATATTCAAAAAGAACCTCCAAAAACAGAAATTGAGGTAGTAAAAGGACCAGAATTTGATCAAGTAAAGGGAGAAAAGAAATTCATCTTTAATGCTGAGTTTAGCATTAGTAAAAACTTAAGCAGAATGGGAATCAAACTTGACTCAAGTATTCAATTATCTGCTAAAGAAATCATTACATCGCCTGTAATGCCTGGGGTTATTCAACTAACTCCTGGAGGAGAATTTATTGCCTTAATGCGCGATGCTCAAACAACAGGCGGATATGCTCGGGTTTTAATTCTACCTGATAAATCAATAAATCATCTGTCCCAATTAAAACCAGGTTCGAAGTTTACTTTTAAATTGGCCTAGTAAAACATTGCTCATGAAATATTTACCATTCTTACTAGTATTGCTGATGATTTCTTGTGGTGGTCTCAAAGATAAACCTGTTGAAAATGACAGTGCAGACCGAGATGAGCGCATGCCTTGGACATTTGATGAAATTTCAGGCATCATACTTGAGACATTTCCCGAGGCATATCCAGAGTTTTTAAACATTTCATTCTCACAATTGACAGGAAGAGTAACGCCGGAAGTTGCATACTTCTATATTCCCACTGTATATTTCTCGAATGGGAAATTAAATCAAGAAACCGTGAATAAGAGAACAGACCAAGTTTTAGTAGCTATGGGTGATCCGGGCTCTTGTCATGAAGCTGAAATTGGTGATTCATATGAGTTTGCTTGGAATAGTTGGGAAGATAAGATAGTTACGAAGGTGACCATTCGATTTTACATTGGCTGTTAATGGAAGTACTCGATAAACATTCTGAGAAAGAAGAGAAAAAAAAGAGAAATGTATCAAGAACTCATTTCTGGTTTGGATTGTTAAGTTTGATTTTCAATTCACTTGTTTTTCTGGCGATTTCAATAACCTTCTTTTTCATCTTTACGACCGGTTCTGGGAGACTTTACGACTATGGATATAATGCTGAGTTTTATGGCCAAAATTTCTTCTTGCTAGCGTCGCTATTAATAGGGATCGTCGGAAATGTTTTAATAATCAGAGGGAGAAGATTGGGCACAACACTTTACGGGCTTTCAAATATAGTGTGGATAATCCTTCAACTAAGATTCATATTAGAAGACAACAGAGCTTACCGACTAATTTTCATAGCTGCTCCATTAATTTTCATGTTCTTTATTTTCAAATCTAAAAGGCTTCGAGATCTCGATTTAGAAGATTAGAAAACCTACTTCTGAAAAACATGAATCACATATCTGAACACCGGAGTTGGATATGGAATTTCTTCTGCTTTATAAATAACCATTTCTCCGTTTTGAACTCTCTTAAACTCTTCCTCACTTGGTAAGAGGTTGTAATACAAGGTGCTTTCACCTTTGGGCAGAACACGATGATATTTCCAGTTATAATATGCTAAAGCCTGATCATAGGTGATTAATTGAATTAATGCATCAGGCTCTGAATCAAAGTTATAGAATTCTTTAATTTCCATCAACCGGTCGTTGTCCGGACAAATTTGTTTCTCAACTTTGGGCCAATGGGTACTAATATCTTTATCCTCCAATTCGTATCCACAAATACTATTGCAGTCTCTGCATCTTATTCCAGGATAAATATTAACGGCTTCTCGAATAATAAATATACTTTCATCGCTGTGCCTTCTTACTCCACCGCCCCAAAATTGACTTTCAGGAATTGAGAGCATCAAGTTACGTCCAAACCAGTCTCCTTTATTTGCGCAAGCATATTCTTTGTAATCTGGAATCCATATTAAAGAATCATTTAGAGCCTTTCTGCCCAGATCCCACCAATAATAGACATATTTACTTTTTCCGGGCATGAAATTATTGATTAAGCCTTCTGGTCTTAGGTCTTTTTTTTCAGTATCTAACATTAGATACTTAATATGCCTCCAAACATCTTCTAGATTGAATTTCTTACGCCAATTAAATTCAAGATTTAAAGTGAATAATCCTCTATTCACAAAAGGTTGAGCAGCATCAAACTCAGTCCATGAAAGGTTTACTTCGTCATAATAGAAATTCTTATAATTAATTAATTCAGCCACATCTTCAATTGGGAATTCATCACCCTCGAGCGTTGCATTCATATATATTTGCTCCCTGATCAACGAATCTTGCACAGCAATCAAAAACTCTTTGTAGTCCGAGTTAGTTATCTTCCAATGCGCCGTCATGTCTTTCCTACTTGACTTAAATTTCAGTGATTCGTCGGAATATTCATTATCAGTTTCAGTTAATTCTGCTATTGTTGGTAGCGAAACTTGAATACGATAAGGCAATTTTGCTTTATCCACTTGAGCTTGATATTTACGTCTCAAAAACTCCAAATAACCTCGAATTTGATTCCCTATTAATCCTTGCACAGGCAATTCATCAAATTCTGGAGAATCATGATAAAAATTTGACAAATTATATCTCATATCGAATATGTGTTCTGAACCAATTGCCCATAGAATCTTGTCTATTGAAATGTTCACGTATTCGTCATAGCGATTTCCTAAGGCAAAGGACAATTTTCGTTCGTCGATGGATTTAGTTCGATTAAATCGTTCACTTGGATACTTGTATAAGTAATGGACATAAGGGATGTACTGCGCTGGCTTAATTTTTTTTCGCCAATCAAAATCCCAATTAAACGAAAACATCTCTCTTAAATCAAACATCCCTATTGAATCGACAGGAACCTCTTTTCCTGTTCTTGGATTTATTGCCGTTTTGGGAAGATTGAGCATTTTGAGAATTGTCGCTCTAGGGATCTCATTATTTCCTGTAGGGTCCTCGTTTTGAAATATACTTTCTCTGTAAATAGAATCTATTACCCAGTC
>JAKVAQ010000053.1:0-9559 GCA_022447665.1 Crocinitomicaceae bacterium
AACTGAATACACCTATAAAGGATTGTTTTGCTTATTCGTTATTGTTGGTGCGGCAAGTCAACTTGATTCGGTGATAGGCTTTTCTGACGCTATGATTTTTGCTATGCTTGTTCCAAATATGATCGGTTTGTTTTTATTAGCTCCAGTTGCAAGAAAGGAATTAAAAAGATTCATGGACAAAATCAAAAGCGTAGAAGCACAAGGTGAATAAACGCCTGCTTTCCAAGAGGGAACGATATGGAATATTTGGCCTTCTACTTCTAGTTGTCCTGTATGTTTTTTTGAAGGAAATCATCTCTTCTTCAAGTAATATCCCCGAATACAAAATTGAGTTTGTAGAAGAGGACTCTTTACAGAGGGATACGGTTCAGACAGAAGTTTTCAATCAATCAACAGAGGAAAACATCATTCCTAGTAACTCAAATGCGTTAACACCATTTTATCCAGACTCTTTATCGGCGTCTGATTGGATGAAACTAGACTTCTCTAGAAAACAAGCAGATGTTATTGTCAATTTTAGAAATAGTTCTGGTGGATTCAAAAAGGCTGAAGACCTCAAAAAAGTGTACGTAATTTCAGATGAAAAATTTGAGGAGCTTTTACCATATATGTTATTCAGTAATCAAAAACCGAGGATAGCCGTTTTCGATCTAAACACAGCTAGTGCAGAACAGTTAAAAGAAATTAAGGGTGTAGGAGAAGTCCTGTCAAAAAGAATTGTCAAGTATAGAGAATCTATTGGTGGGTTCGATTCTTACATGGATCTTGAAAAAGTCTATGGACTGGATAGTGATGTCATTCAAGAAATAAAATCTTCGACCACTTTATCTCCCAAGGAAATAGCTACAGTAAATATTAACGATGCATCCAAAAATCAATTATTAGATTTACCGCATATTGATTTCGAAATTGTATCGCTTATCTTAAAAGAAAGAGATCAAACTCGCATTAAAAATCTAAACTTCATCCCAAGTGACTTGTTAAATGATAAGGAGAAGGATGAATTGAATAAATATCTAGAATTTAACTAAATGAACATTCAAGACGAAATAAGAACCGTAGTTAGAGATGTTCCAGACTTTCCAAAACCTGGAATTATATTCAAAGACATCACTCCTATTTTTAAACGACCTGATTTATGGGATCCAATTTGTGAGAAGATCATCGAAGACCTTGGCGATTTGAAAGTCGACAGCGTTGCGGGAATGGAAAGTCGAGGATTCTTATTTGGAACTTTGATAGCTAAGGCAATGAACGTTCCTTTTACTTTAATCCGAAAAAAAGGAAAACTTCCATGCGACACAATTGAATATTCTTATGATCTAGAATATGGTTCTGCCACCCTAGAAATACATAAGGATGCGCTAAGTTCTGGAGACAATGTATTGGTGCATGATGACCTGCTTGCCACTGGTGGAACGGCTATTGCGGCTTCCGAATTAATTACCCAGCTTGGAGCTAATGTGAGCGCTTATTCATTTTTAATTGAACTATCTTTTCTAAATGGTAGAAAATCGCTGACAAAATTTTCCAAAAATATTAGTAATTTAGTGGCCTATTAAATCAGTAGATTTTACAATAAGAATAACATACTAAACTATCAAAGAGTGAATATTTCAGAAAACGAGAACCAAGTGATGATCCGTCAAATGATTAAGGATTTTGCAGAAAAAGAAATCCGACCTAAAATGATGGAGTGGGATGAGTCTCAACATTTCCCAGTTGAACTATTTAAGAAGTTAGGAGAACTCGGGTTAATGGGAGTTCTAGTACCAGAAGAATATGGTGGAAGCGGATTTACTTATGATGAGTATATCACGACCGTATCTGAAATAGGAAAAGTATGTGGTTCTATCGGTCTATCTGTTGCAGCGCATAATTCGCTGTGCACTGGTCACATTATGTACCATGGGTCCGAAGAACAAAAAAGAAAATATTTACCAAAACTTGCAACAGCTGAACACATCGGCGCATGGGGATTAACCGAAACTGGAACAGGTTCTGATGCGGGCGGAATGCACACAACTGCAGTGAAAGATGGCGATTATTACATCATCAATGGGTCAAAAAACTTCATTACTCACGCAATTTCAGGTGACGTAGCTGTAGTAATCGTAAGAACGGGCGAAAAAGGCGATTCACACGGAATGAGTGCCTTTATTATTGAAAAAGGAACACCTGGTTTTAGACCCGGTAAAAAAGAGAATAAATTAGGAATGCGCGCCTCTGAAACGGCTGAATTAATTTTTGACAATTGCCGTGTACACAAAGATCAAATGATCGGTGAAGAAGGGCAAGGATTCATTCAAGCAATGAAAGTATTAGACGGAGGTAGAATTTCTATTGGAGCTTTAGCATTGGGTATTTCCAAAGGAGCTTTCGAAGCTGCTCTACAATACTCTAAGGAACGTGAGCAATTCGGAAAGCCAATTAGCAAATTCCAAGGTATCGCCTTTAAACTTGCAGATATGGCAACTAAAATCCAAGCGTCCGAGTTATTACTTTATCATGCTGCTGACTTAAAGCACAGAGGCGAAAAGATGACGAAAGAATCTGCTATCGCGAAGTATTATGCATCAGAAGTTTCTGTTGAGGTATCTACAGAGGCCGTTCAAATCTTCGGAGGATATGGATATACAAAAGATTTCCCTGCTGAAAAATTTTACCGAGATTCTAAACTATGCACGATAGGTGAAGGAACATCAGAGATCCAAAAATTAGTAATCTCACGCGAATTGCTTAAGAATTAATTGGATCAATAAAATTTATTTATATCTTTGCACTCCATTTTTGAAATTAAAAACACTCGATATATGTTGATTATACCAATAAAAGAAGGCGAAAACATCGATAGAGCGCTGAAAAAGTATAAGAAGAAATACGAAAGAACAGGGATCCTTCGTGAGCTAAGAAGTCGTCAAGATTTCACTAAACCTTCTATTATTCGTAGAGAAGAAATCAAGAAAGCAGCTTACAGAGAGAAAATGCGCAGAGAAATGTAAAATATTTCGAATATTAATTCGTAATTTAAGGGAGGCCAAGTCGGTCTCCTTTTTTTATGCAGTTAATTCAGGAGTTTATATCGTATATAGAGACAGAGAAACGCTATTCTCAGCATACGCTGATCGCTTATCAAAAAGATTTAACACAGTTTACTGATGAATTTGATATAGATGATTTAAAACAACTCCAAGAAGTTACAAATAAACACTTGAGAAACTATACCGTTGAACTAATGGATCAAGGGCTTGAAAACTCATCCATCAACAGAAAAATATCTTGCCTTAAATCATTCTTTAAATACCTTAAGAAACTTGATTACATTCAAAAAAATCCAGCCCACCTTTTAAAAAGCCTAAAAACAAAGAAGAGGCTGCCTCAATTCGTTCCCGAAAGTCAATTGTGGTCAAAAGATATTTTTGAAGTCGAAAAGAACGAAAAAGACCAAATTGAAATCGAACTAATCTTTGAACTCTTCTATCAAACTGGAATTCGATTAAGCGAATTAATCAACCTTAAGAGAAGTAAAATCACTTCAAATCAAATCAAAGTACTAGGTAAAAGAAACAAGGAGCGCCTAATCCCTATAACCCCGAAGCTTTCACAACTTATTAACAATCACACAAATAGCCTGGGAGAAAAACAGCTGAATTCAGATCTGTTATTTTCTGATAAGAATGGCAAAATAAGGAATCCGAAATTTGTTTATAAGAAAGTTAATTACTATCTTGGTTTGGCTACGGATTTGAAAAAGCGCAGTCCACATGTGTTGCGTCACACGTTCGCAACTCACATGTTAAACAATGGTGCCTCTATTGAGTCAATTAAAACGCTCCTCGGTCATACAGACCTTGCGGCAACACAAGTTTATACGCACAATTCGTTCAAGCAACTAAAGTCAGTTTATAACCAATCCCACCCACGTGGGACCTAAAAACAAAGAATATGGATTTACAAGTGCATTCATTAAATTTCGACGCCGATAAAAAATTGATAGAATTCGTCAATCAAAAGGTGGGTAAGTTGAATCAATATTTCGATAGAATTGTTTCAGGTGATGTTATCCTTAGAATTGATAAATCAAACGAATCTGGAAATAAAGTTGCCGAGATCAAACTCAATATTCCAGGAAAAGAACTTTTCGCAAAAAAACAATGTAAGAGTTTTGAAGAAGCTACAGATCTTGCTTGCGAAGCTCTTAGAAGACAAGTAAAAAGGCATAAAGAAAAACTAGTAGCCTAGTTTTATTAACTAAATTTGGCTCAGAGTTTGTTATTCAAGCTCTGAGTTTTTTATTTAAACACAAGAACAAATGACTAAATTTCTTTTAATAGTAGGACTGCTAATGACTAGCGCCTTCGGATATTCCCAAACTAAAATTGCAGGAATCGTAATGCCTAACGTAGTTAAGGCTGGAGACCAATACTTGAAAATGAACGGCGGTGGAGTTCGTGAAAAATTATTCATCGATCTTTACGTATGCGCCCTTTATCTTACCGAAAAATCAACTTCGGCTTCTACAATAATTAATGCTGACAAACCTCAAGCCATTAAAATTAGAATTATCTCAGGAATGGTAGATAATGAAAATTTTGAAGAAGCGCTCAGAGAAGGATTTGAAAAATCGACCGGAGGTGATATCTCAGGGATTGAAGATCGCATGAACAAAATGATCGAAGTAGGGTTTGCAGAAGATATTGCGACTGGAGACATCTACGACCTAATTTATTTACCGAATAAAGGATGTACACTTTATAAAAATCAGAAGGAATTATTGACCGTTGAAGGCCTAGATTTCAAAAAAGCGTTGCTTGGAATATGGCTAGGAGATGAACCAGCAGACGATAGTTTAAAAGACGATATGCTTGGTAACTAAGTATTTATAATTCGAAAGCAAAAAAACACGAAAAAAAACTTAATATTTTTCTAAAAGTTTTTTGTCACAATAAATTACTTTCATATATTTGCACTCCCATTTTCGGATGGGAGTTTTTTATGTTCTTTTATTATTGAATTTTAATAATGGAAACTGCCTCTGTAGCTCAGCTGGCTAGAGCAGCTGATTTGTAATCAGCAGGTCGTGGGTTCGAGTCCCTCCAGAGGCTCCATTAATATTAAAGTTTTTAGGGGGGATACCAAAGTGGCCAACTGGGGCAG
This sequence comes from Crocinitomicaceae bacterium, assembly GCA_022447665.1. GTDB lineage: Bacteria > Bacteroidota > Bacteroidia > Flavobacteriales_D > Crocinitomicaceae > JAKVAQ01. Next base: position 5,158 of record JAKVAQ010000053.1, read on the forward strand.
ACTGTAAATCTGTTGTCTTCGACTTCGAAGGTTCGAATCCTTCTCCCCCCACAAACTTTAACATTATTTATTAGGCGGGAGTAGCTCAGTTGGTAGAGCATCAGCCTTCCAAGCTGAGGGTCGCGAGTTCGAATCTCGTCTCCCGCTCTTTTAAATAACAATAGTAAGAACAAGTAGATGCCGGTGTAGCTCAGTCTACCTGAAGGCATCGGTAACAAGCCGGTGTAGCTCAGGGGTAGAGCGTTTCCTTGGTAAGGAAGAGGTCATGGGTTCAAATCCCATCATTGGCTCTAAATATTGAAATCACACCCATTTTGAGGTGTGTTTTGGTGTTGTATAAAGTAGATAATAAGTATATAAATTAATTAAGTAAACAAGTAGATTATGGCTAAGGAAAATTTCGATCGTTCCAAACCACACGTGAATATTGGAACAATTGGTCACGTTGACCACGGAAAAACAACGCTTACAGCTGCTATCACAACAGTATTATCAAGTGATGGTCTTGCTGAAACAAGAGACTTCTCTTCTATTGATAATGCTCCTGAGGAGAAAGAGAGAGGTATTACTATTAACACTTCTCACGTTGAGTACGAAACTGCTAACCGTCACTACGCTCACGTTGACTGTCCAGGTCACGCCGATTACGTAAAGAACATGGTTACTGGTGCTGCTCAGATGGATGGAGCTATCTTAGTTGTTGCTTCAACAGATGGACCTATGCCTCAAACTCGTGAGCACATCCTATTAGGACGTCAGGTAGGTGTTCCTAGAATGGTTGTATTCATGAATAAAGTGGATATGGTTGATGATGAGGAGTTACTAGAGTTAGTAGAAATGGAAATTAGAGAATTACTTTCATTCTACGATTACGATGGAGATAATACTCCTGTAATTCAAGGTTCTGCTCTTGGTGCTCTTAACGGAGAAGGTAAGTGGGTTGATACAGTTAAAGCATTAATGGATGCTGTTGATAACTGGATCGAGTTACCTCCACGTGAAGTAGATAAAGATTTCCTTATGCCAGTTGAAGATGTATTCTCAATTACTGGTCGTGGTACTGTTGCTACAGGAAGAATTGAAACTGGTGTTATTAACTCAGGTGATGAAGTTGATATCATCGGATTTGGAGACGAAAAATTAAGCTCAACTATTACTGGTGTTGAAATGTTCCGTAAGATCTTAGATCGTGGAGAAGCTGGTGATAACGTTGGTCTTTTGTTAAGAGGTATTGAGAAGTCTGATATCCGTCGTGGTATGGTAATCGCGAAGCCAGGATCTATCACTCCTCACACTCAATTCAAAGCTGAAGTTTACGTTCTTAAAAAAGAAGAAGGTGGACGTCACACTCCATTCCACAACAAATACCGTCCTCAATTTTACTTACGTACAACTGACGTAACTGGTGAGATCGTATTAGAAGATGGTCGTGAAATGGTAATGCCTGGTGATAACCTTACAATTACTGTAAACCTAATCACTCCGGTAGCAATCAACCAAGGTCTTCGTTTCGCAATCCGTGAAGGTGGACGTACAGTTGGTGCTGGACAGGTTACTGAGATTCTTGCATAAGTAAGAACTTTAAAATACACGTTAAGGAAAGCGAAGTCAATACCAGGCTTCGCTTGACTTTACGGGTGTAGTTCAATGGTAGAATAGCGGTCTCCAAAACCGTTGATGGGAGTTCGAATCTCTCCACCCGTGCTTAAATAGGATTGTTTCACACAATCACAAAAAGAAATAAAGTGGCAAATATTAAGCAATATATAGAAGAGTCTTTCAATGAACTCGTACACAAAGTAACTTGGCCAACTTGGTCTGAGTTACAAAGTAGTGCTATTGTCGTATTAGTCGCTTCCGTTATTTTTTCACTAATCATCTTTGTTATGGATTACCTTTTCGGTATTAACGTAAGTTATGACGAAACAGGTAAGGCTGCAGATGTACTGTGGAAAGGAGTTCTAGGTTTATATTATTCCATTGTTGGAGCAATTTAAATTATGAGTAAAATGGCTGAAGTTACAAAACAGTGGTACGTTGTTCGCGCAATTGGCGGGAAGGAAAAGAAAGTTCGTGAGTATATCGAGCTTGAAATTAAACGTCATAAACTAGAGCATTTAGTTGGACAAGTAATTATTCCTACTGAGAAAATTTACCAGATTAAAAACGGTAAGAAAATTTCAAAGGAAAGAAATTATTTACCTGGATATGTTATCGTTGAGGCTTGCCTAGAGGGTGAGGTTCAGCACGTTATTAAGAGTGTGCCGAATGTAATCGGCTTCATGAGTAACGTAAAAGGTGGAGATCCAATGCCAATGAGAAACAGCGAAGTAAATCGAATCTTAGGTAAGGTAGATGAACTAGCTGAACAAGAAGAAGAAATGAATATCCCTTATGTAGTTGGGGAAACCATTAAGGTTATCGATGGACCTTTTAATGGATTTAATGGTGTTATCGAAGATGTTAACGAAGAGAAAAAGAAACTCCAAGTTATGGTTAAGATCTTCGGTCGTAAAACACCTTTAGAATTAAGCTACATGCAGGTCGAAAAGACCAGTTAATTTGTATTAACAAGTAGAAGTGTCGAGATACAATGAAATTAATGCTTCCCATTGTTTCAGTATAGACACGTTAGGACTACACAAATAAATAAAAATGGCAAAACAAATTGATGGATTAATCAAGCTGCAAATTAAAGGAGGCGCAGCAAATCCTTCTCCGCCAGTTGGTCCTGCACTAGGTGCAAAAGGGGTCAACATCATGGAGTTCTGTAAGCAGTTCAATGCTAGAACCCAAGATAAGGCTGGAAAGGTTTTACCGGTTGTTATTACTGTTTTCGCGGACAAATCGTTCGAGTTTATCGTAAAAACCCCTCCGGTAGCTGTGCAACTTAAAGAAGCTGCAAAGTTAAAGTCAGGTTCAGCAGAACCAAACAGAGTTAAAGTTGCGAAAGTAACTTGGGATCAAGTGCAAGCTATTGCGCAAGATAAAATGCAAGATATGAACGCATTCAAACTTAGCTCTGCAATGAGAATGGTAGCTGGTACTGCCCGTTCAATGGGTATTACAGTTCAAGGTGAATTTCCACAAAACGTATAAGCAATGGCAAAATTATCTAAGAAAAAGAAAGAGGTTTTGGCGAAATTTGATCGCAATAAAGCCTATTCCTTAGCCGAAGCTTGTAGCTTAGTTAAGGAAATTACTACCACCAAATTCGATGCTTCTATAGATGTAGCAGTTCGTCTTGGTGTTGATCCACGTAAAGCGAATCAAATGGTTCGTGGTACAGTTGCACTTCCTCATGGTACTGGTAAAGACGTTCGCGTTCTAGTTCTTTGTACACCGGATAAAGAAGAAGAAGCGAAAGCTGCTGGAGCAGACCATGTTGGTCTTGACGATTATATCGCTAAAATCAAAGGTGGTTGGACTGATATCGATGTAATTGTTACAATGCCATCTGTAATGGGTAAAGTTGGAGCTCTAGGTCGTGTTTTAGGACCAAGAGGTTTAATGCCTAACCCAAAAACAGGTACTGTAACGATGGATATTGGAAAAGCTGTTTCTGAAGTTAAGGCGGGTAAAATCGATTTCAGAGTAGATAAGTTTGGAATTATCCACTCGAGTGTTGCTAAGGCTTCATTCGATGCGAGCAAAATCCAAGATAACGCTTCTGAATTACTTTCTACAATTATGAAACTTAAGCCGACTGCGGCTAAAGGCACATACGTAAAAAGTGTATTCATGAGCTCTACAATGAGTCCAAGTATTAACATCGATCCTAAAAGTTTCGCCTAATTAAACACCTGTACTATGACAAGAGAACAAAAAACAGAGTACATTGATGATTTAGCTGCAAAATTAGCTGACTCAGGTGTTGTATATCTTACAGATACATCAGAATTAGATGTAGAAACTATCAACACGCTAAGACGTCGTTGTTTCAACAACAAAATTGAACTTAAGGTTGTAAAAAATACACTCCTTAAGAAAGCAATGGAGAAAGTTGAAGACAAAGACTTCTCAGAATTGTATGACCAATTAAAAGGTGGTACATCGTTGATGTTTGCTGAAGCTGGTAATGCACCTGCGAAGTTGATCAAAGATTTCAGAAAAAAGAAAGATAAGCCTATCCTTAAAGGAGCTTACATTGATGAGTCTATTTATACTGGAGATGAACAATTAGATTTCCTAGTTGCTCTGAAAAGTAAAAATGAACTTATTGCTGATGTTATTGCACTACTTCAATCGCCTGCTAAAAACGTTATTTCTGGACTTAAGTCTAGCGGTGGCACTTTAGCTGGTCTATTAAAAACGCTTCAAGAAAGAGAAGCATAATTAAATTAATTAATAATAATCTAAATTGAATAAAAATGGCTGATTTAAAAAAATTCGCTGAAGAACT
>JAKVAQ010000053.1:9659-23345 GCA_022447665.1 Crocinitomicaceae bacterium
AGAAGCATAATTAAATTAATTAATAATAATCTAATTTGAATAAAAATGGCTGATTTAAAAAAATTCGCTGAAGAACTAGTTAACTTAACTGTAAAGGAAGTTTCTGAACTTGCTGACATCTTAAAAGAAGAGTACGGTATTGAGCCTGCTGCTGCAGCTGTTGCTGTTGCTGCTGGTGCTGCTGCTGCTGGTGGAGATGCTGCTGAAGAGAAAACTGAATTTGACGTAATCTTAAAAGCTGCAGGTGGATCTAAACTTGCTGTTGTAAAACTAGTTAAAGAATTAACTGGTAAAGGTCTTAAAGAGGCGAAAGAAGCAGTTGATGGAGCACCTTGCACGTTAAAAGAAGGTGTATCTAAAGACGAAGCAGAAGGACTACAAAAATCGCTTGAAGAGGCTGGAGCGGAAGTTGAGATTAAGTAAAAAATAAAGCTTCATTTTAGGATTAGGCACTACCATTATGGTACGTGCCTACTCCTGTTTATAGGTGGTTTCGTTTTTGAAACCTATGTGTCATTTTAAATTTTTGAGCTTTGGCGGCAAAAGAAAAAAATCTTGAAAGAGTTAATTTTACTAGTCAAACAGTAAAATTCGAGTACCCGGATTTCCTAGAGATCCAGCTACAATCTTTCCAACAGTTCTTTCAATTAGAAACAACTCCGGAAAATCGAAGCGACGAAGGATTGTTTAAAGTATTCAGTGAAAACTTTCCTATCACTGATACTAGAAACCAATTCGTATTAGAGTTTTTGGATTATTTCATAGACCCTCCTCGTTATAACATTGCAGAATGTATCGAAAGAGGTCTAACTTACTCAGTTCCATTAAAAGCTAAACTTAAGCTTTATTGTACAGACCCGGAACACGAGGATTTTGAAACAATTGTACAGGATGTGTACTTAGGTACTATCCCTTACATGACACCGAAAGGTTCATTTGTTATTAACGGTGCTGAACGTGTAATCGTTTCTCAGCTTCACCGTTCTCCTGGTGTGTTCTTTGGTCATTCAAGACACGCAAATGGAACTAAACTTTATTCGGCTAGAATTATTCCGTTTAAAGGATCATGGATCGAATTCGCGACAGACATTAACAGTGTAATGTACGCCTACATCGACCGTAAGAAAAAATTACCAGTAACTACTTTATTCCGTGCTATTGGTTACGAAAGTGATAAGGATATCTTAGAGATATTCGACCTTGCTGATGAAGTAAAAGCTACAAAAACTAACCTTAAGAAAATAGTTGGTAGAAAACTAGCAGCAAGAGTTCTTAAAACATGGGTAGAAGATTTCGTAGATGAAGATACTGGAGAGGTAGTTTCAATCGAACGTAACGAGGTACTATTAGATCGTGAAACTGAAATCGAAAAAGAACACATTGATTTAATTTCAGACTCAGGAGTAAAAACAGTTATTCTTCACAAGGAGAATGTAAATGCTGCTGATTTTGCAATTATCTACAATACATTACAAAAAGATACTTCTAACTCAGAGAAAGAAGCAGTAGAGCATATCTACCGTCAATTACGTAACGCAGAGCCGCCTGATTTTGACACAGCGCGTAACGTATTTGAAAAGTTATTCTTCTCTGATACTAGATATGACCTAGGAGAAGTTGGTCGATACAGAATCAATAAGAAACTAGGTTTAGATACAGATATCGAACAAAAAGTTTTAACGAAAGAAGATATCATCTTAATCGTTAAATACTTGATCGAGTTAATTAATGCGAAAGCTGAAATTGATGATATTGATCACTTATCAAACAGACGTGTAAGAACTGTTGGTGAACAATTACATAATCAATTTGGTGTAGGTCTAGCTCGTATGGCAAGAACAATTCGTGAAAGAATGAATGTTCGTGACAACGAAGTCTTCACTCCTATCGATTTGATTAATGCAAAGACATTATCATCTGTAATTAACTCATTCTTCGGTACAAACCAGCTATCTCAGTTCATGGATCAAACGAATCCACTTTCTGAGGTTACTCACAAACGTAGACTTTCGGCATTAGGACCAGGAGGTTTATCCAGAGAAAGAGCAGGTTTCGAGGTTCGTGATGTTCATTATACGCACTACGGTCGTCTTTGTACTATTGAAACACCTGAAGGACCAAATATTGGTCTAATTTCATCTCTTTGTGTATATGCAAAAGTAAATAAGTTAGGATTCATCGAAACTCCTTACTGGCCAGTTAAGGACGGTAAAGCGGCAGTAGATAAAGATCCAATTTACATTAGTGCTGAAGAGGAAGAAGGTGTTATCATCGCGCAGGCTAGCGCAGAGATCGATGGTAAAGGTAAATTTGTTGGAGACAAGGTTAAAGGTCGTTTAAATAGTGACTTCCCAATTGTTGAACCGAAAAGCATCGGTTTAATGGATGTTGGGACTAACCAAATTGCTTCGATTGCAGCTTCATTAATTCCATTCCTTGAGCACGATGATGCAAACCGTGCCCTAATGGGATCGAACATGCAGCGTCAAGCAGTTCCACTTATGAGACCACACTCACCAATTGTAGGTACTGGTATTGAGAAACTTGTTGCAAGAGACTCAAGAGTACTTATCAATGCTGAGGGTGATGGTGTTGTTGAATACGTTGATGCAAACGAAATTTCAATTCGCTACGATCTTTCTAAAGAAGATAAATTGGTGAATTTTGATGGCGATGTTGTAACGTATCAATTAACTAAATTCCAGAAAACTAACCAAAACACAATTATTAACTTAAGACCAATCGTTTCTAAAGGAACTAAGGTTCAAAAAGGTCAAGTATTGTGTGAAGGATTCGCAACTGAACAAGGAGAGCTTGCTCTTGGTCAAAACCTTAAAGTGGCATTCATGCCGTGGAAAGGTTATAACTTTGAGGATGCAATTGTAATCTCTGAAAAAGTTGTTAGAGACGATATATTTACTTCAATTCACATTGACGAGTACACACTAGAAGTACGTGATACTAAACGTGGACTTGAAGAATTGACTGCTGATATTCCAAACGTAAGTGAAGAGGCTACTAAAGATCTTGACGAAAACGGAATTATTCGTGTAGGTGCAGAAGTAAAAGAAGGTGACATCCTTATTGGTAAGATTACTCCAAAAGGTGAAACTGACCCTTCTCCTGAAGAAAAACTACTTCGTGCTATCTTCGGTGATAAAGCAGGTGATGTAAAAGATGCTTCATTAAAAGCTTCTCCTTCATTAAGAGGTGTGGTAGTGAATAAGAAATTATTCTCAAGAGCTATTAAAGACAGAAAAACGAAAGCGAAAGATAAGCCAATGCTTGCTCAGCTTGATGTTGATTATGAAAAAGAAGCAGCTGAATTAAAACAAGTACTTATTGACAAGTTATTGGTTCTTCTTGATGATAAAAAATCAAACGGAGTATTCAACAACTTTAAAGAAGAAGTTCTTAAGAAAGGAGTTAAGTTCTCTCAAAAGAGCTTAATGACTGTTGACTTCCAAATTGTAAATCCTGACGATTGGACTACAGATGAGAAGACAAACAAGTTAATTCAAAGATTATTACACAACTATACAATTAAGGCGAACGACTTATTAGGTATATACAAGCGTAAGAAATTCCAAATCTCTGTTGGTGATGAATTACCTACTGGAATTGTGAAAATGGCGAAAGTATATATCGCTAAGAAACGTAAGCTAAAAGTTGGTGATAAAATGGCGGGACGTCATGGAAACAAAGGTATTGTAGCGAACATTGTTCGTGCAGAAGATATGCCTTTCCTTCCTGATGGAACTCCTGTTGATATCGTACTTAACCCATTAGGGGTACCTTCTCGTATGAACCTTGGGCAGATTTACGAAACTGTTCTTGGTTGGGCAGGACTTAACTTAGGGGTTAAATTCGCAACACCAATCTTCGATGGTGCGTCAATCGATGAAATCAATGACTTTACTGATAAGGCTGGAGTGCCTAGATTCGGTAGAACTCACTTAATTGATGGTGGTACTGGTAAGCGTTTCGATCAGCCTGCAACTGTAGGTGTGATTTACATGCTTAAACTAGGTCACATGGTTGATGACAAAATGCACGCTCGTTCAATCGGACCTTACTCACTTATTACGCAACAGCCTCTTGGTGGTAAAGCACAATTTGGTGGTCAGCGTTTTGGTGAAATGGAGGTTTGGGCACTAGAGGCATACGGTGCTTCTAACATCCTACGTGAAATCTTGACAATTAAGTCGGATGACGTTGTAGGACGTGCTAAAGCTTACGAGTCAATTGTTAAAGGTGAAAAATTCCAGGAACCTGGTATTCCGGAATCATTCAACGTTTTATTAAACGAGCTAGCTGGTCTAGGTCTGAACATTCACTTAGAAAAATAAAACTGATAGATTCCAATAAAGAAAAACATTATGGCAGCATTTAGAAAAGAAACAAAGCCGAATAGTAGTTTTAATAAGATTATTATCAGCTTATCATCTCCAGAATTGATTTTAGAAAAATCATTCGGAGAAGTACTAAAGCCGGAGACTATTAACTACCGTACTTATAAGCCGGAACGTGATGGTCTTTTCTGCGAGCGTATTTTCGGACCTGTAAAAGACTACGAATGTCACTGTGGTAAATACAAAAGAATCCGTTATAAAGGAATCGTTTGTGACCGTTGTGGTGTAGAGGTTACTGAGAAAAAAGTACGTCGTGAGAGAATGGGACACATTTCATTGGTTGTTCCAGTTGCTCACATTTGGTATTTCCGTTCTTTACCAAATAAAATCGGTTACTTATTAGGTTTACCTACTAAGAAACTAGATCAGATTATTTATTACGAACGTTATGTAGTTATCCAAAAAGGTGCTGCTGAACGTCCAGATGGTGAAGAACTTAACTACATGGATTTCCTTACTGAAGAAGAGTACTTGGATATCCTTGATGAGTTACCAAAGGAAAATCAGTATCTAGAAGATGCAGACCCAAATAAATTTATCGCGAAAATGGGTGCTGAAGCACTTCACGATTTATTGAAAGGTCTTGATCTTGATACTTTATCTTACACCTTAAGAGATACAGCAAATAATGAAACTTCTCAACAGCGTAAAAAAGAAGCACTTAAGCGTCTTCAAGTTGTTGAGTCGTTAAGAGATTCTCAAACAAGAGTTGAAAACAGACCAGAGTGGATGGTTATGAAGGTAATCCCTGTGATTCCGCCTGAATTACGTCCATTAGTACCATTAGATGGTGGTCGTTTCGCAACTTCAGATTTGAATGACCTGTATCGTCGTGTTATTATTAGAAATAACCGTCTTAAGCGTCTATTAGAAATTAAAGCACCTGAAGTAATTCTTAGAAATGAGAAGCGTATGCTTCAGGAATCTGTTGATTCACTATTCGATAACTCAAGAAAGTCATCGGCTGTGAAAACTGAATCAAACAGACCTTTAAAATCACTTTCTGACTCATTAAAAGGTAAGCAAGGTCGTTTCCGTCAAAACTTACTTGGTAAACGTGTTGACTATTCTGCACGTTCGGTAATTGTTGTTGGACCAAACCTTAAGCTACATGAGTGTGGTTTACCAAAAGGAATGGCTGCTGAGTTATTCAAGCCTTTCATTATCAGGAAATTAATTGAAAGAGGTATTGTTAAAACGGTTAAATCTGCAAAGAAAATCGTTGACAAAAAAGAGCCTATAGTTTGGGATATCCTAGAAAACGTATTACGTGGCCATCCAGTGCTACTTAACCGTGCCCCTACTCTACACAGATTAGGTATTCAGGCATTCCAACCTAAATTAATAGAAGGTAAAGCTATTCGTCTTCACCCGTTAGTATGTACGGCATTTAACGCCGATTTCGATGGTGATCAGATGGCGGTTCACTTACCATTAGGAAACGCTGCAATTCTTGAAGCACAAATCTTAATGCTTTCTTCTCATAACATTCGTAACTCTGCGAACGGTGCACCTATTACAGTACCTTCTCAGGATATGGTACTTGGACTGTATTATATTACGAAAGAGAGAAAGTCTACAAAGGAACATGTTGTAAATGGAGAAGGAATGACGTTCTATTCTCCGGAAGAAGTGATCATCGCTCGTAATGAGGGAAGATTAGATCTTCACGCTCCAATCAAGGTAAGAATTGATGATGTTGATGAAAATGGCGAACCAATTAATCATATCATTGAAACAACTTGTGGACGTGTTATTTTCAACGAATTAGTGCCTGCTGAAGTGGGTTACGTTAATGACCTGCTTACAAAGAAAGCGCTAAGATCAATTATATCTAAAGTACTTAGCATTTGTGGTACTGCTGCAACAGCTAAATTCCTTGATGATATTAAAAACTTAGGTTTCCAAATGGCATTCTCAGGTGGTCTATCATTCGTACTGGATGATGTAATTATCCCTGATGAAAAAGATACAATGGTAGCCAAAGCTGTATCTGAAGTTGATGAAGTAATGGCCAACTACAACATGGGGCTTATTACTAACAATGAAAGATATAACCAGATCATTGATATTTGGACGCATACAAACACGCGTTTAACATCTAAATTAATGGATCGTTTAACTTCAGACCAACAAGGATTCAACTCAATCTATATGATGATGGATTCTGGAGCTCGTGGATCTAAAGAACAGATTCGTCAGCTTTCTGGTATGAGGGGTCTAATGGCGAAACCACAAAAATCTGGTGCTTCTTCGCAAGATATTATTGAAAACCCGATTCTTTCAAACTTTAAAGAAGGTCTGTCTGTACTTGAGTACTTTATTTCAACTCACGGTGCACGTAAAGGTCTAGCGGATACGGCACTTAAAACTGCCGATGCTGGTTACTTAACTCGTCGTCTTGTTGATGTTGCTCAGGATGTAGTTATTAACGAAGAAGACTGTGGTACTCTTAGAGGTGTGGTTGTTACTCCATTGAAGAAAAACGACGATATCGTTGAGTCTCTATACGATAGAATTTTAGGTCGTACAGCTTCAGAAGATGTTAAAGTTCCTGGAACTGATGATATCATTGTAAAAGCTGGAGAAGAAATCGTTGAAACACTTGCAACGGCTGTTGAAGCAGCTGGAGTTGAAGAAGTAAAAGTACGCTCTGTTCTTACTTGTGAAGCGAAAAGAGGTGTTTGTTCTAAATGTTACGGACGTAACTTAGCTACTGGTGAAATGGCTGTTAAAGGTGACGCTGTTGGTGTTATTGCTGCACAGTCAATTGGTGAACCTGGTACGCAGTTAACACTTCGTACATTCCACGTTGGTGGTACAGCTTCGAACATTGCTGATGATGCTGACTTAAGAGCAAAGCACGATGGTAATTTAGAAATCGAAGAGCTTAGAACGATTAAAACAAAAGATGCAAACGGTGAGGATGTTGAAGTTGTTGTTGGACGTTCTGGTGAAGCTAAGATTACAGATGCTAAAGGAAACAACTTAATGACAGCTAACATTCCTTATGGTTCATACCTAATGACTAAGCCATCAGGTAAGATTAAAAAGGATGCAGTAATCTGTAAGTGGGATCCATACAACGCGGTAATCATTGCTGACGAAAAAGGTAAAATCGAGTTTGAAAACATCAACGAAAACGAAACTTATCGTGAAGAAATTGATGAGCAAACAGGATTTACTGAAAAAGTAATTATTGAAAACCGTAATAAGAAAGTTATCCCTACTGTTAAAATTGTTGACAGTAAAGGAAACATGATTAAATCATACAACTTACCAGTTTCAGCGCATATCATGGTAAATGAAGGCGAGAAAATTGACGCAGGTAAGATTATTGTTAAGATCCCGCGTGTAGCAGGTAAGTCTGGTGATATTACTGGTGGTCTTCCTCGTGTAACAGAGCTATTCGAAGCACGTAACCCATCTAATCCAGCTACAGTTACTGAAATCGACGGTATTGTTTCATACGGCAAAATCAAGAGAGGTAACCGTGAAATCATCATTGAGTCAAAATCAGGTGTGATTCGCAAATACCTAGCTCCTTTATCGAAACACATTCTTGTACAGGAAAATGACTACGTTAAGGCGGGTCAACCACTGAGTGATGGTGCAATTACTCCGAAAGATATCTTAAATATCTTAGGACCAACTGCAGTTCAAGAGTACTTAGTGAACGAAATACAAGAAGTTTACCGTTTACAGGGTGTAAAAATTAACGATAAACACTTCGAAGTAATCGTTCGTCAGATGATGCTTAAAGTAGAAATCGTTGAACCAGGTGATACGAAATTCCTTGAAGGACAATCTGCACATAAAGATGACTTCTTCGAAGAGAACGATGCTCTTTTCGGTAAGAAAGTAGTCGTTGATGCTGGTGAGTCTGAAAATATCAAAGCTGGTATGATTATCTCAGCGCGTAAATTACGTGATGAAAACTCTATATTAAAGAGAAAAGATAAGCAAACTATCGAAGCTAGAGATGCTATTGCAGCAACTTCAGTTCCAATGCTTCAAGGTATTACAAAATCATCATTACACACACGTAGTTTCATTTCAGCTGCTTCCTTCCAGGAAACAACTAAAGTATTAAATGAAGCTGCTTTGAATGGTAAAGTTGATTTCTTACTTGGACTAAAAGAAAACGTAATTGTTGGACACAATATTCCAGCAGGTACAGGATTTAGAGAATTCCAAAATGTTTTAGTTGGTTCTGCCGAAAAAATGGAAGAATTAACAGAAGCTGCGGCTGAGTAAATCCAAAATATATTTAGTAAAGCCCTGATCGAATGATCAGGGCTTTTTTGTATTTTTAATTTAACATTAAACACGAACTATAATGGACAACCAAAACGACAATAAAAACCAAAATCAAATCAATATCGAATTATCTGAAGACGTTTCTTCAGGTACCTACTCTAACCTTTCCGTTATAACGCACTCACCAAGCGAATTCGTGGTTGATTTTATTCAAATGATGCCTGGTGTCCCTAAAGGGAAAGTTCAGTCAAGAATCATCCTTACACCAGACAATGCGAAAAAATTAATGAAGGCTATTGTTGATAATGTGGGTAAATATGAAGCTCAATTTGGACCGATTAAAGAACACGGAGGCCCGCAGGGAACCGCTATTCCAATGAATTTTGGAGGCCCTACAACAGAAGCATAAATTAAAAAATAACAAATATTTAAGTGCCTCAGTTTGTAACTGAGGCATTCTTTTTTCATTTATATAGTTATAGACGCATTTAACAGAAATGCGTTTAAAACTTTAACTCTCCTCAAAATTTAACCCACCTCTTCTCAAGTAACTTTACACGTTGAAGTACGCTAGTGCTTCACACCCGTATATATGATGAGAGGAATTCAAATACTACTTTTAATCTTGCTTTCAACGCCAATACTCCCTTCCGTTGGCTATACCCAAACAAGCGAAAAGTACAATTCGATCCACAAAAGATTTTTTGATGCTGAAGATCTTTACGAAAAAGAAAAGTATAGTGCCGCACAAGAAGAATTTAAGTTGTATATCTCTGAAAACACGGATAGAAATCACCCTTACTACATTAAGGCCAAGTTTTATATTGCCGTGTCTTCACTCTATCTCTACCATCCAGACGCAGAAGAACTTTTGTTACAATTCTTAAATGAATATCCAGAAAGTATCTATCGTCCGCGTATTTACATGGAACTCGGAAGGTACTACTACAGGAAAAAGAATTGGGGAAAAGTAATTTATTGGTTCAATGAGGTTGATATGTACGACCTAGATGAAAAAGATAAAGCGGAATATTATTTTAAAAGAGGATACGCCTACTTCCATGAAGACTTACCTAAAGAAGCAAGAAATGACTTCTATGAAGTCATTCAAATGGATAGTCAGTATAAAGATCCTGCTTTATACTATTACTCTCATATTGCATTTCAAGAAGAAAATTATCAAACAGCATTAGAAGGATTCCTTCAACTAACGGAAGCCCCTGCATTCAAGAACTCTGTCCCGTATTACATAACACACATCTATTATAGTCAAGGTAGAATGGATGAAGTGATCAAATTTACACCCGGAGCATTAGAAAACGAGGAAGTAAAACATCGCATTGAAATGTCATACTTACTTGGTGACGCATACTATCAACGAGGAGATTACGCTAATGCTATTCCTCACCTGCTCTACCACAATACAAAATCTGAAACGAGCCGTGATGACGAATACCAATTAGGTTACTGCTATTACAAGACAGAGAACTATCCTCTTGCAGTGCGTCATTTCGATCGTGTGGCAAAANTTGAAGATGAGCTAGGTCAAATCGCCCTTTACCACATAGCACAATCTTACCTAGCAGAAGAAAATTATTTGTATGCTAGAAATGCTTTCAAATTAGCATCAGACATGTCATTCGACGCGGACATTGAGGAAGATGCTTTATATCAATTTGCAGTGCTCTCATACAAATTAGATTACGATCCGTTCAACGATGCCATGATTGCCTTCGAACTTTACCTCGATCGCTACCCTAATTCCCATAGAAGTCAAGATGTTTATCAATACCTCATTAATGTCTATACGACTATGGGGAATTATTATGCGGCTTTGAATTCGTTGGAAAAAATTGAAAACAAAGATTTCGAACTGAAAACTGCGTACCAGTTAATGGCCTATAATTATGGAGTACAACTCTACTCAAACCAGAACATGACGCACGCGATCGATGCGTTTAAAAAGGTTAAGACTTATCCAATGAGCCCTAAACTAAATGCGTTGGGCATCTACTATACAGCTGAAGCTCAGTTTTTTCTGGCAGATTACTCTACTGCCATTGTTACATATAGAAAATTTTTGGCCGAACCTGGTGGATACTTACTCCCTGAACATAATGATGCTTACTACAACATCGGCTATGCGTATTACCGTCAAGACGATTATGAAAGTGCTGCTCAGAATTTTAGAACTTATACCCAGGATCCTAATGAAACAGATAATAATAAACTTTCTGATGCACTATTAAGAATTGGCGATTGTTATTTCGTTAAAGAGAATCCTGATGATGATAAAGCTATTAGCTACTATCAAAAAGCGATAGATACTAAGCATGGGCAAGTAGATTACGCTAAATATCAAATTGGTATAATATACGGTTTCAAAAAAGACTATCAAAAGAAGGCTGATTACATGATGGATGTTGTGAAGAACCATAAAAATTCGGCATATGTGGTTCTAGCACTATACGAAACCGGAGAAGCGTATCGATTGATGGACAATGAACACACAGACAAGGCACTAGAGTATTACAACAGACTAATTGTAGAATTTCCAGGTCACCCAAAAGGAATTGATGCCATTTTCCAAATTGGAGTGCTGCATTTTAGAAGCAAAAACTACACCCTTGCAGAAAAACAATTCTTAAGAATACTAAATGAATATGATGACCCAGTAAAGGACAAGGAGGCTTTAGCTCTATTAGAGGATGTTTACACAGCGCTTAACCAGCCTGAAAAGTACCTTGCTTTACTTGAAAGTGAAGGCTTAGAATTTGATCAAGTATATGAGGATTCATTACTCTATGAAGCTGGCTTTAGACTTTTTGAAGATTCTCTCTACTTAGATGCTGTGAATGCATTTGACAATTACCTTGGGAAATTCACCAAGCCTATTCGAGAAACAGAGGCCCTATATTATTTAGGAACTTCTCACCTACGAACAGACAATGATTCTAAGGCGCTAAATGCCTACGAAAGATTATTAGAGTTACCAACAAGCATATATAGTGAATTCGCTGCATTATTCGCTTCGCAAAAAGCCTACGAAGCGAAGGATTATGATAAGAGTATTACGTATTATCGCATACTTGAAAGCACGGCAACTTATCCGGAGAACAAATTAAATTCTCAGATAGGATTAATGAGAAGCTACACCTTCCAAGAAAACTTTGGATCAGCTCAGATGTACGCTCAAAAAGTACTGGCAAGCGATTTAGCCTTAGACAATGTAAAAACAGAGGCCAATTATGTACTAGGGAAAGCCAATTTTGAAGCAGGCAACATCGAAGAAGCTATGCCTTACTTTGTTTATGTATCAGCCAACTCTTCTGGTAAAATAGGTGCCGAGTCACAATACCACGTAGCATTGATTTACCACCTCCAAGAAGATTATTCTACTTCAGAAACAGAAGTAAGAAACCTTATGAAAGATAAGGCTGGGTACGACTACTGGGTTGCAAAAGCACTATTACTTCAGGTGAAGAACTCTATTGGTGTTGAAGATTATGTTCAAGCTGAATACACCCTTAATTCGGTCTTAAATGGATACACCAACCAAGATGATGGAATTATTGATGAAGCATTAGAGATTCAAAAAGTTCTTGAGGAACTAAAGAATCCAGACAAGGAGATTGAAGATGAAGGAGACGACACAATTGAAATTGGAAACGATGAATAAGAAACTAATTACCATATTATGCTTGTTCTTCGCGTTTTCAGCGATTGGACAACAAGAATACGGACATGAGTCTAAAGCGAATAGGACTGTTCCTCCTTCTCAAAGAATCTTTGAGCGACCATTAGTGGTGGACACAATAATTCCTATACCCAATATACAATATCCAAGTCTTGGCAGAACAGCAGAAACAGGAATTACAATCCCTGAAGTAAATCCTGCGAAAATTAGAATTGTAGATAAGCTTGATAAAATATATCCTGGATATCTGAAATTGGGAATTGGTAACTACGCTACACCGCTAGGAGAATTCTATTATAATACACTTCGAAATAGAAGACTTAACATGGGGATTCATGCTAATCACTTATCTTCATTTGGAGAGATTAAAGGATTTGCTCCAAGTCAGTTTGATAATACTTCAGGCCACTTCTTTGCGAATTATGCCTTTACCGCATTTAAGCTCGAATCGAACGTTGACTATATCAATCACGGCTACCATTTTTATGGAATTCAAGATTCATTAGATGCTTTTCCAGCAGACACTTTTGCCAATAGAGTTCAGGGAATAGGATTTAATGTGGCATTCATGAATTATCCAGCTATTGACTCTGGCAAGGTTCTTTATAAAATCAAGACAGGATACAATTATTTCCATGAATTCTTACCATCTTGGGGAACACCAACACAACATGCTAGAAACAGCAATTTCATGATTGGTTCGGACTTTAAATACAAGTTTGATAATAATCTATTTACGGTAGATTTTAATGTTAGAAACAACACCTACAGATACGGAGAGTCTGACACTAGTATAATTGCTCAATTTCAACGAGACGACAACAATACTATAATTCAGTTAAAACCAATTTTCTCAACCTATGGTAAAAAGTGGAGAGCAAAAGTTGGGGTAGACATTAACTGGGATTTCCCTAGTCCCGAATTGTGGAAAGTAGTTCCAATAGTTGAGGGGCAATACAGTTTATTCAATGACATTTTTATTCCTTACGCCGGAATTACAGGTGGAGTAACACAAAATACATTTCAAACAATCAACAGAGACAATCCATTTATACGATCTAGCATAGACTTATTGAATACAAGAGAGTTCAATGCATATGCTGGTTTTAAAGGAACGGTTTCTAAAAAGGTGGCCTTTGATGTAAATTTCCATAAGAAAACATTTAACAACATGCCACTTTACGTGAATGACACCTTATTCTCTGACCAAAACAAGTTTGATGTTGTATATGATAGGGTTGATGCTTTCGGAATAAAAGCTAGTGCTTCTTATCAATTGAAAGAAAAACTTAAGATCGATTTAATTGCTTCCTGGAC
>JAKVAQ010000054.1 GCA_022447665.1 Crocinitomicaceae bacterium
GAGCCCCATAGAGAATACTTTTTTCAAAATTTTATCCATTTACCCTGCTTAATTTGGAACGCAAATTTACGGCGAATTGTTCAAACCAATTCCTGCATTTCATTCAACCTGCAAAATTAATAGTTAAAACCCTCTAATTCCTCTATTAGCGTAGCATTCTAATTTCATTTTAATCTATGGTTGATAATAAGTTTTACTCAACATGGTCATTTCGATTGGAAACTCTATATTTGCACCCGTTTAATAATATGCACATAGTGCACTAATTAATTTTTAATGAGAAATAAAGGATTCTTTTGGGGCGTAACAATTGTTCTAGTCCTAGCTTGTATTTACCAATTATCCTTTACTTGGGCAACAAGTCGTGTTGAAAACGATGCTGTAGAATATGCAGATGATATGCTTGATTCATTAACTGACTTTAGTGTTGATTATATCGTGGCTGACAAAGACACGCTATATGTTGATACAACGAAGCATGTTGATGCAATCAGACAACATTATGTTGACCAGTATTTAAGAGATCAGGCAAACAAAGAGGTTTTCTTTGGATACACTTATGCTGAGTGTCAAGAAAAAGAAATCAACCTTGGTCTTGACCTTGAAGGTGGTATGAGTGTGACACTAGAGATTTCGATCCCTGAACTGGTTAAAGAGTTAGCGGGTAACACCAGAAACCCGGATTTTAGAATTGCACACGAGAACGCATTAAGCCGTTACCGTTTAGGAGAAGGAGACTTCATTGATTTATTTGATGAGGAATTCACTAAAAATGCTCCAAACACAAGCTTAGCGCAAATCTATCACACACGTAACCAAGATTTGGTTGAGCCAGATGCAACAAACGATGAAGTAATTTCATTTCTTAAGGAGCAGGCTAATTCTGCTTTAGATGGAGTTGAAATTATCATTGAAAAGCGTGTAAACAGTTTTGGTGTAGCACAGCCTACAATTCAAAAACAAACAGGAAGTAATAGAATTTTCGTAGAGCTTCCAGGTGTTAAAGATGTTGCTTCAGTAAGACGTAAAATCCAATCAACAGCGAACCTTGAGTTTTTTGAGGTTTACGATAACCTATATGATGGTGTTGGTCAAGGAATTTTATATGCTGAGCAAGTATTGAGTCAAGCTTTATACGGAGATGAGTTAGAGCAATTCAACGATGGTTCTGAAACAAACGATTCAGATTCTACTGATGTTTTTGACACTTTCGAGACTAACGCAGATGGAGACTCAACAGAGACAGCGAATGAAACAGAGGTAACTGAAGAAGAAGTAGCCGAAGAAACAGAAGAAACTGAACAAGTTGATCCTTTCTTAGATGCTCCTGATGAAACTGCAGAAACTACTGACGAATTCTTAGAAGCAAATCCAGACGATACCACTGGTAATGCTGCTGGCGATCAAATGTCTCCGGAAGAAAGAAGACTACGTTATCCTATATCAAACTACCTGCAGCCTTATGTACAAATGGATGAAAACCAACAATTGGCGTTTATTCCAGGTGCAGCAGTAGGACAAGCCTCAATTAAAGATACGTCAATTCTTAACACACATTTAAATCACTCAGCATTTAGAAGTGTATTCCCTGATGAATTGCAGTTCATGTGGTCTGCGAAAGAAGGTGAGGACAGAGAAACTAGATTGCCAAATGGAACGGTTGTTCTATATGCTATAAAAGTACCTAGAGAGGGAGCCAAAGTAAATGGTGAGCATATTGCATCTTCATATGTAGGAACTCAAGGTGGTGAAGTATCTGTTATCATGAACATGACGAACAGAGGTTCTGATGTTTGGGGTGAAATGACAGAAGAAAATCTTCAAAAGCCTGTAGCAATTACAATGGACAACTATGTTTTCTCTGCACCAACAGTTCAAGAGAAAATGAATTACACGTCTTCCATTACGGGAGGTTTTAGCTTACAAGAAGCAAGAGATTTATCAGGTTTACTAAACGCTGGTGCGCTTCCTGCTCCTGTAAACATCGTAGACGAAGCAATTGTTGGTCCATCCATTGGTGGGGACAATGTTAGAGCTGGTATGTACTCTTTCATTGGTGCATTATTAATCGTTTTAATCTACATGGTATTTTATTACGCAAAAGCTGGTGCAGTAGCGGATTTAGCTCTAGTGTTAAATATCTTCTTAATCTTCGGAACACTCGCTTCAATGAAGGCGATCTTAACACTACCTGGTATTGCCGGTATTGTGTTAACCATTGGTATGGCGGTAGATGCCAACGTACTAATTTTCGAAAGAGTTCGTGAAGAGTTAAGAAACGGTAAAGGTCTTAAGACTGCTGTAAGCGATGGTTATAAGAAAGCACTCTCGTCAATCTTAGATGCGAATATTACTACCTTATTAACAGGTGTTGTTCTAGTAACGTTTGGTACTGGGCCTATTAAAGGATTCGCTGTAACCCTAATCATTGGTATTTTTACTTCATTCTTTGCTGCATTAGTTCTTACAAGACTTGTAATTACTTGGTTCTTCGACAGAGAAAAGGAGGTTTCATTCTCAACTAAGATGACAAAGAACTGGTTCGTGAATACCGCTATTCCTTTTGTACGAAAGCGTAAATTATTCTACATTGTTTCAGGTTTATTGATTGTTGTTGGTATTGGATCATTAGTAGGGCGTGGACTTGACTTGGGCGTTGATTTCCAAGGAGGACGCGTTTATACACTTGAATTTGAAAAACCTGCAGATCGCGGGGCAATCAGAGAAAGCTTGACTGCCCAGTTCGATGGAAATGAACCTCTAATCAAGAAAGTGGATAATGATTACAAAGTAATGATCACCACAAAATACTTAGTATCTGAATCTAATGAGGAAACTAATAATTTAATTGAGGAAAAATTACAGTCAGGTCTTGAAGAAATAGGCTTTGGAGAATATGAGATTTTAACATCAAAAATGATTGCTCCAACTATCTCAAAAGATCTAACACTTAATTCATCTTATGCGATTGGATTCTCCTTATTGATCATTTTCTTATACATCGTTATTCGATTCAGAAGATGGCAGTTTGGACTGGGTGCACTTATTGCGATGGCGCATGATGTTACGATTGTACTAGCTTTATTCTCAATCTTCTGGGGAATCTTACCATTCTCAATGGAAATTGACCAAGCCTTTATTGCGGCAATCTTAACGGTAGTAGGTTACTCAATAAACGATACAGTGGTTGTGTTTGACCGTATTCGTGAGTACTTAGGCCTACACAGAAAGAAAGGTAGAAAAGAAGTAATCAACCTAGCATTGAACTCAACAATGAGTAGAACCATAAACACTTCAGTATCTACATTTATCGTATTGCTTGTAATCTTCATCTTTGGTGGAGAAGCAATTCGTGGATTTACTTTCGCACTAATGATTGGTGTAATCGTAGGTACGTATTCGTCACTATTTATTGCGACTCCTGCCGTGATTGACTTCACGAAAGACACAGACAAAGCTGTGAAAGAAGTGCAATAAGCCTAAAAATTCAGTAAATTTGTAACCCAGACAGCAATTGTCTGGGTTTTTTTATGACGTTAGCTTTCTTAAATAGCCTTGGTACTGGAGAAGTGTTTTTTATACTTCTTGTGGTTTTATTGCTTTTTGGTTCTAAAAGCATTCCAAGTATGGCACGTGGAATTGGTCGAGGAATGAGAGAAATTCAGAATGCAAGTAACGAAATAAAAAGAGATATTCAAAACTCTGTTGTCGATATAAAAAGAGAGGCTAATCTAAATAAAGCCCTTCTTGAAGACGATAAAGTAAAGGAATCCCCTAAAAAGGATAACACCTCAAACCAAGCAACCGCTAACATTCCTGAAAAAGAAGATGAGCAGGTTGGAGAAGCATGATGTACTTTTGGCTAATATTAGGACTTGCTACCTTAGTTGGAGGAGGTGAGGTATTAGTGCGTGGTGCGGTGGGCATTGCCAGAAAATTCAAAATCTCTACCCTCGTAATTGGTATGACTGTTATTTCTTTTGGAACCTCTGCTCCAGAACTAATGGTGAGTTTAAGCTCAGCGCTCGGGGGGCATCCCGAAATTGCTATTGGTAATGTTATGGGAAGTAATATCGCCAACTTAGCATTGGTGCTTGGGGTAACCACCATTATATTTCCGATTATCGTTTCACGAAATACAAAAATTATTGACTGGCCCATAATGATGTTCGCCACTATATTGTTTTTCGTTTTCTCACTAGACTTAGTCATCGCCCAATGGGAAGGAGCATTAATGTTCGCTATTCTTATTGCCTTTACTTTTTGGATTATACGCCGTTCTAGAAGAGAAACAAAAGTGGATGATGGTGTTGACGAACACACAAAACCAATGAACCCTCTTATCTGTACCGGACTTCTACTCGCCGGACTAGTAGCCTTATACTTTGGTTCACAATGGATGCTGAAGGGTGCTGTTGGAATTGCTCAGTCATTCGGAATGTCAGAAAGAGTTATTGGCCTCACAGTAGTTGCATTTGGTACTTCTGTGCCGGAATTGGTTACTTCGGCTATCGCAGCGTTTAAAAAAGAGACCGACATTTCAATAGGAAATTTAATTGGTAGTAACCTTTTTAATATTTTCGCTGTCATTGGGCTTACAGCGGCATTTGTTCCTGTTCCAGTTTCACAAGGTACTTTAGACTTTGATATGTGGTGGGTTTTAGGAATCGCCATTCTCATACTTCCAATGATGGTTATCGGTAAAAAAATCGGAAGATTAAAAGGAGCTATTCTACTGAGCACCTATATTGTTTACATTGGTTTACTTCTTGCAATGTAATCTCCAGGGCTAGGTTGATTAACAACCTTATTCCAGCATTTCACGTATTATTTATGGATAACTTAAAAAGTGATATTTTTGGGTTAATCGATTGATTGGTAATGTTGAAGCAATTCAAGGTCATATTTCTCATATGTGCCACAGGTATCTTATGCATGTCTGTTGGAGCTTCCATTGGTGGTAATTATTCTAAAAGAACCGAACTAGCCATAGGTCTTTTTACAGGGGCGCATTCAGTAGTACCTACTTATGCTTTCATTAACTTTTCCGGAGAGCATATTACAGGTGCACAAGTGGTAACGGAACAACGTTTTATGTACGTCGCTATGGGCCATTGGCCTCAATTTAACGTAAATCCTAACAAGGAAAACCTATTTGAAGCTAACAAAGTAGATAGTTGCTTTTTAATCATGAACGAATATGAAAAAATTGACGGCTATTACTGCAAGCCATTCTACGATTTGTGGAAAATTAGATTTTACGAAAGTCCTTTCGGTTATGATCAACGTGGATGGAGTCAAGGCCAAATGAAACCATCATTATACCAAGCAGAATTCATTCAAAAACATTATGGCGTAACGAATGTTTTAACAGAATACTTCTATGGCGACTCTTTATTCAAGCTTTTACGCGACGTGCAGGACCAAACTTGGATAAATACTTATAAGTTTGTGAGCGCTAAAGATTCAATAACTTCCAAGCCTTGACAAAAAAGAGTAAAGCCAGTAATATTCAGCAAATCATTGCAAGAAAGAAAGAACTTTCAAAAGGCATTGATCCTTCAGATATTTCAAAGGGGATTCTTACTGGTGATAAACAGGCGTTGAGTAAAGCAATTACACTTCTAGAGAGCAGAAAAAAGACACATATTGATTCGGGCCAAGAGATTCTACAACAACTTCTACCTTACACGGGCAAATCAATAAGAATTGGAATAACAGGTGTACCAGGTGTTGGAAAAAGTACCTTTATTGAATCATTTGGAAATCACCTCATCAGTCTAGGACATAAAGTAGCCGTTTTAGCCATTGATCCGAGTAGTGAAAAATCAGGCGGCAGCATACTAGGAGATAAAACGAGAATGGAATCGCTGTCTGTTAATGAAAATGCTTTTATCCGACCTACATCTTCTTCGGGCTCTCTCGGTGGAGTATCAAGAAAAACGCACGAAACCATGCTGCTTTGTGAAGCTGCAGGATTTGATGTGATTTTAATCGAAACTGTTGGTGTTGGTCAGTCAGAAACTGCTGTGCATCAAATGACCGACTTCTTTTTATTACTAATGTTGGCTGGTGCCGGAGATGAACTTCAAGGAATTAAACGCGGTATTATGGAAATGGCCGACGCCTTGGTGATTACTAAAGCTGATGGAGACAATAAAACGAAAGCTAAATCAGCAGCTAGCGCATATAAAATGGCCATGCATTTATTTCCGCCTTCACTTAGCGGTTGGGTATCTAAAACAGCTATTTGTAGCTCCATTGAAAACTCCGGCATTCATGAAATCTGGGATATAGTTGAGGAATACGTCAAAACTACAACATCAAATAACTACTTCTCATCCAACAGAACTAATCAACGAGAATACTGGTTAAGAGAAGCCTTTAAGTCTCAATTATTACAATCATATTTTGACGATCCCGCATGGCAAAAAAGATTTGATGATTGTTTGGAAGATGTTAAAAATGGATTGCTCACACCGCATGCCGCAGCCGATAAATTAATTAGCTTTACCTAAAAGGCCGATTCGTCGATGAGTATTCAAGAAGAACAATTTAAAGAACATCTTAAACAAGTAGCTAAAGCCGCAACGCAAGAAAGTCTTGAAACAGGACTTGAAGAAAGACCACTTACTTTAGATGAGTTAAGAGAACTCGCTATTAGTATGGGGCTTACCTCTGAAGGATGGGAGAAGCTACTCGTTAAAGCAAAAACACATTTAAAATCGGCAGACGATCATTTGGCTGCAAGAAACTTTGAACAGGCCATTGAAGAGGGAAATCAAGCAATTGGGATAAATCCTTATATCGAAAACGGAAATGCTGTTTTAGCCAAAGCTCACTTAATGTTATGGCTCGAAGATGGAAATAGTGAAAATGCTGAAAAAGCCGAATACCATGCGCGAAAAGAACTTGCTGTGGATCCAAAAGATCAAATGGCAGTAAACGTGCTTAGCACATTAAATAAAAAGCAGAAATTACTTCGCAAAGAAGGTAAATCAAACAAAAAAATTATCATAGCCGTTGTTGTTGGAGCTATCGCATTACTTGCACTCTTGCTCGTATTAAACTCAACAACTGAAACAAAAGAAAACAAAGCTATTGAGAATAGACTAATCGTTGCGGAGGAAGAAGTGAATGAAAAATGGGACCTTGTACAGGTACAAATCACAAGAAGAAATAGTTTAATTCCCGACCTTATAGATGCGGTCGAAACCTCAAATGAAGAGGTAGAAATCATTAACCAATCCATTAAAGCATTACAGGATAAAATTGACAAAGCCAGTGGTGAAGAACGATTTAATCTCGAAAATGACTTGGCTACAAAAATTCAAGAATTAAAATCATCTGTAAAAAAATACGGTAACCAATCTGCTACAGAGAAACTTCTAATTCAAATTGAAGGTTCTGAGAATAGAATAGCTTTTGAAAAGAAAAACTATAATGCTGCTGTAAAAGAGTATAATATTTTAGTGAAGAAAAACAAGGACGATTTTCCTAGTTACGACATAAAACCCTACTTCAATGAAAAGTAAACTTTTTATCTTATTACTTGGTTTACAAGCTAGTTTCATCTTCGGACAAGCCCTAAGTCCAGACCAATTAAAGGAACCTAAATTCAACAAAACTGACTTCGTCGTTGACCCTCAAAATGGTATTAGCGACGAATGGATAGATAACGTTCATGGTTCAAGAGCAACTTACTTTTATCCACGCTATATTGAGCCTGTAGTTGTTCGTTTAAATGATATTAGAGATCCTTCCGATATTGATGAATTCGCTGATAGATGTGTTGAGTTATGGGATTTAGAAAGAAAATCTGAAGGTCGATATGTCTTTCAATTACTGGTACTCGACCAAAAAGATATCACCTACCGATTTGGTTCAAAAATAGAACCATTTTACGATAAAGATTCTGTTGAAGCCATACGTCAAAATATTATAGACGTCCATCTATTTGAAGGAGCTGAAGGTACCGGCAGCTTCGTCTCAATTTCAAAACTTGGAGGTTTAATCTTTGAACAAGTTCAATACGACCCTAATCGTACTGGAGATGATGTTTCGGGCCTAACAAGTGAATACCCAGACGAAATATTACCAAGCAACGGAGAGCTCTTAGCCTTAGGCAATACTCCTTCATCAAACGATGAACTTCCTATGGATGATGTAATTGGTGTTGATCGATACTGGTCCGGTTTTTTACCTTCAGAAATTGATGATGCTTTTGAAGGAATTTTAGACCAAACGATATCGCGAGTTGAGGATGTAGAAAATATACGTGAATTAGACAATACTAATGTCAACGATCCACACAAAATGCTAATTCCCGAGGCGATCGACACGTTAAATGGATTGATTACAGCACTGGAAAAGAAAAATGGTTATCAAACAGCAATAGTCTGTCTCAATTCAATTGGAGATAACAACCCTAGAGAGTTTGGAAATGACCTTTTTGAACATTGGGGAATAGGACAAGCAGGTGCCGATAATGGTCTTTTAATTCTTTTGGTACATGATGCACGTAGAGTTGAATTTATTACGGGAAGAGGAACCGAAATCATTTTAACTGATGCTCTTTGCTATGATATCCAACAAGAGGAAATGGTTCCATATTTCAAACGAGATGACTATTCAACGGGTATGATTAGAGGGATGCAGGCGGTTTATGATGCCTTAAATGGTGCACCACCTGAATATGCGAAGGATACTTACGTCGATTATAGTGATGACGATGATGATTATTATTACGAGAGTACGCCTTTTTGGAAGTCAGATTTCATGCAAGTTTATTTAAGAATAACAGGTGCCCTAGTAGGATTATGGTTGATTTTCTTAATTATCGCCCTATTCATTAAAAACCATCATAAGAAGTACCATACACTTAAGCTATGGACCTTACTTATTTTCCCAATACTCTTCCCTGTTCCATTCTTGCTGTTACTTTTTGTAAATAAATCATTAATGAATAGATGGAGAAATACAATCCGTGTTTCAAAGAAAACTGGTGTTCTAATGCATAAGTTAAGTGAAGAAGAGGAGGATGAATATTTATCTAAAGGACAAGTTTCAGAAGAACACGTGAAGTCCATTGATTACGATGTTTGGATAGCCGATGATAAAAGTGACGTGTTAATTCTAGCGTATAAAAAATGGTTTTCCAAATACAGAAAATGTCCGAGCTGTAAAGCCAAGACATATTGGAAAGTATACGACAAAACAATTTCTTCACCTACTTACACGAGTACCGGAACTGGAGAGAGAAAACATAAATGCGAAAACTGCGGTCACGTAAGTATTAGCACCTATACCATACCTAAGTTGCAAAGATCTTCAAGTAGCAGCAGCGGGTCTTCAAGCGGAGGCTCATGGGGAGGAGGATCTTCTTACAGTGGAGGGTCATCTTACGGTGGTGGAAGTACTGGTGGTGGCGGATCAGGAAGTAGCTGGTAAAAAATATTTAAATGAGTGATAAACCTTTAATTTTAGTAACGAACGACGACAGTATTTCTGCAAATGGAATTGCTGCCTTAGTTTCAGCAGTTGAAGATCTCGGAGAGATTGTAATTGTGGCTCCCGATAAGCCGCAAAGTGGTATGGGGCATGCCATTACTATCAATCACCCTCTAAGACTGAAGAAATCTGATCTATTTTCAAACCACGAAGCTTATACGTGTAGCGGTACACCAGTTGACTGCGTTAAATTGGCTATTTATGAGGTGTTAAAACAACGCCCTACCCTATTAGTAAGCGGCATTAATCACGGATCTAATGCAGCCACAAATGTACTTTACTCAGGTACAATGTCTGCGGCCGTTGAAGGGGCAATTGAAGACATTCCTTCAATTGGTTTTTCACTTCTAAACCATGCTCCAGATGCCGATTTTTCACATACAATAGACTACGTTCGAAATATTACTCAACAAGCATTGGAAAATGGAATGGCAAACCATACTTGCCTAAATGTGAACATACCTGCTGAAAACATACAAGGAGTTAAAGTTTGCAGACAAGGTGTAGCTTTTTGGGCAGACTCTTTCGACAAAAGGGAAGATCCTTTTGGACGTAATTATTTTTGGTTAACTGGTAACTTTAGAGAGTCTGATAACGCTCATGACACCGACCTTCATGCACTAAGCGAGGGTTATATTTCAATTGTTCCTACCCAATTTGATATGACTGCGCATTCAAGTTTGGGGGACATAAATAAATGGAAGTTTTAAATTTGTACCATGACCTTTTTTGAAAAAGCGGATAAAACATATATCGGAATCATTGCTGCTTGCTTGCTTCCGTTCTTAGGATTTATTATTTCCTATTACATTGGAAAAGCCCCTTCCCTAATTGAACATGCCAAAGAAATGCTGAATCCCTATTCTTCGATTCAGCAAGATATTCTGATCATGTGTCTTATACCGAACATGTTTTTGTTCTATTTTGTGAATTTTAGATGGAGCATGTATCAATTCACCAAAGGATTGGTTGCAACAACTATTCTCCTTGGAGTAGCTCTATTTATTTTTACGTGGTAGATCTAGAACTCAAAACGAGTTTAACATCCTTTAAATCAAAAACTTTTAGAAGTACTAGCACTATAAGTGCCGAGGCACTTTCAATACCTAGTTTCGCCAATAAACTAAATTGGTCAAGATAATGTTGTACAGCGTAGGCAATTAAAGCTGTAATACTCGCTGAAAGAAGAATGCGGATCCAGACATTAAAACCTACTCCAATTTCCAGAATTCGCCTACTCAAAACCCATTGAATCAAACCAGCAAAACTACTCGTGCATAGTGTCGCTAAAGCAGCACCGAAAAATCCATAAGCTGATATCAGTACATAATTCAAAACTACGTTTAAAAGTAGTGCAGTAAAAGCCATGATATTGAGTGCTCTCAAACTATCATTGGCAGTGAGAAGTGTACCATACAAATAAGTAAAACACATGGGCACAAAACTGAGCATCAAAAATTGAAATGAAAGAACACTGTCGTGTCCTACCAATCCTTCATATCGCCAATTCAAAATAGCTTCAGCATTCACAAAACCAATAATACCTACGGTAAAACCTAGCGGAATTAAAAGCTTCCCTCCTATTCTCAAAAAACGCTCTAATTCAGTTTTCTCTGATAATAGTTTTGAAAAAGTTGGCAGAAGAAGTCCTGCAAATAAGAGCGCAAACATGTTAATAGCATCCAAAAAACGATAACCTTGTGCATAAAAACCTGCGGCCTCATCTCCATTCGTTGAAATCCGCTCAATCATAATGGCATCTACCCTCGTGTAAAGCATCATGAGTAAGAATAATAAGGCATACGGCATAGACTTTTTAAGTATCGATTTGAATCCCTTAAAATCACGTATAGTACGATTGCCCTTGGTGTGTGGAAGTACCAAAACAATAGCTAGAATAGCTGTAAAACCATAAGCTACACTTTGAGCGAGTACAAAGGCCCAAATTGAAATTTCTCCTCCTCCCCATAATAAATAAAGACACATCAGAATCAATAAAGATCTATCTAAAATGGAAAAAACCGCATCAGTCTTGAATCGAAGTAAACCAGATAAGGTAGCTCTAGCGTACTGTATTGATGCCACAAACAACTGATTCAACACAAGAACAGCGAGTATAGATAAATCCCCTTGAACAAAACCAAACCCAGCAGCCATTCCTAATGTTATGGCCGCATATATCAAAAAAAGAAGAATCCTTCCTCCTAAAATGGAGAAAAAATCAGGATTTGAAGCACTCTTCTCGTTGGCTATTTTTCGCGTAAAATAATTTGAAAGACCAAGGTCATTCAGAATATTAAGCAATAGCGAATAGTTGAGTAACGCAAAATAATTTCCGTACAACGACGCACCCAATCTATTCTGAACTTCAGCATCAATACCTAAAATATATAACGGCTTGATGATCAGGTTCAAGATTAGTATTAAAAATAACCCCGAAAAAAACTTTTTTTGCACTGGATGAGTGTACGCGATTTATTGATTTTTGTTGTGCTTGCGCCTAATTCGAAAGAATAATGAATGATCAAAAAAATACTCTATTCAGAACGTCATTCTTGAATTATACTCTATTTTTGCAGCAAAATATTCAACTATGTCAATTGCAGAGATATTCCTAACAGGCGAAAGAAAACAAGACATTAGCCATTTCCGTAACATGGTAATGATTGCTAAAAGTGATGGTGTAATTAGCGAAGAAGAGATTGAATTATTACACAAGATCGGTAGAAAAATTGCACTTTCAGATGAGCAAACAAAAGCTATCATTAAAAAACCTGAGGAATACCCAATCACACCTCCTGTAAGTAGAATTGAAAGATTTGAACAAATGGTAAATTTGGTTCAAATGGTCGCTGCAGACGGTAAAGTTGAAGATGCTGAATTCGCTATTCTTGAAAGAATTGCTGTAGGTATTGGATACAATGATTTAGATGAAGTTGATGTAGAAAGCATCCTTGCCCTTATTCACCGTGGTGAAGATACAAATACAATCATCGAAGAATTATTATAAGTAATTGTAAGGTTTACTTTTGCTGATCGACTTCAGTGGAGTCGATGCTGTACATTTCTACATTAATAGGTTTTGCGCTCTGTTTAGGATTCATTTTTCTATACAGCTTGGTGCAACTTTCTCTAGTGATTTCTTACTGGAGAAATAAAAAGAGGTACAACGAGGCCAAGGAATTGGATTCAGAATTACCCAAAGTTACTGTACAACTCCCTATTTACAATGAATATTATGTTGTAGAGCGCTTATTAAAAAGCGTATCAGAATTGGATTATCCTAAGGATAAATTAGAAATTCAATTACTCGATGATTCAACTGATGAAACAGTTCAGTTATCAGCCAACATTATTGCTGAGCTAAAAGCTGCCGGATTCAGCGCACATCATATAAGACGCGAAAAAAGAACTGGCTACAAGGCAGGAGCCTTGAAATTTGGTACAGAAATAGCCAAAGGAGAATTCATCGCTATTTTTGATGCCGATTTTCTTCCGAAATCAGACTTTCTTAAAAGAACAATCAAGGAGTTTAAAAACGAAAAAGTAGGTGTTGTTCAAACACGTTGGGGATATACGAATGAAAATTATTCACTTCTCACCAAAATGCAAGCTTTTGGTTTAAACGCTCACTTTTCAGTTGAGCAAGTGGGAAGAAATGCACAAGAGCATTTCATTAATTTCAATGGAACCGCAGGGATTTGGAGAAAATCTTGTATACTGGATGCTGGTGGATGGGAAGCTGACACACTTACAGAGGACCTAGACCTAAGTTATAGGGCTCAACTCAAAGGTTGGAAATTTCTTTACCTTGAAAACCTAGAATCACCTTCTGAATTGCCAATGGAAATGAATGCACTGAAGGCACAGCAGTTTCGATGGAATAAGGGTGCTGCGTCTTGTGTTAGAAAAAATCTTGGTAAGGTCTGGCGTTCAAAATCTCTTGGATTCATATCCAAAATTCACGCTACTTTTCATCTAATGAACAGCACCATTTTCCTTGCAATTCTTTTGATGTCGCTTCTTACAATTCCCGTAATAGTAATTAAGCCAGTATTTCCTGAGTACCACTTCATTTTCAGACTATCAGGAGTTCTAGCCATTAGTTGGGGTATTCTAGCACTCTTCTATTTTACTTCTTACTTAAGTACAAAACCTAAGCAGGAATATGCGGTAAACTTTCTTTGGAAATTTCCTGTGTTTTTAGCCATTTCAATGGGCCTAGCTATGCACAATGCCTTGGCTGTATTTGAGGGTTATATAGGGAGAAAAACTCCGTTTGTTCGAACGCCTAAGTATAATGTTGAACAGCATAAAGGTTGGGCTAAAAACATCTATAATGTAAAAAAGATGAGTCCGGTCACAATTCTTGAAGGTGGAATGTTTTTCTATTCAGTTTACGCTTTTATGCAGGCTATAGCTTATAATGATTTTGGAATAATGCCACTAACGCTGTTTTTAATGTTTGGTTATGGATTTGTTTTTATTAGCTCTATATTACATTGGAATAAAGCACAAAAGGCCAATATGTTAGAAGTTACGCCTAAAACAAGTTATAAGTCATGAAAAAGATTCTTCTAATAGTTGCACTAACAACACTATCATCTTTATCATTCGGGCTCGAGGACTTTTATAAATCTGCAGACGATTTTTTTAAGACGTATGTAATTGATGGTAAAGTAAATTACAAGGCAGTAAAAATGAATGAAAGAGTTATTAATGACCTTGTTGATCATTTAGGAACAAGTGCATATTCTGAAGAAGAAGAAAAAGCCTACCTAATCAATGTCTACAACATATTTGTAATTTATCAAGTGATTGAAAATTATGGTGAAATCAAACAGCCTACAGACTTGATTGATTTTTTTACTGGTAAGAACTTAGTATTAAATAATGAACTCACTTCGCTAGACTACATTGAGAACGAAATTCTAAGAAAAAAATATAATGATCCTCGTATTCACTTTGCTTTAGTTTGCGGGGCGAAAGGATGTCCTCCTATAACCAACTTCGCTTATACACCAGATAAACTTGACGAGCAATTAGAAGCTCAAACCAAAGCAGGATTGAACCGAGATGGATTTGTGTACGAAGAAAACGGGACCAATTATATTTCACAGATATTTGAATGGTTTCAAGGTGATTTTGGCAAGAACAAGCATGATGTGATCGAATACATCAATAAGTATAGAGATGAACCTTTACCTACAAATAATAAGGTTCGCTATTATCCGTATGACTGGAATTTAAATGAAACAAATGCTCCGATTCAAAAGAAAATGAATCAATTCGCTTTTTCCACAATTGCCCCGAAACAGGACAGCATAGTTAACAATAACTCAGACTCTAATATTGAAAGTGTACCGACTGTAACTGAAAAAGAAATACCGAATGATAAGGATGAATCAGAAACTAATCTTCAAACCTTCACTGCGGGTTCGTTATTGAAGTATAAGCAAATGGATTTTACTACCTTCAATACGATCTACACCGAGACACAGTCAAATTGGTTGGGCAATGACTTTAATGGTTATCGTGGGACATTTACTACGCATCTTCTTCAATATACCGTAGGAATAACAAAAAATCGCCGCTTAAACTTAGGTGTAGATTTAAATTTTAGCGGAAGTGCTAGAAATTCTAATGAGGACTTTGCAGGAACCTTTAGGGCCTTTTCTTTTCAGAATAACGACTCAACTAGATTTGGATTAAGCGCTGTGGGAATTCGTTTGAGAGCTCAACCCTTCCAAGCGGTAAAAGATTTTACTATCCAATCAACTTTTATGGTGCCTACAATTAAGCATCCTGAAGGCTTTACGGATCCTGCTGGTGAAAACTCTTTAGGCTGGGCCAATTGGGATAGGTATACGTGGTGGAACCAGTTTTTCTACACGAAGACATTTAGCAAATTTCAACTTTTCGCTGAAATAGACCTTTGGTTTAGATTCAAGAAAAATGCAAATCAAATCGGACATGTGGATATTCCGTTGAATGTCTTTTTCAGCTACTTCCCAACGAATAAAATTACGCTATACGCAATGACGCAGCACGTTCCGAGACTAACCAATAATATTAGTCCGCAGGATCCTACTATTAATGATTGGGTTGTTCCAATGAACTATACTGCATCTGGTCTAGGGTTTAAATACAATTTTACTCCTCAACTAAATATTGAACTACTTTACACAAATTTCTGGAGGGGAGTCAACTCAGGATTGGGGAATACCTTTAACTTAGGTCTTAAATTCTTGACGAAATAAAGTGACAAGATTAGGTCTCGTAATCATCCTTTTATTATGCGCAATTGATTCAAGTGCACAAATAGTCTCTGAAATAAACTTCACAGGCCTCCGTAAAACAAGACAAGCTTTTCTCGAAGGAATAGTAGAAACAAAAGTTGGGGACACCTTAGATCTGGATCAGATTGAAAGAGATGTTAACCTAATCAAAGACCTTAATCTATTTTTTCAAGTAGAAGCCGAGCACAAAGCACTTGAATCAGGAGATTACTCAGTTACCTACAGAATTAAAGAGGCCACCTATCTCTACCCGATTATTTCAATCGGTGGATTTCAAGATCAATTGCAGTTGGAACTTGGCGGAAACCAGATCAATTTTTTAGGAAAAGGACAGTCTTTGGGAGCAAAATATTTGTGGTATGATCGTCATTCATTTTTTATATTCAATACTGCTCCGCGTCATGCTGGAAGAAAAACAGGACACGAATTTTCATTAACGAAATATTCCACAGTCGAACCGCTTTATTTTCAGGATACCACAGCCGAATTTAACTTTGACAACTATAACTTCTCCGCAGGTCTATTCTATTCCTTAACTCCATACATCAGGTTCAATTTAGGTGGAATGCTGATGTACGAAACCTATGAACAACTAGGAACTGCAGATTTAGGACTTCCGGGTACTGAGTTTTCTTTTTTTAAGTACCAAATTAGAGCAGCTGCACAATACAGAAAATTACGGTATCATTTTGAACGTATAGAAGGAATTAAATCTGAACTATACGCAGAAACGATCCAGACAGATGGTTTTCCCGAAGCATCATTCTTCAAAAGTACATTTAACTTCAATTATTACAAGATGATCGGAAAAAGAGGAAACCTAGCTTTACATCAGCGTGCTGGAATATCCTCAAACAATTTTAGTCCTTTTGCACCATTTGTTTTAGACGGCTTTATTAATGTTCGAGGAATTGGAAATAGAATTGAAAGAGGCACAGCGGAATTGGTGACAAATCTTGAATACAGACATACCGTTTGGAGACATAAATACTTTTATCTTCAAACAGTTGGATTTGCCGATTTTGGAACCCTCAGAGCTCCAGGTGTTCCTTTGGAAGAGATCATTACAAATTCTGAAAAACACTTATACCTTGGTGCAGGTCTCAGAATCCATAGTCGAATAGCATACAATACTATTCTTCGTGTTGATTTTGCAGGGAATGTTTCTGATTTTTCTAAAAACGGAATAGTCTTCGGATTCGGTCAATTTTTCTGAGGTTGAGGAGTGTAAATCTGCTCACCATGAATATTTCCTTTAGGTGAATAGACACAAACCCATATTTCATCTCCATTAGGGCAACGCTGTCTCGCTGCACCCATGCTAGTTGTTTTCTCCCATACAATTTGAGAATAATGACGATACTTTTTACTCTCCTCCTCATCGTAAATTAGGTTCTTTTCATCAACATATTTTTTTTCCCGCGCCCAATAATCTACTACATCTTTCTCATCTTTATTCTTGATGGTAGTCCAAAAAATATTTTCGCCGTAATGCCCATCTTGATGCTCGAAGGCACATGAAATCGCCAAACTATCCGCCCAAAACTGAGCATGAGATGTTAAATCTTCTGACCAATTCATTGGAGCAACACCAAGAGCTTCACGATAATGATTATGACGATCTAGCATCTTCTTTGCATTCACCTTCAACGGCTTTTTTGCTCCATCAATCCCAGTAAATGACATCCCTAGAACGAGAATCAGAATACTAAGACCTAATATGTGTTTGCTAAGTTTCAAAACTAAAATTTCAACTATCTAAAATTATGCCAAGTAGACATTAAAAGTACTCCTTTTCAACCTAGAATATTCTAGTTTTAATAACTTTTATTTTTTTGAAAAATGATTACCGTAACCAACAACGAATCATAGTAAAAGTCTAACTTTGCCGAATTAACCTTTGAACAATGAATATATCATACAATTGGCTTAAAACCATAATCGATATTGACTTACCAGCAGATGAAGTTTCGAAACTTCTTACTGATACAGGACTTGAAGTGGAAGGAATAGAGCAGGTACACTCTATACCAGGTGGGTTAGAAGGAATAGTAATCGGCGAAGTAATTGAAAAGGAAAAGCATGAAAATGCCGATAAACTTAATGTGACAAAGGTTAAAGTGAGTGCTGCAGAAACGTTGCAAATAGTGTGTGGTGCTCCCAATGTAGATAAAGGTCAAAAGGTACTTGTGGCCACTGTAGGAAGTACGCTCTACCCTAGTCCAGAAGAATCATTCGAAATCAAAAAAGCTAAAATTCGAGGTGTTGAATCATTCGGTATGATTTGTTCCGAAGTGGAATTAGGTTTGGGGGATGATCACGACGGTATTATGGTTTTACCTAATGATGCTCAGGTAGGGCAACCCGCAGCTGAGCATTTTAATATTTCTTCGGATACAGTATTCGAAATTGGTTTAACTCCGAATAGAACCGATGCTTTAGGCCACTTTGGTGTGGCGCGTGATTTAAAAGCAGCCATTAATGTACTCAACAACGGAAAAGCATCCTTAAAAATACCAGCTTCTTATGAGGGTGATATAAATCAACACAACTCATTCAAATTAAGTGTAGAGAATACTGAAAAATGTCCTTATTACTCTGGGGTAATAATTAAAGACATCAACAGTCTTGAAACCCCTGAGTGGATGGTAAACGCACTTAATTCAATTGGTCAAAAATCGATTAATGCGATTGTAGATATCACAAATTATGTGCTGTTTGAAACAGGTCAACCCCTACATGCATTTGATTTGGAAAAAGTAAAGGACGAAATCATCGTTCGTACAGCAAATAATGAAGAAAAGTTTGTAACTCTTGACGAGACAGAAAGAGAACTTGATAATAATGACTTAGTAATTGCGAATGGGAACGAGCCAATGTGTATTGCAGGAGTTTTTGGAGGATTAGATTCTGGAGTATCAGAATCAACAAAATCAATCTTTCTTGAAGCAGCATATTTCAACCCTGTTACAGTTAGAAAAACGGCAAAGAGACACGGCTTAAGTACAGATTCATCTTTCAGATTTGAACGTGGTGTGGACCCTCAAAACGTGGATTATGCCATGAGAAGAGCTCTACATCTAATTCTCGAAATATCGGGAGGAACTTTAGAGGGTCAAGTGACAACAGGAGAAATAGCCGATGCTCTTAAAATTGAAGTTCATTTTGATCAAATTAGAAAAATTATTGGGTACGAAATTCCCGAAGAAACTATTGCTAAAATTCTTGATGAACTCGAATTTGAAGTAGTCTCTGATAGTGAAGAAAGTTGGGTAGTAAAAGTACCAACCTATAGAGTTGATGTTACAAGAGAGATAGATGTAATTGAAGAAATCCTAAGGATTTATGGGTTTAATAATATTCCATTGCCAGAAAAACTGAACTCTTCCATCACACTCAGACCAAATCCCGATAAAGAAAAGCTATACAATAGAGCTGCAAATTTCCTCGCTGACAATGGCTTCGCAGAAATAATGAACAACTCTCTTACACGTTATGATAACGCCGATAAGGCAGTTGAACTTTTGAACCCTTTGAGTAGAGAACTTAAGCATATGCGCATGGAACTTTTATCGGGAGGTTTGGCAAGCATTAGCCATAACCAGAATAGACAGTTTCCTGATTTAAAATTGTTTGAATTCGGTAAGGTATACATGTTTGTGAATAATCACTACGTTGAAAACGAAGTAATTGGAATTTGGCAAACAGGTGTAGTAGAGGAAGAAAACTGGAGTTCTAGAAAAGAAAAAGCCGACCTGTATGACTTGAAAGGCACTATAGAAGCACTATGTGAAAAACTGGGAATTGGATCACCTAAATATTCTGAACCTAATGAAGAAGGATCGATCACTGTAAAAACGGGAAAAATTAATTTAGGAAGCCTCTCTACGGTTAGTAAGAAGATGCTAAAGCAACATGGTGTGAAGAATCCAGTATATTACGCAGAACTGAACTGGAAGAAACTAATTGAGTGTGCGAATAAGTCTATAACTCAATACAAGGCACTTCCAAAAACACAATTTGTAAGACGTGACTTCTCACTTCTGCTAGATGAAAGCGTAAACTTCTCAGAAATCAGAAAAATCGCTAAGTCAACTGATAGTGTAATACTTAAGAAAGTTGGGCTTTTTGATGTATATGAAGGAAAAAACTTAGATAAAGGAAAAAAATCCTACGCAGTTTCTTTCTATTTCCAAGACCATGAGAATACATTACAAGATGAACAGGTTGATAGTATTATGTCTGGTATCAGGGGTAAATTAGAGAAAGACTTAGGAGCTGTCCTTAGATAGGTTCAGAATTTAATATCTTCTTGAACTGTTCAATTTTTGTCTGAACTATTCTCTCCCAGGTGAATTCATCTGAAGCCTTTTTTATTGATTTTTTGCGCAATTCAAGAAACTCCTCAGGGGATTTATTCATCAGATAGAGCATTGCATCGGAGATTTTTTTAGGATCAGATGACTCAAGTAGAACACCATTTTCTGCAAATTGGCGTGATACAGCTCCTACATCGGTAGCGATAATGGCACAGCCCCTAGCCATAGCTTCTGCTATCACCGTTGGCATTCCTTCCGAGTAACTCGGACATAATAGACAATCAGAATTATCTAATAGCTCAATTAGTTTATTTTTATCTTTTATGACACCGTGGTAAGTTACTTGCTCGAATTGTTCCAGTTCTTTCGAAATTGGCCCAATAAAATCAACTGAAAAATCTGCATTGGCCTTCACCAGATTTTTAACTGCCTCATTGAGTTCAATGATTCCTTTTCTTCTTTCATCCCTACCTATAAAGATGAATCTCCTGCATTGTTTTAAGGAGAGTTCTTTTGGACTAATCCAATCCGATGCTATTCCATTCATTTGC
>JAKVAQ010000055.1 GCA_022447665.1 Crocinitomicaceae bacterium
AATTCTTGAGATTATGAACTCTAGCGCCTTTTATATCTATCTCTTTCTCCACTATTTATTCGGTTTAAGGGGGTTTAAAACAGTTAAATCAACAAGAAATACCGTTTGCTAGACAAATTTAAGAAGAAGTTAATGAATTTTGAATCTTAGGTTAAATGTTATATATTTGACTTAGCAATCAAATAACTATAATCTATAGATACATACATCTACTCTTAAAAATTTTGAAATGAAAACTATTCGCCAATCCCGTATTTACTGGCGAATGCAAATGGGTAGATTATGGAAAAGATTGCACTTACAGAGCAAGATTTAATTAGAAATTACTTAGCAGGAGATGATAAAGCTTTTGAAGTTTTATTGAATCAAACTAAAGATCGTGTCTTTGGATATATTATGTCTAAGGTTAGAGAAAGCGATTTGGCGAATGATATTTTCCAGGAAGTATTTATCAAAGTGATTAGAACACTTAAAAACGGTTCTTACAACGAAGAAGGAAAGTTTCTTCCATGGGTTTTAACAATTTCACACAATTTAATTGTTGACCACTTCAGAAAGAACAAGAAGATGCCAATGATTTATGAATCAAGCTCAAAAAATCCTGAGTTTAATATCTTCTCTGTTTTAGAACTAAAGGATTCGAACATTCAAGATGATATGATTAAGGATCAAATTGAGAGTGATGTTACAAGACTAGTTGAATTTTTACCAGAAGATCAAAGAGAAGTTTTAAGAAGGCGTGTTTTCAAAGGTATGTCGTTTAAGGACATAGCTGAAGCTGACGATATTAGTATTAACACGGCTTTAGGTAGAATGCGTTATGCTTTAATTAACCTTAGAAAGCTGATTGAAAAACATAATATTTCAATTACAACCAACTAATTTTAATTTTTCTTCGTACGCAGTACAATATTTTAGAAATAGGCACGTTTCATAAGAAATAAAAACCAAACATTGCCTATGCAGAAATTGTACTCTAGTAACTTAAAAATCGAGGATAAAAAAGAAGTTCAACCTAAAAAAGAGGTACTCAACAATATCCTTCAGTTCGCAAAATCATATGAAGTTTTGCAATCCAAGAAAAATAAGCTTGGTGTTATTTTAAACTAAAAAATCAGAATCCCGCCGATTGGCGGGATTATTTTATTCCTTTATTTTTAGGGTAAAATGAAGGCCAAATATCTAAATATTGTAATACTGGCTATTTTATTCTTTTCGTGCTCCGATGCAAACGATCTACTCATTGGAAAATGGAAAAAGAAAAGGTCAGATAAAAAAGGAAAAGAAGAGTGGTCCTTTGGACCAGCAATCCTTGAATTTAATAAGGATGGATCTTCTCAAGCCGGTAAATTCAATTTAAACGACGACCCTAAGTTTGGCACATGGGAATTCAATTAGACCCAAGACTCATTAATACTAATAGAGAAAGAGAAAAATGATACTGCCTCATTTAATATAGGAAAAATATAGCAAGACTCGCTAGTTTTAACTAGCTCAGAGTATAAATCCTATTTCTTGAGACAATAAGATTTTTAGTTAAAGCTTTTCTAAATATCCTACCAACTCAGTGG
Source organism: Crocinitomicaceae bacterium (assembly GCA_022447665.1). GTDB lineage: Bacteria > Bacteroidota > Bacteroidia > Flavobacteriales_D > Crocinitomicaceae > JAKVAQ01. Next base: position 1,572 of record JAKVAQ010000055.1, read on the forward strand.
CAAGTTTAGATATATTCTCTTCTGAGAAATCAAAACTTACACCAGCTTCTTTATAAATAGATTTGATATCTTGAGTATACCCTAGAGCCAAACCTGCCTTATATTCTTCAATTGCTTTTTTCTTGTTCTCAATTGAGTTTTTCCAAACACCAAGAGCCCCTAGCTGTGAGAATCCATACTCTATGTAGTAAAATGGAACCTCGAATAAGTGAAGCTGTTTATGCCATCCATAGGCTTTTTGGTTTTCATACCCTGAAAAATCCGTCAAACCTGTTCCAAATCTTTCTCCCAAGCTTAACCAATAAGCTTTGCGTTCTTCTCTTGTATGATTCGGATTCTCATAAATCCAATGTTGATAAGCGTCAATAGTAGCTACCCAGGGCAGCACCATTATTATATCCTCCAAATGTTCTTTCTTAGCCCATTTTAAATCAGCCTCATGAGCGTAGTAAGTCCCCCAGTGATCCATGGTAAGTAGCTCCATAGACATCGATGCTAACTCTGCCACTTCTGAAGGGAAGCTCTTGAATGCTGTTAACTCCAAATCGCGCGTTAAGAAAGAATGCACTGCATGACCTCCTTCGTGAATCATAGTAATAACGTCTCTAGGTGTACCAGCAGCATTCATGAAAATGAAGGGAATACCTATCTCATACAACGGGTAATTATATCCTCCTGGTGCTTTTCCTACTTTTGATTCAAGATCTAAATGACCTAGTTTATCCATAGTTTTGAGACAGTCGGCAAAATAAGGGTCAAGTTTTTCGAATACTTCTACAGTCTTATCTAGTAGCTCCTCTCCTCCTTTGAAAGGAGTCAAAGGTGCTTTGCCTTCTGGATCTGCACTCAAATCGTACGGTTTAAATTTATCGAACCCAAATTTATCAAGCTTCTTCTTTTGAATCTCCTTGTAGATGGGCACGATATTCTTTTCAATAGCCGCATGAAAATCCAAGCAATCCTGAACATCGTAATCAAAACGATTCATTGCTTCGAATTTATAGTCACGAAAATTATCGAAGCCGGCATTTAAAGCAATTTTATGACGAACCTTAACTAGCTTGTCAAAAATATCTTCTAATTTTTCAATGTCTTCCTCTCTTCTTTGATAGAGAAGTTCAAATACTTCTTTTCTGATTTCACGATCAGGATCCTTCAAAAATTTAGCCGTTTGCTGAGCGGTGTATTCTTCACCTTTATAAGTAATTGTTTGCGCACCTATAATACCACTATATTCTTGTGCTAGCGTTTGCGCCTCAGAATTTAATGGAATGTTCTCTTGGCGAAATAACTTAATAGCTGTTGAGACTTTTTTCAAAAATATCTGATGAGCCTGATCAGTTAGCTGATCGTTAAATGGTGATGAATTTATCTTTTGATTGATTTTATTCGACGCCTCAGAAATGTGTGGGTTTATTTCCTGTATAAAAGTTGAATAGGATTCAGCGGCTTCTTTATCAGTAGTATCACACGTCATCTTAATATATCGCCAAGCAAGGTTTTCTTCAAGCACTGCTTCAAGTTCGGAGTTCTTTTTTAACCACTGCTTATACTCCTCAAGTGTAGAGTACTCAGCTTCTAAAAGTTGATCGAAATAAGGCTTTACATCTGCCCATGAATTAATTTCTAAATCATCCGCAACAAAAATCCTACTTATAGTTGTTTCCATAATTTTTTCAAAAAAAATCCTGACGGCTTAGGTCAGGATTGTTATTTATTCTTCTTCAGCAACTTCTGCTTTTGGCTTCGCCGCTTTCTTTTTCGTCTCTTTCTTTTCTTCCTCTTTTTTAATAATGTTCTTATCCACTAATAAGTTATACCACTGGAAGAGCTTTTTAATATCGTTATCATAAACGCGATCTTCATCATAATCTGGAAGAAATGCTTCAAGATTTTCCTTAAGCTTAGCTGAAGGTTCTTTATGAGAAATGGTCTTTTTATAATCTTCTTTTTCAGCCAGTTTTTGATAGACGTCACCTAGTGGAACATCTTCTTCATAAGTATATATACAAATATCATCTAATGCTGAAATCCGATCCGATGCAAAAGCAGGGAATCTTCTTCCATCTAACAAAGATTCAACAATAACGTTGTTTTTGCCTTGTGCAATAACTTTGAACAGGCCTGGCTTCCCAGAGATGGCGATTATACCTTGTAATTCCATTGAAAATTTAATTTGAACAAATGTAATGAAAATGTTTTCCTGACGTGAGTATGTTTATCGACAAACCTACTGTTTTATCAACTTTACAGACTTAAAATTATTCTCGTAAAAGATGTTTAATAAATAAGTCCCATTAGCTAAGTCAGATAAATCGAAGCTAAGGAACAAGTCATTGGAATTTACATCATCGTAGGAGAATATTACTTTACCTTGAATATCTGTAAAGACAAGATTCACATCATAAAAATCATTTTTTAGAAGGTTAAGGTTAGTTGTAAATGGGTTCGGAAAAACGATGAAATCATTTTTCCCCATTTCAATAATGTTCGTTAAATCAATGTAAATAGAATCAGAAAACAGTGAACACCCATCATCAGAATACACCTCGACATAAAAATGACCAGTTGTGTCAGGATCTAAAAACTGCTCTGTTTCGCCATCAATAGTATCACCTTCAAAGTACCATATGTATCCGTCAGCAGGTACCGTTACTATTCCCCCTCCCAAAATATTTAGGACTGGGAATTCTGGAACTTCGCCTTTGAACATATTTAGGGAATCTGTAATTGCCTTGCACCCTTTACTATCGGTAACTACTGCCCAAATAGTATCCGTTTCATTCACTAAAACAGTTGAATTAGTGCTATCATTACTCCAATCGTAAGAGTAAAAATCATCCTCCACTGTCATAACCATTTGAGGAAATTCACAAATCAGCGTATTTCCAGTTACGTGAGCTTCAAAATTCGTGGTAATCAACAATTGGAATGCATTGACCTTTCCATATCCATATGCCAAATTGGGAGTTACATCCGTAAAGCCATCTTCGTAAGCATAGGTATGTAAATCATTTATAAAATCAGCATAGGTGGCGCTACTACATTTTTCTAGATATAAGGCGGCAATTCCAGCGATTACTGGCGAAGCCATAGATGTTCCTCCATTTCTTACATGCTGGCCTTCTACATCCAACATTGTAGGATTCGAAGACATTAAACTCGTTTGAAGCCATAGCGGGCAAGCAGTAAGTAAACCATCTCCCGTTGCCGCCACATCAGGTTTAGTATGCCCTACTCGATTTGGACCTTTGCTACTATTTGGTGACAATTTTCCGGGAGAATCACCACCTAGAACAACATAAGATCCGTCATAAGCATCATAACCATGTCTTGCTCGAAAATTCCCTACCGTAACAACGTTTGGCGAACAAGTCCAAGAACTCACTGTAGTTACAAGAGTATCGGGATACTGATAATTTACAATTTCTGGCATTTCCGCTACTGTTGGCATACCGTCGTTTTTAATATCACTCAAACCTATCCAAGCGCCCGACCAAGCATCGTAAACACCTTCTCCTTTAGTTTCAAAACGATATAAATAATCTGTTGAATCTGGTGTAATAATGGTTTCGATATGATAAAGTCCATTAACCTCTTCCATGTAAAATTCAATGTGTGCCAATTTATTCCCTGCCACCATTATTGAATCCTCTTGCGTAGTCCCTAAATAAGGTACGATAGAATAGAAATCAGTTCTTCCTCTAAAATCAAAAGGAGCTTGATTATCAGCTCCAAATGCAAATTCTACATTATTGAAGTTTGCTGAATCAGCCCATAAATCAAAAAAGACGGCCGGATAACCAAATCCGGAACTCATATTTACTTCATACCACGTAAATGTAGTATCGGTAGCCGTTGAATTTGCTTTAATATGGTATTCACCTTGCGCTCCAGAGTTTCCTGCTGCGGCTACTACTATTCTACCAGGCTTATCCATTAATAGACTGTCAATTACTTGTGAAGCAGGATCTAGACCGTCATGAGAACCTAAATAATCACCCAGACTTGTATTGACTACTGCCGGTTTTCCAAGTGTATCAGCCATACTAAAGATAAAGTCTATCCCATCAGCGATTGAAAGTGTCCAGTTTGCTAAAGAAAAGTTCGTTTCTACGATTATAATATCAGTATTTGGAGCTGCACCCGCATGTTTATCCGCGGCTCTACCATTTCCACTTCCGGCTCCAGTTACTGTAGTTCCATGGGCGTTATTATCAATAGAAAGGCATGTTCCAGCATTGATATGCGTACTGTCCCATAATTGACCATATCCATATTTAGTCGGAGTGAGCAACGGATCAACCGGTAATGAATGATCCCAATAATAAAGAACTCTGGTAGAACCATCTTCGTTCTTAAAATCCTCGTGATTATAATCAAGTCCACTATCAATATATCCAATAATAATATCACGACCTGTAAGCGAATCAATTAATGGAAATTCACCTTGGTGAACTGAATCTATGTTTTGAACTGCCCTCAACGTATCCCCTAAAAGTGCTGGTTTTGATGGAGCAAAAAAGATTTGGGATACCAGCCCTTCGTGGATTAAAGTTTTTATCTCATCAGAGGTACATCGGATATGATGCCAACCACCGGCAGAATATTTATAAAATACACGTTGGTTTTGTTTTAATCGGTCTAGATCTCCCTTAACAGCAAAATTAGTTACCACTTCTGGCGATTTAGAAGAATATTCATTGAACCAAACCCCATATCGTTGTTCTTGCTGTGTAAAAGCAAAGAAACTTAAAAGTAGACTGAGTAATAGTAGCGTTCTTTTCACCTGCTGTTTTATTAATAGACGTACAAATAAGCCAATTGGTTTAACAAATTTAAATCATATTTAGTTCGATCATCTTGAATTATCACCATTTATGCAATTAATACCTTTTCCAACTCCGAAATAATACTACTTTTACGTTAACCATTAAAATTAATGATAAGAATGAAAAGAACAGTGATTTCAATTTTTGCGTTGTTGCTTGCTGCCAACGTTTCGATTGGACAAGAAGTTGACAAAAAAATATTGAATTGGTATAACGGAGCTAAGTTCGGAATGTCCACAGACAAGGCTTATGACAAGCTTTTAGCTGGGCGTAAATGCGAAACAGTTGTTGTTGCGGTGATAGATTCAGGTGTTGATATTGAGCACGAAGATTTACAAGGTAAAATTTGGACAAATACAGATGAAATTCCAGACAACGGAATTGACGATGATAAAAATGGATACATTGATGATGTTCACGGGTGGAATTTCTTAGGGAATCCTGATGGTGAAAACGTAAATGATGAGCAACTAGAAGTTACGCGTTTATATGCTCAACTTGACAAGAAGTATGCTGGTAAAAGCTACGCAGACTTAAATGATGAAGAGAAAGAAGAATATGACTACTACAAGACTCTTCGTGAAAAAGTTGAAGGCAAAAGAAAAGATGCTCAAAAAACGTTAGATATCATCAATGACCTTTACGAAAAAGCTAAAGAGTCTGACACAAGACTTAAGAAGCACTTTGGTGGTGAATACACACAGAAGCAACTTAAGAAATTAAAAAAGAGTAAGACTAGTGATTTAGCTGGTGATGCAGGACTAATTTATGAGTACAACAAAAGCGGTTTATCTATCGAAACTCTTGAATCATATGTTGAGTATTTTCAAGGTCAATTAGATTTTAACTATAATGCAGATTTTAACGCACGTGAAATTATTGGAGATGACCCTTCTGATTTCAATGATAAGAATTACGGAAATAACGACGTTGAAGGTCCGGATGCAATGCACGGCACTCACTGTTCGGGAATCATCGCTGCGACAAGAGGAAACGGAATCGGAAATGATGGAGTTGCTGACAATGTTTTAATCATGTCAATCAGAACTATTCCTAATGGTGATGAGCGCGACAAAGATGTTTCTTTAGCAATTAGATATGCCGTTGATAACGGAGCCCAAGTAGTAAACATGTCTTATGGTAAAGGATATTCTCCTTACAAAGAAGAAGTTATTGCTGCTATTCGTTATGCAGAAGAAAAGGGGGTTTTATTAGTACACGCTGCAGGTAATGATGGAAAAGATATCGGAGAAGAAGATAACTTTCCATCTCCCAAATATGATTCAATGAGTGAGAAATTCACCAATTGGATCGAAGTTGGAGCTTCTACGCGTTACAAAAAACGTCTTGCTGCCTCATTTTCTAACTGGAACTCTGAGCTAGTTGATATATACGCACCAGGTTTAGAAATTTATTCTACTGTACCTCAAAGTGAGTATGAAACTACACAGGGAACATCAATGGCTGCTCCAATGGTTACTGGTGTTGCTGCATTACTTAAATCATATTTCCCTAAGCTTACAATGATTGAAATTAAAGACATCATTTTAGCTTCAGGACAGGATGTTAGTGAAATGACTACTCCTAGACCTGGGGACGATGTTGAAGTTCCGTTCCAGGCACTTTGTAAAACTGGATCTATTGCCAACGTTTACAACGCTGTAGAAATGGCGATTGAAATGGAAGCGAAAAAATAATTTTAAGAGTTATACGTTTAAATGCCATCCATGTAGGGTGGCATTTTTTTTGTACCGTTAGAATATATGTTCAAGACCTTCTTCATACTTGTTACAACGATGTGTATTTCTAATACACTTATCTCGCAGAACCTCACAGCTTTTAGTGATGTAAATAACCGCCTTTATAAATTTGACAATGGTGTATTTTCACAGATTTACTACCTCGAGGTTAAAGAATTGCATATTGGTAACACTTATATCGCATATGTAGACAACAAAGGAGATATTATTGTCAATTATAATGGGGAAGACAATATGATTGCCCAAACGCATACAAGCATAACACCTTCGGATAATTTATTGCTTGTGCAAACGGCTACAGTTTTAAGAGTTTTCGACAAAGGAAAGCCGCACATTTTAACCTCGAGCGCCAAATCATATGCTATGAATGATAGTTTGGTGCTCTGGCATGATCAAATTGGTAATTATTTAAAATACTACTACAATAACGAGGTTCACGAATTAATGATGGTCGTTGGTGACTACCAAGTAGATCAGCAAAAAGTAGGTGCAAATACATTTGTTTTCGTTGATAATATTGGAACATACCAAGGATTCTGGCGAGGTCAATTTTACGAACTGTTTAGTTCAAACTTTCCTTCAGCATGTGTCGCTGGTCAAGATATTATCGCCTTTAACGATCCAAATACCCGTACTTTTGCCGTATTTGATGCCGGAGAATTATTAGATGTAGAAGACCAACAAGTTTCGAATATCCGTGTCGGAAATGGATTTGCCTATTATCTTGATGCTTCTGGCACACATAAAGTTTATCACAAAGGAGAAATTCAAGAATTAAGTTTCGCAGATATTACCAATGTTAATGTCCGAGATTCTATGATCTTTTTTAATGATATCGGTATTCATAAGGTATGGTATAACGACCAAGTCTATCAAATCTTTAATAATAGAGTTGAAGATTATCAGATAGATGGTGGAATTATAGCTTATAGAAATAACATGGGAGGAGTATCAGCTTTGGTTAGGGGAAAAGAACTCTTAATTGAAGAATCTCGCGTGGAAAGCTATAGGCTCAATGGGAACTGTATCTTACTTCAATACGGGCCATCCTCATTCGGAGTTTGGTGGCGTGGAAAAGTTTATCGTTTTTGATAATAACTATACTTTGTTTTTTATCTGAAATTGCTTTTATAGCGTAATTTTGCGCTAAAATTATAAGCATGTACGATTGGTATACCGTTAAAGTAAAATACACCAAAGAATTTAGAGATGGAACGTTGAAGCGTGTTACAGAACCTTACCTTGTAAACGCAGCAAGTTTCACTGACGCCGAGGCTAGAATCTACGAAGAGGTAGGTGAAGGAATTCGAGGAGAATTCAACGTAACTTCTATCTCCAAAACAAATTTTGCAGATATTTTCCAATACGATGACTCAGAAACTTGGTTCAAAACCAAGATCGTTCATACGATTGAGGATGCGGATTCAGGGAAAGAAAAGAAAATGAGTAATAATATGCTCGTTGCTGCCGATACCGCTAAAGATGCTTACGAGAGAATTGAAGAGAATCTTAAAACAATGATGTCTTCCTATGAAATTCAGGCTATTTCATTAACTCCTTTAGTAGAAATTTATCCGTTAGACCCTTCAAGGTACGAAGGAGATGGTTCCGAAGTATATGATGATACAAGTGATGAACAATCTAGTGGAGGACGTGTTAATGTAGCATATTCAATACACGAAGAAGAATAAGATGACCAAAGAGCTTGATTACACAAGAAATAACAGACGCGATTTCGATAAAGGTAAGTTAGAAGATGGTATTTCGGATAATCCAATGCTGCTCTTTAAATCATGGTATCAGGACGCTTTTGAAAAAAATGCTACCGACCCTCATGCCGTTGTTTTAGGCACTGTAAATAAAGATAACAAACCTTCTTCCCGCATTGTTTACATGCGTGATATGCTGGAAGAGGGCTATGTTATTTACACCAATTATTTAAGCAGAAAAGGGACCGAAATCACGGAGAACCCTCATGTCTCTATGCTTTTCTATTGGGATGTTTTAGAACGTCAAGTAAGAATTGAAGGGCTGATTGAAAAGATCGATCCTTTGATTTCTGATGATTATTTCAATGCACGTCCTAGACTCAGCCAAATAGGTGCTTGGGCATCCGAGCAGTCGACAAAAATCCCAGGGAGGGAGACATTAGAAGAGCGCGTTGAATTCTTTGAAAAGAAATATCCCAACGATGTACCTCGACCACCGCATTGGGGTGGCTTGATTATAAAACCAACTTATTACGAATTTTGGCAAGGTCGTCCAGGTCGACTTCATGATAGAATTTGTTACCAAGAGAATGGAGATAAATGGGAGCAATATAGAATCGCTCCGTAGTGAATTTCTACCTCGAAAAATACGGGTTTTGTCCTCCTTATATTACAAACACTCCATCATCCAAAGTAGGAACTATAATCGTAATTCCTTGTTTTAACGAACCTGACCTTGTAAGATCGCTCCAAAGCTTAAAACATAGTACAGCCCCCAATTCTGAAGTCGAGGTTATTGTAGTTTTGAATTCCTCAGAAATAGCTCAGGATGATGTTCTTGCGCAAAACCAGAGCACACAGGAAGAGTTTGATGCTTTCATTAATGAGGATATTCCTTCATGGATTTCATTTCACTTAATCCACTCCCCTAACCTTCCGAAAAAACATGCTGGCGTAGGGTTAGCAAGGAAGATAGGTATGGACGAGGCAGTTTCACGTTTTCATCAATTGAATAAAGACGGAATAATCGTATGTTTTGACGCCGACTCATTATGCGAGAGGAATTATTTAGTCGAGATTGAAAAGCATTTTGAAGAGCACCCTAAATCTCCTGGATGCTCAATACATTTTGAGCACCCTACTGATGGTAATGAATTTGATTCCAATATTTACGAAGGTATCATCAATTATGAGCTTCACCTTCGTTATTATAATCAATGTTTTAGATTTTGCGAACTTCCTTATGCATTTCATACGGTGGGATCAAGCATGGCCGTACGCTCCTCCGCTTACCAAAAACAAGGCGGCATGAATAAACGTAAGGCAGGAGAAGATTTCTACTTTCTTCACAAAATTATTGCATTAGGTAACTTTACGGAATTAAAGTCTTCCATGGTAATCCCTTCCCCTCGTATTTCTGACAGGGTACCTTTTGGAACTGGAAAAGCCATTGGAGATTGGGTTGAGACAGGAGAAAAAGAATACTATACCTACAGCTTTGAGATTTTCAGAGCACTTAAATATTTTCTCTCCTTTATTCCAGAAATGTATAAAGGCGATTTCAATACAGTTAGCGATCAAATCAACCCAAATTTTAAATTATACTTAGAAAATATTGGAATAGAAAATAAATTGAAAGAATTGAAGTCTAACACCAAAGATTTCAAAGGGTTTCAGAAGCGATTCTTCTTTTGGTTCGATGCCTTTCAAATTCTAAAACTTGTGCACTATATGCAAGAGAATGGTTTTCAACGTCAAAGTATTAATGAGGCTGTGAACTTACTTTTCGAAGAAAGTCTAAGTATAAAAGTTAGCAGTAGCAGCAAAGATCAGCTACTCGCATTAAGAGAAATCGAGAAAAACTAGAAAAGGCCTGTAACACTAGACCTTTAACTAAAAATCTACTCTGCTATATTGTGCACGTGCAAATCCATTTGTGGGAATGGAATATTTAAGCCTTCTTGATCAAACTCATTATAAATTCTCTCATTCATTTTAAAATAAACATCCCAATAGTCTTCTGTTTTACACCATGTTCTCAGAGCAATGTTAACAGAACTATCGGCCAACTCCACTAATCCTATAAACGGTTCTGGGTCCTTTAAAATCTTTTCATCTTCGTCCACAAACTTTTGTAAAATAGCCTTGGCTTTGGCCAAATCATCTCCGTAAGCTATTCCTACGGTAAAATCTACACGTCGAATTTTCTGCATCGTATAATTTGTAATATTTCCGTTAGCTAAGGGTCCGTTCGGAATAATAATCGTCTTATTATCCAAGGTCAAAAGTATCGTGTTGAAAATCTGAACCTCCTTAACAATGCCAGTTTCGCCTTGCGCTTCAATCAAGTCATCAACCTTGTAAGGACGGAAAATTAAAATCATAACTCCACCAGCAAAATTCCCAAGAGTCCCTGAGAAAGCCATACCTATGGCCAATCCTGCCGCACCTATTAAGGCAATGAAAGAGGTCATTTCTACCCCCAATTGCCCCAGTGCAGTGAGTACGACTAAAATTCTTAAGGAAATAGATACCATGCTCACTAAGAACCCTTGTAAGGACTTATCATATTCCTTTTTAGTAAGTAACTTAGAAATCATCTTGGTAACACGCTTTGCTATCATCATTCCTACGATGAGCACAGCCACGGCTATTGCTAGGTTTATTCCCCAATCAATAGCTTTATGCTTAATCTCTGCTAAAGTATACCCCTCATCTTTCGCTAATTCTCTGATTGCAATTGAATTGTTCTGTAATGTATCCGATATCTCTGGCATAGTTTCTTATTTTTGGCAAAAGTATAAATCCTTAGCGCCTCGTGTTTTTCATACTTTCGAAAATAATGGCTCTTTTTTCTAAACCACTATTTTGGTTAATTGTACTCTTCTTTCTTGGAAGATACGCAAAGAAAGAACGTCTTAAGAAATGGTCCAATCGTATCCTGATTTTTGGAATTTTCTTTTTCACAAATCCGTTTATATTTCTGGAATTCATGCGACTTTGGGAAACTGAAGGCACCAAAATTGAATCGGTTAATAAAACCTACGATTACGGTATTGTTCTGGGCGGTATGGCGGAGTACGACAATAATCATAAACGCTTAAGTCTTCGAAGAGGTGGAGATCGCATGTGGCAAGCAATACACCTTTATAAACTTGGAAAAGTTGAACGTCTTTTAATTTGTGGGAGTAATGGATACGTGTTAGATGATCCTCTAAACGAAGCTGTGCAGTTTAAAGAAGTATTAATTGAAATGGGGGTTCCAGAAGAAGATATCTTAATAGACCAGAATTCTAAAAACACCTATCAAAATGCTGTTGAAGCAAAATCCATACTCGATGCCGACACGTTATCAGGGGATGTTTTATTAATTACTTCAGCATTGCATATGAGACGTTCGCGCGCTTGTTTTAATAAGGTAGGAGTTGAAAATTTTGATTGCTTTACTACCGATCATTATACCGGTGAGATTAGAGGTTACAGTTGGGATCAATACATTATCCCTAACTTTTCTGTTCTTCTAGATTGGAACCGATTAACTCATGAATGGGTGGGCTATATCGCATATGTTATAGCTGGATATTTATAAAAAAAGGGAGACATAAGCCTCCCTTTACAATAATGCTGAATCTGCAGATTATCTCTGAGCCGCAGCTTTACGAATTTCAGTTCTGAAATGCTCATCTGCAGCGTCTGTCCACTTATAGTTTTCTCTCACGTATGCCATAGTATCTTTTTCGATATCAGTGTAAGCTCCACCATCTAAAACAGCTTCTAACAATTGCTTTGCATCATCCACTGAAAGACGTCCATCTCCCTGTCCTTCAGTTAATTTATCTGCTAATTCAATGATTTCACCATCATACTTTTTTCCGTCGATTGTTTTGTAATATCCCATTTCGATTAATTTTTAATAGTTGCTCTAATTTACCTAAGATTTTGAAATTTAGATTCAAGATTTATGTGAGATTTATCAATTAATCAATGACAGGCAGTTACTTAATTATTTTCCCTGATCAGTTGAATCATATATCAGTTTGTCTTCTTCATTATAAATTACATAACGAAGTACTTTTTTAGCACTAACACTCGTATGGTCAATTCCTCCTTTATCAGTTTTAATATTGTAAAAGATTTGTTTTGGACTGTACTTAGTAATGTAAACCACCTCAAATTTACTTTCATCAAAATAAATAGTATCGTTGTATTTGATTACCTCTGTATGTACTTCGCCACTATTAATTTGCCCGCTATCCTTTCTTGAATCATAGGTTTTTTGTCCTTCCTGATATCGAACAAAATACTTTGTAGTTTTTCGCTTAACCTTGCTCGATTTCGATAGACCTTTTGAGTTCGTGTAGCTATACTCAATTGTCTCTGAATCAAAAAAAGTTATTTTACAAGGACGTTCGTATCCAGACTTGTAATAAATAGTGTCTTGGTAGGTTTCCTGTCCAAAACTAGTGACAGCAACAAAAAAAAGTAGTAATGCTATATTATTCATCAATATTCTTTGGCTTTGTGTTTATTAAAACTTTTTCACCGAGTTGAAATCCTATCCCGAAATGAAGTAAAGGCATTACACCTACCGTTCCTGAATCAGGACTGTACCCTAGGCCAATCCCGAGATTACCTGTAAAAGATATTTTCTCTCTCAGATAACGCATAAAACCGATTGAAATAGGAAAGCCAAATCCAAAATCAACGGGGGTAAATATGGTTTGAGCGTTAAGGCCAATTGAAAATGTATACCTCTGATTATTTACTGGATAAAAAATAAAACCTACACCTGCCGTGCCAATTGGCACGGCAAAAAGAATTGGACTTAAGTATCTTCCATTAAAACGAATTCCATATTCCATATTGGAGCCAAAACGATAACTGCATTGAACATTCAAAGCTAGTGCTCCAAGACTAAATGGGTTGATCGATAGTATATGTGGCGCTACAAGAACACTGTCCTTATCTGCTTTGTAGGATATTTTTTCAATATCACCAGAATCATGAATTAAAGAATCGTTTTCATCATAAATTACAAAACGCTTTATGTGCATGGTATTTTTACTTGTATGTTCTAAATCCCCTTCGAAGTTGAAATAATTATAAAAAACATCATCCATATCATAACGCGTTATGAAACAGGCTAGCGGATTTTCAGAAACAAAATAAATTGTATCGTTATGAATTAACTGATCAGCATGAATTCCGCTACTTGCAATGATCCCGGAAGTCGATCGTGAATCATATAATTTAACTCCATTCGTATCGTAGCGAACAAAATGTTTAATAATTTTAAGTCTAGCATTAGAGGATTTTTCTTGCCCCTTCGAATTTTTGTACTGATAGTAGATGTTATAAGTATCGAAATCATTAATCGTACAAGGTTTAACCATTCCTGACTTATAATAAATTGTATCGTTATGCCCAACCCGGGGTGAGTACATTACATCACGATTATTGAATTGATCTGAGCCTCTAGAATCATAAACCTTCACTCCGTCCTCGTACTGAACATAGTACCTCATCCTTGTAATGTCTTGCTGAGAAGACTTAATGTTTCCCCTTGGATTCTTGTAAGAGTAAAAGAGAATTTCACCTTCAATCTTTTCGATTTTACATGTCTTAATTAAGCCCGATCGGTAATAAATAGTATCCGTAAAATCGTTTTGAGATAAAACGAAAGTACTAACAAGTATAAACAAGGCTAATAAACTATCTTTCAAGGCTTTAAAAATTAGGCATCGGCAAGATAAAACAATTTTAAAAAATGCCATAATTTTTATGTTTCTACGGCTTGGATTTTAGGCAATAAAGGTTAATTTTACGCAACTAAAAACAACCAAATGAACTTACACGAATATCAAGGAAAATCAATTCTAGAGAGCTACGGTGTTGCTATTCAGCGCGGTGTAGTAGTAGATAATATAGAAGATGCCGTTGCCAAGGCAAAAGAACTAAACAGCGAAACAGGAACTGAATGGTTTGTAGTTAAAGCTCAAATTCACGCTGGTGGTCGTGGTAAAGGTATTGTTACCGAAACCGGATCAAATGGTGTTGTTTTAGCAAAAGGTCTTGATAAAGTAGAAGATACTGTTAAAGGTATTTTAGGTGGTCACTTAGTTACTGCTCAAACGAATGATAAAGGTAAAATGGTAAATAAAGTTCTTCTTGCTGAAGACGTTTATTACCCGGGAGAATCAGAGCCTTCTGAATTTTACATGTCAGTATTGTTGGATAGGGAAAAAGAGTGCAACGTAATTATGTATTCTACCGAAGGTGGAATGGACATTGAAACTGTTGCGGAAGAAACTCCTCACCTAATTCATAAAGAAGAGGTTGATCCTCGATTAGGTCTGCAAGGATTCCAAATGAGAAGAATAGCGTTTAACCTTGGATTAAGTGGTCAGGCTTTCAAACAAATGACGAAGTTCGTAAATGCGCTTTACAACGCTTACGTTGGTTGTGATGCTTCGATGTTTGAAATTAACCCTGTATTAAAAACTTCAGATAATAAGATAATTGCTGTAGATTCAAAAGTGACTTTAGATGGGAACTCATTATTCCGTCATAAGGATTATGCTGAAATGCGCGATAAAACAGAAGAAGATCCGATTGAAGTTGAAGCAGGCGAAGCTGGGTTGAACTATGTAAACCTTGACGGTAACGTTGGTTGTATGGTAAATGGAGCTGGCTTAGCAATGGCAACAATGGATATTATTAAGCTTTCAGGTGGTAACCCTGCGAACTTCTTAGATGTAGGAGGTACTGCTGATGCAGAGCGTGTTGAAAAAGCATTTAATATGATTCTTCGCGACCCTAATGTAAAAGCGATTTTAGTGAACATTTTCGGAGGAATAGTAAGATGTGATAGAGTTGCTCAAGGTATTGTTGATGCTTATAAAAATATGGGAAATATTCCAGTTCCAATCATTGTAAGACTGCAAGGGACAAACGCAGAAGAAGCGAAAAAATTAATTGACGAATCAGGATTAGATGTTTATTCTGCTGTTCAATTACAAGAAGCTGCAGACTTAGTTAAAAAGCTGATCAACTAAGATTCAATAAAAAGAATGTATTTTTGCACTCGAGCAAGCGAAAGTTTGCTCGAGTTTTTTTTACCACTGAGTTAAAGAATGATTAAGTACAAAACAGCTGAAGAGATTGAAATAATGCGAGAAGCCGCATTGATTGTTTCGAGAACATTAGGAGAAATAGCTAAAGTAATTAAGCCCGGTGTTACTGGTTTAGAGCTTGATAAATTAGCTGAGGAATATATTCTAGATCAAGGTGCGAAGCCTGGATTCAAAGGAATGTATGATTTCCCTAACACGCTTTGTATTTCACCGAATGCTCAGGTTGTCCACGGTATACCAACAGACAAGCCTTTTGAAAGCGGTGATATTGTTTCAATTGACTGTGGATCAATTTGGAAAGGTTATTTCGGAGATCACGCCTATACTTTCGAAGTAGGTGATGTAAAACAAGAAGATCGTGATTTATGTAGAGTAACTAAGGAATGTCTTTACAAAGGTATAGAAGCTGCATGCGTAGGAAATCGAATTTCTGATATTGGTTACGCTATTCAACAGCATGCAGAAGCGCATGGTTACGGAGTGGTTCGTGAGCTTGTTGGCCATGGACTAGGAAAAGACATGCATGAAGAACCTCAAGTTCCGAATTACGGAAGAAGAGGTCGAGGAAAAAAAATCCAAAATGGTCTTACCATCGCCATTGAACCGATGATTAATCGTGGAACTGAAAAAATTAAACAGCTTTCGGACGGATGGACAATTTTAACGTTAGATAATCTTCCTTCTGCTCATTTCGAGCATGATGTAGCCATAGTTGATGGTAAGCCTGAAATTCTAAGTACTTTCAAATACATCGAAGAAGCCTTAGGAATTTCATAGATGGGAAAAGAGAATAAAGTAAGTCTGGCAATATTTACTTTGTTTCTCGTTTATGGAGTCCAAGGGTACTTCTCTGCCAGCGCATTTATCATTCCTTTTTTCCTCAATAAGCTTTTTTATCTAATCACTTCTTTGGTTTTCTTAGGTATCTGGATTCTAAGGAAAAATCAAGAAATTTCTTTACTCCCCCCTATTCTATTAACGCTTATGAGTGCTGCCTGGGTAATCAGTGACCCTTATAGTACGGAGTTTTTAGCATACACCTTTAACGCTTATGAAAGCTTTATGATTTTTGATAATTTTTATTTGATCATACTTAGCTTAATCACCTTCGTTTCATGCTTAAGCTACTTCGTTTGGGAAATATTCAAACTACAGAAAAAAGGGTTGGGCAAGATCCTGTTAATATTTCTATATGGATTAACCGTATTTGGCTTTGTTGCCAGTAATCCGATATGGCTAAAAATCTTGCTACCAATTAACGCAATACTATTGGCCTATTCTTTGTCAAAAATTGCAACTCGCTCATCTGAAGCATTTTCGGCCTGGTTAAATTTAGTTGCCTTGCTTGAACTACTCACCCTACTTATCCCAGATTCAACATTCTAATTTATTTGCTAACTTTAAAGAAACAACCTATTTTACATGAAAAAGACATCACTTAAAGACATTGCAGAGAGTTTAGGAGTATCAAAAGCACTTGTTTCTCTCGTAATGAATGGTAAAGGTGATGAGCGCGGAATCAATAAGGAAACGCAAGAAAAAGTGCGCCGAAAAGCGGAAGAGTTAAATTATATTCCGAATCAATATGCCAGAGGACTAAGAATGGGAAGAACAAATACGATTGGTGTTATTGTCCCTGACATCTCTAACCCATTCTATGCCCACCTTTGTAAGGCGATCGAAATGGAGGCTTCGATAAAGGGATACAACATTATTATCTGTAATACTTTTGAGGATACACAAAAAGAAAAGAAACTGATTACAGATTTAATTAATAGAAGTATTGATGGTCTTGTATTAGCTTCTTCTTTCGATAATAAAAATGAAATTGAGTCACTTAAAATGGACAACTTTCCGATTGTGTTGGTTGACCGTGTTTTTGAAGGTTTAGATTTTGATTCTATTTCTGTAGCGAATCAAAAAGGAGCGTCTAAAGCAATTGAATTCCTCTACAGCAATGGGGTCAAGCGTCCCGCATGTCTAACTATTTCTCCAGTATATATCTCTTCAATTTCAGAAAGAATTAAAGGGTATTTATCTGCTGTTAAAAATGAAAAAGAAGCAAAACTCATTCAAATTCGACATAACTATATCGTACAGGATATGGAGAAAGCAGGGGAAGAAATTATTGAGAAGGGATATGACGGCATATTTTGCGTGAATAATACTATTGCAAAAGCATTCTTAATTTATTTGAATAAAAAAGGAGTTGATTCATCTAAATTCACAATAATTTCTTTTGATGACAACGAAGTTTTTGATATTGTTCAACCAAACATAAGTTCAATGTGTCAGCCGATCCAAGAGATTGGGAGGCAAGCGATAGAAATTTTAATAAATCGACTTGTAAACGAAGGAAAAGTAGAGTCTCAGAATCTGGTACTCAACACTTTCCTAAAGGAGAGGTAATTTTTTCGATTATCTGCATCTAAATAATTCTGATTTTATATATTTGCACCCGCTTAATTGCGGAATCGTTCATTGATTTTAATAAAATGTTTGGAGAGGTGGCTGAGTGGCTGAAAGCGGCACCCTGCTAAGGTGTTATACGGGTAACTGTATCGAGGGTTCGAATCCCTCTCTCTCCGCTGTTTTTATTTGAAAGTGTCGAATTTTCAAAATAAAACAGGTTATTAAACAACATTCTTAAGATAAAATTTGTGTAAGAATACAAATGTTGTATTTTTGCACACCGAATTTGGTTTCGGGGTGTAGCGTAGCCCGGTCATCGCGCCTCGTTTGGGACGAGGAGGTCGCAGGTTCGAATCCTGCCACCCCGACAAGGGGATGAGCAATCATCCCCTTTTTTATTTAGACCGGTCGCGTAGCTCAGCTGGATAGAGCATCTGCCTTCTAAGCAGACGGTCGCAGGTTCGAATCCTGCCGCGATCACTAAGAAAGTGAAGAGCTCAGCACAATAGTGTTGAGCTTTTTGCATTTAAGCTTCGAGCGAAACTTGTTTCTGTGAGAAGATGCGAATGCAAAAATCAGGCAACAAGAATTGTTGCGCTTTTATCTTTCGAAATTAGAAGTAGAATGGATCATGAGCAGAGCGAATAATCGCAAAACGGATTTCCCTCGTTTGTTCGATCTTCAAAGATCGCACTCGGTCTTCGAAAGCAGTGCTT
>JAKVAQ010000056.1 GCA_022447665.1 Crocinitomicaceae bacterium
CAGGTTCTTCAGATATACTTGGAGGATTATGTGCTGGAGATCATGATATTTATGTTGAAGACGATAACGGATGTACAATTCTATCAACTGAGACAATAGGAGAGCCAACTGAATTAACGATAGCATTAGCTACTGTACCAGCTACTTGTGGTTTAGATAATGCAGAAGTTACGATAACTGCTGGCGGAGGGACACCTGGATACACTTACAGTAATGACGCTGGAGCAACTTTCGGTCCAGGAAATGTTTTCACTGGTCTTGCAGCTACTGATTATACTATCGTAATCGAAGACGCAAACGGATGTCAGATGGATCAAGTTGTGAATTTATCGGCTGATGATCTACCTAATATTGATAACGTATTTACTGTGGATCCACTTTGTAATGGTGGAGCAGACGGTTCAATTGAGATTATCTCTTCAGGTGGAGTAGGAGCTCATCAATACAGTATTGGAGGACCATTCCAAGCAGCCAATTTATTCACTGGTTTAACGGCAGGTCCATATACAGTATTTGTTGAAGATGCAAATGGATGTATTGCCACCTTAGATGTTGAATTAGTAGAACCACCTGTACTCACTTACAACGCATTAATCACAGACTTACTATGTAATGGTGATAATACAGGTCAAATTGAGCTAACACCTGCTGGTGGAACACCTCCTTACCAATACTCAATTGATAATGGAGCTACCTTCTCAGGAGCAGGTACATTTAGCTTTATTGCTGCTGGTGCATACGATATCGTGATAGAAGATGCTAACGGATGTCAGGTTACTGGAGTGGAAGTTGTAAATGAGCCTGCTGTTTTAGATTGGACTGCATTTGACATCACTAACCCGACATGTTTCGGAGACTGTGATGGAGTAATTACCACAACAGTTGGTGGTGGTACTGCCCCTTACTCATATTTCTGGACTGCAGGAATTGAAGATCCGGCAAATGAAACTTCAGGTATTGGAGCTTGTGATGGTCTTTACTCTGTAAGTGTTACCGATGCAAATGGATGTGACCTTGATTCACTAAACTTTGTAGTTACTGAACCAGTTCCTGTGCCAATTGCGGGTGTTATAACTACAGATTTATTATGTAATGCTGATGCAACTGGAATTCTTGAGATAGATGCACCTACTGCTGTAGCTTATGATCTTCCAGGTACAGCATATACTTCAGGTGATGCTACAGGAATTTATGCGGGATTAGATGCTGGTAATTATGATATTGTGGCGATTGATGCTGCAGGATGTGAGGCAATCACAAATGCAACACTATATGAGCCAGATCCTATAGTGATCAATATGCCTTCTGATTGGCCTACTTGTTTTGGATATACTGTGACTGTTCAAGCTTACGTTGTAGGTGGAACAGAACCTTATAACTGGAATTGGACTAATTCTCTAGACGCAACAGTGGAGACAACTTCTACATTTGATGCGGTGATTACAGAAGACGTAGTATACACATTAACTATCACTGATGCTAACGGTTGTATGGCAGGACCTGATAGTTATACTGTTAGTCCATCACCTACTCTTGAGGTAACAGCTTCAGCAGTTCCTGACGCTATGATTTGTCCAGGAGAAACAGTTGATTTGGATGCAGATGCTACGGGAGGTCAGTTAATTGACTTTGGTCCTTACTTAGGATACTCTTATTCTTGGGACACAGGAATAGCCGGAGATACTATTGAGGTAATTACGGTGAGTCCAACAGTAGCGACAGACTACACGGTTACAGTAACTGATTTCTGTGGACAGAGTGCTGACGCCGTGGTGTCTATAGGAATTCATCCAGAACCAATTATCGACATTAATGGTGGCGGTAATGGTTGTGCTCCTGAATTGGTTACCTTAACTAATGCTAGCTACGTTCCAGGCGGAACATGTCTATGGGACTTCGGTGACGGTGCTACATCAACAACCTGTGGAACTGTTAGTCATGAGTTTGTTAATTCGGGATGTTATGATAT
Source organism: Crocinitomicaceae bacterium (assembly GCA_022447665.1). GTDB lineage: Bacteria > Bacteroidota > Bacteroidia > Flavobacteriales_D > Crocinitomicaceae > JAKVAQ01. Next base: position 1,970 of record JAKVAQ010000056.1, read on the forward strand.
CTCACTCACTGTGACATCAGCCGAAGGGTGTGTTGCGACGCAAACATTTGATGATTTAGTATGTGTTTATGACAATCCAGAAGCTGGCTTCTATTGGACACCTAATAGTCCTTCAATTCTAGATCCGACAATTGAGGTTATAAACACTTCAATAAATGGAGAAACTTTTGAATACAACTTCGGTGGAGCATTTACTTCATTTGAAGAGAATCCAGAATATACTTTCGAAGGAGTAGAAGAGGAAACTGAAATTGAAGTATGTCAATACATTCTTTCTCCAGAAGGTTGTCCGGATACTTTATGTCAAATTGTGACAATTCAAGAAGAGATTTTATTCTTCGTGCCAAATGCATTCACTCCAGATGGAGATGACTATAACGAGGAGTTCAAGCCTGTATTTACTTCGGGAGTTGACCCTTACGATTATCACTTAATTATCTTTAATAGATGGGGAGAAATCGTTTTTGAATCATTCAATTTTGATAATGGTTGGCCAGGAACTTACGGCAATCAAGGTCTTGTAGAAGATGGAGTCTACATTTGGCAAATTGAGTTTGGTGAGAAAGCTACCGATAAGAAACAGACTCATAGAGGACACGTAACAGTGCTTAAATAATAAAATCGTAACATTAATTTATTGGAAGAATTGGCTAGAAATAGTCAATTTTTTCTTCTTTTTCTAACCTTTTAGAATCACTTACCGTATTAACATGTGTATGAAAACAAGTACATTCATTTTAACCCTAATGTGTTTTGGCCTATCCTATGGTTTAAAGGCACAAGATCTAGAAGTTATTTCTGCAAGCGGAGAATATGTTGAATCTGCCGGTGGAAGTTTATCTTATACAGTTGGAGAAGTTGTAATTGAGACCGTAGAGTCGGGTACCAACGATTTAACGCAAGGATTTCAGCAAGAGAATATTTTTGTCTTAAACGTTATTACTTATAACAATGATTTCGAGGTATCGGTATTTCCAAATCCTACAACAGATTTCGTAAATGTGCAGTCGTCTACAAATTCTACGTTACAGATTTATGATGCTGCGGGTAAACTTGTTCGCACTCAGAACGTGAACGAAACGGATAAAATCGAGATGGGGAACTTCGAACGAGGAATGTACCAACTCGTATTTACAAAAGATCAAAACCAACTCAAGACAGTCAAAGTCTTAGTTCAATAAGAATCAAACCAAACCACATATAAACTATATAACATGAAAAAGTTATTATTAATCGTCGTTGGACTTTTTGTTTCAATGGTTTCAATGGCACAAGTACCAAATTTGATTAATTATCAAGCGGTAGTTAGAGATGATGCAGGCGCATCCATCGTATCTACGACTGTAGGTGTAGAAGTAAGTATTTTAGTGTCATCTCCATCAGGCTTGGTCGCTTATAGTGAGACACACTCACCTATGACAAATCAATACGGTTTAATGAATTTTAGAATTGGAGAAGGAACGGTGACGGCAGGAGATTTTGCTTCCATAGCATGGGGGTCGAATGATTTCTATTTACAGGTTGCGGTTGATCCATTAGGAGGTTCCGCGTATACAATTACATCCACTAGTCAACTAGTGGCGGTGCCTTACGCTTTTCACGCTGAAACAGTTGAAAATGCAGATGATGCCGATGCAGATCCAGCAAACGAAGCAATTTCTGCTTACACGTTGAATGTCTCTAACGAATTAGAAATCACCGAGGGCGGAACAGTATGGACTGTTGACTTATCGGGCTTAGTAGATGATGCTGATTCGGACCCTAACAATGAAACAATAACTAGTACGTCTTTTGCAGGATCTACCTTAACTATTGTAGAGGCAGGCACAACGCACGACATCACTCTTACAGGTCTTGGTGATGATGCTGATGCAGATCCTGATAATGAAGCTCAAACGCTTTCCAAAGCGGGTTCAACAGTTACTTTATCTGATGTAGGTGGAGTAGGTGGAGGATCATTTAATGATGAAGTAGATGATGCCGATGCTGATCCAAATAACGAAGCTCAAACTATTTCATTGGCTGGCTCAACTGTTACTTTAACAGATGTAGGTGGTACAGGTGGGGGATCGTTCTCTATTAATGATGCTGATGCTGATCCAGATAATGAAGCTCAAACAATTTCACTTGCTGGCTCAACTGTTACATTGACCGATGTTGGTGGTACAGGTGGAGGATCGTTTTCCATTGATGATGCCGATGCGGACGACTCGAATGAGTTAATTACAGATGTTTCATTATCAGGAACAAATCTTGAGATAACTGAAGACGGAACAGTTCATTCTGTTGATTTAGCTGCTCTTGCTACAGGAGGGACTGAATATCATATAGGACAAAAAGTTTTTGGTGGAACCGTATTCTGGGTAGATTCTACTGGAGAGCATGGATTAATCTGCGCAAATGAGATTTTACCTGACGTATTTTGGGATGGTTTTGACGGTGTATCGAATCAAACAAATTTTGGTTTAGTTAATTATGATGCTACAGACGAATACGATGGTGCTAGTAATACAGCGAATATTGTTGCACATTGGGGTTCAACAACTCCAGGTTGGAATTATGCAGCTCTATCTGCAGACACTTATTCAATAACACAGGGTGGAACCACATATAGCGATTGGTATCTTCCTTCTCTTTGGGAGCTTGATATGCTAATGCAGGTTAGGTATGCTACGGGAATTCCAACTTCGGCTCACCTAGTAACTCACTTTTGGTCGTCAACTGAGCCTATTGCAGCAACTGGTTCTTCTGCTTTAAGTTATACCATTGCTGGTAATACAATTAATGCTGTTGAATCGCAGATCAGTAATGGTTTCGTGTGGCCGATTAGAAAGTTCTAATTCTTAGAATAAAAGGTATTGAAAAAGGGCGCTTATTTAAGTGCCCTTTTTTTATTCAAATGCTTTTATTAGGAAGGTATTATAATCGTCATCGTCTTCCCAGAATTCTATTGAGTAATAGCCTGGATATTCTAAAAGTAGATTAAACTGTGCCAGTTCTTCACTAAAAGTTTGGTCACAATTACAACCCGCGTATTTTGTTATGAGTTGAATCTGTAGTTTATCACCAGTATTTGTAGTCTCGAATTTCTCAAAACTACCACAAGAGTTTTCTAAAACGTAATCAATATTTACGATATACGGTTCTCCAACTTTAATGCTATCGGGTAAAGAATCAACTAATGCAGATGTAGGTTTGATTTCATCACAGGCCGTATCAATTTTATCGCAGCTCATTTGACCAGCTAGAGAAGACGCTAAGGTAAGTATGATAAAAAGTCGTTTCATTATTTATTAAATCCTTTAACCAATGCAGTACAAGACTTGTTTAGCGGGGATGGATTTGATGTGCTTGGATGTTGCAGGTTAACTACCATTGTTCCGTCCGGTAAAAAAATCACACCTGTGGTCTCAGCTCCAACCGGTGCAATGCCAAATCTCATCAAATCATCAACAGTAGGGTTCTCGATTGAAAGATCTAGAAAGTAAATTTCGTTAATGAAGTTTCGGTTTTCTTCTCCCCATTCACCGGCTCTTCCTCGATCATACCAGTTAATATCCTCACTGAGTACTAAATAAGTTCTACCACCAAAAGTAACGGAGGTATTGCAGTCAGGGTTGGAAAAGCATCCACTTGAATCGCTGAAGAATCCTCCTTCAAGGTAAGATTCCATTTTATTTGTTTCAGGATCAAAACATAAAACACGACCGAAAGCATCGTCAAAATTATCACCTCCTTCATTAAAATCCTCCCTTAAATAATTTGGTACAGTTCCTCCCGCAGCAATACTCTTTTCAAAGGAGAAGTGATCTTCTCCCGTTTCATTAATATAAAGTTTTCCATCCACCATTTCAAGCCATTCGTGTCTCACAAACATAGTAGCTCCTAATCCAATAGCGGTTTCAGTGCAATACACCAGACTATTCGTATCCATCGGCATTTTTAGCCAAGTTCCAGATTCACCATCTTCTGATTGCTGATAGGCATATAATTGTCCAGTACTATAATCATAAGGCGTTTCAGTTTCATATTTATAGAACCCTCCAGGGCTATTATCATCAGTTAGGTATACATGCTTACCATCTTCCGTACAATGCGCGTCTTCATGTACATATTTACCCATTCCCCAATGCTTTGCTATTGCTCTTTTTTCTTTGGGATCTACTTCAACGATATAACCGATATTTTGCCATAAGGGTCTTCCATTTCGCCAGGTCGTGTCTGTGTGTCCTTTTCCATCTTTATACAAATAAGCAGTGTTCCATGCCCAGGCTTCTTCACAAGTGAAAATGGTTCCATTCGGAGTTAAACTACCACCGCAGTTTCTATTTGTTCCTCCGACACCACTAAAATCAATATGGTAGTATTCAGAGGTTACTTCCCATTCACCATCAATAAGTTCGATATCAAAGATGGTTCCTCCACCTCCATCACCTAAATCAGCGTTAGCATATTTCGTTTCATGGCTAATATAGAGTTGACCTTTAGTCTCTGGGAATTCCTCGTCAGGTATAAAGACGCTCAAGTCATGTGTGCCTTTTGCTGGGAATTTTTTACCATCAGCTCGCGTAACCAAGTCAACCTCCTCTTGAAATATAATCTCATAAGTGAAGCCCTCAGGTAGTAGAAATTCTGTTGCTCCAAAGAAGCTTTCTATCGGATCAAAAAGTGGAGTCGTGTCAATTTCAACAACCTCGATTAATGTATCTTCATTAGACCCTTCAGGATTATTTAGTTGCTCCTCGTTACCACAAGCAGTTAATACTCCGAGAATAAGAACTACATATAAATTTCTCATTGAATTGGATTTAAAGGGCCTCAAAGGTACTTAATCCAATGTAAACTTTAGGATAATTCTATCCCAATCACACAAACATCATCCAATTGCTCATAATCTCCCATCCATTCGTCGAAGAAAGATGCCAAGTAGGTTTTTTGTTCTTCCATACTTCGTGTACAGCTGTCGAGAATTTTTTGCTTAAAGTTCTTACTCTTTAACTTTTTTCCATTGGCACCACCAAATTGATCAGGATAACCGTCTGATGATAAGTATATGCGATCTCCTTGTTCAAGTTCAAGCGTATAATTTTTAAAGGGCTGATGAAACTCAAATTTCCCAACTGGTTGTTTGTTGGCTTTAACCTCATGAAGATAGTTTTGTGAGGCCTCATGGAAAATAGGTTTACTTGAATGTTTCAATTCCTCCCTATTCGTAACTACAAAAAGGTTATTGTGAGCGCCAGAAAATTCGATTTGGAATTTGTTTCCGTCTGATTTTTCAATAGAAACAAGGCCAATATCCATTCCGTCTCTAACGTCTTCTTTACTCCTCTCAAACCTTTCGATTACTAAATCTCTAGTCTTATCCAATATAAGGTTTGGAGAATGGCAATTATAAGCAAGAACAGATTGGTTTAGTGCATTAGAACAAACAACACTTACCATTGCGCCTGGTACTCCATGCCCAGTGCAATCGGCTGCGGCAATGAATACTTTATCTTTATCATTAGCTGTTCTAACTTTTTCCATCCAATAAAAATCTCCGGCAACAATATCCTTTGGCTGGTAAAGAACAAAGTTTTTCTCCAGCGAATTATCAATATTTTCTTTGGGTGGAAGTATTGCTTCTTGTAGTCTTTTAGCGTATTTGATGCTATCAAGAACTTCCTCATTTTTGTGCTCTATAATTTTCTTCTGTTCTGATATTTCGTCAAAGGATAACTTGAGTTGTTCTTCGGCTTCCTTTCTCCGCGATACTTCTTTTTTGAGTTTTCTATTCCAATAAAAGAATGTTCCAAATATTGCGAGGACGATACCAATAGAAATACCAGCAATCCGCCATACTTTAGCCATGTCAACCCCATGCTCAAATTGAACAGAAACCCAATTATTCACGATTTCATTGCGTTCACGTGGCGTAAATGCGCGAATACCTTTTTGTAAAATACTAAGCAGTTCCGGTTGATCTTTGGCAACTCCCATCTTAATATCTATTTCAGGGTAAGGAGTTGGTGCAGCTATTTTTAGGTTGTCATAACCAGAATAGTTCATATAATGGCTGGCAACCGTTAAATTTGTCACTGTTGCCACGGCTTCTCCAGTGGCTACAGCCATTAGACAATCCTCAATACTTGATTTGTAAATGAGGTTCATATCAATCTGTTCCTGCTCCAATAAACCTGTTATGTAGTAGCTCTTAGGAACCGCAACATTTTTTCCATCGAGGTCTTCAAGTCCGCCTATGAATTCACCATCTTTTTGTGTAATAATTACAAATGAATAGGAAAAGAACGCATCTGTAAAATCCATGAATTTATTGCGATGCTCATTTTGGGCAAGCGCAGGAAGAAGGAGGATTTTCTTGTAACGTAATAGAACTTCGGACTCCGACCATTCTTTTATATCCGGATATTGCTTGAACTTTAAGCTTGTTTTTTTCTCAAGTAATGCTAGGAAATCAGCAGTAATACCCGCGTGCTTTCCATCCTTATCAATAAATTCTATTGGCTTCCATCCGGGATCGTAACCAAATGGAATTACTGGATTAGCTTTAATCCAAGCCTTTTCTTCCGGAGTAAGATTTATCTGCTCTACTTGAGAAAATAAATTCCCAATAAAGAACAGGACCAATACTATGGATGTTAGATGTTTGATAAGCAGTACAATCTGTTAGTGCAAATCTAGGGTAATGTGCTCTGCACAAAATACGGTAATTACCCTAAATAAAAAATCCCGCTTCGTAAAGAAACGGGATTTTTTTAATGAATATGATGAGTTACTTAAGCATTCACCTCAAGTAAGCCATTTGTTTTCTTAACGCCTTCAGCACTTTCAGCAAGTTTTGCTTTTTCAGCGTCACTTAAGGAAACTTCAACAATTTTCTCAATTCCGTTTTTACCTAAAATACAAGGTACTCCAATTGAAAGATCGTTTAATCCGTATTCTCCCTCTAAAAGTGCAGAACAAGGGAACATTTTCTTAGAATCTAACGCAATAGCTTTTACTAATTCAGATACAGCAGCACCTGGAGCATACCATGCAGAAGTTCCTAATAAACCTGTAAGAGTTGCTCCACCAACTTTAGTTTCTTGAACCACATAGTCCATTTTTTCTTGTGATAAAAATTCTGATACTGGAACTGAGTTTCTTACCGCTTTTTCAATTAAAGGAACCATACCTTTGTCAGAGTGCCCTCCGATTACCATACCGTTTACATCTGATGTAGGGCATTCTAAAGCCTCTGCTAATCTATATTTGAAACGAGCACTGTCTAAAGCACCACCCATTCCAATGATTCTATTCTTTGGAAGATTGGTTGATTTATGCACTAAATAAGTCATTGTGTCCATTGGGTTACTCACCACGATAATGATTACGTTTGGTGATTGTGCAATTAAGTTTTCAGATACTGTTTTTACAATACCTGCATTAATCCCGATTAACTCTTCTCTAGTCATACCTGGCTTTCTCGGAATTCCAGAAGTAATTACTGCAACATCAGAACCAGCAGTTTTACTGTAATCATTGGTAGAACCGGTAATCATTGTATCAAAACCATTCAAAGAAGAAGTTTGCATAAGATCCATTGCTTTACCTTCAGCGTAACCTTCTTTAATGTCTAACAATACCACTTCTTCAGCGAAATTTTTCATCGCAATATATTCAGCACAACTCGCTCCTACGGCACCAGCACCAACTACAGTAACTTTCATTTTATTTAGTTTTTTAGTTAATTAATTCATTTATTTTGTTGATCAACGAATTTAATATTTTTATATTGAATTAGACTGAATTGCACCATTGAATTAGGATTCGAGCAAAAAAAATGTTTGAAAAAGCAACCACACCTTTTTTGATGCGTCATTAAACTGAAACACCTAGTGGAAAACAAAGAAGAACTTCAAAAAATAGTTGCTGGTTGTGTCAAGGGCAAAGCCAAGTATCAAAAGAAGCTCTTTGAGATGTTCTACGGTAAAATGATGGGAGTTTGTATGCGCTATGCGCGAGATCAAGATCAAGCCCAAGATATCGTGCAAACAGGTTTCATCAAAATTTTTAAGAAAATCGAAGTTTACAACTTTGAAGGTTCTTTGGAAGGATGGATTAGAAGGATAATGGTAAATACGGCCATTGATCATATTCGAAAAAACAAACGAGACCCGTTTGCAATTGAAGATGAGGCTCGTATTGAGGACGTTGAGGGTGATGATTTCTTTGCTTACGAACGTGAAGAAGAAACAAAGCTTAAAGCGGAAGTAGCGATGAAGGCCATATCGAGACTCTCACCAGCATACAGAACAGTTTTTAACTTGTATGTGATTGAGGGGTTTACCCACAAAGAAATTGCCGAGTATCTCGGAATTAGTGAGGGAACTTCTAAATCCAATTTGGCGAAAGCCAAGCAAAAACTCAGAGAAGAACTCAGTTTAAAATTTGAGCATTAAAAGTATTACAGATAGATAATGGATAAGTTTGAAAAAATAATCAAGGATGCGGTTGAAGGGTTCGAAGCCCCTTACAATCCGCAGGCTTGGGAAAATGTAAGCCAGGGACTTGGTCAGGCGGCCAAACCTTGGAAATGGATAGCAGGAGGTGCAGCCGCTGCTGTTATTGCGACTGCAACATTTTTAGCAGTAAATTACAATTCAACGGAGATTTCAAACGAAATCCAAAATGATGTTGCGTTAAGCTCTGATGTAGAGATTAATGAAGATTCACCGTTTGCTTCGAACCAGGAATTACCTGAAACTGCTGGAATCCAAAACAATACTGAGAATACCGAAGTGGTATCTAATAACTTAAATGAAGAGTCGGCTTCGATTATAACAAATGAAGAAGTAGAAACTACAAATGCAAATGAGACTGCATCTTCGAATAATTCAGTAGTTACTAACTCTGAAAACAATTCAGAATCTTCGGACAATAACAATTCTGTAGAGAATAATACTACCGATGAGAACATAAGTTCGAATGACAATAATAATGCAGGTGCACAAGATGAACCACAAAAACGTTACAACACAACATTTGATTTAAATCTTTCTGAGATTTGTGAAGGATCTAGTATTGACTGTGTTCCAAAGGAATTTTACAATGATGTAATTTACTTATGGGATTTTGGTGATGGTTCCTTTGCAAAAGGTGAGATTGTTTCTCATGACTTTCCAGAAGCAGGAGATTATAAGGTAACACTATCACTTAAAGATAAGAATACTAATGAAACCCTAGGCGAGTCCTCTGATTTCGTTCAAGTGATGGACTTACCTAATGTTGATTTTACATGGCAAGAGACTGACAATGTTATTCCTACGGTGAAGTTTATTAACCTTTCTGAAGAAAGCGAAGAATTTACTTGGAATATAAAGGGTATTGCATCTTCTGATAATAACGAATTCGAATACACTTTCAAAGAAAAAGGTATTTATGATGTGAGCATTACGGCTAAGAATGATAATGGATGTGAAAATACTTTAAGTAAGCAAATCACTATTGAAGAAGATTATAACTTACTAGCACCAACAGCATTTACACCTAATGGTGATTTCATGAATGATTTCTTTATTCCTGAGGCACTTAAAATCATGGATCAAGAATTTGTAATGACTATTTACGATGAAGATGGGCAGCTTGTATATGAAACAAGAAATGTTGGAGAACCTTGGGATGGTAATTATACTAAAGACAATGTTCCAGCGCCGGACGGTGGATATGTATGGATTGTTAAAGTACTTAATAATGATGGTCAATACGAAACATACAACGGTCAAGTATTCATCACAAGATAAAATATTAAACCCCTCATAAGGAAAAGGCTCGCTATTAAAGCGAGCCTTTTTAGTCTATTCATATTTTATTCTTGTCGAAAAAAATGAGCAATTTTATAAACGGTAGTAAACCATCCCATCAAAATTCCGTATATTTAATCTTAAGCAAAGAAGTTAAACTAAATTGAATGTCCTTGTTAATCGAAGCTACAGTTAAAACACCAAAGATTATGGTGGATTCTGCGACAGGCAGAATTCTAATCGCTGGTATTTCTATTCCCGAAGATCCACATGAGTTTTATCATCCTGTGGAAAGTGAGTTAGATACCTATATTGTGAATCCAGCGGACAATACATCACTCGATTTTCAATTAGAGTACTTCAATACTAGTTCAACAATGGTGATTCGTAACATCATCAGAAAACTCGCGAACATTAGTAGTAAAACTAACCTTAAGGTGAACTGGTTTTATGAAGAGTATGATGAAGATATGAAAGAGGCGGGTGATGAATTTAAGCTTCTTTTTAACGAGCTCAACTTCGACATAGTTCCTGTAGAAGAGTTTCCAGCAAATTAGTTGAATTAATCTACTTGTCAGGTGGATTATTAACGGGTTTATTCTTAAATTCGGGTAAACTTAGACACCTCACATGTTACTCAAAAAACTACTATTTCTTGGAATAGCTTCCTTGGCTATTACCACAAACTCTAATTCTCAAGAAATTTATTTAGGCCAAGATGCCGCAAAGCTTTATCCTAATGCAAACGTTGTTCGGGAAAGCAATTTTTCGGAAGTTCCATCTTATGTGCGTTTCTTTTACGGAGCGGAAGAGGACATTGATGGTATTCATTCATGGCTAAAAAAATACTTTAAACTTTCTGATGCTTACGATTTTAAGACTATACGGGTAGAAAATGATCATTTAGGATACACTCACCATCGTTTTCAACAAACGTTTGAAGGTAAGCCTATCGAAGGAGCGGTTTGGATATTACACGCGGTTGGAGATAAGGTGGTATCAATGAATGGTCAGCTATATAATGATATTAGTGGTGACTCTCCTTCAATTAATGAACTTACCGCATTTGAATACGCTAAAAATCATATCGGTGCAGATGTCTATAAATGGGAAGTTGCTGAGGAGGAAGAGCACTTAAAATTGGAATCTGGTGATCCCGATGCCTCCTATTTTCCTGTAGGGGAATTGGTATATGTTTCTCAAGGTGCCTCTATGAATTCAGATGATATTAGATTGGCTTATCGTTTTAATATCTATGCTCATTCTGAGTTGTATAGAGCAAATATCTATGTGGATGCGGTTACAGGTGAAATTCTTTTTGAAAACATGTTGATTCAGCATGCCGATACTCCAGGTACTGCTGAAACGGCCTATTCTGGTATGGTAGATATTGTAGCAGATAGTTTTGGTGCTATTTTCAGATTGAGAGATAATTCTAGAGGACTTGGAATCAGAACGTGGGATTTAAATACAGGAACTGATTACGGGGCGTCTGTTGATTTTGAAGATGATGATAATGAATGGGTGTATACAGGGTCTGATCTAGATGAATATGCTTATGATGCTCATTGGGGAGCAGAAAAAACTTACGATTATTTCTATTTAATTCATGGTAGAAATAGTATCGATAATTCCGGATATCAATTAAATAGTTATGTGCATTATAATACTGGGTATGTTAATGCTTTCTGGGATGGTACGAGAATGACTTATGGTGATGGAAATTCCACCTATTCTCCATTGACGAGTATAGATATTGCAGGTCATGAAATAACTCATGGATTAACAACATTTACAGCAAACCTCACTTATTACGCTGAGTCTGGAGCATTAAATGAGTCCTTCTCTGATATTTTTGGTACAGCAATCGAAAACTATGCTCGTCCTAGTGATTGGAATTGGTCAATTGGAGAAGACATAGGTTCTGCATTTCGATCAATGTCCAACCCAAATACTTTTAATGATCCTGATACATATTTCGGTGATCATTGGGCTTCATTAACTGGTGGAGATGCAGGGGGAGTGCATACCAATAGTGGCGTACAAAATTTCTGGTACTATTTACTAACCGAGGGTGGAACAGGAACTAATGATAATGGAGACGACTATACAGTTATCGGTCAAGGTTTTGAAGTTGCTAGTGCTGTAGCCTTTAGAAATCTTACTACTTATTTAACACCTAGTTCTCAATTTAATGATGCAAGGTTTTACGGAATTCTTTCAGCTATAGATTTATATGGTGCTTGTACACCGGAAGTTGAGGCTACCACGAATGCATGGTATGCTGTAGGAGTAGGAGCGGAGTATACTAATGAAGTTATAGCGAATTTCACAGCAGATATTACTGAAGCTTGTAGTGCTCCTTTCACGGTAGAGTTTACAAACCTATCCGTAAATGCAACTAGTTATACTTGGGATTTTGGAGATGGTGCGTCCAGTATAGTAGCGAGTCCTACACATGAATATATGACTATTGATACATTCACAGTTCAGTTAATTGCTGATGGTGGATTATGTGGAATTGATACCTTGACTTTAGTTGATTACATTAAAGTAGATACAAGCTTAGACTGTATCATAACGATGCCAGAGTCAGGGTTTGGAAATATACAAACCAGTTGTGAGGGAACGCTTTATGACAGTGGTGGAGACGGTGGAGATTACGGTGGAGGTGAAGATGCTCAAATAACAATTGAGCCTTTTGGAGCAGCTGCGGTAACAGTAGACTTTCTGATGTTTGATGTAGAGGCAGGACCTGGAAGTACCTGTGGTTATGATTATTTAGAAATGTATGACGGTCCTAATACTTCCGCTCCATTAGTGGATACCTATTGTAATAATAATCTACCACCGGCAACATACACCTCAACTGGAAGTGCAATAACCTTTGTATTCCATTCAGATGGAGGGGTTCAAGATGCTGGATTTGAAATTGTTTGGACATGTGTTGACCCAACATCACCGCCAGAAACCGACTTTTCAGCAAATGTTACAGCTTCATGCACAGGAGTAATTGAATTTAACGATGAAAGTACGAATGGACCTACAAGTTGGTCTTGGGATTTTGGCGACGGAGGAACTTCTACTGATCAGAATCCTACCCATACTTACACTGCCGATGGAACATATACAGTGACTTTAACAGCTTCTAACGGAATTGGAAGTGATGATGAGATTAAAGTAGATTATATCGTTGTTGATATTCCGGATGCTCCTATTGCAGCAGATGCTTCTATTTGTGATGGAAAAACAGTTGACTTGACTGCCACAGGAACAGGGAATATTATCTGGTACGAGACCTTAGGAGGAACTCCCGTGTATGTAGGAACAACTTTTTCTACACCATTACTTTCAGGAACAACAAATTATTATGTTTCGGACATTATTCCAGGGGCAAGTTATAATGTTGGTCCTTCTGACAACTCGTTTGGTGGAGGCGGTTATTTTACGGGTAATCAACATTTAATATTCGATTGTTTTGAACCAGTTATTTTACGTACAGTTAAAGTTTTTGCTGGAAGCGCAGGGAATAGAACAATTGAATTAAGAAATAATGTGGGTACCATTTTACAAACGGCTATAGTTTATGTGGATGCGGGAGAGCAAACGGTAACTTTAGATTTTGATATACCTGTGGGAACAAGTCTTCAGCTAGGTACGGAAGATGGATCGGCACCAGATCTTTATAGAAATAATAGTGGTCCTTCGTATCCTTATACGGAAGCAGGGATAATTGAAATTACTGAAAGTAGCGCAGGAACTGATTATTATTACTTTTTCTATGATTGGGAAGTTGAAGAGTATGCATGTGAAAGTCCTGCAACAGAGGTTACAGTAACTGTGGATCCTTTTAGCACAGAGACTATTTCAGGAGATGATGTGATATGTGTCCAAGGAGGTCCAGTTACATTTACAACAACTGCTGGATCGGGAACTTGGTTAGCTGATTGTGCTTCTTGTATTGATCCTATCACGGGTGAGTTTGATCCAGCCTTTGCTGGGGTAGGTACATGGACCGTAAATTATGATGCGGACGGTTCATGTATACTTATCGATCCTTATACCGTGGAGGTGTCTTCATGCCTAGGCTTAAATGGATATAATGGAACAATTTTAGAAGTATATCCAAACCCGACCAATGGAAGTATTACCATCAAAACAGGATTGGAGACTGGTGGAGTGGTTAGGATAGTAGATTTAATAGGTAAGGAAGTCTTCGCAATGTCTTTCACAGCTACTTCTATAACTCTGGAGCCTGCTCTTGCGGATGGAACCTATATTGTAGAAGTATACTCTACCTCTAATGTGAAGGTTGGACAAGTTAAGCTGGTTAAGAACTAAGCTTTCTTGAATTTCTTGACTAAAAGTTTACCTAGAAGAATGATACTTAGAAATGATAAGAAGCCGTACCAGAAGTAGCGACTTAATACAGCATTTTTAATGTATAATGGAACAAGTCTCCAATTAAATGGGGGAGTTATGTTTGCGTTTTCTTGCCAGAAATCGACGTTATACTCTTCGAGTGTAAGCAAATCTTGGCCCGTTAAGCTTTCAGTATCAAATGAGATTATGCCGTTATGGGATGAAACATGCAATAAAGCATCACGAGGTAAACCTCTTATAGCAGTTGCTATGTAATTGATATTTCTATCTTCGTCTTTATGATAAAAGAAGGATGCGGGGGCATTGCCAAGAGATCCCGCGAACCAGTAGATATTAGTTGTTTTTCCAATTTCTTTTAAAATGGGAATCACATCCGTTTTAAAGTTATTTCCCATTAAACTCTGAGTATTATCAGTGAACAATCCATTCATTTCTTCATAATGGTCCACCCAAAGTGTGCGGTGGCCATAGACAAAGAGATTTTCTATAGAACCCTCATTCGCAAGATCTTTTGCCTTTT
>JAKVAQ010000057.1 GCA_022447665.1 Crocinitomicaceae bacterium
CGAACTTTATGAAGCTCCTCTACTCCCTTATTTTAACCCTGTTTTTCTCGGTTGGAATGGCTCAACTTACGGTTACTCCAACTTTCGATGATATTTATATCCCCATGAGCGACGGGGATTCTTTGCAAGCTGATGTTTATATTCCTTCGACCGTTACCACTGGAGAGGTAATCTTAATTCAAACACCATATAATAAGAATTGGTTTTCTTTCTCTTTACCAATGGGCGTTGGTACTGATTTAGATTCACAGCCATTCATCTTTGTTATTGTAGATTGGCGTGGATTTTATGGATCTTCCATGGCTGATGTTTCCAGTGTAGATCGTGGGCAAGATGGCTATGATGTTTGCGATTGGATTGTGGCACAACCGTGGCATGGCGATAGAATTGGAACCTGGGGTCCATCGGCTTTGGGAAGCATTCAGTACCGATTAATTGCTAAAGACCATCCAAATCATACTTGTGCTGTACCAATGGTGAACACAGGTCATCAATCCTATGAGTCATACTTCTATGGCGGTGTAATGGAAGAAGCTCGGCTATTTCAACTGGATGCACTTGGGTATGGATTGTCTCCGTTGGTTCTTGGTAATCACTATGATGCTCCATTATGGACATTTTCTTCAACCAACACGTGGTTTGCAGACGATATTAGAATACCGACTCTTCAGGTTGGTGGCTGGTATGATCATGCTATTGATGAAATGATGTCATTCTACACAGCCAGTAGAAGCGAAGCAGACATTTCCGTTCAGGATCAACAGTGGCTTGTAGTAGGACCGTGGGTGCATGGCGGAACAGGTTCTGCTTACGTGGGTTCAGCAGATCAAGGCGAATTGATGTATCCTGAGGCAGAATTTAAGTCGGACTCGATGGCCTGGGATTTCTTCAATTATTACCTGTTGGATGACCCAAACGGTTGGGAAACAACTGATCTAATTACATATTATGACATGGGTGGAGACGAACATTGGCTTACGACTAACGATGATAATATCGCAATCACATCCACTGAATCCCTTTATTTGAATGGATTAGGGAGATTAACTTCCTTTACGGGGCTAGATAGTTCTTCATTCCTTTCAGACCCTTCAAATCCTTCACCAACAATTGGGGGAGCCACACTAAGTGATGGACTTGATCAAGGACCTTATGATCAGAATACATTGGATGCTAGAACTGATATTTTAACCTTCGAAACACAAACGTTAACGGAAGATGTTGCCATTATCGGAAGAGTATTATTGGAACTATTTGTGAGCGCTGACGTATCTGATTGTGATATTGCCGTAAGATTAACCGATGTTTATCCTGATGGTAGAAGCATGCTCATAACTGATGGAATTCAACGCATGCGTTTTCGAGGAGGAGATTATACGGCAAGTGGAGAAGAGTTTATGGTTCCTGGTGAAATTTATCCTGTAACCGTAGCAATGCCATTCGTAGCTTATACCTGGAAAACTGGACATAAAATCAAGGTCTACATTTCAGGAAATCATGATACCCGCTTTAATGTGAATGAACAAACAGGAGGACCCATGTACGCAACTGAAACACCTCAATCAGGAACCATTGCGATTCATCATTCACCAACTTATGCAAGTAAAATCATACTTCCTACCAGTGCAAACTTCCTAGGAAATGAGTCTATTGAAAATAACGTTGGATTTAGCCTTTATCCAAATCCAGCGAAAGATATTCTTCAAATATCGGGGAATGCTCCTAACAGTTACACCATTTATGGAATTGATGGACGATTGCTCCTTAAAGGTAAATATTCGTCAAATGGAATTGAAGTCAGTACCTTATCCTCTGGTCAATACATCCTTGTTGGCGAATATAAAAACGGAAGTAGGGCACACAAGAAATTCATAGTTCATTAATGGAATTTGAAATTCACATTCTTGCTGGAGGCAAAAGCTCCCGTATGGGTCAGGATAAAGGACTCATGGAGTATAAGGGAATTCCAATGATCCAACACATTATCGACACCTGTGAAAAATTAGATGACTCCATTAAGATTATCACAAATAATTACGCCTACAAGAAGTTTGGAAAAGAGATTATCTCGGATAACTTTTCAAGTATTGGTCCCATAGGAGGAATACAAGCTGGTCTAAATAAGTCTAAGGAGGATCATGTTCTCTTTTTACCCTGTGATGTGCCTCACATTAGCTTTGAAGTCCTTGACGAACTTGAAAGCTGCGCCGAGGAGGGCGTCATTACGATAGCCTGTGATTCAGTGGGGCTACAGCCCTTAATTGGGTTTTATCCAAAATCCATTCTACCCAAAATAGAGACTCATATTAAAGAGGAAAAATATAAAATCACCCATCTCTTTGATTCGATTCCTTATAAGGTGGTTAACTTTGAAACAGCACCTAGTATTAACTTTAAGAACATTAATTCTGAAGTAGATTTATGATATTGAATTGTGTATTATACGGTCAGTTAACTGAGATTTTTGGCAACAATAAAATTGCTTTTGAGGTGGACGAGTCGGTTGCAACTGTAGGCGATCTCAGAAGTTTAATTTATGAGAAGCATCCACGTTTGAAAGGACTAGCTTTTACCGTTGCCGTTCACGATACCCTAGTGAATGATGAGTTAAAGCTAAAAGAAGGTATTGAATTGCATTTAATGCCTCCTTTTGCAGGGGGGTAATTTTCACTCCTTACATGGCACTCCGACAGACTCAGTATTCAATTCAGCGTCGAAATCTGTCCATTCTTTGCAAAAAGTATTTCCCCCTTTGGAGGGGGATCAAGGGGTAGGATTCCGTAACTTTATACCAATGAAAAAAGACATTCCAAACTGTTTCGTAGAAGGTCCTATTCCTACGGATAAAATTGCTCGTTCAATTGAGGAACAACAATCGTATACCATGATTGGCGCTCACGATATATTCTTAGGACAAGTAAGAGCGGATAACTTAGAGCAAGGCACAGTTGCCGAGATCGAATATACAGCAAACCTTACCATGGCGAACGCCGTATTCCATGAAATTTCTGAGTCAGCCTTCACCAAGTTTGAACTGAATTCTGTGAAGATTTATCATAGTCTAGGCAGTGTAAAAGCAGGGGAAATATGTCTCTTCGTTTTCACCTCTAGCAAGCATAGAAAAATGGCTATGGATGCCTGTAGATTTGTTGTAGAAGAGATTAAAGAGAAAGCACCAATATTTGGAAAAGAGAAGTTTACCACGGGCAATCATCAGTGGAAAGTGAATACCTAGAGATTTAATCTTTGTTAAATCGAACAATTCACCACCCTATCCACGTTATAAAAGAAAAACGGTATGAACGAAGAATTAAAACACCACGCCAAAGGACTAGCGAGAGAGCTTAAAAAAGTTGCTGAAGAATTCATGGGCAAGTCCATGCCTAAAGACTTTTCTTTTGAAGGAGAAGCAAAAATGAAGGTGAAAGCACATGGAAAAACACATGAGAAAACCGTAAAGTATTCAGCAGACATGTCTTCTTCTACGAAGGAGGTAAAACATGATTCGCACGAAGACCATTCTGAGGAAGAATAAATTATCTTTGGGGTAAAACATCCACATGGTTGATATTACCCATAAATCAAATACATTACGCCAGGCCCTTGCCGAGGCGAAAATCGTTGTTGGATCAGAAGATACCATTGCAGCGATTAAAAACGGAACTGTTCCGAAAGGTGATGTATTTGAAATGTCTAGGGCCGCTGGATTATTGGGTATCAAAAAGACTCCCGAACTTTTACCAGACTGCCATCCACTTCCAATTGAACATGCAAAGGTTAATTATTCAATTGAAGGATTAACCATTACGATTTCCGTATTCATTAAAACCATTTACAAAACTGGTGTAGAGGTTGAAGCTATGCACGGCGCGAGTGTTGTGGCTTTGAATATTTATGACATGCTTAAGCCAATTGACAAGCAAGTGCATATTGGTGAAATTAAATTGGTGGAAAAGCGCGGAGGCAAATCAACTTTTAAGAAAAACTATCTTGATCGTCCAGACATTAAAGCCCATGTTGTGGTATGTTCGGATATGGTCGCTGCCGGACAAAAAGAAGATAAAGCAGGGAAAGCTGTGATTTCAGCGCTTGAAAAATCAAATGTTACCATTGATGAATATGCTTTGATCAATGATGAAAAATCGGCTATAGAAAGTGCTGTAGAAAAAGCTAAAGTTCAAAATGCCAATCTGCTCATTTTTACTGGTGGAACCGGACTATCGAAAAGAGATATTACGCCTGATACATTAAGACCTTTATTGGACAAAGAAATTCCTGGCATAGAAGAGGCGATTAGGTCATACGGACAAAATAGAATGCCGTATGCTATGGTCTCGCGCAGTGTGGCAGGTTCTATTGGTGGAATGCTTGTCTTGGCCATTCCGGGTAGTACAAATGGTGCTCGCGAGAGTATGGATGCCATTTTCCCAGAGGTATTGCATGTGTTTGGAGTATTAAAAGGAAAAAGACATTAGATTTAGGATACTGAGTGGGACCCTGAGGCTCTCGAAGGGCCTGTCTGAATTCTAAATTCTTGCTGGTCCTCCCCCTAGCCCCCTCCAAAGGGGAAAAATTTAGACCTTCTGAAATCCTTAATTAGTACTCAATACATACAATCACCGGAGGAAAGAAATATAGGTCACTGAGCCCGTCGAAGTGCCGACTTAATTGCACGAGATAATGACTTCGACAAGCTCAGCCACCAAAATATTATCTTTAAACCATGTTTATAGCCATTTATTATTTCAAAGTTAAAGAAGGTAGAAATGAAGACCTAGTTGAGAGTTGGTCAGAATTAACCAAGTTGATTTACCAATATTGCGGGAGTCTAGGATCACGACTTCATTCTGAAGGTGAGAATGAATACATCGCCTACGCCCAATGGCCAGATAGAGAAACATGGAGTCCTGAAAAACCTGTAGACATTCCCGGTGGTGATGAATGGCGCACAATGATGCGTGATTCTTGCGAAGAGATTAAGACGTTACACGAACTAGAAGTAGAAGTTGATTTGTTGAAGGAGCAGGTTTTTGGCAAGTAAGGAGAGGAACTTCTCGATACAACGACGGAACATTCCAATTAAAAATGAATATTATACAAGTCGTCACTCGAAGAAACCTCTTTAATCGTGCAAGTAGTTAGGTTTGTTCGAGTGATTTGATGAGGAACGAATTAAATTGTATCGAGAACATCCGGATTTGAAAAACAATGTCTAATAAAAAAACATACTTCGTTTATATTCTTCTATGCGCTGATGGCTCATACTACACAGGTATGACAAGTAATATTGAAAAAAGACTTGCTGAACATCAATCCAAAAAAGATCCTTCTTCTTACACCGCTCGAAGACTTCCTGTTTCTCTTGAGTTTTTCTGTGAGTTTTCAGATCCCTATGTCGCTATGAACACAGAAAGACAAATCAAAAAATGGTCTAAGCAAAAGAAAGTTGCACTCATTGAAAATCGATTTGAAGATCTACCCAATCTTGCGAAGAAAAATTTCTAGTAAGTCGAGGATATCCGTCATTATAGTCGAGGAACTTCTCGATACGACGACGGAACATTCCAATTAAAGATGATTATTATTCGGGTCGTCACTCGAAGAAACCTCTAAAATCCTGCACAAAGCCAGGTTTGTTCGAGTGATTTGATGAGGTACGAATCAAATAGTATCGAGAACATCCGGCGTTTTAGTCGAGGAACTTCTTGATACAATCCCGATGGATCGGGACCACTCGAAGAAACCTCTATATCTATCCGTGATTAAAAACCTAAAGAACCCCCAATAAAGTCTTGGCCTTTTCACAGGTCTCATTCCATTCTAATTCTCCTTCTGAATCCACGGTTAAGCCTCCACCTAGGTAGAGATAAGCCTTATCCCCCTGTACTTGCATGCACCTTAGGTTCACAAAATATTGCTGCTTCTCAGGAGTAATAATTCCAATATACCCTGTATATAGTTCACGGTGATGCTCCTCATTTTCGATGATAAAATCTTGTGCTGATTTTTGAGGAATACCACAAGTGGCCGAAGTAGGATGCAAACCATCAATTAAATCACTACCTAAGGCTCCAGCAATATCAGCCTGAAGCTTTGTGTGCAGATGTTTCACCATCCCTGCCGTAAGTTCTTTCGTTTCCTCTACCTTCACCTTGCAACCATTCTTTTCTAAATTCTCAGCGATAAAATCAATAACCAATTGATGCTCGATGCGCTCTTTCTCTGTCCAAGTTCTTGGAACGTTAACAGGTTTTGTCCCAGCTATGGCTTCAGTGTGTAAGGTATT
Source organism: Crocinitomicaceae bacterium (assembly GCA_022447665.1). GTDB lineage: Bacteria > Bacteroidota > Bacteroidia > Flavobacteriales_D > Crocinitomicaceae > JAKVAQ01. The sequence continues at coordinate 6,287 of JAKVAQ010000057.1, forward strand.
TCCTTCAACCACCCCCAATCGCTCGGGCGTTGCCCCCAACCACACCCCGTGCTCAGCCGACATTAACAAATAATTAAAGGTATTGGTGTACTTAGCATTTAACGCTTCAAATAATTCTTCCGGACTTTTTGCGGTCTCCTTTTCCTCCACTCTTGAAAGAATCAACTTTTCATGATCCCCCTTTTTTAATGAAGAATGGAACGACTCGAAACGCGCTAGATATGATGCTTTGGTATCGATGTGAATGCCTTTGATTTCATCTCGACTACGCTCGATAGCCATATCTTGCAAGCTAACGGCGGTCGAGCCTGTAGAACCCCCCGTTTTTTCAGAATCATATTCTTTTTCCTTAGAACCCAGCACTTCGACAGGCTCAGTGACCTCCGATTGTTCTTTAATCGGTATCAAAAACAACTTCTTCCCAGAAAAAGGCTGAATTAAAATGGCATCCTCTACATCACATGTATCTGACAACTCTCCTGAAATATGCTCCACTTCCGTCGTGTTCGGAAGGCGATACATAAATATAGCCGAGTTGGACGCTGTGCCTGTAGAAGTCATGATCTAAGATTTAGGAACCACCATTACTGTTAATCGACCAGAACACACCAACTTCCCTTCTTCATCTTCCAAATCTACCTGCCATAAATGGGTACGTCTTCCCCCATGCTTTAACTTGGCTGTACCCGTTACAATACCCGAACGCATTCCGCGAATATGATTGGCATTAATCTCAATTCCTACAACGGCTTCCTTCTTTAAATCCACCAATAAAGAGGAACCAATAGAACCCAAGCTCTCAATTAAAACACAGCTTGCTCCACCGTGCAAAAGTCCCATAGGTTGATGCGTTGTATTGTCCACCGGCATCGTCCCCTTTACATAATCTTCTCCAAGTTCGGTGACTTGAATATTTAAATGATCGAGCATGGTATTCTTGCTCATTCCGTTCACTAATTCAAGCGGTGTGTTTACGTTAATCATACCCTTTATTTTGGTGCTCTCTTGTACAAGTAAAAAGCAATTACACTAAAAATAATATTCGGAACCCAAACAGCTACTGCAGGAGTAAAGCCCACGTTGGTGGCGGCTACAGTGGTTATTTGCATTGAGAATATATACAATACACATAACATTAAGCCTAGGGCAATGTTCATTCCCAATCCTCCTCGTTTCCTCTGAGACGAAAGAGAAACTCCTATGACCGTGAGCACGATAATGGCAAAAGGTGAAGACCAGCGTTTATGTTTTGCAATTTTGTATTTCGTTACTTTCTCTGATCCTGAAGCTTCTTGCTTGGCGATAAAGGCATCAAGCTCTGCATTGTTCATTGACTCTATTATTTCCGACCGGAATATGACGTTTTTCAAACCAAAATCTAAAGTGGTATCCACCTCAAAACCTCGGTAAATATGATCGTTTACCTCGCCCGAATCTCTAAACTCAGAGAAGGTTCGAATGGTATAGGCCTTTAATATCCAATCGTTCGAAAGGCTATCAGCAACGGCCACTTCGGCTTTAACTTCATATTCCATTGCCACTTTTCCGCTCGGCATTGTAGAGAATTTCTGAAGTTTAAAATCTGTAATCACCTTGGATACTCCATTATAATTACCGATATATAAAATCTTGTCTTGATTCTCTCCTACTACCCTTCTCATGTGTGCTCGCGATGAACGATCGCGGTAGTAACGCTCCTCAAACTCTAATCTTCGCTGGTTAGAATCTGGCAATACATAATTGTACATCACCAATGAAGCAATCATTAAAATAAAGGCGGAAATAAAGTACGGACGTAAAAAACGATTAAAGCTCACCCCAGCACTTAACACGGGCACAATCTCAGTATTATTGGCCATTTTGGAGGTGAACCAAATTACTGAAATAAAGTTAAGTAGGTAAGAGAATTGGGTTCCATAAAAGAGGAAGAAATTGGCGTAATACACCCCAATAATTTCATCCCAAGGAGCACCACGCATCAAGAATTCGTTCAGTTTTTCTGACAAATCAAAGACAATGCTAATCGACATTAAAAGCAATAGCATAAACACGAAAGTCCCTAAGAACCTACGTATGATAAACCGGTCAAACTTGTTTAAAAGCAATACCTATAATTTGGTTTTGAGTTGTGGTACCATTTTATTCTTCCACTCATTGAACGTTCCTAATTCAATTTGATTGCGTGCCTCACCCACTAACCAAAGGTAAAACGCTAAGTTGTGAATAGAGGTAATTTGCATGGCCAAACTTTCATTTGCCTTGAATAAATGACGGACATAAGCTCTCGTATAGGTTTTATCCACGTATGAAGTCCCATCAGGATCCAATACAGAATAGTCTTTCTCCCATTTTTGGTTCTTGATATTCACCACACCCTGCTGGGTATAAATGGTTCCATGGCGTGCATTACGGGTAGGCAATACACAATCCATCATATCAATCCCTAAGGCAATGCTTTCAATAATATTCCAAGGAGTTCCCACCCCCATTAAATAACGGGGCTTATCGGTTGGTAAATATTCACATACCAACTCGGTCATCTCATACAACTTATCTTCTGGCTCACCTACCGAAAGTCCTCCAATAGCATTTCCTTCTGCCTCAACCGAAGCAATAAACTCTGCGCTTTCTTTTCTTAAATCCTTGTACACCGAACCTTGAACAATCGGAAATAAGGTTTGGGAATAATCATACATTCCATTGGTTTTATCCATTTGGGCAATGCAACGCTTTAACCAACGATGGGTCATATGCATTGACTTTTTTGCATAATTATAATCGCACGGGTAAGGGGTACATTCATCAAAGGCCATAATAATATCGGCCCCGATTGAACGCTGAATATCTATGGCCACTTCAGGCGAAAAGAAATGACGGCTTCCATCAATATGCGATTGAAACTTTACCCCTTCTTCTTCAATTTTACGGGTTCCGGCCAATGAATACACCTGGTATCCTCCAGAATCTGTAAGTATTGGTTTATCCCAACCAATAAACTTATGCAAACCACCAGCAGTTTCAATCACATCCAATCCCGGACGTAAATACAAATGGTAAGTGTTTCCTAAAATTATTTGGGCTTTAATGTCTTCAACCAATTCGTGCTGGTGAACTGTTTTTACCGTTCCTGCTGTGCCCACCGGCATAAATATTGGGGTTTTAATGGTTCCATGATCAGTTGTTATTGTTCCTGATCGTGCCTTCGAATTCGGATCGGTATGTTCAAGTTTAAAATTCACCTTGTTAATTAGTTTTTAGCCACACAAATATACGTGATAAAAAATTCGAGACTTTTGTTTAATACTAAAAGGAGTAAATAATTACGCTAATTATAAAAGGTGAATTCAAAATCTCATTAAATAAAGCTGTTTATCATAGCTTCGGCTATGAAGTAGATTTAATTTGAGATTTTAAATTCCTAAAAGAGAATTAGTCTTTAACTAGACCTTTTTGTATTAAACAAATTAATGTCATTCATACCCGAAATAGAATTTAACCTAATAACGATTGTATTTTTCGTATTCTGTTTTGCGGTCTTATTACAGTTATACTTCATTCTTCGTTTTCCTATACGGCTATTGCGTAAAAAGTATTTCAAAGAAGCAGAGAAAAAGAGCAACCTCCCTAATATTTCGGTGATTATTTGCGCCCGTAACGAGGAAGATTCTTTGGCCAAAAACATTCCATTAATACTTGAACAAGACTATCCGTTTTTTGAGCTCATTGTGGTGAACGACCAAAGTATGGATGAATCGGCGGCCATTATAAAAGCCCTTCAAACCAAGCATAAGAACTTACGCCTAATTGACCTTAAACGAAACCAGCACAAGCGCATTGGTAAAAAGCTTCCGCTTACGGTGGGCATTAAAGGAGCAAAGCACGAACATGTGGTATTGACCGATGCCGATTGTCGCCCAACCTCTAAAAAATGGCTCAGAAGAATGGTTGAAGGCTATACCGAAGAAAAAGAAATTGTTTTGGGCTACAGCCCTTACACCAAAGCCAAAGGATTTTTGAATCGTATGATTCGTTTTGATACCGCCATGATTGGAGCCAATTATTTTGGCTTCGCCTTGGCCGGTAGAGCCTATATGGGCGTAGGCCGAAACTTAAGCTATAAGCGTGAGCTCTTTTTTAAGGTGGAAGGATTTAAAGACCATTACCATGTACAAAGTGGGGATGATGACCTTTTTGTACAGCAAGTGGCTACCAAATCCAATGTTGGAATTCAGGTTTGTGAAGATGCCCATATTGAATCCGCTCCAAAGAAAACATGGAAAGCTTGGATACGACAAAAGCAACGCCATTTTACAACGGCTCCGGAGTATCGACTTATTAACAAAATCCTATTAGGAATATTCCCCACGAGCATGTTTTTGATGCTTTCATCTTTTGTTATTTTACTCGTTAATTATGAATGGTGGCTTTTTGTGCTTGCTATTTTCACCCTACGTACAATCATTTATTGGTTGGTTTACAGTAAGGTGCTAAAAAAGTTAAACGAACAAGACTTAAGAGGGTGGTACCCGGTTATGGAACTGGCACACTTTCTCATCATTCCATTTATTTATTACGGAACAAACCGTTCAAGCAAGAAACCCAAATGGTGAAAGGAGATAATCTTTCAGACAAAGGAAAACGTGACCTACAACTCGTTGAAAAAGCATTAAACGGCGACCAACTCGCTTTTGGTGAATTAATGGAACTCTACCGTGAGTCTATTTATTTCATGATGTTGAAAATGGTAAAATCTGACGAAGATGCAGAAGACCTAACTATTGAAGCATTTGGTAAAGCCTTTAACCGCTTACACCAATATTCTCCGAGCTACGCGTTTAGTACTTGGTTGTTTAAGATTGCCTCAAACAATGCCATTGACTTTATTCGTAAAAAACGTGTTAAACTAACCTCTATGGATAGCGGCGTAACCAATAAAGATGGAGAATCTGTTCGTATTGATGTGGAGAGTGGTGATAAAACGCCTGCAGAGGAAACCATGCACTTAGAGAAGGTGGAGCTAATGCGTGAGGTAGTGAAAAAGCTAAAGCCGCGTTACCGTGATTTAATAGAAAAACGTTATTTCCTAGAGCTTTCTTACGAAGAAATTGCCAGCGATATGGATTTACCATTAGGTACCGTAAAAGCACAATTATTCCGTGCCCGTGCCTTCTTGGCAGATATGATGAAGTACACCAAAGACACCATTTAAAACATGGCAGGCGTAGAACTCATTTTTGAGCACTTCCCTAATTTAACCGATATCCAAAAGGAGCAGTTTACCAAGCTCAAGGATATTTATGTGCATTGGAATAACCAAATCAATGTTATTTCCCGCAAGAATTACGACGATTTTTACGAACAACATGTATTGCATTCATTGGGCATAGCCAAAGTAATTTCCTTTACCCCAAAAACTGCGGTGTTAGATGTAGGTACTGGCGGAGGCTTCCCTGGTATTCCATTGGCCATTCTTTTCCCTGAGGTAGAGTTTTATTTGGTAGACTCTATTGGTAAAAAAATTAAGGTTGTAAACGAGGTTAAAAATGCCTTAGGCCTTACCAATGTTATAGGCAAACAACAACGTGCAGAGGAAATTAAACACCATTTTGATTTTGTAGTGAGCCGAGCCGTTACTCGTATGGAAAAATTCTTGCCATGGGTGCGTAATAAAATCAAAACTAAAGGCCAAAACGGCTATCCTAACGGCCTATTCTACCTCAAAGGCGGTGACCTTTCAGAAGAAATGGCTCCAGTACGCGAATACCACGAAATTATAGACTTAGCAAATTTCTACGATGGGGAGTTTTTCGAGACGAAGAAGGTGGTGTATGTTCAATTAAGTTGATAGTAACAAATCTTCTTGGTAAAGTTATTGTAATAACTAGATCAAATTACTATCTTTAGAATGATGAAAAAATCAAACAGATATAGAGGATTTTGGAATTCAGATGCTCCTTTAACTAGTAAAAAAGGACAATGGGTTATAAGTGACCCTAAGAACTCAGCTGCGCTAATAAAAGCTGTGAGATATAGCAAACATGAATGGACTAAAGCAACGAGAAGTGGAAAATTTGCTGAGCCAAAAGTTGTTAAAGTTGCTTTTACTAAAGAAGATGCATTAAAGCTTAAAGATCTTTAAGCTAAGACATGAATATTGCGGTTTCCACAATTATTCTATTTACTTTTCTCCTGCCTGGGATTATATTAAGACGCTTTTATTATACTGAAGAATTTTCCAAGCAATTTTTCAAACAAAATTTTTTCGAATTATTCGTAGCAGTTATAGTTCCAAGTATATTTTTGCATGTTCTAGTAGGGTCATTGGCATATTTCTTCAATAATCCCATAGATTTTCGGATTATTGGTCAATTATTAACATCAAAAGATTATCCAGTAGAGGCCTTTGAAAATATCCAAAATAATATCGGCAAAATAATTACCTATCACTCGATTATATTTTCGATTTCTGCATGTATAGGCTACATTTCAAAAAAGATTGTTCGAAGTTATCGTATTGATTCTAAACGGAAAATTTTTCGATTTAAAAATGCATGGCATTATATTCTTACCGGTGAATTCTTTAATTTTCACCGTGCTGCCTTTGATTTAGCTGAAGATGATGTTGAGGAAGTTGATTTCGTAGTTATTGATGTTATAGTTGACACCAAAGAAGGCGCCGTGTTATATGATGGATTTCTAGTAGATTATGAATTATCTCAAACTGGTGGACTTGAAACCATCACACTTAAAAACGTCCAAAGGAGGTTTTTAAAGGATGACAACAATAATCAGGAAGAGGAGACATACTATAAAATACCTGGACACATATTGGTAATCCCTTATTCTACTATTTTAAACTTAAATTTCTCCTATTATAAGTTCGTAGAAATTGAGGGCAATGAGGAAGAGGTTGAGATTGGCTTTGAATTAATAAAATAAGGTTTACAATTTATTAATTATCTTGTTCTCAAACATCAAAACCTATGATCAAGAAAAAATTCAACAAGTTAATTGGGTGTAAATATGAAGACTTTCTGGCCTATCAAGAAAGTGGTCAAATAGAATCTCAAGAAGCAAGACTTATTCCATTATTGAAAACTGGAGATGAAGGAGCACTACCTTCTATTTTCCTGAGCACAGTTAAGCTTGTAAAAGAATACCGCGATAACATCTTCAAAGAATTAAAATTAAGTAGAGCTGGAAAAGCCTATTACTTAACCGAAGTAATGTTCAAAGATGTTGATGATAAATCAAGGATTGATGGATTGATCATAATCGTTTCAAAAGGGGCAATCACTGATGCCTGTATTTTCGAAATGAAAAATAAAAACAACAGTGTAGATAAAGATCAAGTTGATCGATACATTGGTTTAAGCAAGAAGCTAGGAGTAAAAACAATGGCTACTGTTTCCAATGAATTTGTTTCTGATTCTTCAATGTCTCCTGTAAAAGCTAAAGCGCCAAAAAACTTCAACTTATTCCATTTTTCATGGACTTATTTGATGACCAAAGGTCAACTTCTTTTGTTCCAGAATGAGTCGAATATTAAAGATGAAGACCAAGTTGAAATAATGCGTGAGGTGCTTCATTATTTTGATAATCCAGCCTCTGGCGTAAACGGTTACCATGTAATGAAAAAAGGTTGGAAAGAAACTGTTGATAAAATCAATAATAGAATTCCATTGAAAGTTTCTGATCTATGCGTTTAAGAGGCCGTTGAGAGCTGGCACGAAGAAGAAAAAGATATGGCATTATTGCTTAGTAGAAAACTGGGGGTTTATGTGAAGTCTACTGCTCGAAATGAGGATAGTGTTAAGAATGACATTCGAAAAGTAATCAAGGACCAAGAACTTATCGGAAACCTGAGTATAAAGAACTCTGTATCGGACATTATGGCAAGAGCAGACTTTGAAGTAAAAACTGTTTCGATGTCTGTTAAAGTAACTCCACCTTTAGACAAAGGAACCAAAGCTAGAATTACTTGGATCGCGAAGCAATTGGAAAATGCTAAAAAGAAAAGTGATGGTGCATTTGACCTAATTGAAAAAGACATTCTTGTCGAAGCAAACGTTAAACATGCACGTGAGCATTTACGAGTTCCTATTCATTCTCTAGACCTTCTTCTTGAACAAGCAAACGGAAAAGAAATACAAGCTTTCAATATTGTATTGATGTCTAAATACGGGGCTGGATTTGGAAGCAATAAGAAGTTCATATCCTTAATTGAGAAAATGATCTTGGATTATTATGCTGGTATTGTTCAGTTCTTGACGAATTGGAATAGACCAGCGCCGAAGTTGTAGATAAATGAAGCAAATCTTCAATTTTCAGGAATTCAAAATCGAGGTTTTTGACGACCCAAACTTCACTTTAAATTCTGCAGATAACCTACGTACTTATGACGAGGAATTTCTGAATGGAGAGCCAGGTGAAGATCGATATCAACCCTCTTCTAAACATGTGATTATACTTAAAAAGGATGACAAGGAAATTCGCAGTCTGATCATTTGTGCAGTTGGCGGAGTTACCACGATTCACAAAAACTCAATAGTTCAATTAGAAGAATATTTATTCATATGTTCTAGCGATCAACTATTTAAAATCGAAATTCCTTCACTCAAAATACTGTGGAATAAAAGATTAGATCCAGCTACATGTTTTGGTTTTCACCAATTTCAAGATGACCTTATTATACATGGC
>JAKVAQ010000058.1 GCA_022447665.1 Crocinitomicaceae bacterium
CATAATCTCAAGAATTTATCGGTTAAAATTCCGCACAATCAATTTGTAGTAATCACTGGATTATCAGGGTCAGGAAAAAGTTCCCTGGCGTTCGATACCATTTTTGCAGAAGGACAAAGACGTTATGTCGAAAGCCTTAGCTCTTATGCACGACAATTTTTGGGGAGATTTGATAAGCCTGACGTAGATTATATTAAAGGTATTGCACCAGCCGTTGCTATTGAACAAAAAGTGATTACTAGTAACCCTAGGTCTACTGTAGGCACGGTAACAGAAATTTATGATTATCTGAAAGTTCTATTTGCGAGGATAGGGATTACTTATTCCCCAATATCTGGCGAGGTGGTCAAAAAACATACGGTATCGGATGTAATAGACTTTATAAAGAGTTTTGGAGAAGGGGATAAGTATATGATTTTAGCGCCTTGGGTCGTACCTGAGGACAGAACCATTGAAAAAACAGTAGAAATTCTAATAGGCCAGGGATACACTAAAGTAAAGGTAGGTGAAGAATCGTTTGATATTCAAGATTTTGATACCAAAAAATACAGAAGTGGAGAGTCGTTTATTATAGTTGATCGACTTAGTCATAAAAAGAAGGATGAGGATTATTATTCGAGGTTGGGAGATTCTGTACAAACCGCATTTTATGAGGGTTTTGGTGAGGCAATGGTAGAGACAATGTCTGATGCAAAGCTAACTTCATTTAACAATAGGTTTGAGCTTGACGGAATGACCTTCGAAGAACCGAATCTCAACTTCTTTTCTTTTAATAATCCGTTCGGTGCATGCAAGACTTGTGAAGGTTATGGTAGTATCATAGGTATTGATCCAAATCTTGTTATTCCTAATACTGAATTGAGTATTTATGAAGATGCTATTGCCCCATGGAAAGGGGAAAAAATGCAAGAGTGGAAAGAACAGTTCATATACGGGGCTCAGGATTTTCCAATTCATAGACCAATAGAAGAACTGACTGAGAAGGAATATGAAATGTTGTGGGATGGCACAGGTGACGCCAGGGGATTGCACGATTTCTTTGCATACCTTCAATCAAAAGCATATAAAATCCAGTATCGTATTATGCTTTCGCGGTATAGGGGTAAAACGCTTTGTCCAGACTGTAAAGGCACGCGATTAAGAAAAGAAACTACCTATGTAAAAATTGATGGACATACACTGCAAGATTTTCTGTTAATGCCAATTGATGAGCTTAAGGAGGTCTTTGCGAATTTATCACTTACTGAAAACCAAGTAGAAGTTTCAAAGCGCTTATTGCTTGAAATCAATAGTCGCTTAATGTATCTTAACGAAGTTGGTCTCGGTTATCTAACACTGAACAGAAGGTCATCAACTTTATCTGGAGGAGAGTCTCAGCGCATAAATCTAGCTACATCGTTAGGAAGTAGCTTGGTAGGTTCGATGTATATTTTAGATGAGCCTAGCATAGGTTTGCATCCAAAAGATACAGAAAGATTAGTAGGAGTGCTTAACAAATTAAAAGAGATCGGAAATACAGTTATCGTTGTTGAGCATGAAGAAGATGTTATGAAAGCTGCCGATCAAATCATAGATATTGGACCAAAGGCAGGCTTATATGGTGGAGAAATAGTTTTTCAAGGTGGACATAAGGATTTACTCAAAGCAAAGGATAGCTTAACAGCACAATATTTGACCAATCAAATTGAAATTCCCACTCCTGAAAAAAGAAGAAAACTGAATCAAAAAATACGATTAAACGGATTAACAGAGAATAATTTAAAAAATATAGACCTCTCTATTCCACTTAATGGGCTTGTGGCAATATCAGGAGTTAGTGGTTCTGGAAAATCAACTATTGTAAAGAAAATATTATACCCTGCTTTAATGAAAAAGCTTGGTAAATCTAGTCCTGAACAAGGGAAGTATAAATCTATAGAAGGAGATTACGATAGAATTTCTGAAGTCGAAATGGTTGATCAGAATCCAATTGGCCGGTCATCAAGGAGTAATCCGGCTACCTACGTGAAGGCATTTGATATTATTAGAGATCTTTTCGCAAATCAACATTTAGCCAAGGTGAGAGGCTACAAGGCTGGACACTTCTCTTATAATGTGCCAGGTGGTCGTTGTGAGACTTGCAAAGGCGAAGGAGAAATTACTATTTCAATGCAGTTTATGGCTGATGTAAAACTGAAATGTGAAGAATGCAATGGTAAGCGATATGGAGTTGAGGCGCTGGAAGTGGAGTACAAAGGCAAAAACATAAACGATGTTTTAGAAATGTCAATTGAAGAAGCTCTTGAATTCTTCAGTGAAGAGAATAACCTTAATAAAAAGATCAGAGAACGTATTCAACCGCTGGCAGACTTAGGATTGGGCTATCTAAAAATGGGGCAATCTTCAAGTACATTGAGTGGAGGAGAGGCACAACGTGTTAAGCTTGCTTCGTTCCTAGCAATTGGAAATCAGACGACACGTTCAAAAACAAAATCGGTCGACCCTACGCTTTTTATTTTTGATGAACCAACTACTGGACTGCATTTTCACGATATCGCAAAACTGATTATCGCCTTTAATGCTTTAATTAAACTTGGGCATTCAATAGTAGTTATTGAGCATAACATGGACGTTATTAAAAACGCCGACTGGATTATTGACCTAGGTCCAGAAGGAGGTAAGAAAGGTGGAGAAGTTATTTTCGAAGGAACACCAGAAGATCTTATAAAGTCAAAATCTTCGTTTACTGGTAAATTTCTGAAAGAAAAATTAGGCTAATTCTATTTGTCTAGAATAGCTTTGATGTTAGGCTTAAAGTATAAGTCAGACTTCATTACTTTTCCGTCCTCGCGATATATTGGCTTACCGTTTGCGTCGAGCTTACTCAGGTTGCTGCGCTGAATCTCTTCAAAAACTTCACCAATTTTATCTTGTAAACCATGCTTTAAAATCGTGCCGGATAATATGTACAACATATCGCCCAAGGCATCGGCTATTTCAACCAGATCTCCGTTTTTTACAGCTTCTAAGTACTCTTCGTTTTCCTCGCGCATCAATTTATAGCGTAGTAAACCCTCATCATCACTAATTTCTTCAGTTGGAGAATACTTGTTTTCTATTCCGAAACTATCGTGAAAAGTTTCTACGTGCCTTATTACTTGCTTAAGGGAAATGTTGTCTGCCATTATTTTTTAAATTTGAGGTAAAGATAAAACGCGCTCCAATCCCCTTACAAATTATGAAATATCTTTTACTAACAATTTTTACCCTCCTTTGCTTAATTGGTTTTTCGCAAAACGAATTTCCTCCAATTGTTAATTATTCAACCCATGATTACGACAAGTCAAAAAGCAGAAATCCGGAAAATGTAAGTGTTGCCCAAGATAATCAAGGGGTAATGTATTTCGGTAATTCAAATGGAGTAATTACATACGATGGGGAGTCATGGCGTTTTATTCTCGTTCAAAACGGTTCTTTTGTCCAGTCAATGGCTGTAGATAGTAATGGAACTGTTTACGCAGGTACTTATGGAGAGTTTGGGTATTTCGATACTAATGATCAGGGAGATCGAGTCTTTAAATCGTTAATGAAGGAACTTCCTGAAGAGGACCAATGGTTCAGTACGATTTGGTATATCTATACAACAAAAGAAGATGTTTTCTTCATGGCGCAAGAATCCCTCTTTATATATAATATTGAGTCAGGAAGCCTTTCAACCGTTTATCCAGATGATAGTTATCACACTTCGTATTTAGTTAATTCTACCTTGTACTTGAGAGAAAGACAAAAAGGGATTGTGAGTTACAACAATGGGGAGATTTCTACTTTACCAGGTACGGATTTATTTCTTGACATGGGGGTCTTTGGAATTTATGAAGGAGACTCGGATACTTTAATCATTGTTACGCAAGAAATAGGGCTATATAAATATGCAAATGGTCAATTAATTGCCTTTCCTGATGAAGTGTCAGTACCTCTTATTGAGCTTGGGATCTTTGGCTCTCATGAATTATCCGATGGAACTATCGCCTTGTTAACTTTTGCCAATGGACTTGTAATTATTAATAAACAAGGCGAAATAATTAATCACCTAACACGTGGCAATGGGTTGAGGTCAGATGAAACCAAGGCTGTGTATGAGGATAAGCATAATAATCTCTGGGTGGCCTTAGGGAATGGAATTTCAAAAGTGAATTATTTTTCTCCACTCTCTTATTTAGATCGACAGAACGGATTTGAGGGAAATGTTCAAGCAATAATTCGATTCAAGGAAAATTTATACATTGGAACCTCATATGGATTATTTAAAGAAATAAACACTGCCGATAACAGAAAGAAGTTTCTCAATACAGGAGCTGTGAACAATCAAGTTTGGGATTTTACCATAGCCAATGAAAAACTTTACGTGGCTTCAAGTGAAGGTATACTTGAAACTAGTAATGGTGAAGATTTTAAGTTTATTACTCTTGAAAATGCTAATGCCATTTACTTTGACGAGGATCAAGATTTATTTTTTCAAGCGGGTTCACATGGTGTTACTGTTAGTGATAAAAATTTCAACACCGTTTGGTATTATGAAGGTTCCTACTCGAGGTTTTTAGGGATTGAAAAAGACCCGATTATTGAAAACACGATTTGGTTTGGTACCGCGAATTCTGGAATTTTAAGGGTAAGAAATAGTGAAGGGGAATTTGTTCTTGACCAGTATTATGAACCAGATGGAATTCCAGATGATAACCTTATCGTACCTATACTTTGGAAAGATGAACTCCTTTTTGGTACTTCTCAAGGTACTCATAGATTTATTACAGAGGACGAAATGGTCGTTGAAGTTGAGGATAGTTTAAAAAAAGATCCTGATTACTACAGAGGTATGTTTACGGATGAATACTTTCATGACAGCCTTGTGAAAGGTCAAATTCTATTAATTCAGGCCAATGAAAACCGCACTTGGTATAGTATTGAACACGAACTAGGTTATTATCACTATCAGTTGGATAAATTTGTAAACACGCCTTTCAAAGCTGTTGATTTTGGTCGAATGAACACCATGTATTTAGAGGATAATGGAACCCTTTGGGCAGGCTATGCTGATGGATTGATTAGGTACAAAGAAACAACTAGAAAAACGTATGAACAACCTTTTAATGCCCTAATTAGAGAGGTGATTTTAAACGGAGATAGTACGATCTTTTACGGTGTTAGAAATGAAAAGACTTCTTCAATCGGGCAAAGTATTGATTACAAACAAGGTAGTTTAGAGTTCTTCTTTGCGGCTACATATTACGAAGACGCACATAAAAACCTTTATTCCCACATGCTAGAAGGTCATGATGATGATGATTGGTCACCATGGACATTCAGAACGGAAACAAATTATACGAATTTGCCGGAAGGAACATACACCTTTAAAGTCAAGGCGAAGAATATTTACGGTCAAATATCCGAGTTGGATGAGTTTACTTTTACTATTAATCCTCCTTGGTACAGAACGGCATGGGCCTATACCCTATACGTTATTGCATTTGTATTCGTCTTGTTTGTTGGGGTTAGAATTTCATCTATTCGACTTAAGAAAAAGAATCAATGGTTAGAGGGCGTCGTGGAAGAACGAACAAGAGAAATTCAGGATAAAAACAAGGTACTACAAGAGCAAAAGAAAGAAATAGAAGATTCAATTAACTACGCCCAACGAATACAGCAGGCAATTCTTCCATTAGAGGAAGAAATGAAAAAATGGATCCCTGAAGCTTTTGTTTTATTTAGGCCAAAGGACATTGTGAGTGGTGATTTCTACTGGTTTATGGAGAAAGATGGAAAGTTAATATTTATTTGTGCTGATTGTACGGGACATGGTGTTCCTGGAGCATTTATGAGTATGATTGGGTCTGATCGCTTGAACATTATTGTTGCTGAGAGAAAGATTACTAGCCCATCGCAAATCTTATCCGAGCTAAACAGAGCGATTAAAATGTCCCTAAAGCAAGATGGACAAAAAGATTCGACCAAAGATGGTATGGATGCCGCGATATGTACGATTGATACAAAAACTAAGAAGTTGATGTATGCCGGAGCAAATAGACCTCTTTGGATTGTTAAAAACGATATAATTTCTGAGATTAAGGCGACAAAAGTTGCTGTAGCTGGATTTACTGATGATGACCAAGTTTACGAGGAACACGTACTTGATTTAGAAGAGGGGATGAGGTTTTACATGAGTTCAGACGGTTATGCGGATCAGTTTGGCGGGCAGTTTGAGAAGAAGTTCAAAGTGAAGAATATGAAGTCCTTGATTTTAAGAATTCAGGATAAAGATTTCCAAGAACAACGAAACGTCTTGGAGTCTGAAATCGTTAATTGGATGGGTGAGGTAGAACAAATTGACGATATTTGCGTAGTAGGATTTGAACCTAAACTTCAATAGACGAAAAAAATATTCGAATTAACTTTTTTTTTTCGTTCATTACTACTAAATTTGCACCCCCAAATTAGGGGTATACAAAATCGAAGGGTCATGGATACAATTATAAGAGACATTCAAAACGAGTTAACAGAAACAAAAGAATTCCCAAAGTTTGCTGCGGGATCAACTGTTACCATTCACTATAAAATTAAAGAGGGAAATAAAGAAAGAACTCAGTTATTCCAAGGCGTTGTTTTACAGCGTAAGGGAACTGGGGCTACTGAAACTTTTACAGTGCGTAAAATTTCTAGCAACGTTGGAGTTGAGAGAATCATTCCAATTTCATCTCCTTTCATCGAAAAAATTGAAGTAAACAAAACTGGTGACGTTCGTAGAGCGAGAATCTTTTACTTCAGAGAAAGAAGAGGTAAGGCTGCTAGAATCCGTGAAAAAAGAAGTTTCGCGAAGTAGTATTTCCAAAAAATACACATTCAAAATCCCGGTCCGAAAGGCCGGGATTTTTTGTTGTTAACAACTGATACTTTCCGTTGATATTTTATAGTGTTTCGAGGGGATTTTTAGAGTAACTTTGTGGGCAATTTGTAACAAACAAACTGCACAAAAATGCCGAAAGACTCTAGCATTAAATCCATTTTAATTATTGGTTCAGGTCCCATTGTGATTGGGCAAGCATGCGAATTTGATTATTCAGGTTCTCAAGCCGCGAAATCTTTACGCGATGAAGGAATCGAAGTAACATTAATCAATTCTAACCCAGCAACAATTATGACAGACCCTGTTGTTGCTGATAATGTTTACCTGAAACCACTTACACCAGAGTCAATTCGTGAAATTTTAGATAATCATAAAATCGATGCTGTTCTGCCTACCATGGGAGGACAAACTGCACTAAACCTGGCGATTAAATGCGATGAGCAAGGACTGTGGGAAGAATATGGTGTGAAAATTATAGGTGTAGATATCGATGCCATAGAAATTACTGAAAATCGTGAGGCGTTTAGAGACCTCATGAATAAAATTGATGTTCCAATGGCGCCACAGGCCGCTGCAAAGTCATTTTTAGAAGGTAAAGAAATTGCGCAGAATTTCGGATTTCCACTTTGCGTGAGAGCTTCTTATACATTAGGAGGAGCTGGAGCAGCTATTGTTTACAATGAAGAGGATTTTGATAAGCTCTTGACGAGAGGGTTGCACATTTCTCCTATTCACGAAGTGATGATTGATAAAGCAGTGATGGGGTGGAAGGAATATGAGTTAGAGCTATTGAGAGATAATAATGACAACGTTGTAATTATTTGTTCAATCGAGAACTTTGACCCTATGGGAATTCATACAGGAGATTCAATTACTGTTGCTCCTGCAATGACCCTATCAGATACTACTTTCCAGAAAATGAGAAACATGGCCATCAAAATGATGCGTGCCATTGGAAATTTTGCGGGTGGTTGTAACGTGCAATTCTCTGTTTCAAATGATGAAAAAGAAGAGATCATTGCTATTGAAATTAATCCGCGTGTTTCGCGTTCATCTGCCTTAGCATCAAAAGCTACTGGTTATCCTATTGCAAAAATTGCTGCAAAACTCGCTATTGGCTATAACCTAGATGAACTAGAAAATCAAATTACAAAAACTACTTCTGCCTTATTCGAGCCAACGTTAGATTACGTAATTGTCAAAATACCACGTTGGAACTTTTCTAAATTCGAAGGAGCAGATGATAAGCTAGGCCTTCAAATGAAGTCGGTAGGAGAGGTAATGGGAATTGGTAGAAGTTTTCAAGAAGCGCTACAGAAAGCCTGTCAATCGCTTGAGATTGGTCGTAATGGACTAGGGGCAGACGGAAGAGAATTAACCGATCAGAATAAAATTTTAGAAAGTCTTGCTTCACCTTCGGGAGACCGTCTTTTCCATATTTATGATGCGATTAAACTGGGAATTCCGTTTAAGACCATCAAGGAAAAAACTAAAATCGATGACTGGTTTTTACGCCAAATAGAAGATTTAATTCATTTAGAAAAGGAGATTTCAAACTACAGAATTGAAGATATTCCGAAAGATTTATTGTTTGAGGCAAAGCAAAAAGGTTATGCCGACAGACAGATCGCACACTTGCTAAGATGTTTAGAGTCTGAAGTATTTAACAAGAGAAACGACCTTGGAATAAAAAGAGTTTACAAGCTTGTAGATACATGTGCTGCCGAGTTTGAGGCACAAACGCCATATTATTACTCAACCTTTGAAGATGAAAACGAGTCGGTTGTAACGGATCGCAAAAAAATTGTAGTATTAGGTTCAGGTCCAAACAGAATTGGTCAAGGAATTGAATTTGACTACTCTTGCGTTCACGGTGTCTTAGCAGCTAAGGAATGTGGTTATGAAACGATCATGATCAATTGTAATCCTGAAACAGTTTCTACCGATTTTGATACTGCTGATAAACTATATTTTGAGCCTGTTTTCTGGGAACACATATATGACATCATTCTACATGAAAAGCCAGAAGGAGTTATTGTGCAGCTGGGCGGACAAACGGCGCTTAAACTTGCCGAAAAGCTTGAGCGTTACGGTATTAAAATCATGGGAACCTCTTACCAAGCACTTGACTTGGCGGAAGATAGAGGTAGATTCTCCACGTTATTGCAAGAATTAGATATTCCTTATCCAAAATTTGGGGTAGTTGAAAGTGCTGAACAAGCGCTAGACTTAGCTGATGAGTTAGGTTTCCCTTTACTTGTGCGTCCTTCGTATGTATTGGGAGGGCAAAAAATGAAGATTGTTATTAATAAGGAAGATTTAGAGCATCATGTCGTTGATATTTTGAACGAAATGCCTGAAAATCAAATCCTATTGGATCATTTCCTTGGTGGAGCAATTGAAGCAGAAGCAGATGCGATTTGTGATGGTGAAAATGTTAGGATAATAGGGATTATGCAGCATATAGAACCTGCAGGAATCCACTCAGGAGACTCTTACGCAGTTTTACCTCCATTTAATCTTGGAGATCTTGTGATGGAGCAAATAACGGAGATTACAAAGAAAATTGCCGTTGCACTTGAAACAGTAGGTCTGCTAAATATTCAGTTCGCGATCAAAGATGATAAAGTATTTGTAATTGAAGCAAATCCAAGAGCATCTAGAACCGTACCTTTTATTGCTAAAGCATATGGTGAACCTTATGTGAACTATGCTGCCAAAGTGATGATGGGCGCTAAGAAAGTAACAGACTTTGATTTTAATCCAGAGATGGATGGATATGCTGTGAAGATCCCTGTATTTTCATTTGATAAGTTTCCTAACGTAAACAAGGAATTAGGACCTGAAATGAAATCAACAGGAGAGGCAATTCAGTTCATAAAAGATCTTAAAGATCCATTTTTCAGAAAAGTATACAGCGAAAGAAACTTATATTTGAGTAAATAATGGTTTTACTCGCTATAGTTAATCTGTTTCGCACTGTTCTCATAATCCTTGGGGTTATTGTTTTAATGCGCTTTATTGGCAAGCTAATGATGACCAAAAGAACCATTGATGAGCACAAGAAGAGCCAAGAGGATTTAAGAAATCAAGACGATATGATTAATGAGGCCAGAAAGAATTATGGTAAAACAACCATTTCTGGTAAAAAGTCGACTAACTTAGACGACGGTGATTTTACACCGTACGAAGAGGTATAAATGAAGTTTATTCGAAAAATATTGGTGAAGCTCTTTGGCTTGAAGGGCTATCTTAAAATAGTTAGTAAGATTTACATCAAATTTATTCGCCTAGGTTTTTACAAAGAAAAATACGCTGAACTTCACTTCACTAAAGAGATCGTTAAACCCGATAGTGTTGTAATCGACATAGGTTCTAACCTCGGTTATTATGCCACTTTAATTGGGAAAACCGTTCGCAACGAAGGTAAATTAATAGGTGTAGAGCCTATTCCATTATTTGCAGAGATCTGGAAATCT
This sequence comes from Crocinitomicaceae bacterium, assembly GCA_022447665.1. Taxonomy (GTDB): domain Bacteria; phylum Bacteroidota; class Bacteroidia; order Flavobacteriales_D; family Crocinitomicaceae; genus JAKVAQ01. The sequence continues at coordinate 10,357 of JAKVAQ010000058.1, forward strand.
AATATGAAGAGTATTTCTTCTCCAAATATTATTCTAGAGCAATGCGCACTTGGTTCCGAACCGCAGGATGAAGTAAAAATGTCTATACCAATTGTAGATGGTGTTGTTCGTCACGGGTTAACAAAAATCGACTCTTCAGAGAATACGCATGAATCTATGCAGTCTTATACCGTGCAGATGCGGGTGGGCGACGAAATAGTAACCTCAAATAATCTTCAAAAAATAGATTACATCAAGTGCGATGTGGAAGGCTATGAGCAATACGTTATCCCTTCGCTAAAATCATCGATTGAAAAATTTAAACCCCTTTTTCAAATTGAACTAGGAGGTAAAGAAAATAGACAAAAAGTGGTTGAGTTTCTAGGTAATTTAGGATATGAAAAGTTTATCCTAAGCAATGGGAAACTAAACCGTTTTCCAGAAGAGAATTTATTCAAGTTAAATCAAGACTTTTACTTTGTTCATTCTTCTAAAATGGAGAATTGGCAGCACCTTATAAAGAACTAAGTTATGAGCTTAAAGGAGAAAATATTGAACGTTAAGAACCTATGGCATTTAGGTGCGATAATTTTATTTTTTGTTATTGCGGCGGCGTACTATGCCCCAGCACTGAAAGGATATACCGTAGACCAGGGCGATGTTAAGAACTGGGCGGGTATGGCACAAGAAATTAGAGATTATCGTGAAAATTCTGGAGAAAATGTTCTGTGGACAAACTCGATGTTCGGTGGTATGCCAGCGGTACAAATCTCTGCGGATTACCCTGGAAAGGATATTCTGCACATAACAAGAGATGTATTAACACTATGGCTTCCACAGCCTATATCTATTATGTTCCTGTATTTTGTCGGTTTCTATTTCCTAGCGCTTATGTTGCGTATGAAACCACTCATAGGAATGTTGGGGGCAGTAGCTTATGGTCTCTCTTCTTATTTCATTGTAATTGTAGAAGCAGGTCACAGTACCAAAGGGTTTGCACTGGCTTTAGCACCATTTGTAATAGCATCTTTTCTCTATGCCTATCAGCGTAAAAACTGGATTTTAGGTGTAGGCTTATCTGCCTTGTTTATGGCATTAGAAATTAATGCAAATCACTTACAAATCACTTATTATATGGCCTTTGTGCTATTGTTTTTAGGATTAGTTGAGTTCTACAGAGCATTCAAGGTAAAGCATCTTATTGGTTCTGCCTTATTGATTATATCCTATGCCGTATTTATGTGGGTTTTATTCACATTAGGAATTTTACCAATAGGCCTGCTTGTATCCCTTGTTGTCCTTATTCTAGCGCTGAATAAAGGAAAGTGGATTGAATATGACAATACTAAGTTTATTCGTTTTCTAAAAGCTACGATTGGGCTCGGAGTAGCATACGGTTTAGCTGTATTGATCAACATTGGCAACATTGCAGGAACTTTAGAATATACTGAGTTTACTACACGTGGAGGAACTGAGTTGGAATACGGGCCAGATGGAACTTCATTAAAAATTGAAGAAGATGGAATGGTGTATTACATGACTCCTGATGGTCAGAAACTGACTGAAGCTCAGCTAATCATTCCTGAGGCTGCCGCAAGTCCTGCAGAAGCAACTGGAGGATTAGATAGAGATTATATCACAGCATGGAGTTACGGAAGAAGTGAAACATTCTCATTTATCATTCCAAACTTTAAAGGTGGTAAATCAATACCAATTGGTGCTAATGAAGATAATGAGGATGCGCTTGAAGTTGCCGGTTTTCAGATGAAGCAGAATGTCGCCCAAAGCTCTCAGTATTGGGGAGATCAGCCATTTACTTCGGGGCCAGTTTACATCGGTATTATCGTTGTGTTCTTGGCATTTTTAGCACTTATGTACAATAAGGAGAAATGGAAGTGGGCCTTACTATCCGTAACATTACTAACGGTATTTTTAAGTTGGGGTAGAAACTACGTGAGCGTACTTGTTATTATTCCAGCATTGGCCTTTATGGGGAATATGTTTATCCAGTCTTTCAGAAATAGGTTATTTACGAGCATTATGATCACTTTCCTTATGTTGGTTATTATTGCTCAAGTAGGACCAGAATGGGGATTGCCTAGCTTATCGGACTTTTTCATATACAATATCCCAGGCTATAATAAGTTTAGAGCTGTTTCCATGATTTTGGTGGTGGCAGAGCTATGTATTCCTTTATTAGCCATGCTGTTTATCCATAAGCTTTGGAAGTCGAGAGAAGAAGTGAAAAAGAACATTATTCCTTTCTATGTGGTAACGGGAATCTTCTTTATAATTCTTGTCGCATTTATGGCAGCTCCTGAGAGCTTCAACTCTTTCCTTACGGCCCAAGAATCAATGTCATTGGATTCAATTACGGACCCAAACATGCGTATGCAATATGATATGTACTATGGAGATTTAGAAGCTACAAGAATCGAAATCTTCCGCTCGGATATGCAGCGTACCTTAGGGTTTTTCCTTTTGGGGGCTATAGCCGTTTTCCTCATTATCCGAATGAAAAAAGAGCAAAACTTAGGGGTTATGCTTTCAACAGGAGCGCTTATTCTATTTATCTTATTAGATCTGGTAACGGTAGATTTACGCTATTTGAATAGTGAAAAGAATAGAAAGGACTATGCACAGTGGATTGAAATGTATAAGCGTAGATTTCCGTATTCTTCTGGAAAGGCAGAACAAGACATCTTAGCCTACGAAACACTTGGGAATCCCGATTTACAATTCAAAATTGATTCTGCTATTAACAAATCAATTAAAGATGCTAAAGACTTAGGCTATAAAGGTCAAGCGGCAGCTCGTTATACGGATTGGGTGACTTATAGAACCTTAAATAGAAATACAAACTTTAGAGTCTTTGATTTTAATAATCCATTCAACTCGAGTTACGCCTCTTACTTCAATAAGTCGATTGGAGGTTATCACGGAGCGAAATTAGGTAAGTACCAAGAGCTAATTGAATGGCATATTGGAAAAGGAAATAAAGGAGTGATGAATATGCTGAATGTGAAATACCAAATTCAGCATCAGGACGATGGTTTTGGTGGTACCTCTTCACAAATCATCAATATCAATCAGTCGGCAATGGGGAACGTTTGGTTTGCTAAGAATATTCAGAAAGTGAACTCGGCAAATGAAGAAATCCTTGCAATGAATAGCTATGAGAGTTACATGATTGAACCAACGAGAGTAGTTCCAACATTTGTAAATGGTGTCCAAATAATGGAGAAAACAGAGGTTTCTGCTTCTGATAGAATCGAGATTGCGCCAATTTGGGTAGGAGATACAATTCAAGCAGATGTTCCTTTTCAAGCTCTTGCGACACAAAATTTAACATTGTTTGCTGACTCTACAGGTATCAATTGGGGGTATACCGAAATGATGGATTCTACCATTCTTCAAATCTTTAGAGCATCTTATGGTGGAGTTTCTGGTTGGGATCCCAATGAAACCACACTAGTGGATGAGCAGTACAGCGATGTTGTTACACAAGAGGCTTATTCAGGAACAGGAACCATTGAAATGATTTCGTACCATCCAGATAGAATGGTGTACAAATCAAACTCTACCGAAAAGCAATTAGCTGTATTCTCTGAAATTCATTACCCTATAGGTTGGGTAGCTTCAATTGACGGACAAGAGCAACCGAAGATTGCCAGAGTAAATTATATGCTGCGTGCAATTGAAGTACCGGCTGGAGAACATACAATTGAATTAAACTTTAGTCTTCCATCATACGAACGATCAGGGACTATGGCTTGGATCGCTACATTCTTGATTCTAGGCTTAATTGGTGGTGGATTGTTCTTGGGAACAAAGAAACAGTTCCAAGAAGACGAAAGTGATGAGGAAGAAGAAGAGGAGAAGACGGAAAACTTAGATGCTGACATAGCATAAATCTTATGATAACGGCAACTATAAGCACGTATAACCGCGAGAGATATTTGCCGCAGGTTCTTGATTCGCTTAAGCGACAAACGCTCGATAAGTCTTTGTTTGAGATTGTTTTTGTAGACAACAATTCGCCTGGTAACGCAAAAGAAATAGCAGACCAATTTGCTGCTAATAATCCAGAAATCAAGTTTGCTTACTATCTGGAGACAAACCAAGGTTTATCTTGGGGTAGGAATAGAGGAATAAACGAGGCCAATGGTAAATACATCACCTTTATTGATGATGATGCTTTTTTGGCCGAGGATTACCTTGAGAAAATCTATAATTATTTCGAAGAAGATGCTAGCATTGCTGCTATCGGGAGTAAAATACATCTCCACTACGAAACCATAATCCCTGCATGGGAGAATAAGTACTTGAATTCTTTATTGGGTTATTTTGATGAAGGGGATGACATTCATCCATTCGGAAAAAAATCCTATCCTCGTGGCTCTAACATGTCATTTAAAATAGATGTATTTGAGAAGATAGGCCAATTTAATGTTGATTTAGGCCGTAAGGGTGGCAATATGGCTGGCAGTGAAGAGAAAGATATTTTTCAACGCATCTATGCCCAACCGGAACTAAAAGTGGTTTATGTTCCGGATGCCATGGTATACCATTGTGTTCCTGAAGAAAGAACTACAAAGGAATTTATCATTAAACAAGCTTTAGGCACTGGTAAAGGAGAGAGAAAGCGCGTTGGTGCAGAAGGAATAGGCGCCACTTTTAAACGATTTTTTATTGAATTTATAAAGTGGGGTGGAAGTGTAGTACTGTTCTTTGCTTACCTATTCAAAGGCCAACCAGCGAAAGGAGCAATGATCCTTCGATTTAGATGGTGGGTGACGAGAGGATTGCTTTCTACTTCGAAA
>JAKVAQ010000059.1 GCA_022447665.1 Crocinitomicaceae bacterium
ACCAGCATGTATTAACGCTTCTACTTTTGATGTAACCATTAATCCAGAAGATGATCCTTCATTCTCTTATCCAGCAACTGCATATTGCCAAGGAGATACAGATCCTATTCCTACCATTACAGGAACTACAGGAGGAACCTTTTCTTCTACGGCAGGACTTGTATTCGTTGATCCGGCCACTGGAGAGATTGATCTTGGGGCATCGACGGCAGGAGTTACGTACACAATAACCTACAGTACTCCAGGACCTGATTGCCCTAACGCTGCAACATTTGATGTAACCATCAACCCGGAAGATGATCCAACTTTCGGCTATGCTTCCAGTACCTATTGTAACAATGGATCAGATCCATTGCCAACCATTTCAGGTACAACTGGTGGTGCTTTTTCAGCTACAGGTGGCATTTCATTTATTTCGACAGCAACTGGTGAAATTGATGTGAGCCTATCCACACCGGGTGGTCCTTATACCGTCATTTACACGACACCTGGGCCTGATTGTCCGAATTTTTCGAGTACTACTGTTGAAATATTACCCGCTGATGTTCCCGTCATAGAATATGCTCCTTCATCGTATTGCGTGAATGGTTTACTGAATCCCACTCCAACAATTATGGGATTACCGGGAGGGACATTCTCTGAAACAACAGGCACGTTAACTTTCATTGACGTATTTACTGGGGAAATTGATGCTGCAACAGCTTCTAGCGGTTTATTTATAATTGAATATCTAACAAGTGGTCCATGTCCTGAAATAGGTGATTTTACGATAGAATTTCTACCATTAATAGATCCTGACTTTGTACTGGATGACACTATTTGCCTTCCTACAGCAGCCATTCCACTTGACGCTGGGATCACACTTTCACCAGGTCAAATGAGCTCTTTTTACAGCTATGGTCCCGACGGTGCAGCTTCGCTAACTGGAGGCGCTTCACCAACACTACTTCCAAATACCTCTGGTCCGGGAAATTATTTCATTACGCACTTAGTATCTAACGGAACCTGTTCAGATAGTAGTACGCAGGAAGTGGTCATACTCCCAGAATATATTTCGGACTATACAAACCCAGATACATTATGTGAAGCAGAAGGAATTGAATTCAATCTCAATACATTATTTAACGGATCAACTAGCCTTGGTGGAATATGGGAAGGTAGCAATGTTTATAATGATTCATTATGGGATGTCACTGGACTGTTTGATTTTTACAGTATCAGCTACATGGTTGGAGAGGGTATCTGCGCGGACACTACCACTCAAAGTGTCTTTATTCAATCTGACGTGGATAGTGCATGGAATATTTTACCAAAGCTTTGTGTTACTGATGCACCAGTTCACTTAAACCTACAAATATCAGGAACTCCAGGCGGAGATTTTTCAGGTCTCGGTGTTGACACAAACTGGTTTGCTCCGGATGCTGCAGGAGTTGGCATTCATGACATCACCTATCTAGTGGGATCATCGCCGTGCCAAGAACAACTCACTCAAAGCATTGAGGTCATCGGAATTACCGATCTTAATGCCGGTTTGGACGATAATTTTTGCGGTTTAAATGGAGAAGTTAATGGAACGAATACACCTGATGCCACGCAGACCTGGTCTTCTGTAACTGGCCTAATAACATTTACCTCTGATGAAACACAACTTGATGCATCGATACAAGCTTCAAATTATGGAACTGATACCTTAGTACTTAACGCTGATTTGGAGGGTGTTTGTTTTGCCAGTGATTCCGTTATTATAACCTTTTGGAAGGAGCCGGTAGCTGACGCAGGTGAAGATCAAACACTTGAATTCACTTTTGAAACTAATCTAAGCGGAAATTATATTGAGTTAGGATCCGGTTATTGGACTGGGGAAACAGGTTATATCTGGAATCCAGAAGACTCTTTGACCTTAGTTACAGAATTGAGTCCAGGCACCAATACATTTACATGGACGGTTTCTCATGATTTCTGCCCTTCAGTTTCTGATGAAGTTAAGATTCTAGTCAATAACTTATTTATTCCTCAAGCCATTACACCTAATGGTGATGGAATGAACGATGTTCTCATTATAAATGGAATAGGTCAATTTGAACATTCTGTAGAAATCTTTAATCGATGGGGACAGGTAGTATATGAATCTACAGACTATCAGAACGATTGGGACGGAACTGACATGAATGGAGAACAATTAAGCGCTGATACTTATTTCTATGTCATTAAACTCGGTGAGGATATTGACGAAAATGGATTTATAGAGTTAAAACGATGAGAATTATAGTATTCATATTTGTTTTTTGTGGTCATTTTCTAATGGCTCAGCACTCTCCTATTCAGAGTCAATACATGTTCAATCCTATTGCATTGAACCCAGCCACAGCCGGAAATGAAGACGCTCTATCGATTCAAACTAGTCTTCGTGCTCAATGGACCGGTTTTCCAGGAGCTCCCATGACACAGAATCTTTCAGCTCATGCTCCATTGAAAAACGAAAACACTGCTCTCGGACTTCAACTTTATTCTGATCAGATAGGAATTAACCGAAACACTGGTTTATTCGGCATCTATGCGTACAAATTAAGATTCACGAATTCATCATTAAGTATCGGCCTATCGACTGGTATTAACTTCCTAAAATCTTATTATAGTAGACTAGATGTAATTGATAATCAAGATGAGCTGCTATTTGAAGACTCACCACTTGGAATCCTGCCAGATGCTTCTTTTGGACTCCATTACTCTGCCAATAAATACTTTATAACATTCGCTATTCCACAATTTTTATCGCATAGTTTTAATGGTACAAAATTTCAATTAAGTAATGATTTCAGTAATTACAATTACACATTAGGAGCCGGTTACCTTCATGAATTCAATAATGGATTAAGCCTTACTCCATCATTCTTAACGAAATATCGTGTTGGACTCCCTCCGCAGGTTGATATTAATTTGATGGCAAGATTTAATGAAGGAATTACTGCAGGCCTCTCTTACAGAACTCAAGAAGCTCTTGTTGCACTTTTTCAAGTTAATTTTAGTAATCAGTTCTCCTTTATGTATTCCTTCGGTTTACCGGTAAATCAGTTTATCTCGTATACCTATGGATCCCATGAAATCGGGTTCAAATACAACTTCCTGTACAAAACCAAAATTTCTAATCCTCGATTTTTAGGGTGGTAAAAGAGCTAATCATATTGTTATTTTTACTCGGCGTTCATGGCGTTCACGGACAAGGGTATGATGTGGTACAATTAAACACCAACCTGCGAGGACCTGTTTACGCTGCTACTTACTTCGGAGAAAACTTAGTCGTGAATTGTCACCAGAAGGACAGAATCACAAAGACGATATACGATGAGGCCAACATGGAACCAAGCGACTTATATCGTATCAACACCTCCGACCTAAGCACCGCAAATCAATTTGATGAAGCCTTTAAGACCAAATTTAACGATGGGCCAATTTGCTTCAACACCAGCAACAACTTTGCAATATTATCTCAAAACCTTGCTTCAAACGAAAAAAGCATCAACTTCGAAAATGCCGGTAATCACTTAGGTTTATTCGAGTCAACACTTTCAAACGAAGGCTGGTCAGCACCTCTTCAACTGCCATTTAATAATGAAGATTATATCAACACGCATCCCGCAATCCTAGAATTAGAAGGTGAATTAATCCTTGTCTTTTCAAGCAATCGTCCGAACGGATTTGGTGGCTTTGATTTATGGTGGTCTAAAAAAACAGTTTCAGGATGGAGCGAGCCAGTTAATTTAGGAGGAGAAATAAATACAAAAGGAAATGAGGTTTTTCCAACTTTCGTTCGCCATGAATTATATTTTTCAAGTGACTTCAACAATACTAATCTAGACATCTATCATATTCCCTATTTCGAAAAGAATAAGACGATTAAAAAATGTTTGATCCCCATCAACTCTGAGTTTGATGACTTTTCACTGATATCAAAAGATGATGGTCAATCAGGCTATTTTTCTTCGAACAGAAATGGTGAAGATGCTATTTTTTCGTTTGACTTTATTTTCCCAGATTTTAACAACTGCGACGAACAAATTGAAGATGTATTCTGCTATACCTTGTACGAGGAATATGCTGCTGAAATAGGAGAAGTACCTTCGTTAATTTATCAGTGGACAATTAATGATGTTAAGCTCGAAGGAATTGAAGTAGATTATTGCTTCCCAGATGTAGGAGATTATATGATTACGCTGGATATTGTAGATACAATTATTAATGAAGTTTACTCTAATCAAGCTTCTTATGAGTTAACGTTACAACTCACAAAACAACCCTACATAACTTGCCCTGACACTATCGCATTGAATTCAATAACTAATTTAAGTGCCCTCGAATCTCATTTACCAGGAGTGGAGAATAAAGAATTCTACTGGAAAATCGATGATGAAATTACCTTCATTGGTAATGAATTTGATTTCTCTTTTTCCACCCTTGGAAACCATCAAATAATGCTCGGAGTAATTGGTGGAGATGATGAAAACCCTTACAAACAATGTGTTACTAAAAGCGTATATATTACAGACCGCTTAAGGAGTAATGAATTGGCCACTACCACACCAGTTATTAAGGAAGGAGATAACGCATTCGTTAATGATGAAACTTACTCTTATGAAAGGGCATCCGACTCTACGTTAGCTATTTATGCTATTGAAGTTTATTCATCAAAAGAAGAGATTGACACTACCTCTTTTGAGTTCAGAAATCTCTCAAAGAACTGCGGGTATCGCTTAGAGTATGTTGAATCCTCTGATGAGTTTGTGCTACTTGTAGGTGAGTTTGGAAAAATTGAAGATGCACACGACACTTGGAAAGAGTTAATTGCACAAGGGTATGATGAAGCAGTGGTTACGACATATGTCATCGAAAGCTATAACAACATAAAACTGAATCAAGAATTTGTACTTGAAGATGTTTACTTTGATGTAGGTAGTTCAGATATCATTAAGGGAGCTCATGAAGGATTAGATAGTATAGCTGCCACGCTAGAAAGATTCCCTTTTCTTGTTGTTGATATTGCTGCGCACACAGATAGCAAGGGTACAAGTGCATCTAACCTAAAGCTTTCATATGCACGTGCAAAATCAGTTAAAAATGAATTAATTGAAAGAGGAATAGACAAGGATAGAATTAATATTGAAGGTTTGGGAGAAACTCTCCCTGTTGCTACTAATGAAACGGAAGAAGGACGGAAGAAAAACAGGCGCGTTGAATTTAAACTTTATGTCCCTTAGTTTGGCACGATTTTAATAGATTTAAGAAACCATTATGAGACCACTTATACTTTTTCTAGCACTATTTTTGAGTGCACTTTGCTTTTCTCAAGCAGTACCTGCTAAAATTGAAAACATACCCTATCTTGTTACTTTCGGAAAAGAAGGAAGTGTTACTTGGGGAGACGACGACTTTTCACAGTCATTCTTCTTTGTAATACCAAAAACTTATAAAAACCCTATCTACATTAGGGTATTTGATCCGGGTGTTGGAGGAGAAATTGACGAACGCAAAGGCAGTTTTAATTCAAAAACTAAATTTTCGATCTATGGTGGCAAAGGTGCGGTTACGAACAAACTAGCTAGATCTACAAAACCTGAAGGCAGTAAAAAAACAGGTAGTTTACTTGCCACTAAAACCTTTGGAAATGAGTTAGATGGTCAATGGTACACCTTTGGACCCTTTAATCCTACTTCCGGCGAATTAGCTCCAAAATACGGTGGTAACGTTTTCAAAGTAATTGCAGATGGAATAAGTGGAGACGATGGTAATCTTTACAAATACTTTTTGAGCACCTCCCCAACATCTAATGTCGAAGTGGAGGGAGGAAACGCATTTACTTTTGAATATACATTTCGAATGAATGATGACCCTAAAGAAGTCTCTCACGTTTATCCATATATCGATGATAGAGTAATATCCGTTAAGCAAGGAAACTTTGATTGGGATAATGATGGAGACTTAAAAATAGTAACCAATTCAAGACTGGCTATACACTTGAAAAAATCAGGAGAAGGAACCTGGATGAGAAGCGAGCATAATGTATTAGACAAAGAAAAAGAGTCGACTTTCGATGTTCAATTCCACAAAAATAAATCCAACCCATCCAAGAATAACAACATTACTTTCTATATTACTAATCAATATGATGAATCCTTACCCTTCTATACAATCCCTATAGGAGGTGTACCTAAACCAAAATCCAATATTATTCTGACCCCTAAAACTAAATGAGACTAATTTATATACTAGGTTTTCTCCTAGTTACTTCAAGTTGGCTGTTTTCCCAAACCTATAGGTTTAATGAGTACTCCACTGCAGATGGAATCGCTCAAAACTTTATTTATTCTATAAATCAGGATAAAAACGGATTCTTATGGATAGGAACTGGGGAAGGAATTAGTCGATTTGATGGAAAGGAATTTACGACTTTCACAACGAGTGATGGTCTTGCTGAGGACATCGTCACTACCTCATATATTGACTCTGGCGGTAACATCTGGTTCGGGCATAATGAAGGATCTATAACCTTATTTAACGGATCAGGGTTTCAAGAAATCGAGGGTCCAGACACTGCTTTTAGCACCATTAAAGGCTTTTCTCAATTCAACAACAATCTATACATCGCAGCTCAGAACGATGGACTATTTACCGTTTCCAACAAAAAACTGGAACATATTGGTGATTTTGATCGTGGTAACTTCACAAGTATTCAAACATTAAGTGAAAATGAAATTCTAATGGGTACTGCCGAAGGATTGATCTATTTGACCAATAATTCAGGTAATTGGCAAATCCAAGACGAAGCCTTGTCAGATGTGTGGATTTCTGATTTAAGTAGACTGAAGGATTCTTCGAATTTCTTAGTAGGTACTCAAAGTGCAGGTCTTTATCAAGTGCGTGTTAGAAATGGGTTGATAGAAAAGAGTAAATGGGACTCGAACAACAAATTAGATGAGCTCATGGTAACTGATGTTTTTCAAGACAAAAACGAAAATATTTGGCTAAGTACTCAGGGACAGGGAATTATAAAACTATCGGTTACTGAATCGGAGGTATCCTTCTACTCCACATCAACAGGATTAAATAGTAACTTCATTCAGACAGCATTTGATGATAGAGAAGGGAATATATGGATTGGAACCTTCGGAAATGGTCTTGTTTCACTTATTGATGACCTCTTCACATTTTACTCTTCTGACTTGGAAATGTTAGAAAATAAAAGTGTCTATTGCATGACTATTACTAATGGCCATAGATGGTATGGAACAGAACACGGATTATTAAAGATTGAAGATAAAAAGAATGCCTCAACTTTTTTCACGGATACAACTTCTTGGATAGATGCTAAAGTTTCTTCACTGACAGAGAGTGGCGGATATTTATGGATAGGTACTGAAAACCAAGGCGCCTATAAACTGAACATTGAAACCAACGAAATAGAAAAACTCCTTTGGCCTTACGGAAGTTTACAGGAACAAATCAATGAAATTGTCTGTAATGATCTTAATGCCTACATAGCTACCAATGGAGGTTTAATTATTTACGAGATTGAAACTGGAGAGCATACATTGTTCGATACTGAAGCAGGCCTGGCTCATAATGCCATTCAAGCACTATATGTTGATGATGATGGGGCTATTTGGCTTGGAACTTTCAGTCGATACCTATACGCTATCACCGGATCGAGTTTGGAGGAATATGAAGTAACTACATTTGGTGAATTAGAAGTTGTTTCCATAGATCAAGATGAACTGGGAAGTATTTGGATCGCCACAGGAGAGTCTGGCGTTTACAAATTACAAGGAGACCAATTTATTCACTTTGGTGAAAAAGAAGGCTTAAAAACGAATTATTGTTACGCAATTCACCACGATTCTCAAGGCAATATGTGGGTGGGGCACAGAGGTAGTCTATCAAAAATTTCTTTAAATGGTGAAAAAATCACAGTGTTTGATAGTGATGATGGAATTAAAGAAAAGGTGAATCGAAATGCCATTTTCTTAGATGATCAAGAACACATTTGGTTTGGAACTGACAATGGTCCAATTCGTTACAATTCCTCTATCAACAAGGTTAATGATGTGGCACCAGTAATCAATATTACTTCCATTCTTATTAATGGTGAATCTCACAGCTTAAGGGAGGAAATAGAGCTACCCTATGGGAATTACAGAGTATTATTCTCGTATGTAGGTATTGCCTTTAAAAATGCCGATAAGGTAAGTTATCAATATAAACTAAATGGCTACGACGAAGTTTTCTCTGATCCAACTACAGAACAAACTGCTACCTATGGCAGACTATCGGATGGAACCTACACTTTCGAAGTTATTGCATGTAACGAGGATGGTTATTGTTCTGAAGAACCTGTAAAATTCGACCTTACCATCAAAGCGCCTATTTGGAAAAAAGCATGGTTCTATATTTTAATCTTTCTAGCACTTACGTTCGGAATATATTTCTTTGTTCAATCAAGAATTAAACGAATTAATGCAAATAGAAAATACCTTAAAGAACAGTTAGATTTAAAGACAAGGGAGGTTGTTGAAAAGGCCAATCAAATTGAAGAAATCAATGAAGATTTAACTTCTAGTATTAGTTATGCAAAGCGTATTCAGACCTCAATTTTGCCTAACATAAGTGACCTTACGAATTTATTACCAAAATCCTTTGTTTACTATAAACCAAGAGACATTGTTAGTGGCGATTTCTACTACATCGACGTATGTGGTGACAAGCTAATTATAGGTTGTGTGGATTGCACAGGGCATGGCGTTCCAGGAGGATTCATGAGTATGATTGGTTCGGTAACATTGAGAAATATTTACATGGCAAACCATGCTAGAAATATTTGGGAAACACCAGAAAAGATTTTAGAAAAGTTAGACCAAGAAATTGAGCATATTCTAAAACAGAATATAAAACATACCAATGAAGAAATGGACTTTTATAAGTCACGTGAAGGCATGGACATGACACTTGTTGAAATTGATTTAAATACAAAAGAAGTACTTCTTTCTTCAGCCATGCGAACTTCATTAATTCTTAAAGATGGTGTACTAGAAAACATCGCTGGAACTAAAAGACCTATTGGAGGTGGAGACACCCTAACCATGCCATTTGAACTAAAAAATTTCAATCTGAAAAAAGGCGACGGTTTATATTTATTTACTGATGGATATTCTGATCAGTTTGGTGGTCCTAAAGGACGAAAACTTAAGTTAGCTGGAGTAAAAAATATTATTAATGCGCTTAGCGCAATGCCACACTCAGAACATGAAAATTTTATAAAAAACGAATTCGAAAATTGGATGGATGACTATCCTCAAATCGATGATGTTCTTTTTATAGGGATTGAGTTTTAGAGCTCAACCTTATATTCTTGTTTCCTTCCTCCCCACTCCACTACTGTAAATCCTTTTCTTTTTGCTGAGAGGTCATATAAGTTCTGTTGAGGAATATCAATCATTTCATCTAATGGTGACCAAACCATCATTACTCGAATCAGTGCATCTGGAGTAGGAGTTATTTTCAACTGCGCCATTTCGCTGTATTCCTTGCTAGCAAAATGAATAAGGTTATAATTGTTATTTTCCATCAAAGGAAGCCAATAAATGATGAATTCATTCGCTTCTTTATCCGTTAACCCCAGAATACTCAAGCTATTCTCTAAGAAGTCAGCTGTTTCATTTCCTGGAATAACAAATCCTTCACTCATCGTAAACTCTTCTCGCGCATCTCCTTCCCAGAAAAGTGAATAATACTCTCTTCCTTCATAATGTATCGTCCCATCTGATTCCGCTACTACAGACCAACCTTCTCCAGGATATTGCGGGTAGGTATGTGTTAGATGTCCATCAAACTTCAACCGTACAGTAATCGCAGTTTCTTCTTCTGGGTACATATAAATTATCGGCTTGGCCACTCCGTCCTCGTAACTTTCTTCCATCACATAAAGTGTGCTGTCTAAATCTCCAAAAGAGAAAACTTCTAATAGTTTTAGCTCTCCCCACCAATCATAAACCTTTATAGTATCATGAAGCCAACCGTCTTTAAAGTTTAACTCCCATTTTTCCGACATAGGGTATCCTTGGAATGGATTATAGCCAATCAATCTTCCTGTAAAAGGTTCGTCGTTTACGCGGAACGATTTCTCGAAACTCTTTTTCTCTATTATATCAGATAAATAGTAACCATCTGCTTCGTAATTACTTGGACCTAACTTCAACACCTTAATTGTATCATTGATGTATTCTATATGCTTATCCGGATTACTGCAGGTAAGAGAAGATTTTGATTGATCAAAACGCCACATGATTTCATAAACATCAGATGTTACATCAGTACAGATCCCATATTCGTATTCTCTGCACACAATTATTCCTCCGGTTTCAGGATGATATAATCTTGCAGTACCTTCAGTCTTCCCATCCACCATACTAAAAGATGCTGCTAATTTTTCTTTATCTGCCGTGTAATAAACATTCACATTTCCAGAATATTCCGGCATATGATAAGAAATACTAAAGTTATTTCCAGCTATACCCTGCATTATTTCCATCGTTTCATTTGAGTCTTCCCCTGTCCATAAATCAGGAATAATCTCAACATAACTATATCGATATGAATCCTCTATGCGCTCATCAGTATACGTGTAAAATTCACCATCCATCTCATCAAAAGTTGCTCTCATCAACAACTCTAACCCTTCTGCTTCTAGTTCTTCATACTCAACAAATTCAACATCTTCCAACACTTCTTCCATCTCTGAAGATGGCTCAGAACCACAGGCCACAATTCCCGTTATTAGTATAGAAAGGATTAAAAATTTCTTCTGTATCTTCATTATCACTGAATTTAGAATCAAATATAATTAATAAGGTGAGGGAAGTACTTTGGAAAAAAATCTTTATGTCAGACTCATCTGTTTTATAGTTATTTGGAAGATCATCGTAAAATAATACACATTGATATGGATGCTTTTTATGCGTCTGTAGAGCAATTGGACAACCCTGAATTGAAGGGAAAAGCTCTCGCTGTAGGTGGAGATGGTGAAAGAGGTGTGATTGCAGCGGCGAGCTATGAAGCCCGCAAATTTGGTGTTAAATCGGCCATGGCTTCTAGCTTAGCCAAAAAGAAATGTCCGCATCTCATTTTTGTTCCACCTCGCTTTGATCGATACAAAGAGGTCTCTAATGCCATTCGAAATGTATTTTACCGTTATACTGATTTGGTAGAACCTCTTGCATTAGATGAAGCCTTTTTAGATGTTACTGAAAATATAACCAGACATTCCTCAGCTACTGCAATGGCGAAAGATATTCGAAAGGACATACTTGAAGAGACTGGACTTACTGCCTCGGCAGGAATTTCTATAAACAAATTCACCGCTAAGATTGCCAGTGACATGAATAAACCGAACGGTCAAAAAACAATTAAACCGCATGAAGTAGTCCCATTTTTAGAGCAGCTTCCTATACACAAATTCTTCGGCGTTGGAAAAGTAACTGCAGAGAAAATGAAACGGATGGGTATTTTCAATGGCGCTCACTTAAAGGCACATTCCGAGGCATTTCTTCGAACCCAATTCGGGAAATCAGCAGGTCATTTCTACAATATTGTTCGTGGCGTACAGCATTCACCTGTAAAGGCTCATCGCGAGAGAAAGTCAATTGGCACAGAAAGAACCTTACGAGAGAACATCCATCTTCAAGAAGATATTGAAGCTATGGTTTCTAAACTCGCCAAAGAATCTTTTAACCGCTTAGAACGCTCTCAACTCTTCGGAAAAACAATAACACTTAAGGTGAAGTTTTCTGACTTTACTCAAATTACGCGAAGCAAAACCTTGGAATCAACAATTCAATCGGAAGAGGAGATTTACAACGAAGCACACGAATTATTTTTCAAAGAACCTCCAAAAAAATCGATTCGCTTGATGGGGATTTCAATCTCAAATCTTCTCAAAAACGAAGAGCATAAACCGCCTAGTCCAGAGCAATTATTACTTGACTTTTAACTATTTCGCTCCAGGAATGTGGTAGTACTTTTTGTATACATTTCTGAACAAGCCAATACTCGTTAGCCCCACAATCCAGCTTGAGTAATAAAGTAGATTGAAGAAATATTCCTCATTCCAATAATGTCTGTATTCATCAAAAAACACCAAGAAGATTATCAATGGGAGACCTGGTGAAAAGAAGTGAAAATAGACTGTAGCTACATAGCCTAAATTATTCCTTCTTCCTCTTACATGACCCTGAATAAGCAGAACGGCTGCTAGGATATACCAAAGTAGAAATAATATTGGAACAAGGAATTCTGCGTAATACCCACTAATATTTAGCACCTCAGATAAGATCACTCCTACAATCACAAAAAGTAAAGGTGTTAGGCAAATACTAATGAATCCGAAGATAAACTGACGTAACTTAGTTTGCTTAAAAATGTGCACCAGTAATGCCAACATGGCTGCAAAAGCAATCAAAATTTTCCAAAACCAAGGTTCTGAAAACTCTTCCATCCATTCGCCATCATTTGCACGATCACAGAGCTCACTCATTTTCCATTGTACTTCCCATTCAGCCTCGAGTAAAAGTCCATTATAATAACCTTCCGTATAATATTCCCCCGTCGCGTAATCATGCACTTCAATTCCACTAAATATATCTTCGGGAGATTTATAAATTGGATAATGGGTGTATTTGTTATAAGCTGTTTTAAAATTTTTGATAATCTTAATAGCATTTTCCTTATCCACACTAATCTCGTTCTCAAGATCACTTCCTTTAGAATAAGCGTCATACCCGAAATAATCGTAGTAAGTAACAAAGTCATTTCTAGAATAGGTATAAATGCCCTCATTATAGGATATTGAACTCGAGGTTACCAAGGAATAACCCAAATCTAAGGCTTCACGATCGGCTTGTAATTCTTGCGGAGAAACCGCGTTCTTTATACGTTGATAGTTCGACATAGGCACTGCGAATAGAATAACTATCGCTGTTAAAAACAATAATAAATACAAGGCAAAATTTCCGTATTCTGCTAAGAAACTTGTTCGGCCCTTTGACTTTATTACATTATAGCGTGACTGGAAAATGAACCAGTACACCAAATAAACAAGAACAGGAATAATCGTAATTACTATTGCTGCCTCACTTCTTGGGAGGTCATTCTTTGGATTCCAAGGAATCATAAGGTTAACTCCAAAAATTACGAGAAAAATAAGCAGGCCTATTGGAATAAAGATGTGAAACCTTGTCACCCATGCTGCTGGAAAATTATTGAGTAAAAATTGATCTAATTTCTTGAACATAGGGCTAGCGTTTAAAAAGTTTACGTGTCGATGCAGAGATATCACGGAAGTAAGTGATCTTGCCTCCTGCACTTAATATGGATGTAATGAAATCCTCTGCACTTAACTTTAAATCCGTCTTCACATAAATCATTTTACCCGTTTGCTCAAATTCTACTTCAGGATGCATTTCTTTTAGCTTATCCATGCCTAAAGTAGTCGTTACTTCAAACTCATTGAATTCACGTTCTTCACCTAATTTCTTAACATCTCCTGAGAAAACCATTTTACCTGCTCTCAAGAATACCACATTGTCAGAAACATTTTCAATTTCGTGTAGCTGCTGAGAACTTAAAATCACACTCACATTTCGATTTGGGCCTGTTGCAATGATTCTCAAATCATTCAAAAACTTGGCTTGCGCATTGATATCAAGGTTCGCAATAGGCTCGTCTAGAACCAGTAATTCCGGATTCCCAATTAGCATCTTAGCCAATTGAAAGCGTAAACGATAACCCGTCGAAATTTCGCTCCACTTAAGGTCTGCATAATCGTTAAGGCCAAGCACATCAATCAATTCATTGATTTGACGATTTGCTTCTTGTCTTTTAATCCCCAAAACACTTGCCTGAAACTGAAGGTTAGTTCTTAAATACCCATACCATTTAGGGATACGCTGTGGTATATATGCCACACGTGAATGAATATTCTCCCAGGTCAAAAATTCTACTGGGTTATCACCAAAGTACTTCATCGTTCCCGAATCATGGGAAAGTTCTCCGGCAATAATTCTAAGCAAGGTAGTTTTACCATTTCCATTTTCCCCCACTACCCCGGTAATTTCTCCAGCAGCAAGTTTGAGGTTAATTGGCCCTAACTCAAAGTTTCCACTGGGATAACGCTTGAGCAGATTCTCACAAGAGAATAAATTAAGTTCAGACATAGGTTAGCTATATGAATTGTTAAGATAAGAAAATCAGCAAAGTATACTCGTTGATTAACAAAAATTACAAATGAATTTAAATAAGGTTCAGACAAAAATGGAATAGAAAAAAATTGTTATTTTTGCCCACCATTAATTCACATGCCTGAGTGGCGGAATTGGTAGACGCGCACGACTCAAACTCGTGTTCTTCGGAGTGTGGGTTCGATTCCCACCTCAGGTACAAACCGGCTCTTTTTAAGGGTCGGTTTTTTTTTAGACCGCAGTATATTCCAAGAACTGCTTACTCACTTTATCTATAGAAAAGTCTTCGTTGCGCATCAAAATATTTTCCTTCCATTTTTCATATTCTTGCGGGTTCAATTGATTATAGAAAGTAATCTTATCCATGAACTCAGAATCATTTTTGCATATAAAACCATTGACTTTGTTAATTAGGAAATTTGAATTTTCTCCAACCGGTGATGCAAGAACTGGTATTCCACAGCTTAAAAATTGCTTCATTTTGTATGCTGATTTACATCTGTTCAACTCA
>JAKVAQ010000006.1 GCA_022447665.1 Crocinitomicaceae bacterium
ATTGGAGTTAATGGATACTAACATTAGCGCACTTAATGAAATAGTCGCGAAAAATAATAAGGGCTTCTTCATAGTTATTTCTGGTTTGCAATTACAATGTACTAAATATCAGAAGGAAAAATTTCACCTGAATAGGGTGAATACCCTAACTTTGCCACATGATTGAGGTTCAGAATGATGAATACTTTATGCGTCAAGCACTTGTGCAAGCGCAAATGGCCTTTGAAAAAGATGAAATCCCGGTGGGTGTTGTAATTGTCGCCAAAAAACAAATAATTGCACGTGCTCATAACCTTACTGAACAGTTGAATGATGTAACCGCTCATGCAGAAATGCAAGCAATTACTTCAGCGGCTGATTTTATAGGAGGAAAGTACCTAAAAGGCTGTACGATGTATGTAACGTTAGAGCCATGTGTAATGTGCGCAGGCGCTCTATATTGGTCACAAATAGATCGTGTAGTTTATGCCTGTCCAGATGAAAAGCGTGGGGCTTTAAGTGTAGGTCAAAACCTCTATCATCCAAAAACAAAAGTTGAACAAGGCCCGTTATTGAATGAATCGCAGGCTCTATTAAATGAGTTTTTTAAAAAACTAAGAAAATAAATACGCGTATTAAACCTTTTTAAAATAGCATTGTCAAACCCACTTTATGAAGCACATGAAAACTATTCTAGCGGTTATTTTCTTCACTCTTTTAACTGCGCAAGTGCAGGCGCAAATAACAGGTGAAGCCCTTTACACAACTACCATAAACATGCATATGGGTCTTCCAAATAATGAGAAGGGTCAACGCATGAAAGAGTGGATTCCGGAATTCCAAGAGTTCAATACAAAGCTAATCTTTAGCACAACGCAAACCTTATATAAAAATATACATGAAGATGTTCCACCAGATTTGGATGAGGAACAAAAGAAAAGCTATTGGATGAAAAGAAGAATGGCCCCACCAAACGATGTTATATTTTGCGATTTAGAAGAAGGAACAACTGTAGCTACCAAAGAATTCATGGATAAAACTTTTCTTATAAAAGACACCTTGAATCTAGCTTCTTGGAAAATAACGGGTGAACAGCAAGAGTTTGCAGGAATGAACTGTTTAAAGGCGTCTTACATTCCTGAAGAAGGAGATACTACAACAATAGATGTTTGGTTTACGCCAGAAATACCAATTTCTTCTGGGCCTGAAGGTTTTGGAGGCTTACCAGGTTTAATAGTTCACTTGAACATGAATGAAGGCCAAAAAATAATTGCCCTTACCAGTTTAATTCAACGCGAAATTGAAAAAGGAGAGATTGAAGAACCAACTAAAGGGAAAGTTATGACACTTGAGGAGTTCGAAGAGATGAGAAAGAAGAAAATGGAAGAGCGTAAGAAACAATGGGAAGGCAAAGGCGGATACCGTGGAGGAAAACGTTAACCTTTTTTAACCTCGTTTAGATTTTCTTTAACCTTTAGAAGCTATAGTTTGAAATATGTTTGTGATGAACTAAATCACAATAGAATGAAGAACCTAAGTTTAATACTCGCATTATTATCAACCGTTTTTGGATTTGCCCAATCTGAAGGAGAGATTATTTATACCACAAAAATTGACATGTGGGCTGGATTACCAGATGATGAAAACGGCGCCATGATTCGTCAGTACATGCCACAATATCAAACCATGCAAAGTAGATTGTTGTTTAACGCAACTTCCTCTATTTATTCAAATGACATGGGAGAGAGTAAAAATGAACCAGATCTTAATAATACAGAAGAGGACAATGTTCAAATAGAAATTAGAATGGATAATCCATTGGAGATCATCTATTCAGATTTGGAAACAAACACGACTATTGAGCAGCGCGATTTAATGGACAAGAAATTTCTGATTAAAGACAGTATTCAAGCATCTAAATGGAAAATTACGGCTGAAAGCAAAGAGGTATCTGGATATAACTGTTTAAAAGCGTTTTTAATCAATGATCAAGAAGATGAAATATTTGCCTGGTTTACACCGCAAATCCCCGTTTCAACAGGTCCCGGAGGAATGGGAGGTTTACCAGGACTAATTATGTATGTTAGCATGGATAGCGGAAGATATACCATTGCTGCAGATAAGATCATCTTAAGAAAAATTGAAAAAGGAGAAATAGTCGCTCCTAAAAAAGGAAAAGAAATTACGCGTGCCAAGTTTGAGCGATTGGTAGAGAAGAAGCGCAAGCAACAAGAAAAAGAATATGGCGGAGAAGGCGGAATAATTATTCGCACGGAAGAACGCTAAAACAACCCACATCCATGAAAAACGGAATCTTATTAATTGCCCTATTTATATCGGGCTTAAGCTTTGGACAGGCGAGTATTTATGGTAAATTGAATGACTCATTAAGTGGTCCAATTCCTGGCGCAAGTGTTATGCTAATTGGTGCACAAGATTCCATTTTAAAGTCCTTTGCGGTGACGGATGGAAATGGGATTTTCACCTTAAATAAAGTGAAACCAGGAAACTATATTTTAAAAGCTTCCTTTTTCGGATTTCAACCTTATTCTAAAAACGTAGATATTGCCGAGGGTCAAGAGGCATATGACGCCGGTGTAATTAATATGCAGCCAAAAGTATTAGGAACCGTGACTGTTGATGCTCAATACATACCTATTGAAATTAAAGGAGACACTATTGAATACGATGCCCGGGCTTTTGAAGTGAAAGAGCAAGATATGGTGGAAGACCTACTAGAACAGCTTCCTGGAGTTGAGGTTCAAGAAGATGGAAGTATTAAGGCGCAAGGAAAAGATGTAGAAAAAATTACCATTGATGGAGAAGAATTCTTTGCCAACGATCCTACAATTGCAACCAAAAACCTTCCTGCTAATGCAGTAGAAAAAGTTCAAGTTTTTGATGGTACCTCAGAAGAATCTGAATTTACGGGTGTAGATGATGGTGAAGAAACAACAACAATCAACATTAAGCTTAAAGAGGATCGAAAAAAGGGTTGGTTCGGAAACCTTGACCTGGCTGGAGGAATTGATATCCCGTATCAAAAGGGTGTTATACGCTACAAAGGAAAAGGGAATGTGCACTATTTCAAGAATAAATGGCAGGTTTCTTTAATTGGAATGTCGAATAATGTGAATGAAACAGGTTTTAGTTTTGGGGATTATATGAGCTTTATGGGCGGTGCGCAAAACATGATGCGAAACGGAGGTTTTGACGGTGGCGTTGGAGGTTTTCCCCTTGCTGGAGGAGCCGATGATGGTTTTTTAAATACCCATTCTACAGGGGTTAATATTGGATTCAGACCTTCGAAACAAACAACGCTAACGTCTTCAATTTTCCTAAGCTCATTTGACAAAACTTATAGGAAGGAATTAGAAAGAACCACTTATTTCTCGGATTCTACTATTCAATCCAACGAAATCAATGACCAAAATTCAAATAACCTTTCCAATAGAGCAGACTTAAAGTTTGAGCAACTTTTTGATAGTACACATAGATTAACATTTACCTTTTCAGGAAGATGGAATCAAGCAGATTATTTTACTGGATCTTACCTTGAAAATTTTGATGGAAGAGACACCTTAGCGAATTCATTTAGTACAGATATTCGCCAAAGTAATTTCAATTATGAGGTTAGTGCTGGTCTTAAGTACAGAAAGAAATTCAATAAGGCTGGAAGGTTCACAGGTGGAGGAATTTCGTTTAGCCAAACTAATGCAGATTTTACGACGAATTTGGACTATATAAATTCATTTTTTCTTGGAGGTGTGCCACTAACAAGTGAAGTGTATCAAAACCAATATAATGTTGAAAATACAGGTATGATTAGTGGTAATTGGATGTATTCAGAGCCAATTTCAGATCGGATGTTATTACAGTTTCAGGTATCACATGTGAGAAACACTGAAGGGAGAGATCGTGATGTTTTTGATGTTGTTTCTGATAATGAGGTGGCGAATTCATTCTTATCTGCCCAAGCTGATTATATCAACTTTACGAATAATGCTACCCTAACACACAAATTTTTAGGGACTAAAGTGAACACTACGGTGAATGCTAAATTCCAAAACCTAAACTTGGCAGGTGACTCAATCTTTACAGAGAATAAGAGCTTCAATTTTATTTTACCGAGTTTCCAAATGCGTTGGGATATCAATAAAAAAGCAGATATACGAATAAATTATAATACCAATGTAAATGCTCCATCTTTAAATCAACTTCAGCCTTTACCGGACAACACTAATCCAGCTGAGATCGTGCTAGGTAATACGGATCTTATTCCTGAATACCGTCATAACTTTAACCTCCGATTTAAGTCGTTCAATGAGTTTAACTTCACTTTCATTTTCGCCTCAATAGGAGGTAGTTTTACGCAAAACAATATCACTTATTCGCAGAGCATTAATGAGTTCTTTGTGCGTGAATTATTACCAGAAAACATAGGAAATGAAACCTCTTTAAATGGCTATTTAACTTATGGTTCTTCACTTTACCCTATTAAAACGAAGTTCAATATTTCAAATACCGCTAATGTTTCAAATGGATTAATCAACTTAAACGGGGTTCAAGATCAGTATACTTCTTACTTTAATTCGGCACGAATTTCATTAGAGAACATAGGTAAAAAGGTAGTAAATCTACGTGGAGGATTTGGAGTAACTTATGGTAAAAACGTTTATCGCGAAAATGAGCTATTCAACAATAGTTATGTTAACTACGATTACTATGTTGATTTTGAATTATTCTTGAAAGACCGTTGGGAATTTAGAGCAGACATGACCCATTATTTCTACCCTAGCTTCACAACAAATAACCAAATCATGATTTTAAATACTTCATTAGGATTGAATCTACTAGAATCGAGAAAATTACAGGTTTTTGTTGCAGGATATGATCTATTAAATCAGAACACAGGAATCAACCAATACTATGTACAAAACATTTACGAGCAAGAATTAACGCAAACACTTGCTAGATACGTAATGTTAGGAGTAAAATATTCATTCCAAAAGCTGTCTGCAAACTAGAAAAAGGTACTTCCTATAAATGTACCCATAACCACGCAGGAGAAGACAAAGACGAGGAATAAGAAAATGTATTTGGTACATCCAGAAAGCATTCCACCATTGAGAGCATCACTCAATTTATTGACTTGAGGATTATTGGGTAAATAAATGACTTCTCTCCCTTTAATTCGGCTTACCATTCCTGTTTCAAGCTCGTTCACGATTATTTTATCTGATCCTGAGATACTTTCTCCTCGCCTGGTTTTAAAAGTATAGTTCAACTTTACCATAGGGTTATTATTGATCCTCGTACCGGTTGATTTGTAGGCCGTGATATTTGCTATTGCCTTGGCTCCATGAAATTTAAGTTCATGAATTTGAGCAGGGTTATCTTTTTCTTTTACAATTCTCACTGAACGGAAGATCACGTAAACCAGAAGCAGAACAAAAAATTAAATTCCGCCTAGTAGGGGAACTGCTACATGTGTCTTCGTATTCATTAAACCCTCTAAACTTTCAACTGCTCCCATTCATAAATACACAAATAAGGCCACTATGCACCTATAATTAAGAATTGAAATATTTTTACCGGAACATTGAACTTGTAAGTACTTCCCTCAATGCGAATAGGATTTTATGGGTGATCAGTAAGCACCAGGGAAATTCTATTGTCTTTCAAATAACGATTTTCCATGGGTTTAGAATCAATAAAAATGAAAGATTGGGAAATCTGGGTACCCGCTAAATTTTCAAACGCCACCTTTATTTTTGTTCTCAACCTTTTTTTAGGAGAAGATTTAAAACTAGCATTGGATTCTATAATTTTTCCTTCTCGATAAACTCCCGGAATATTTGCTAATTGCCTCTTTTTATAGGGCCGAATAGGGTCAATTTGCACCAGTTTCCAAAACCAGAAAACAACTATCATTGAAATAATTACAAGGCTGAAGATGGAGATCATGCTCTAATATAGAACATAGTCTTTACAAATTCATGAAACCATAATTAACAATCTCAAGGTTTAGAGAAGATACTTACATCTTTACTACTCTTTGAACAGAAGAGTTTCCATTTTCATCAATAACCTGAATCAAGTATATACCTTTATCATAATCGTAAAAATCAAGAGTTAGGCTGTAATCATTTAAATCGGAAATTTCATTAATGACCGAACCTGTATTTGAATAAACGATTACCCTAGAAATCCTAGTATTAGAATTTCCATTTACTGTTACATTATCCGTAGTTGGGTTAGGATAAACATTAAACTGAATATTGTTGACGGTCTTTTCTTCTGTTGATAGACCAAGATTACAGTCTCCTACCAGCCTGGCTAAAAATTCCTCGCCGGCTTCACTTCCTGTGGTATTTATTCCAAAGGCAGTAATATTTGCAACTACTTCGGCGGATATAATACTTTCTGCAGCTTCGTAAAGGTATTTAGCATGTAAAGGATGATGTAACAAGTCATCACTCGGGTGAATGGCAGTGTTACCACTATTAATGTAAATAGCAGGGTCATCAGAGCTTAAATGGTATAACATATCTACATCCTGTCTGTATTGAATCAATTCAGGGTCATGCAAAATGTGATAATTGGAATCAATTCCTCCGTAAAAATCTGAGTACCTCTCAAAACCTAACAAGTTCACCATACTATCTACAGTGTAATTGCTTCCCATTCCGTCCCAGTCATTGAAAATGACACTCTCCCATTTGTAAAGGTCATAGGTTGCTTGTCCGCCTATATAATAGACACCGCAGACTCTTGTTGATTCCCTTAAAACAGGATCAGAAGAGCTTGGTTCTGCCATATCATCACGAGTAGCTAACCACATGCAAGTACCAGCACCAGCAGAACCACCCCTTAAACCTACTCTATGTTTATCAATAAATAAATCGTCTGCATGATAGCGCATAAATTGTAGCGATCTTTTCGAATCACTTAAGCATTTAATTACACCAACAGAGTCAACATATGTGGCTGTTTCTGGTGGAAGAATGCGGTAACCAATTGTTGCAAAGGCAAATCCGTTTTCCAAATAATACTTCATAACCGCTTGCAAAGATGGATCTGTAAGAATCTGATCGCGCGAACCTCCTCTAAAACCACCTCCATGAATATGAATTATTAAAGGATAACTCTCAACTGTATCAGGCAGGAAAAGGTGAAAAGCTTGTTGACCAACATCAATTGTGTTGTACTCTATGTCCAGGGCATATACGGGATTCGTTGTGCCAACCCCATAACTTGCTGGAATTGGATTAAACGTTGGTGAAATTTGAGCATTATTTAAAAAACATGATAGAAATAAGATTAAGGCGAGAAGATTTTTCATAAAATGAAGTTTTTGATAATTCAAATCTAAAGAGGTTGAGAGAGAAATAAATATTCATATGTATAGAAATTAAGCATTTAACCTCTTTTTTATTCGACTCAATGAATTTGGAGATATTCCAAGGTATGAAGCAAGGATTTTATTTGGAAGACGAGCAATCCATTCGGGATTATCATCTATTATGCATTGATATCTTTCTTCGGGTTTCATTGTTATTAAACGAGATATTGTAGCATGGGCAAAAGAAAGACGATCAATTAAAATACCATTTATTAAAAGTTGAATAGAGGTAACATTTACTTGTGCTTTTATTAATTCATTGATATGTAACTTTACTAAAATGCTATTTTCTATGGTCTGAACCGCATAATTAGAAGGTATTTGTTTTAAATAGCTATCGTGAGATGTCAAAAACATTTCTTCAGTAAATAAATTACCCGTTATCTCAACACCCTTCGTAATATAAAAAAATCTAGCACTACCTTTAATAATGATATAGCAGTATTTCGCGTACTCACCGATTTCGATCAGTGTAGTTTTACTTTTTGCCTGGAACGGGTCTGAAAAGAGGTGTGCTCAGTATTCAAGTTCATTTTCGTTCATATTAACGTAACGTTTGATGACCTTTTTTATTAACTCCTTGCTCTTATTCATTTCTTTGGTTTCTTAATTTTACGTAAAAAAATCCAACGGCCGGGCCATTTATTTTTCTTCAATATATTCTCCAGGAAAGCGATCCAATTAATTGAATTTATATTTGTTACTTGTTCAGACATTTTTTCATATCGTTATGCTTACTGGCATTTAATTCACTTCATGCCCAGTATCCCAATCGTTTTACCATTGGGAAAGAAGAATTAGAGGGAGCGCATGTCTACAATATTTTTCAAGCTTCGGATGGTGTTTATTGGATAGCTACGTCACAAGGATTATATAAATATGACAGCTATGACTTTAAGAAACTTCCATCAAAAGGAATGGTTGTAGAGTCATACTTTAGTATTAAGGAAAATTATACTGGACAGGTTTTCTGTCATAATTTATCAGGTCAAATTGCAGTAGTAAATCAAGATACTGTTGATTTATTTTTTGAAATACCAGATTCCTTAAAAAACGCATATATGTTTTATGACTTTGATAAGGAAAACAATCTTGTTATTGGTTCAAAAGCCCTATTCAAAGTTAAAGGCAACGAGGTCTCTGATATATGTGTCGACCTTAAGTTTCCTGCTTCATTTACAGATAATGTTCGCATGCCGAATGGAGATTTGATTGTGATAGGGAATTTTAATAACAAAATAACGATTACTCCTGATGAGTATACTATAAGTAAGATTGTTAGGAGTAGATTCCCGAGAGAGCAAGTTACACCAGTTTTATTTGAAAATGAGTTGTTATTCATTGGAAAATCGAATGGTGAAATAGTATCAGGAAAACAAAATAAAAACTGGAAAACCAAAGAGAAAGGCTCCACTTATTTGTTCAACAACAATGAAGTTTTTGAGCTTGGATTAGTAACCGGCCTTGGAATTATTGGAGATGAAAAAAAGCTTATCGATGATGAGTTTGTATCGTATGTTTTTCGAGATAAAGAAGGAAATGTATTAGCGGGAACATTTGGTAAGGGTATCATGGTAGTTCCAAATACAAAAATTCTCACCTGGAATAATTTGGGTAAAAGATCGCCCTTTCGAATAGAAACAATTTCCGATACTTCGGTGCTAGTTTTGTGCGACGACAAAAGCATATGGGAAATAACTGAAAAAGGAGAAACCAAAATTATTGAAGAGGCAACGAGTTCAATTACATTATTTGCCATTCCAAATTCCAATTGGATTCTAATTCACGAAAGCTCGAACGCCAAACTATTCAACTTAAAAACAAAAGAAAAAATAGTCCTCCATATAGGTTGTCCAAAGTCTTTTAAGCAAATTTCTAATAACCTGTTTTTATGTGCTAGTGAACTCGGGATGATTGAATTAAAATTAACACTGAATCAGGGCAAACTGGAAGTTGAAGACAAACATGTTTATGGTGTATACAGTAGAAGTTATTCTGGCTTTTTCAACAAAGAGAATAATTATTTATATGCCGGTACGCGTTACGGTTTAAAAGTGGGCGATAATGATACGTTGATTGAGATAAAAATTGATGGACAAAGAATTTCTACAAAGGATGCAATTTACTTCAATAATCAAGTTCTTTTGGGAACTGGAGCACATGGTATTCTGGTGCTTGAAGATGATAAAGTAGTGAAACGGATCAACGAATCCTCAGGATTATCTAATAATTGGGTGCGAAACTTTCAACCTTATGGAAATAAATTAATGTGCCTAACGGGACATGGTATTGACTTATTGAACAAAGACCATGAAGTAGTATGGTCAATTAATGAAATCAATGGTTTGGCAAGTAAGGGGTATTTAGATGCAGCCTTTACAAAAAATAAGTCCTGGTTTTTAGGTGCTGATTACGTTGAATGGTCTGATTTGGAGGAGTACCTGCAGCCTGTCCAATATCCAACACTAAGTGTCAACTACTATGGCATAGACAATGAAACCATCGATACTTCGACACACGAGTTTTCATTCGACCAATCAGGTTTAAAAATTGAGTTTAGCGCCCCTTCAATAAAGCATAAAAAGTTCATTCAGTATGAATATAGAATGATTGGTTTAGATTCAGCATGGCGTAAAAAAACCGATTATTATGACAGGATAGTAGAATACGAGTTTTTACCAGAAGGTCATTATAGGTTTGAGGCCCGATTGAAAATCAATTCTTATCAATCGGATGTTCAATCGTTTTCCTTTAAAATATTTCCACCGTTTTGGCGCACTTGGTGGTTCTATATTGGTATTGCCCTATCCATAGTGGTACTAATGTGGTTAGTGTTTAGATTTCAGTTAGGAAGACAGCGAAAAATTGCCAGAATTGAAAGAGATGCGGTAGCTTCTAAACTGAAGGCCGTTCAATCGCAAATGAACCCTCATTTTATCTTTAACTCTCTCAACTCTATACAAGACTTAGTATTAGACAAGGAAGGTCAAAACGCTTATATTTATTTGAATAAGTTTTCATTTTTAATGCGTAGCGTCCTTGAATTTTCACAAAAAGAATTCATTCATATTGATAATGAGTTAGCCCTATTAGAAGTTTACCTTGACCTCGAAAAACTGAGGTTCGAAGAAGATTTTAATTATACATTAGAATGCAATGTAGAAGAGGTTCAAGTGCCTCCAATGCTTATACAACCTTTTGTTGAAAACGCTATTAAGCATGGGCTTTTGCATAAGGAAGGTCAGAGAGATTTAAAAATTTCCATTGATTTAAAAGACGAAGTACTTTGGTGTAGAATTGAAGACAATGGAGTGGGGCGAAAACGTGCCGAGGAAATAAAAAAACGTAAAGGGGGCGATCATAAATCCTTTTCAGTTGCGGCAACTATGGATAGACTGGATGTTTTAAAATCAGTTTTTGACCAAGAATTCTTCATCGAGTATGAAGATTTGGAGAACGAAAAGGGCACAATAGTCCACATTCAAATGCCATTTAGAAGAAAATATTAGTCATTGCTAAACAATAATTAACTATTCATAAATTTTTAGAGGAACAAAGGGTATTTAAAAAGATATTTGTTTTGTGAAAATTAAGAGTATCATCATCGATGACGAGAGAAGAGCAAGAGGAATTCTCAGAAAGCTCTTGGCTAGTAACGCTCCAAACGTTGAGGTTGTTGAGGAAGCTGGAAACTTAAAAGATGGCGTTGAACTCATACGTCAGTGTAATCCAGATGTAGTTTTCTTGGACATTGATATGCCGAATTATGCGGGTCATGAAATAGGAAAGTTTTTCGATAAAATTGATTTCGAAATTATTTTCGTTACGGCTTATGATTCCTTTGCTATAAAGGCTTTCGAAATGGCCGCTATTGATTATTTGCTCAAGCCAATTGATATTTCAAGATTGAATGAAGCAGTGGATAAGCTAACATCAAAGTTAGAAACAAGAGAAAATGAACTCAATTATAAAGTCCTCCTCGACTCCCTTGAAAATAAGGAGAGTCAGACGATAGTGGTCTCGTTTAAAGGAAATAAAAAGGCGATTAAGCTCTCCGAAATTGTTGCCGTGGAGGCAAGTTCAGCCTATAGTATTATTCACACTAAATCAGGAGAAGAATATCTGTATAGTAGAAACTTGAAGTTCTTTGAAGATCTTTTTGAAGATATGGTAGAGTTCTTTCGATCACATAAATCTTGGATTATCAATACCAAAAGTGTTAGTTCCTTTTCAAAATCTAAGTTAATTATACAGCTTGACAGTGGAATAGAAGCCAAGCTTTCTAAGTTTAAAAAGGGCGAATTCATTAAGCTAGTGTAAAAAACAGGGTCGTTCCTAAAAAAAATTGGTCATTCGTAAAAATTGAACGGCAAGAGCCTCTTCTTTGATGTATCATTGCCCCGATTTAAGTGCTAAGTGCATCTAACGCGGGGGCAAGATGCATGAAACTATATCTCGAGCAACCACTGGGATATAGATTGTTAATGAAGTAAGGGAGCTAGCTAACCGTTAAACCCTACATAAAAGAGAGAGTTCTGAAGAGTTCTCTCTTTTTTATTTTAAGACTCTATTCTGTCCAAGTCATCAAAACCTATGGCATGATAAAGAACACTTACAAGATGTAAAGTTTGATCACGTTGAGAACCCTGCCCCGACCTGGCAATAACCCAAACACCTAAAATTACAGCCAGTGTTATTGGGAAGCACCAAATCCAAGGAGTTTTAATTCCAAAACTCCACTGACTTAGTCCATATAAACCACCGAATACAGAAAGTACACTCAAGAAAGAGTAAATAAATACAAAAAGCATCCAACCATTTCCTTGTGGACCAACAAGAACTCGAATTACAGTTTTACCAGGATAATCATATTCGTCCTTTTCAACAGTAATTCGCAATTCAGGCGACCAAAAAGTTCGGCCCTCATAATCGGGAATATCCAGGTAGTATTGATTTAGTACCTTTTTTCCGACTACCGTGCGGTCTTCATTGATAAAAGCCTTAAGTCGAGAAAATACTTCCTCTTCTTCTAAATCAGTTATTAATTTAAAGCGAGGATGTATTTCACTGTCCAAATGATGGTCTTTCTTATTAAATGGCAAAGTCGGTACTTAAACTCAGAATTTATTGATTCAATGAAACATGTAAAAATATGTAGACCTGATTTTGGTCAGGTCTGTTCAAGGGTGTCTGCCTTTTATTCAAATAAGATTGATAGAACAATAGAGGCTTAGTCCTGTTTATAATAAACATGAAAAAACTTCGCATACCAGTAATTCTCGTCACTTTATACCTCTGCTTGTACGCGGCAATACCTGAACTTGGTCTTCCAATGAATTTATTTTTCGTAATGTTTGGATTGTCCCCATTACTAGTAATAGGTTTGGTTTATCGGGTCCGTAAAAAAGGAGTAGCATCTGAGCGCACATGGGAAGAAGGTTAGTTTTATGATGATGCGGAGCATATGCATAATATTCCCGACGAAGAAACAATGATGGATGAGATCCATGAAGATTAAATGAGTTCTACTTCGTTTTAATCCGACTAAAAATTTAGGATAAATTAAGACTCATTTTATATCATTTCAACCCCTAACTTACGTTGTATATTTGAACAATAGTTTACGAAAACTGTTTTCGCTGTAGAGACACATTGTGAAAATTGACTATTTTTACTATAGCATTCAACCTTATGGAAGAAAAAATAAAAGGTTTTTCCAAGCTATCTAAGAATGGAAAAATAGAATGGCTGTTAAACAGCTACTTTGAAGGAGACGAATCAGTTCTAGATTTGTTAAAGTCATATTGGCATGTTAATACTGATATTCAGAGAAGACATGATGACTTCATAGAAAACGCAGTTACTAACTTTTACATTCCTTTTGGGGTGGCGCCAAATTTCCGCATTAACGGAAAAAACTATTGTATTCCTTTTGCAATTGAGGAATCATCAGTAGTAGCTGCTTCGGCAAAGGCAGCTTCGTTCTGGTTCGATAGAGGCGGGTTTAAAAGTGAAGTAATAAGTACAAAAAAAATTGGACACGTACATTTTACATGGGACGCTGATAAATCTAAGATCCAAGAATTCTTCAATACTTTAAAAGAAGAACTTCATAGTGGAGCACAAGACCTAACGGCGAACATGCAAAAAAGGGGTGGAGGTATTTCAGACATTGAGCTGGTAGATAAAACGGCTGATGAGCCAAATTACTATCAAATCAAAGGAACATTTGAAACACAAGACGCTATGGGGGCGAATTTTATCAATTCTATCCTTGAACGTTGGTCAAGTATTTGGAAAGAAAAAGCGGCTAAATCTTCTCTTTTCACTGAGGAGGAAAAAGAAGGATTACTGATTGTAATGTGCATCCTTTCTAATTATACACCGGAGTGCATTGTGCGTTCAGAGGTTTCTTGTAAGGTGGAAGATTTATTCAATGATAAGTCAGAGTTTCCTTCGGAGCTGTTTGCAGAGAAGTTCAAGCAAGCAATTCGTATTGCGAACATTGAGCCATACAGAGCAACAACACACAACAAAGGGATCATGAACGGTATTGATGCAGTAGTCATTGCTACTGGAAATGATTTTAGAGCAGTTGAGGCGTGTGCACATGCTTATGCTTCAAGAGACGGACAATATCGAAGCTTGACGCAATGTGAGGTTAAAGACGGAGTTTTTAGATTCTGGATTGATTTACCAATTGCTGTAGGTACTGTAGGAGGAATTACTTCTCTTCACCCAATGGTTAAATTTGCCCATGACTTACTTGGTAAGCCAGATTCGAAGGAGTTAATGCAAATTATTTCTTGTGCTGGATTAGCACAGAACTTCGGGGCTGTTGCTTCATTAGTGACAACGGGTATTCAAAAAGGACACATGAAAATGCACCTTAAGAACATCATGAATCAGCTTGAAGTAGCACCAGAAGATCAAGTTAAAATTGCTGCATATTTTGAAGACAGAGTGGTTAGTTTTAGTGAAGTAGAGAGTTATTACAACAAAATATGCGGGAGAATCAATAAGTAAGTAGTGGACACAGATAGGGAAACTTACTTTAAATCTCACGGAAAGCTTTTATTAACAGGAGAATACCTTGTCCTTAAGGGGGCTAAGGCCTTGGGTTTACGCGCTAATTTTGCTCAAAATTTTAGTGTTAAGGATAATAAATCTACCAAGGGCCAAATACATTGGCTGGCCAAAAATATTAAGGGTGAAATCTGGTACGAAGGGAACTTTCACATTGAAGACGGTAAAGTTTTACCCTCTGAAGAAAGTCAAAATGATATTTCTCTAAAATTGGCGAAGGCGTTACAATTTGTAAATGATAAAACAGATTGCTTTTCTAATCAATCTTTCAACTTCACTTCAGAAGTTGAGTTTCCGAGGGAATGGGGTTTAGGAACAAGTTCAACTATGTTAGCAAACCTATCGAAATGGTCATCTGTTGATCCTTTTGAACTATTAAAAAACACATTTGGAGGAAGTGGTTATGATGTTGCAGTAGCTATGACCAATAGGCACATTCTTTACACTTTAAACCAAGATGAAAGAAATATAGAAACAGTAAGTTTTTCTCCTGCATTTAAAGAGCATATCTTTTTTGTTTATTTAAATGAGAAGAGAGATTCGCAAAATGCCGTAGCGTCTTTTAAGAAGTATGCTGAAAGTGAAAAAGTGATTGAGGCCATTGCTGAAATAAACGAAATAACAAAATTAGTTTCTGAGACCAATTCTTTGAAGGAGTTCGAAGATGCGTTGAAGAGACATGAACGAATTTTATCAGATATCCTCAATGAGGTTCCCGTGAAAGAAAGACTTTTTTCGGATTACACAGGAGGTATCTGTAAATCCTTAGGAGCCTGGGGTGGTGACTTTATTATGGTTACTGGAAAAAAAGAAGATTTAAAGTACTTTAGTAACAAAGGCTACAATACAATTTTGAGTTTTAAAGAAATGATTTGCGAATGAGTGAAACGATATTAACAGTGAAAAAAGCGACAATTGAATATCAATCACCAAGTAATATAGCTTTGGTGAAGTACTGGGGAAAAAAGGGAGTACAAATCCCTATGAACCCATCAATTTCCTTCACGCTCTCGAATTGTGCAACTACTACTTCTGTTGAATTTGAGCATTCAACTGAAGAAGAAGAAGTAGCATTTGAGTTTTTGTTTGAAGGAGAGCCAAAGCCCTCATTTCATCCTAAACTAGCCAAGTTCTTTAGTTTGGTAACGCAGGATTTTCCAGAGTTAAAACAGTATCGTTTAACTATTAATTCTTCAAATTCTTTCCCACATAGTAGTGGTATCGCATCATCGGCCTCGGCTATGTCAGCTTTAGCACTTTGTTTAGGAGATTTTGAGAAGAAGTTAAAAGAAGACAATTACCCTTATAACATACAAGAAAGAGTATCTCATTGGGCCCGTTTAGGTTCCGGATCTGCTTGTAGATCTGTTTTTCCTGGTTTAGCACTTTGGGGAAAGACACCTGAAGTTGAAGGAAGTAGTGATGAATTTGCTATTGAAGTGGATGATGTTGCTCCTGTTTTTAAAGATTATTGTGACATCGTTTTATTGGTTGATAAGGGTAAAAAGAAGATATCAAGTACTGTTGGTCATCAGCTAATGGATGGTCATCCGTATGCAAATGCACGAATAAATCACGCAAATGAGAACCTTGGAAGATTAATGAAAATCTTACAAAAAGGCGACGTTGATGATTTTATAGAAGTGGTTGAAAATGAAGCGCTTACTCTACACGCGATGATGTTAGCATCCAATCCTGGATTCTTCCTTATTCACGATGGTACGTTGAAAATAATTGAAAAAATCCGCTATTTTCGTGAACAAGAAGGTGTTAAATTGTGTTTCACTTTGGATGCTGGTGCGAATGTACATTTGCTTTACCCGAAAGAAGACCATGACACAGTAACGGCATTTGTTATTGAAAATCTTTTGGAATATTGCGAAAATGAAGCGTACATTTGCGATAGTGTAGGAAGAGGGCCGAAAAGATTAAATGAAATTTATGAATAGCGGTACGTTATACAATAGCAAGATTTTACTCTTTGGAGAGTACGGTATCATTGAGAATACCATGGGACTCTCTATACCTTACGAGGAATTTAAGGGACACTTCATTTTTGAACCTGTAGAAGAGACTGAAGAACAAAGTAGTTCAAACACCGAACTTAAGAAGTTCGTGAACTATTTAGAGAAATTGGTAAAAGCAGGTGAATTATCATGCGACTTAGATATTAAAGCGTTAAAAAAGGACATTGAAAGAGGAATGTTCTTTAGCTCAAGTGTTCCAAGTGGTTTTGGAGTTGGTTCATCAGGAACAGTAGTTGCGGCAATCTACGGAAAGTACTGCCAAAACAAGATAGACGTTTCGGATGATATTGCCCCAGACGATATTTTGAAATTAAAGAACATTTTCAGCGAAATGGAATCATATTTCCACGGGCGTAGCTCAGGATTAGATCCATTGATCTGTTATCTAAATATTCCTTTACTTATTAAGTCTCAAACAGAGCTTGATAAAGTAGGATTACCGAAGTATAATTCAGGACAAGGAGCAGTTTTCTTGTTAGACACTGGTCAAATAGGTAAAACAGAACCGCTTGTACAGTACTTTTTAAATCGTTGTAAAGAAGAAGGGTTCAGAAATATGATTAAGCGTCGTCTTAAGAAGTATAACGATGCTGCAATTGAAGCTTTCTTGAACAACGATATAAATCCTTTAATGCATAACGTGAAGCACTTATCGGAGTTATTATTTGCGCATTTTAAGCCAATGATTCCAGACGTTTTTCACCAATTATGGCAAGAAGGAATTGATTCCAATGCATATTACCTTAAGCTTTGTGGAAGTGGAGGTGGAGGATTCATTCTAGGATTCACGCACGACTTTGAGGCAGCTAAGGAAAAGCTAGGTAATTATGAGTTAAGAAGACTTTATTCGTTTTAAGAATAATACGCTAGTTCTTAACAAACCGAATCATCTCAATCTCTTGGTTTAACTCAATTTGTAGAAAGTAAATTCCTTTACTTAAAGCACTGATGTTTATACTTTCTTGGTTAGTGTATTGAACAATCAATTCACCCTTCACGCTGAAAATTGAAAAGTTTTCATTCCCGGTTAAACCTGTAATATTCAAGTCATCATTCGCCGGGTTGGGGTAAATGCTGTACTGTTTAGAATCTAAGTCTTCAAATCCAGCCGTCGCTGTACAATTTGCAGGAATAGAGTCATTGGTATAAACATCTACACAGTCATCACAAAAGATGCTTTTGAAAAAGCAGCTTGTTTTAGATGCACGAAAAATGGCACCGGTTAAATTCCTATAGATTCCGTGATCCGTAGATAAATCAACTGTGATATTAGAGCATATATCGTTGTCTAAAAGCGTATAGTGAATTGATCTGGATCCCATCAATAAAGCTGAGGTATCAATTTCAACTGTTGGGTCTCCGTCAGCATGGAAGGCAATTTGAGGAACCATCTGCGCTACATCCATGGTCGCAAGGGGTACAGCTCCCCAATTATTAAAGACTCCATTTATTTCAAAGGTATTTGTGAGATCGTTTCCTGAAGTGTCAATTAATCCCAATGAAGATTCCGCAGTAGGAACAATCGTATTCCATTCATCTTGATCTGTGTAAACAACATTATTGGCCGTAATGGCTCCAGCACTGCTTCCGCCAATAAACATCCAATCCGTATCAATATCATAATCGCCGGCGTTAGCACTTATATAACGCAAGGCTGCATGAGCATCTTGGTGAGCACGGTAAATCGCCAGTAATTGTGTACTTGGAATAAGCGTATTCCATCCTAAACGGTAGCTCATTGTAGCGGTCACATAGCCTCTTTGGGCAAGCGCGATACATTCTCCCTTTCTATCATTTTTATTTCCTGTTTGGAAACCACCTCCGTGAATCATTAAAACAAAGGGTCTCTCCGATAGTGGGTCGGCACTTGCTTTTGGGTAGTAAAAGTCAATTAATAAATCGGTAGGAACATCAAATCTATCCAAGGCATTTCCATAAACTACGTTCGTTGTAGAGTCTATTTCTGAAAGTTCAAAATATTCAACCTCAGTAAAGCGCTCATCGGAAGTACAATATTGGGAGTACGCAGTGGTGATTGAAGAAATAACAAAGAGTAGAGGAAGTAAGAATTTCATTGAATAAAATTTATGCACTTAACGCAGTTAAGACAAGAATAAAGTCGAAAGGTTTAACCAAAAATATTTCCTTTATTTTTGAGTAAGCATATTTCAATTGAACAGCGACCTTTCCATAGCAGTACTTCCCTTTAAGAACATGAGTTCGAATGAAGAGAATGAGTACTTCTGCGACGGAATAACCGAGGAGATTATAAACGCACTTGCGAAAATTGGATCCTTAAAGGTCACCTCAAGAACATCATCATTTCATTTTAAGAATAAAGAATTACCTATTTCTGAAATAGGAGAAACCCTTGGTGTTACTACAATTTTGGAAGGAAGTGCACGACTAGCTGGAGGGGTGGTAAGAATCACTGCTCAGCTTATTCAGGCTGAAGATGATTTTCATTATTGGTCAGAAACATGGGACAGAAAGTTTGAGAATATATTTGAAATACAAGATGAGGTAAGTCTATTAATAGCGGATAAAATCCGAGAAAATTTTGGACATTTTGAACTGGAAGATCACTTAATTCCTGCGGCAACAAAGGATATAAATGCTTACGAATATTCTCTAAAAGGAAACTTTTACAAGAATAAATGGGGTGCCGACAATGCAAAAAAATCCCTTGAATATTATCAGAAAAGTTTGGAGCTAGATTCACAATTAGTTGATTCAATTATTGGCTTAGCAGATGTTTATAGTTTCTTAGGAATGGTAGGACAAATGCCGTTTCAAGAAGCATGGATGAAGTGTAATGAGTTAATAGAAAAAACTCTAGAGCTTGATCCAAAGAATGCAAAAGCCTATTATCAAAAGGGACATAGTGCTTTCTTTACCGAGGTCAATTTTTCGAAAGCAATGGAGTTTGGTACCAAAGCAATTCAATTAAGCCCGAATTATGCTGAGGCACAGCAGTTCATGTCCTTCTTGCATGTCCTTTCTGGAAATGTAGAGGAGTCGAAAAAGCATTTGGACATAGCTATTGGATTGGATCCTTTAAATCGAGAGACCCTCTTTTTCAAGGCCTATTTTGATTACATGACGCGGAATTATGGCCCTGCTATGGAGCAATTGGCCGCTTGTATTGAAGTAAATCCTGCAAATATTCCAGCCCATTCAGTCATGGTTCTTGCCTTGCTTAAGACAGGAGAATACGATAGAGTGATTCATTATTTTGATGACATTGATGAGGAGTTAGTGGAAGCTGAGAAAACCGGATCCATTGCATTGGCGCACGCCTTCAAAAAGGATGCAGAGAACATTGAGAAGTACAAGAAAATTCTTTTGGAACGATCTAAAACACCTGATGGCTTTACCTATGATTCATATGTGTTTATGATGCACGCTGTTTGTGGAGAAATTGATCAAGCATTTGAATGGGTTGAAAATGGAATCAAAAACAAATCTTCCTTGTTAATGTTGCGCTATCCTGACCCCATGGTGGATATTTTAAGAGAAGATGATCGGTATCAAAAGCTGCATGAACAGATGTTTATCGCAACGGTTAAGGCGACTACTAAATCAGCGAAGAAGGCACTGCTAGATGAATCATCGGCTGAGGAATACAAGAAGAAATTGGTCGATTATATAGAAGATAATGAGGCGTTTTTAGATCCTGAATTAACCTTAAGGTCATTAGCAGACCAAATCGAACTTCACCCCAACAAGCTTTCATGGCTCATTAATGAGATGCATGCGCAAAACTTTAACCAGTTCATTAATGCTTATCGCATTGAGCGGTTCAAGTTCTTGGCACTAAAACCGGATAGCTCCCAATTCAGTATTCTTGGATTGGCCTACGAAAGTGGATTCAATTCTAAAACCGTCTTTAACACTTACTTTAAAAAGAGTACAGGCCAATCTCCTAAGGCTTGGATTCAGGCGCAGTAGCCCTTCTTTGTCATTTGTTTTTTACTAAAAAGGTTCCGAATTATAATTCCGAACCTCAAGCTTTTAATTCCGAACGTTTTAGCGTTTTACCTCCCGTAATTTTGGTCTCAGAACAAATAACAAAAACGAATTAAGATGAAATCAATTATTGTAAATGCTTACGGAGGACCAGAGGTAATGAAACTAGAAAATGTAGAAAAGCCTACTCCTAAATCGAACGAATTATTAATTAAGATTGAAGCTACTTCAGTTACTGCGGCAACAACAATGATGCGCACAGGAACACCTTACTTCGGCCGTCTATTTTTAGGACTTACAAAACCAAAAGTAAAAACACCAGGAACAGATTTAGCTGGTACTGTTGAAGCTGTTGGCGCCGATGTTAAAGACTTCAAAGTAGGGGACAAAGTAATGGCTGCTACAGATTTAAAATGTGGGGCATATGCAGAATATATTTGCATAGGCGAGGACGAATTAATCATTCACCAACCTGAAAACATTACTGCAAATGAAGCTACAGGAATTATAGACGGAGGGGTCACTGCTTTGGCTTTTTTCACTGATCAGGTAACAATAGAACCTGGCCAAAAGGTTTTAATCAATGGAGCATCAGGAAGTATTGGAACAGCGGCTATTCAATTAGCAAAAGAATTTGGTGCTGAGGTAACGGCAGTGTGTAGTGGTAAAAATGCTGAATTGGTCAAAGAACTAGGCGCTAATCAAGTATTCGATTATACAAAGAATGAGCTAGAAAAGAGTGGTCAAACATTCGACATCATTTTCGATACTGTTGGAAAACTATCGTTTAGAAAATCAAAGAAATACTTAACGGCAAAAGGTGCGTTTTTAACTCCTGTGCTTGAAATGGGAGCATTAATGACAATGCTATTTATAAATCCATTTTCTAAAAAGAAATTGAAGTTTGCCGCAACAGGAATGCGCAAGCAAGATTTAAGAATGCGGGACCTATTAAAAATCAGAGATCTTTTAGCTACCAATAAATTAAAAACGGTGATTGATAAGGTTTACTCTTTGGAGGAAATGCAAGAAGCACATAAGTATGTTGACTCCGGAAGAAAAAGAGGAAACGTAATCATCAAAGTTGCTTAAGTAAAAGCAATTAAATACATCTAAAACGTTATAAAAATGAAAGCAATTAACACAAATTTTTCAGGAGGAATGATCTTGTTTCTCCTTTCCATCAACTGGGCAGCAATTATTCTATTAACAGGATTTTTCTTGAAATATGAGGTAGAACCAACAACGAGTATTATTTCAACGCTGTCGGTCGGCTTCATCCTTCAGTTAGCCTTTATAAACGATCAATTAAAAAAGACAAAGAGGTTGAAATAACACCTCTTTCTAACCCTAAAAATTAAACAATGAAAACAATATTAATGGCATTAGGATTAATGGTTTTAACGATTGGAAATGCGGCCAATAATCCATCAATAATTAAGGAGATAGAAGAAAAGGTAAAACCTAACCTTGACGAATTTAACTTCAATCAAGAACATATGGATTTTGTAGTGGTAAGCTTTAAAGTTGAATCACAACAAGTTCAGGTTGTTGAGATTATGGGATCAAGTGATGAGCTAATTCAAATCATTGGAAAAGAACTGGATATGCTTTGTCTAGACAAGATCTATCCTGAAGATGATGTCTACAACTTCAAATTCATATTTGATAAACAGTAAAAAGAAGAAATGCTATTATCAAAATAGCGTAAAATGAAAATTAGAATTATGAAAATTAATGTAGCAAGAAGAGCGGGTTGGTTATATCTGCTTCTGATTCCGTTGGGTGTTTTCGGGATATTGTTCGTTCCAACCTATTTTATAGATCCGGGAAATATTGAAAACACTATAAATAAAATCGCCAATGATGAGTTGTTATTTCGAATGAGCATTGTTAGTTCATTGCTTACACAAGTTGTTCAAATTTTTGTGGTATTGGCTTTATACGAACTCTTTAAGGCAGTCAATAAGAAGATGGCGTTATTTATGGTTATTTCTATTATGGCAGCAGTTCCTATTGCCATGTTAAATGAGCTAAACTACTTTGCCCTCCTGGAGTCTTTAGGCAGTCCAAATCATGTGGATATGTATTTGAATTTACATGAATATGGGGTGTTTATAGCACAGATATTCTGGGGAATATGGCTTTTTCCAATGGGTTGGTTGGCATATAAATCAGGCTTCATTCCTAAGGTAATTGGGGTTTTATTGATTATTGCTTGTTTTGGTTATATAGTAGATTCATTTTTAGTATTCCTAAATGTAAATATTGGGGTAGTGTTCAGTGATTTTACTTTTTTGGGAGAGCCTGCAATTGTGTTGTGGCTTTTAATTAAAGGAACCGCGATAACTCAACATCTTAACAAGCTCACAACAAAAAATATTTGAGTTAGGGTCTGACTCAAATTGTGAATAATAAATTCGCTTTTGTTAGGACCGGTCGGTTTATGCTGGCCGGTTTTTACACTAACTTTGCGAGCTTATAGGAAATGAAGGTATATCTAAAAATAATAATCGGACTTTTTTTTTTGATTCAAGGTTGTCAGAAGGATATCCAGATTCCTGCAAATACAATTCAGGCAGAGTTGGACCGAAGCATTGAACACGGGTTTGATGGTATTATTGTCTACGTGAATCAAGGAGGTAATTCTTCATTTTACAGTGCTGGCTGGAAGAACAGGCAAGATCAAATTCCTGCGGATCCTCATGCCTTATTCAAAATAGCCAGCATAAGTAAGTTGTATGAGGCCGCGGCCTTGGCTATGTTAGTTGCCGATGATCAGCTCTCATTGAGCAGTACATTGGTTGAGCTAATTCCAGAGGTAGATGGTAGAATTGCGTATGCCGATCAGATTACCCTTCAAATGATAGTTCAGCACCGAAGCGGCATACCTGATTTTATTTATCATCCCGATTTTGGAGATAGTGATCCGGATGAGTCATATATGACAACATTGGAGTTAATATATGATCAATCAGCTCAATTTGAACCTGATAAAGGTTATCATTATTCAAACACAAACTTCCTTTTGATAGGAGAGATAATGGATAGAACTTTAGGCTATTCTCACCATGATTACATCAAAAATGAAATCTTAAATCCGCACAACTTATTCAATACTTATAGTTTGTACAGAGATGCTGATTCCAACGACGTAATGAGCGGTTATTATAAGGGGTATGATCCAGACCTTAAATCGTCAGAATATACAAGACCAGGTGGAGCAATGGTTGCATCTGCAGAAGATGTAGGCATGTTCCTGAGATATCTAATTGATGGCACTTTATTTACCGATGAAGAACAAGAAATTTATTCTTCGATTTACGAATATGAACATACAGGCTGGTCACCAGGATACACGAGTATCGCAAGATATAATAGCGATATAGACGCCATTGTTGTTCAATTCGTTAGTACGGGTTATAATGCATTATTTTGGTCCGAATTGGAAGGGCTTTATGAGCGAATTAATCGAATACTAGAAAAAGAAAATTAAAGAAATGAGACATTTAATCTTAACCTTGATTTTTGGATTGCTTCCTATTTTAGTTTCTGCTCAAACTGATGCAGAGAAGGGACAATTTGGCTTTGCTTTGAACTCTAGTATGAATGGTGAAATTTATCCTATTCGACTGGTGCCAAGCGTAACCTATTTTAACAAGAACAGCCAATTTGAACTGGGCTTTGGTATTCATCCTTTTATCCGAAAAGATCAAAATATTTATAGTGGAGAATTTAATTATAAGTTCTTTCCAAACGGAACCGGGAACAAATTTAATATGTATGTTATTGGTCGCTTTTCATACATTCATAACCCTCGCGACACCTATTATCCAACAACATATAATTACCTTTTCTTAAATGGAGGTTACGGCTTTCAATTGGTGCCATTTAAAAATGCCTATATGGGTACAAATATTAGCATCGGAACTTTCACCTACAATAAAAGGTCTGAGATACCCTACGATGGTTTTACCGAAAAGAACCTATTTGACTCCTTTGGATTTAACCTGGCCTTTCAATTTAATTTCGGATATAGGTTTTGATTTCTAAATCTTATTCTTCTGAACCATTAAATTCGGCATATAACATCTT
Organism: Crocinitomicaceae bacterium; assembly: GCA_022447665.1. Taxonomy (GTDB): domain Bacteria; phylum Bacteroidota; class Bacteroidia; order Flavobacteriales_D; family Crocinitomicaceae; genus JAKVAQ01. The sequence continues at coordinate 24,562 of JAKVAQ010000006.1, forward strand.
CATTAGATCGCGCTGTTTCTCCGATAAGTTATCTGCCTGAAATATAGCAATACCCGAGGCTCCGTTTTCGTAAGAATTACGAATAGCTCCCTCTAACGCTTCAACGGTTTTCAATCCAGGAATGTAGAGCCCCGAATGAACAGGAAAGTCAACTTTATTTACATCTGCTTTTGTTGCAAAACCTATCCAATCCACGCTTTCGTTATAGAAGTTTTGATAGAGCATTGGGTATGCAGCATTTAAGTTCCAGTCGTCCCAAGCTTGTCTAACCATATGTCTTGACATCTCAGGAAATGGAAAAACTGCAGCCGTAACATGGATGTTTTTTGCGTGAGCAATCTCAATACATTCATTCACCAAACTCGTAATGGCGTCTAGCCTAAATTGTCTCCATTCCGCGCTCAATTCTGGATGATCCAAATCTAGAGGGTCATAACCAAAAATTGCCTTGAACTTTTCGCGTGCTATGGGATGATAGCCGTAATCGAATTCAGGCATTTCTGTTTCTTGTACAAGATTGTATTTGGGTTGAAGCTGGGCTCCTAATATAACGTCAACATAGCGCACATAATCCAAATGAATAGATGCCAATCCTTCGAGCTGCGTCAGTTTTTCTACATTCGATTTAATGTATTCACGCACTTCTGGATGGAAGGGAGAGAGCCACTGATAATAGTCAACATAAGCACGGTATTCCAATGAGTTTTTCCCGTTTCGATTTACCGCATACCATTCAGGGTGCTGCATAGCAGTGCTGTCATTAGGACGATTTAAGGTCCACATCCAAGCATGAATTTTCATGTCTTTTTCAGCGGCTAATTCAATTAATGGTTGCAAGAATTCTGGACTTCCTCCCACCAACACTTCTGTAATGCCAATGGCTTTATAGCTGTCTAACTTTTCATTCCATTTTTGGGCATCGAATTCTTTCCCTCCATGCGCCCAAGTAGCAAAAGTAAATACTGGTTTTTCGCTTGAAATTTGCACAAATTGCCCCATTTCATTAATGGTGAACAGATTCAAGGAAACAGGATCTTTTAAACTGTATTCAAAGCCCATTACGGTGCGCAAAAATTCTATTTCATAAAAGAAATTTGCTGTAGGTTGAATGGTGAAGCTTTTACGATAAGCTGTATGGCTGTTTAATAAGGCTTTCATTGACCCGAATCTTGTTTCGCGGTAAAGGGCAAAAAGGCCTTGCTTAATCCATAAAAATGGATCGGTAATTTTGGTTACGGGACCTTTTGACTTTTCAGAAAACTGGATATAGCCCCACATTTCAGGCCGATGCATGTCTATTGCTTTTTGGCTTGACCAGCTCCAATTTTCCTCACCCATACTGGCGTTCTTTACTTTTTTGCGCTGATATTTTCCGTCAATTATTTCATGTTGCCATTGAACTCTTGAGAAATTTAAGCGCCATAACTCACCTTCTTTAGGCAACGATTTTGGTCTGTTTTTTAATGGGATCAAAGACTTCATGGGAATAGCCATTTCCACCGTCCATTTTTGATCTTCTTTCTTTGGATCGTTTAATGAGCCATCAACATATACAGCAGTTTTTAACTCATTTAAATTCCAATCAAAATTCGGTTTACCTCCTGCTCTATAGGGTTTGTCAAGAAACAAATCCCAAACTGTATTTAATGCATTGATTTCAATTTCGCCATAGTTTCGGGTGTCTCCGGAAGGGTCAATAAAGACTTCAAAATCATTATTGTAATAAATAACTTGATCACGTTTTTCAATATCTCCCCATACATGAGGTGCTTCTAGTTCTGCGTATATGTATAGATAAGCGTCATCCCACAATAACTTCGCAGCGGTTTTATATTTTGGAGTAATTGTACCAGTAATATCACCAAAGTCGGCCGTGAAAGGAGCGTTATTCCAGGCATCTTCATTAGCTTTTCCGTCGATTTCTAATGGAGCAGAGGTCTTGTAAACAATATAATGTTCTGGGTTTACAGTGAATGCTGTTAAATCAACTGTGTCAGGAGATTGTTCAATTTGAGCCTTTATCTGGAAAACAGAAAAAGAAAAAATTACTATAATGATTCGTGTCAGATTGAACATGGAAAATTACTTTCTTCAAATTTACTCAATAGGAAAGAATGGAAAATGGATGGATTACAGAAGAGTTTATTTGGCCAGTTTAAGTTCTAGCTTTTCTGAACTTCGAAACGGATCATAATTGGTTTGATAAAGAATGGGAAAGAACAATCCATCTCCTTCATTGGTCCATTCACCTAATAAATGTAGGTTACTACTGGTCAATTCTTTGATTACAAAAACTTTTGAATTCTGACCATCAGAGTAATTTCCTTCATACTGGAGCGCCGCTTCTTCCCAGTAATAATCTCTTAAAACGGAGATTATTATACGTTCGTTTTTTTCAAATTCGCCTTTAGTTTTACCGACGAATGACCAAGTTCCAGATTTCTTGGTTTTTACATTATATGGCGTTATTCCACCTTCTTGAATATAATAATACTCAATGGTCATTTCCCAAGTACCATTCTCTGATATTACCATAGAACTAAGTAGAATGTTTATGGACTGATCAGTTGAATATATTGAGGAACCCCCATCATACCAGGTTTCATTGATATTGCCCGTTGCTCCTAGAATATGAGTTGTTGTATTAATATCCACATTGGTGATATAATTAATACCATGATGGTCAGATGTATATTCTTCAATAGAGTAGTTGCCTGCCAATAACGAGTTGGTATATTTTCTAGGGTTTGCCCCATCTTTATTACATGCGGCTATTGGAAGAACGAAAAGCAATATGTAAATCAATTTTTTCATTTCGCTTTTTTCAAAATCATTGTAAAGTCATCCGTAAATTCATGATCAGATGGATCACTTCCAAAAGGCGAATATTCGATTATATTATGAACTCCAGCTCCTGATTTTTTGAATATAATTTCTCTGCTTTTCAACTGATCGATATCATAAACAGCTCCAGATTGTCCAATTTCATAAGTGTTATTGTCGTAATCTATATATGTTGAAGCAGATAAGGTGCTTCCGAATTGGTAGCCGTAGTTTGTGGTAGTGATAGTTTTATTGTTTTTTGTAAAATCAAATAGTACTCGTTCCTTATTTTCGTAGTTTTCACTTTCTGCTACAAAGGACCAATTTCCGGCTTGTTCGTAAATGATATTTTGCACTTTTACGGTGGAATCTGGCCAACCTCCTCCGGCTTCTGTCCAAGTGCTTTCAGTTTCCAAATTCATTTCCCAAGTACCGTCTCTCTTTATTACAAAAGAAGAAGTGATAAGTTTCAATTTTTTATTCGTGACTATAGTCCAACCTCCATAATTGGTGAATGTTGTATTATCAAAGCCTTCTTCTGCAGTTAAATAATAATTCCAATCATTCACGGAGCCAGCCCAACCAACCTCGTTATAATGAAGGTCAAAGTGTATTTCTTTAATTTCAAAATTACCACATAGTCTAGCCTTACGACTAAGGACTGAAAAAGCAGGATCGTTTTCACCTTTCTTGCATGAGATTGAGGTAATAGCAATGACACCTAGGAATATGTAAAGGCTAATTTTAATTTGATTCGGTTTAGTTTATGAAAGGTTTACGTTTTAATTGAACGATAGGTGAGTGGAATTCGTATAAATCTTTTGTATTGCAGGCATCACTGTCTTGTGCACTTTTTCAAGATCCCTAATTAGTTCTGGTTTTTTTTGGTCTAAAAGGCTTAATCACGTCTTCATTACACTCCAAATAAGGACCTTCCATTAAATCGATACAATAAGGAATAGCTGGAAAAACGGCATCTAAACATTCGCGAATAGACTTTGGTTTCCCGGGCAGGTTTACAATTAAACTACTTCCTCTAAGCCCTGCTGTTTGTCTTGATAATATGGCGGTTGGCACATATTTCAACGATTCAGCCCGCATTAATTCTCCAAAACCAGGCATCATTCTATCACAAACCGCCTCAGTTGCTTCGGGTGTAACATCTCTTTTTGCAGGACCAGTTCCTCCTGTAGTCACTACCAAGCAACAATCATGATGGTCAATCATATCAATAATTGTTTGCTCAATTACTTCATGTTCGTCGGGTACAACCTCATAAAATTCTTCCCACTCAGAGGTTAAATATTCATTCAAAGTATCTTTAATTGCTTTTCCACTGAGGTCTTCATATACACCAGCACTAGCGCGATCGCTTACTGTTACAATACCTATTTTTACTATTGACAAAATGAGTGTTTTAGAATTTACTCTAAGTTAAGAAATTATATCAGACTCAATTTTCTCTACTTTGAATCAAGTAACATAAGAATTGATTCTTTTTGAGAGTAATTCTTAGGATACTTGTCTTTATTATCTGCTACATTTGGGTCGGCTCCATACTTCATCAATAATCCTATGGCAGATTCATTCTCTGCATGCGCTGCTAAACAAAGCAATGTTGTTTTTTGTCTTTAGTAGCTTCTGTTATCCCTGGGTAGATCACCCATTCATGAAATGTAAAAGTTGCATTGATATCGAATTCAGTTTCCACATTTTTCATGTGTTCTAACACACGTTCAAAAATTCTTTCTTCCTTGGTAAGTCTTTCGTCCTAGTTCTCATTACAAGGAAAAATTGTTGCAATTAGGATAAAATTGAATAGATACTCGGCTCTCCAACTGTTTCCCCAATTTGATCATCAACGCTCGAAAAATCTACACCAGCATCTATTAACGGATTAAAGGCATCAACGGTATTTAAAGACATGGCCGTTTCTTTATCCATTTCAGCTCCTATTGATAATAAATATTCGGCTAAATAAAACTCAGTATTGTACAAGGCATAGCTTAAGCGTGTGGTATACCATTCTACACCCATAGCGCGTTTTGCATTCACATCCATCCCTTTTCCTAATAGGTATTGTACTATTTTCTCATTGTCTGGATGTATGTACCATACCGGTTGGAATTCATTGATATCAACTCCTTGTTCTACATAATACTCTTGAATGTCAAGGTATTTTCCATTGAAGGCTGGACCTACTGGACACATATAATAATCGAACTCTCCCGCACTTGCCGAAATGTCTGCACCATTTTCTACTAGGAGCTTTACCATTTCCAGGGAGCCATTTTCTGAAGCTGTAATCAAAGGAGTTTTATATTCCCAACTGGGTTGAGCATTGACATCAGCACCTTGCTCTATGAGAGATTTAAGTTCATTAGGCCCTTCTTCATCTATGGTGTAAATGATATCATCATATGAAGGAACTTCTGACTCCATTCCAGAATTCACAGAAACTTCATCGTATTCTGATGATTCATTTTCTTCACTTTCTTCCGAGCATGCTGAGAAAAGTAGAATAGAAATAAGAAGAATTGGAAATTTCGAAAAGTAGTTAATCATATCGCCCGACAAAAGTTACGATCAAAAATAGCACTTGAAAATAGAGTAGACAAATGAGATTTACGTCCCACAAAAGGTCTGATAACAAGAATCAAACTCTTCTGGAATGGGTTGATATTTTAGTTCATCTGAATGATTACCATAGGGATTTGCTAAGACCTCTAGTAATTCTGAAAAAGGTTCTAAATTTCCTGTTTTGGCCTCATCCAAAGCATTTTCAACCCAATGATTTCTTGGAATAACACGTGGATTATTTTTGCGCATCAATGCAACACTCGCTTCTTTATCTTCCCTAAGGTTTTCCCATTTCTCTTTCCAGGCTTTAAACTCTTCAGATGAATATAACGTTCCTTCTAATTCTCGTTCTTCCTCCAAGGCCAAGAAGGTTTGTGTGTAATCTGATTTATGGGTCTGCATCATAGCTAAAAGATCATTCACCAATACTCTATCTTCTTCTTTTGGATTGAGAATTCCGAGCTTGGCGAACATCATGGCATAATATCGTTCAGTGAACTTGAATTGATATCCGTCCACCGATTTTTGAGCCAATTTAATTGCTTCTTCTTGGTCTTCTGCAACAGCGGGTAGAAGAGCGTTTGCAAATGCGGTAAGATTCCAGTGACCGACATGCTGTTGATTTCCGAACGCATAACGCCCATTTCTGTCAATAGAACTGAACACTGTTTTTGGATCATAAGCATTCATAAATGCACAAGGACCATAATCAATGGTTTCTCCTGCAATGTGCATATTATCCGTATTCATAACACCGTGAATAAATCCAACGCGCAGCCAGTTTATTATAAGGTCAATTTGCTCGTGCATTACCGCTGTGAAAAGAGCAATAGCCGGATTCTCCATATTATTCTTTTCTGGAAAATGCCTTTCAAGCGCATAATTTATGAGTGTATGGAGGTCTTCGATTGAACCGTATGCTCTGGCGTATTCAAAGGTTCCCACACGTAAATGACTTTTCGCTATTCGAGTTAAAACAGCTCCTTCATTTACTTCTTCACGATAAACCTTTTCACCGGTTGCCACTACAGCAAGACTTCTAGTGGTAGGTATTTTTAGGTGAAACATCGCTTCAGAAATCAAGTATTCACGTAGCATAGAATATAATGTTGCTCTTCCGTCCCCTCTTCTTGAGTAAGGTGTTCTTCCAGACCCCTTCAATTGAATATCGAATCGATTTCCTTCAGGATCTATGCCTTCTCCTAAGAGAATTGCTCGTCCATCACCTAACATCGTAAACCCACCAAATTGATGGCCGGCATAAGCTTGTGCTAAAGGAGTTGCTCCATCTGGAATTTCATTACCCGAGAAATAATCGTGTAATTTTTCTTTCTCCTGGTTCAGAAAATCCAAGCCTAAATCTTGGGCCAATTTTTCATTGAAAAATACAGTAGCTGGTTTTGCAACAGGAACTGGATTTTGTTTGGTATAAAAGATGGAAGGAAGCTCTAAATAAGAGCTTTCAAAATTCCAATTGAGTTTTTTGTCTGTTTTAGGCATAATTCTAAATAAAATTAACCCAAAATATCATGTTTCAGTTCGTTTTTAAAGTCGAAATTCTTCTTTAAATCTGATCTGTCTGAATGGAGACGTAGATTATGAATTTATTACTTGGATTACAACGTTTCCTCTTTTTCTTCCGGAATCAACATAGGCATGAGCCTCTACTATATCACTCAGGTTAAACACTTTATCTATGAACGGAACTATGTCTCCACTTTCCGCAAATGATTTTATTCTTGAAAAATGCTCGTCCGTTTCTTTAGTCATAGATTTTACTGTAATAAACTTGCCTTTAGGCTTAAGAACTCTTTTAGCAATAGATTTCTTTGTATAGCCTACGGCATCGAAAACTATATCGTATTTAGTGTTTTGGAGAGAATAATCTTCATTCTTGTAGTCAATGACTTTATCAGCACCAAGTGATTTTATCATCTCCATATTAGATTTACTACACACTCCAGTGACGAAAGCGTTTTTTTGTTTGGCAAGTTGAATAGCGTAACTTCCTACGCTACCAGATGCGCCATAAACAAGTACACTTTGATCGTCTCGATTACGTGCGTTTTCTAATAAATACATAGCCGTCATGGCTCCAATAGGCAATGCTGCGGCTTCCTGATGATTTAAGTTGTTTGGTTTTTTATTGATAACACCGCTTTTCCATGCTTCAGGTATACAAATGTACTCGGCATATGTTCCCCCTTTAAGCATTGTGGCAGTGCCAAAGACAGAATCTCCCACTTTGAATCGGGTAATATCCTTACCGGTTTTTTCTACGATACCAGAAAATTCATGACCTAGAATTTTCTTCTTGGGCTTAAACAAACCGAAAATCAGTCGTGCGGGTAACCAAAATGGAAATGGAAAATCAGAGCTTCGTAACCGCGTATCACCAGACGTAACAGTGGCAGCATGAATTTTTACCAATACTTCATTATCTTTTGGTTGAGGTTTTTCGACCTCTGTCAACTCAAGAACTTCGGGCGGACCATATTTTTCGTAAACTACTGCTTTCATATTCGCATGTAGGACGTTTGGGTTAACTATTAGTTACAGCCAATGCCGTTTTATTCGAGAGATTTTTAGTTAACGATAAACTTTTTAGAATATGTTTGATCATTTTGTTGAACCATTAGGAAGTATATACCCCTTTCTTGATCTTCTAAACTTATATCTCTAATGAATTGACCGGAAAAATCTTGATTGGATTCTGTGTAAACCAATTTTCCATCAGCGCTGTAAATTCGAATCTCTAAACTTCCTTCAACAGGCGATTCAAAATTCAAACTAAAGACCCCATTGTTGGGATTAGGAAAAAGAGTGATATTATTAATTTCAAGGTCGTTTTCTAATGGCATTTCGATTCCTTCATCTTCCATCATTTCTTCAGCTTCATCCTCAGAAACATTCTCAAATGCAATGGTTTCAATTTCTTCTTTATGGCTCAAATGACCGAAGGCGTGTAAGAACTCATCCGCGTTTACCTCAAGTTCAGTAATGCTATTAACAGATGATTCTCCCTCCTCAATGAGGTCTTCTTTAATAATGATATAGTCATCTGATTTTATAATTATTTCAGGATAGTCTAAATCATCGTAATTCGCAATTTCAGGTCCCTCGACAAGCACATAAAATCCTTCAGTCACCATTGAAGTAATGTTGTCTCCTTCAATTAATTTGATCATTGTGCTCCCGTTCATTTGTTCTAAAAAAAGAGTGCCACGTTCTTCTTCAAATTCTTTTGCTAAAATTGGTTCATCTCCATGATCAACGGCGATGGCATAACGATCAAAAGTTTTATCCGTCGACTCGCGATAGAACACAATGTGCAAAGAATCACCCGTTGGCGTATTGTCTAACGCTGTGCTTAGGTCGGTCCAGTCTATGATTGGATTATCATTGATTGACAAAATAATATCATTAGAACGCATGCCGATTTCAGAAGCAGTTGTCGAGTGAATTACATGGCTTACCCGCGTTCCTTGAATTTCATCCGGCACATTTTTATGACTCTGATAAACTCCTAAATAAGCGTTGTTATCTTCGTACATGTAATTGGTTTCTTCTGGCCAATTCGTTACTTGAGCTGTAATGGATTGAACTTCACCTTTTCGAATGAGTTTGAATTCAGCTTCATCTCCCGGAGCAATTTCTTCCATTTGATCCGAAAACGAATTATCTGGGGTAAATTCTTCATTGTTAATCCCAATAATATAATCAAAAGCCTGAATTCCAGAAGCTTCAGCCGCTGAACCTTGGGTAATTTTGGTCACATATGCACCTTGTGTAGTCTCGAAACCAAGCTTTTCTGCTTTGTCTTCTGATACATGATGATAGCTAACCCCTAAATAAGCTTCATCTGAATCTTTTTGTGCGAAGCTGCTTGCAGCGATTAATAATGAACATAAAATGGTAGTTTGTCTTAAGAACATAGTGTTTGGATTTAATGGTTTTGCAGAATCATCCTGCAACCACTAAACAAAGTCACTGTCTCTTAGTTTTCTGAAGAAGAGAGATTTAACAATCCTTAACGGAGTAAGGGAATTCCTTTCAGGGCTTGAACTAACACAAATATTGCTAAACCAGCATAAAGCGTTGCCGCCACAAAAGTCAGCGGGACATTTTTGAAAACGAAATAAGCAAGTAGAGGAATAACTTGTAAACCATGCATTCCAATGAAGTGTGCAATACGTAAATCGCCATGTGAAATACTCCAGTTTAAAAACTTAATTCCAGCCCCTCTATCTTCGCCACCAGCAGTGTGCGCTAGTCTGCTTCCCATAGCAAAACCTTCAAAAGAGAAAACCACGAAAATGATGATACCCAAACGTATTCCTCAAAGAAGATAACTAGGCATTTCGGGTAAAGAAGTTGTAAAGAATTTAATACCAATATAGGCTACGGCGAGCGTTGCCACTGTTGCTCCTACGGCCATTAAAGTATACATACTTGAATACAAAGGAGTACTCATATTATAATGTGAGGCTTGACCTTTAGCTGCTTGAAAAGTGATGTATATAATTTCAAAACCTAATGAAATCACGAAGATCCAATTGAACCATTTTATACCAGTGGTTTGAGGTAAATATCCTGTAAGCCAACCCATAGAAAAAGAAAGTATGGCAGTGGAAAGGGTGAATTTAATTGGTTTGTACCACGCACTAGTTCCACCGAACTCGACCGGCACTAGCCAACTTAGAATGATTAATACAATGGCTAGTATAAAGTTGGCCAGACCAAACCAAAATAAAAGTTGAATTCTATCTTTTAATTCTAAAATGAGTTCCATATCACTTGATTTTTATTTGGTACAAGTATATGGTGAGATCAAGCCTTAAAGCGATAACATATGTTAAGAGTTTGCTACCGACGGTATTTCCCTTTGGTTAAACTCAATGGCTCTTCCGCGTGCTTCTTCATTAAAAGTACCGTTGTCAAAGACAAGATTACCATTTACGAAAGTTTGTGTTACACTTGAGTGAAAAGTAGTGCCTTCTAGAGGTGACCAACCACATTTATATAGAATGTTTTCTTTCGAAACGGTCCATTCTGTGTTGAGGTCCACCAAGGTAAGGTCTGCATAATATCCTTCACGAATGTATCCTCTTTTGGTCATTCTATAAAGTTTGGCTGGGTTATGGCACATTTTTTCTACTATCTTTTCTAAAGATATTTTACCATCTCTATGGAACTCAAGCATACAGTTCAATGAGTGTTGAATTAATGGTGCTCCAGACATTGACTTAAAATATGTCTGTTGTTTTTCTTCTAAAGTATGAGGAGCGTGATCGGTAGTAATTAAATCAATTCTATCGTCAAGTAGAGCTTTCAACAAACCGTCTTTGTCTTCCTGAGATTTTATGGCAGGATTCCACTTGATCAACATACCCAAACGGTCATAATCTTTGTCCGTGAACCATAAGTGGTGTACCGACACTTCCGTGGTGATTTTCTTCTCTTCTAAAGGAATATCGTTTCTAAAAAGAACCGTTTCATCATTGGTAGTCAAGTGAAGAATGTGCAATCGTGCGCCATGCTTTTCAGCCAATTTAATTGCACGTTCTGTTGCTTCGTAACATCCTCTAGCATTGCGTATTACAGGGTGGTATTTCGCAGGAACTTCTTCGCCAAATTTTTCTTTGTAGATTTTTTCGTTCTCTTCTACAATGGTTTCTTTTTCAGAGTGGATAGCAATGATCGACTCACAATTAGCAAATAGCTTCTCTAATGTGTCTGGATTGTCTGCAAGGATATTCCCTTTCCCACTGAAATAAAGTCCATCATCAGACACACCTATGAATTTTGTAGTATCTAACTTGATAACATCATCTACATTAGCGCCACTTACCCCAAGGAAAAACGAATAGTTTGCCAAGGATTTTTTCGAGGCGATTTCATATTTCTCTTCTAATAGCTCTTCTGTTAAGATATTAGGAAGCGTATTCGGCATATCAATAAATGAAGTCACTCCTCCAGCAACAGCAGCTTTTGTTTCGGTGTATAAATCGCCCTTATGTGTTAAACCTGGATCTCTAAAATGCACTTGTCCGTCAATGATTCCAGGAAATAAGTGTTTTCCTGTTCCGTCAATTACCTTATCAGCATCTACTGCCGAAACATTTCCAACTTTCTCAATCAATCCGTTAGCGATGAGAACATCTCCTTCAAATGATTTTCCTTCGTTAACTATAGTTGCATTTTTGATTAAAATCCTTTCACTCATGATTTATTATATTCTTTAGTGTTCTGCCAAATATTCGTGGACAAATTTAATCGCCATCGATCCTTCACCTACTGCTGATGCGACTCTGTTCATAGCACCTGCTCTAACATCCCCTGCTGCAAATATACCCGGAACACAGGTTTCTAATAGGAAAGGTTCACGATCAATTTTCCACACGTTTTTAAAATTCTTGTATCGCGTTAGAGTGTTCCCGGTTTCTAAGAACCCTTTTTCGTCTTTTAATAGGTCGATTGATAGCCACTCGGTAATTGGTTTGGTGCCTATAAAAATGAACAGTGCCCTTGCTTTCGCCTTTCGTGTATAACTGTCTTGGTTGTTTTTTAATTCAACCTCTTCCAATTTATCTTCACCAGCTACAGAAGTGATTTCTGTATGTGGAAGGAGTGTGATATTTTCAGTTCCAGCGATTTGATCAATCAAGTATTGAGACATACTCGAACTTAAATCAGGCTTTCTAATTACTATAAATACGTTTTTAGCGAATTTGGATAGGTACATAGCAGCCTGTCCTGCACTGTTTCCTCCTCCTACAATGTAAACGTCTTCATCTTTACACGCGTAAGCCTCAGTAGTTGCCGCCCCGTAATACACACCTCTTCCAGTAAAGTCTTCAATGCCATCTGCAGGATGCTTTCTGTAATCTACACCAGTTGTAATGATGATGCTTTTTGTATTAACCGTTGTACCGTCTTTTAGAGAAATGATTTTGTATCCATCTTGTAATTTGATTCCTGTTACCTCTTGGGGAGATAAGAATTCGATACCAAAACGGGTAGCCTGGGTAATTGCTCTTCTAGATAAATCAGCTCCACTCAATCCTTTTGGAAAGCCCAGGTAATTTTCAATTCTAGAACTTGTTCCTGCTTGGCCTCCTGGGGCTCTTTTTTCTATTAATAAAGTATTTAGTCCTTCTGAACCACCATATACTCCTGCTGCTAAACCTGCAGGACCAGCACCAATAATGGTAACATCGTACATCGTTTGTTTTGCAGTAGAGCTCATTCCTATTTTTTCTCCGATGGAAGTGAGCTCGGGGTTTTTCAATAAATCTCCGTTTTCAAGAATAACAACCGGATAATCCTTCTCGGTAATATCATTGAGTTCGGCAAAGGATTTTCCTTCTTCTGAAATCTCAATGTCCATCCATTGATAAGGAATGAGATTTCCTGATAAGAAATCTTTAATATGATGTGATTTTGGAGACCATTGATAGCCTAAAATTCGAATACCATCAAAACCAGGACGGTAGTTGCCTTGCCATTCTTCTAGTTGATCTGAAATTACAGGATAAAGCTTCTCCTCTGGCGGATCCCAAGGCTTCATCAAGTAATAGTCTAGCTGAACATCGTTTATGGCTTTAATAGCGGCATCTGTATCTGAATAAGCGGTCAATAAAACGCGTTTTGCTTCTGGAAATACTTCTTTGGCCTTCTCCAAAAATTCAACACCTAACATTTCTGGCATTCGTTGATCCGAGATAAACAAGGCCACTACATCACCTTTATTTTTAAGTGTAACTAATGATTCTAATGCTTCATTTGCTGATTGGGTAGATAAAATTCTATACTCTTTTCTGTACTGAGCTTTAACGTCACGAACCACAGCTTTTAATACTGAAGGATCGTCGTCGACTAAAAATATGATTGGTTTTTTCATGGATTAATTTGAATTAACGGGTAGGCAAACTTTAAATTCTGTTTTTCCTGGTTCAGAGGTGAATGTGATAGCACCGTTATGTTGCCTTTTAATGATTCTTTGCACTACCTCCATTCCTAGTCCAGTTCCTTTTCCAACTTCTTTTGTTGTGAAGAAAGGATCAAATATTTTGTCTTGAATATCTTGAGGGATTCCACTTCCAGAATCACCTATGATGACGTTCACGAACTCACGATCTTTAAACGTTCTAATCGTAAGAATTTTTTTCTCTGCACCATCCATAGCATCAACAGCGTTGTCGATTAGGTTGGTCCAAACCTGATTCATTTCACTTGCTAAAATCTCTGGTTGAGGAAGTCCATCTTCAAAGTCTTTTTGAATTTCAATTCCTGCACCATTAATTTTATGGTTAAGCATGGTAAGTGTATTATTGATACCAATATGAATATCAGTCGCAGCTTTTTCTGGCGCCTGGTCCATATGGGTATAACTTTTAATAGAAGTCACAAGCTTATTGATGCGCTGTGATGCTTCTTCAATTTCACCTATTAAACGGTTGGTAGTAATGGTTTGATTAATCCACTTAATAACCGCGGGTAAACTATTTTCAGATATCTCATCCTTCATGTCATCAAGGTCGTCAACTTCATATCCGAACTCAACGAGGTTTTCGGATATTGTGTCGCTATCATCGATTTCATTATCGTCTAACCAATCCAGAAGATCATCTTCTTTTTCTGAGCGCTCCATCATGTTTAGGTCACGTATACCTCCTTGTACTTTTTCGAAAAGGACTTGATTAACAAAATCGGCTTGCTCTTCAGTAATGTCTATGGTAAGAAGTTTTTTGAATCCTTCCGGTAATATTCTTAAATGATCGCCTAAAGATCTTGCACTTCGTACAATGGCTGCTGAGGGGTTATTGAGCTCGTGAGCCAATCCGGCGGAGAGCTTTCCCAGCGACATCATTTTATCATTAAGCTGTTGCGATTTTGTAAACTCACGAATACGTGTACTCATATGATGAACCAAAGCCGTTGTGAGTTCATCTTGTGTTTGAATCATCTCACGCATTTTGGCTTTTGGAAATACAAAAATCTTCATGGGCTCTGTTGCATCTGCAGTAGCTTGAGCAGTTTGAGCTCTAGAATAGGGGAGGTATCCAGTTAAATCCAAAGGGTTTAATTCTCCCATTACACGGTATTGATTTCCTTGTTGGATTTTGAAAACAGCGCGACCTTCTAAACCAATAATTAAACGATCAATAGGGTCGCCTGGTCTAAAAATCGGATCACCTTCTTCAAAATTTAATACTTCACCATTATCAATTAACCACTGAAGTTGTTCATCAGGAACGTCTTTTAAGGTTTCAATTTCTTTGATTTTGCTAAGTAAATCCATGTGCGGGGTTGTTAAAGGTTAAACTTAATTGAAAGGATTTAATTGGACGTGATTAATCCATTAAAATTACATTAGTTCTAGGGATCATTGTTGAATGTGAACTTAAATCTGGTTCATGTATGCATAAGGAATGACATCTGCAAATCCAAGCGCAAGTGCACCCAGAATATAAGCATTTTTTCTTTCCATTTTAAACGCTACAGCCATTCCTTCAGCAATTATCCATAATACCCAAACGCTTATCAGAATAAAAAATAAAAGAGAAAACTCTGGAAAGAAATGAATCCCAGTGATGTAAAAGAATCTAGGAAAAAACGCAATTGTCACAATACTGAGAAAGTCAATGTATTCCCTGTTTTCATCGAAAAACATCCTTCCAAAAACCTTCATTGCGATCGCCAAGCCAAAGGTAGAACGAACAGCATAAACAATAACCAAAGCAAAATTATCTTCTGCAATTAGAGTTTCTCCTGTGTCTTCAATAAAGTAAGTTCTTGTTAGCCCACCGTAAATCACAAAACGCAATAAGAAGTACCAAGCAAAAGAGATTCCTAGAAAGGTGTAGACTTCTATTTTGGAAGTGGTAATGAAGAAAATAGAATCATAGGGTTTTTTTTGGTAAAAACCCGGACGTGAAATGAGTTTTTAAACCTTGAGTAAACCTAGATTCTTGCATTGAATATTGCTTTTCAACCTCTAAAAATAAAGAATTGAAAAGTTTAACACCTACTACGAAAGGTTCATAAAGTATGCCTGGGTTATATTCCCTCCACTTTGCGCAGAAAATCCAGACAAATTTTATTGAACTTTTGGGCTTTTTCAATACTCACTACGTGTCCACAACCTTGAATGACCTTAATATCTGCGTTTGCGTGTACACCTGCATATTCAATGGCTGGTTTTAAAAACAAATGGTCTTGACTACCCATAATAAGAAGATGCGGAATGGTGGACTTGGCTTTAAAGAAATCCCTCAAAATTTTATTCAAGTCTCTATACAGGGCGGTCCACTTTTTAAATTCTGCAATGGTTAGTGCTTTTGACTCTCGAATAAATATATTTCGCGATCTCTTATGATTCTTGCGTGGCAGCATTATACGTGCACTCAAATTGTAAAAGTTGCGGTACCCAATTACTTTCGCTGCTGTTAGACTAACTCCCGCCAATACTTTTAGTTTTCGACTCAACTTTACTATGGCTCCCGGCATGATTATGGAAAGTAAACGATTGGGCTGTAACTGTCGCATTTGTAGACAAATGATAGTTCCTAAAGACACACCAACTGCATGTAACTTTTCAATTTGCAGATGATCCACCACTTCCCATACTTTATTCGCGATAAACTTGAAAGAGTATGTAGGAAAAAGAGTAGAGATGGTTTGATTTTCACCATGACCTGGAAGGTCGATAACTAAGAGGTTATAGTCTTTTCCAAAATCATCGATTTGTCGCTTCCATGTGCGCGTGCTTCCACCAGCTCCATGAATAAGAAGTAACCATTCTTGACTTGTTGAATGTCGATGTGTGATAAAATTTAGTAATGCCTTGTTTTCCATGTCTATAACTAAGTCCAGTTATAAAACAATTTGGAATTGTCAAAAGTTCAAGGTCTATTGGGCTAAAGGACTACCATTTACCGTAGACTACGGTCCAGTTTCTAGCGGTGCGTTCTAAATAAGTCAGGTAATATTGATTAAAGTGAATAGAGTCTGGAACGGCAGATTCTAATGAATAAATACTTCCATTATAATCACTTTTAGTGCTTTCTTCTATGAACAAATAATAAGGATGGTTGGGTATAAACTTTACCGCATTAGACTCATCAAAAAGCACAGAGTCTACCTCACCTGTTTTTTGATATTTTAAGACGAGTTCTTCTCCTATGGCTCTGTTGAATTCATGATGGGAATATACCCATGGAATATTGAAAACAACAAGGAAAACCACAGCCGTCGCTAGAATGAGGATAATTAACTGTTTGTGCCACATAAGGTTGAGGTAAAGTTATGCAAATTGTTGATTGCACAAAATGCATTTAAATAAACAACATCCTAATCTACAACCTCAACAGTCAAAGCATCATCAGTCTTTGTTACTTTGGTTAATCCGTGCTTCCCAAGACCTTTTATCCCTTTATCCCATTGCTTGTTGGAAAGACCAGCAGCTTCCTTTAGTGCACCTAAATCCATGCTTCCTTCTTTCGAAAGAATATCGAAAATGATTTTTTCATTATCAGTTAACTCAGGCCCTGCTGGAGCATCCCATTTTTCTGGACGCATTTGAGGGAAGAAAAGAATCTCTTGGATCGATTGGTTATTGGTCAAGTACATTAATAAACGATCCATTCCAATCCCTAATCCAGATGTTGGAGGCATACCATATTCTAATGCTCTCAAGAAGTCTTGGTCAATAAACATTGCCTCATCATCACCTTTTTCCGAAAGCTTTAATTGCTCTTCGAATCTCTCTCTCTGGTCAATTGGGTCGTTCAACTCAGAGTAGGCATTGGCAATCTCTTTACCACATACCATTAGCTCAAAACGTTCGGTCAATTCTGGATTATCGCGATGCGCTTTACAAAGAGGAGACATTTCTTTCGGATAGTCTATAATAAAAGTTGGCTGGATGTAGTTTGGCTCACATTTCTCTCCAAAAATCTCATCAATTAACTTTCCTTTTCCCATCGTTTCATCTACCTCAACGCCTAAGCTTTTTGCGCCTTCTCTCAATTCTTCTTCCGATTTTCCATGGATGTCAAATCCAGTAAAATCTAGAATTGATTGGCGCATAGTAACCCTTTTATAAGGAGCCTTGAAATCAACTTCATGCTCTCCAAAAACTGCTTTTGTTGTTCCATTTACTGAAGTCGCACAATGTTCAAGTAGCTTCTCCGTGAAGTCCATCATCCAGTTGTAGTCTTTGTACGAAACATAAATTTCCATGGCAGTGAACTCAGGATTATGCGTTCTATCCATTCCTTCATTTCTGAAGTTTTTCGAAAATTCATAAACGCCATCAAAACCACCACAAATCAATCTTTTCAAGTAAAGCTCATTGGCAATACGCATGTACAGGGGAATATCTAATGCGTTATGATGCGTCACAAAAGGACGTGCCGCAGCTCCTCCTGGTATTGGCTGTAAAATTGGTGTTTCTACTTCTAAGTAACCTGCGTTATTGAAATACTCACGCATAGCATTAAAAAGTTTCGTTCTTTTTACAAAAACATCTTTTACATGAGGGTTAACCACTAGGTCAACATAACGCTGTCGGTAACGCAATTCTGGATCTGTAAAGGCATCATGAACAGTTCCATCTTCATCTGTTTTTGGCAACGGTAATGGCTTTAACGACTTAGAAAGAACAGTAAATTTTTCCACTTTCACGGTTGGCTCTCCAACTTGTGTTCTAAAAAGTTCACCTTCAATACCAACGAAATCACCTATACCTAATAGTTTCTTATACACGTCATTATACATGGTTTTATCTTCACCAGGACAAATTTCATCTCGGTTAAAATAAACTTGAACACGACCAGCGCTGTCCTGAAGTTCACCAAAAGAGGCCTTCCCTTGAATTCTTCGTGCCATTAACCGACCAGCGATAACGACCTTTTTCCCTTCTTCAAAGTTTTCCTTAATCTTGTCACTTAAATGATTTACAGGATAAAGAGCTGCAGGATAAGGCTCTATGCCCATCTCCCTTAATTTTAGCATGGCCTCACGGCGTTGAACTTCTTGTTCAGAAAGCTGAGAATTACTCATAGTGTATAATTTGGGGCACAAAGATAATAGAGCTGGCATTAATATGGGCTTTACATCCTAATTTCAAGGGTTTTTTTACATATTCCTTTTGCTTTGTTTAGGAATCCAATTCGACAACTAAAAAATTAGATTTTTATGAGGCATCCCTTCAAAACTTCGTGCGTTTAACTTCCCAAACAAACACTTAAAATGAAAAAAGTACTTTTTATTTTAACCTTAGCCCTTACCCCCGTTTTTGGGCAAACTACGAAAAGAGCTATTTTCCTAGGGAATAGCTACACTGCATTCAACAACCTTCCAAATTTGGTTAGCGAATGTGCAACATCTACTGGAGATGAGCTAATTTACTCTTCAAATACGCCAGGTGGTTATACACTAGAAGGTCATTCTACAAATGCTACATCCCAAAGTTTGATTAAGTCTACGGAGTGGGATTATCTTATTTTACAAGATCAAAGTCAGCGCCCTTCTTTTCCGGATGCTCAGGTAGCCGTAGAGGTTTTTCCTTTTGCCGAAGCATTAAACGATACATTTAAATTATACAATGAACGCGGACAAACACTTTTCTATATGACCTGGGGTAGACAAAATGGTGATGCTGGAAACTGTCCTGTTTGGCCACCAGTATGTACCTATGAAGGTATGGATAGCCTTTTGAATTTAAGATACAGAACAATGGCTGCCGACAATGAAGCAGAGGTTTCTCCTGTCGGTGCTGTATGGAGGTATATTCGAGAAAATCATCCATCAATAGATTTATATACGGCAGACGAGAGTCACCCGTCAGCTGCTGGTTCTTACGTTGCTGCCGTAACATTCTACACAGCAATTTTCAAGAAAGATCCTACATTAATTACATACGACTTCACGCTTTCTGCGGAGGATGCAGAAGATATTCGCGAGGCAGCTAAGGTTATTGTTTTTGATGATATGCTCGAATGGCATATTGGAGAGTATGATGTCACTCCAGCTTGGTCTGTTACCTATGATACTGGTTACACGTATGATTTCACGAATGAATCATTAAATTCTACAAGTGTTGAATGGGAGATTGATGGTACAGTTTATACTACCGATAATCCAACGCATACTTTCCCTTCCGACGGGTATTTTGATGTAATTCTGACCGCCATGAATGAGAGTGATACAATTGTCTTAATCGACAGTGTTGCAATTGCAGCAGCAGGTTTGAATCAGATTGACGATATGAATATTAGCATCTTTCCGAATCCGGTAGAGAATGATTTATATATTTCTTTTGGGGAACCAGTGAATGGTACTGTTATTTTATTTTCTGTTGATGGAAAAATTTTATTCGAGCAAGTTGCTGAACAGCAAACAATTATAGAGGTAGATTTTCTTTCTCCAGGACCATATCTAATTGCATACATGGAAGAAAATGGAACTGTTGTTAAAAGGCAATTCATTAAAGAGTAGAAAAATCAAAACATTTCAGCCATTTTCGCGTACACGAAAATTGACCATACTCAAAATTAAGTAGGAAAATGGCTGAAATGAAAGATTTAATAGCAGGAAAAATTGATCAAATCAATGATGCAATAAGGATTGGTGAGTCTGCTAATTTCAAACAATATTCTAAAAATTTCTCTGCTATTCTCTTAGTGGGAATGGGGGGTTCAGGAATTGGAGGAAGAATTGTAAGTCAACTTTTTAAGGATGAGTTAGAAATTCCGTTCTTAACTCATCATGGTTATGGTGTTCCAAATTTTGTTGATGATAAAACTCTAGTCATTGCATCATCTTATTCAGGGAATACAGAAGAAACAATAAATTCTGTTCTGGAAATAAAAGCTCGGGGTGCTGAAATTATAGTTATCTCGTCAGGAGGTAATTTGCTGGAAATGGCACAGCTAAAAGGATGGAATTATTTTCAAGTACCTGGTGGTGAACAACCGAGAGCGATGTTAGCATATTCAATTGTTCAACAAGTATATGCATTAACTTATGCCGGTTTAATTTCTGAATTTGCAGTAAAAAGCTTAATTCAATTACCAGAATTAATAGAAGCCTCTGAGGTTTCTACGAAGCTAGCGGCAAGAACCATTGCTGAAAAATGTTTAGGTAAAACTCCCATTATTTATGCTGGAGAGCAATTTGAAGGTGTTGCAACAAGGTTCAGACAGCAACTAAACGAGAATGCCAAGATTCTCTGCTGGCATCATGTTTTGCCAGAATTAACGCACAATGAGCTCGTTGGCTGGGCCGGAGGCTCAGATCAATACAATGTCATCTATTTGAATTCTGAGTTCTATCATGAGAAGACTCATACAAGATGGGCCTTTATGAAAGACAAAATTCAAAACTCTGCCGATTCTGTGATGTCAATTGAAGCGAAAGGTCGTGATTTACTAATGCAGACTTTTTATTTAATTCATTTTACGGACTGGGTATCGTATTATTTATCAGAACTTAGAGAGGTAGATCCGAATGAGGTAGACGTGATAATTGAACTTAAAAAGCATATAGGCGAGTAATTTTAGTCGAAATTCTATTACCGTTAAGCGCCCTAAATCGATTAATTAGAGATTTTTTCCAAAAAAATCAGAAATTATAGGTAATTTATCAACAACTTTTGAATACTCTATATGTATATAGATTACTCATTTAAATTTTGTTGGTACCATGAAACAACTTTTTTCACGTATAACGATGGTCTTTTTGGCGTTACTACCTTTTGCTGGATTAGCCCAGTTAGACACTAAGCATTATGTTCCACCAATGTTCGGTCGTGAAGACTTAGGAACTCATTATATCGTATTAAGTACGCCAGAAGCAATTCCTTTTGATGTAACCATTACGGATGGTTCAGGAACCTTAATCACGACTGAAACTATTTCAAGTGCTGCTTCTAGTTCTTACACTTTGGGCGCAGGTACTGCCACACCATTCTTGGTTACAGAGGCAGAATTAAACACTGCTCTCACAGGAAAAGGGCTTGTACTTGAGGCAGATAAGCCTTTCTTTGTTAACATACGTGTTGTTGCTGGCCCTCAAGCAGGTTCTTTAACTTCTAAAGGTGTAAAAGCCGCTCTAGGTAAAGAATTTAGAACAGGTCACCTCTTTAACAATACAGGCGATTCATTCAGAAAAAGTTCAACGTTCAGTATCATGGCTACAGAAGATGGTACTACAGTTACCATTGACGATATTCGACCTGGTGTAATCTTCAGAGGAACAACTCCTTCGGGTGCTCCTTTAACTTCACCAAGTGTAACGGTGACCTTGAATGAGGGAGAAACTTACGTCGTTGCGGCTTATATGGATGAGGCAAGTGCAACGGAAAATGTCAACGGTATTAACGGTACACGTATTACTTCGGATAAAGATATTGTTGTGAATACTGGCCAGTGGTTAGGAGGAAATGCTTTAGTGGGAGGTACTCCTGCAGCAGGACGTGACTTAGGTATTGACCAAATTGTACCAGTAGATAAAATTGGAAACGAATATGTTGTAATCAAAGGTGAAGGTATTGATAACGAAAAAGTTATTGTTGTTGCCACTCAGGATGGAACGGACATTATGTTAGATGGTGTGGTAGCGCCAGTTGCTACTATCGATGCTGGGGATTATTACGTAATCGATGGTACCGCATTTTCAGCGAATGATAACTTGTTTATTCAGACATCAGAAGATGTATATGTGTATCAATCTGCAAACGGTGGCGATGGCGCAACAGATGATAATGAGCGGCAAGTAGGCTTAAACTTCCTACCACCAATTGGTTGTTCTGGGTCGAAATCTGTGAACTTACCTGAAGTTGATTTCATTGGTACGGCATACATCAATATTATAGCAAATACAGGTGCTACTGTAGTTGTAGATGGAGTTCCTTTAGGAGCAGGTGATGCCGTTACGGGAACAGGTGATTATGTTACCTATAAATTAACAAGTGGTTATTCGGGCGATATCACGATTACTTCCGATGACCTAATTCGTGTTGCTCTCATCAACCTTAGCGGTAATATTGGAGCAGCAGGTTATTTTTCTGGATTTACGAAGGATGTATCTGTATTAACAGAGACAGTCCTTGCCGACGGTATTGCTTTAGAAGGATGTATTCCTGCTACTTTCACCTTTGGTATTGACGGGGCATCAGCTACAGATACTGAAATCACATACACTATAGGTGGTACCGCAACGAATGGCATTGACTATTCTTACATTGATTCCTCTTTAATTATACCTGCTGGTTCTACTGAAGCGACAATTATTGTCAACGCTATTGCAGATGGATTCCCTGAAGGACCTGAAACCGTTTTTATCATTTATCAACCAGATGCTTGTTCGGAGTTGGATACTGCAGTTCTTACAATTAACGACGCGGTGCCAATTGAGTTTGAGTTAGATGGAACAGACCTTTCATGTTTTGAAGATTTTTCTGGTGAAATAGACATTCCAACAACTGGTGGTACCGCTCCTTATACTTATGAGGTAACTACTGATGCCGGTGCGGGAACCACTACAACGTATACTTCAATGCCAATTACAGGCTTACCAGCTGGAGAATATTCAGTAGCAGTTTTTGATGCTTATGGTTGTACTGCAGATGCATTAGTAATTGGTGGAATTTTTGATGCCGACACTACCTTCCTTCCAGATGGTACCGGAGACACTTACACTACTACAATTGATATTTCAGGTTTCGGTGCCGGTGAAACTCTTGACGATATGAGTCAGCTTCAACAGATTTGTATGACCATGGAGCACTCTTACATGGGTGATCTTGAAATGAAGATTATTGCGCCGTCTGGCGAGGAAG
The DNA here is from genome assembly GCA_022447665.1 of Crocinitomicaceae bacterium. Classification (GTDB taxonomy): domain Bacteria; phylum Bacteroidota; class Bacteroidia; order Flavobacteriales_D; family Crocinitomicaceae; genus JAKVAQ01. The sequence continues at coordinate 47,813 of JAKVAQ010000006.1, forward strand.
TTATATTAAAACAATATCCTGGGGGTGGTTCAACTGACCTGGGTGAACCATTCGCTGCGGCACCAGTTGATGGTGCTTCGTCAACACTCACTGATCCAGGAGTTGGATTCGAGTACTGTTTCAACGACATGCCAATTTTTGGAACAATGGTAGACGAATCGGGTACGTATACACATACTATTCCTTCATCTACTGGTGGAACATATACGGATACCTACTTGCCTTCAGGTTCTTATGAATCATTCGAAAACTTAGATGGTTTATTGGGAGCTACACTAGATGGTACGTGGACTTTAGAAGTTACGGATAACTTGGCATTAGATAACGGATATATATTTACATGGAATATCTCCTTAATATCTGATCTTCCAGACACGTTAGTTACCCTTCACGAGCCTGATGAAATTGTAATTGATGGTTTTGTTACTGAAGCAACCTGTGGAGTAGCAAATGGATCGATCAATATATCTGCATCCGGAGCATTCCCACCATATACCTATTTATGGTCCAATGGAGAAACAACTGAAGATATAACTGGTTTAGATGCAGGTTCATACACGGTATATGTAACCGATGATAATGGATGTACAGACTCATCAACATTCATTGTAAACAATACTTCTTCTATTAATATCACTACTACCGTGGTCAATGCTTCTTGTGTTGGATCGTCTGATGGATCAATTGATGTGGTTACCTCTGGGGGAACACCTCCTTACACCTTCTCTTGGTCATCAGGAGAAACAACAGAAGACCTTTCTTCTCTAGAAGCTGGCGCTTACACCATTACCGTTACAGATGATGAAGGGTGTATCTATTCAGAAGAGATCATTGTTAACTCTTTACCGCCGATTGTAATTTCTCTTGTTTCTTTAGACAATGAAGAATGTGGTACTGGTAATGGAGCTATTGATATTTCCGTAACTGGAGGTACAGGATCTTATGGATATTCCTGGTCATCTGGGGCAACTACAGAAGACATATCAGGTCTTTCATCAGGAGACTATACAATTACAGTAACAGATGCTAGTGGATGTACAGCTGATGAAACTTACTCATTAATCAATGATGTTTCGGCTTGTTCTGAGTTCTGTTTCTTGGATGCAGATGCCGTAGTAACGAATGAAGAATGTGGAAACGGTGCTGGAGCATTGGATGTAACTATCACAGATGTGGCATTCCCTTATACCGTAGTTTGGTCATCAGGAGAAACAACAGAAGATATTTCAGGTCTTTCGGCTGGTGATTATACCATTACTATTAATGATGCTGATGGTTGTGAACACATCGAAACATTCACTGTGGCAAACGAAACTTATTCGCTTGACTTGTCGGCATTTTCAGTTGTGAATGAAAATTGTGGAAATGCTGATGGATCAATCGACATTACCGTAGTTGGTGGTTCAATGCCTTATTCATATTCTTGGTCATCGGGCGAAACAACAGAAGATATTTCTGCTCTTTCAGCTGGCGATTATGAAGTAACCATAACCGATGCATCGGGATGTGAGTTAACGACAAGTTTCACAGTTGAAAACAATGTTGGAACATTAGAAGTTTCAGAAGTCATTTCAAATGAAGTTTGTGGCGGAGGAAATGGATCAATCAACATTACTGTTTCTGGAGGAACCGCACCATATACTTATTTATGGTCATCAGGAGAAACTACTCAAGACATTTCTGGTTTAAGTGCTGGAACATACTCATGCACAATTACAGATGCAACAGGATGTACCTTTACAACAGATGATTACACGGTAATTGACGGAGCAGGAACATTAAACATTTTTGCCATTGCGAATGAAAATGAGCAATGCGATAATAACTTAGGTTTCATTGATATCTCGGTTACGGGTGGTTCTGCACCTTACGATTTTCTTTGGTCGTCTGGGGAAACAACGGAAGATATTGCAGGTTTATCAGAAGGAACCTATTCATGTACAATTACTGACGATATAGGATGTGTGTTAACTACAGGAGACATTATTATTTACAATGATGGAGGAGACTTAGAGGTAACTACAGATCTTGTAAATGATGAGATTTGCGGAAACGGAGAGGGTTCAATATTTGTTGCAACTACTGGAGGAACAGCTCCATTCACGTATGACTGGAGTGACGGTTCAACCTCTGAAGATAATACCAACTTAACTGCAGGTGATTATACTTTAATTGTAACAGATGCTGTTGGTTGTGAGAATGGAGTAACTGAAACTGTAAATAACACAGCGGGAACTCTAGCCATTGAAGGAGCAATTACTATTGACGAAATCTGTGGAAATGGAGCCGGTTCAATTGATGTAACAATCTCTGGCGGAACAGCGCCAATTGTTTATTCTTGGGATTCAGGGGAAACAACAGAAGATCTTTCTTCATTGAGTGCTGGAACATATGTGATTACCGTTACAGATGCAAATGGTTGTGAGGCAACGGAATCTTACACTATAACAAACGATGCTGGTGATCTAGCTGTGTCATCAGCATTAACAGCAGAGATTTGTTCTGGTGCAAATGGTGCGATTGATGTAACCGTTACAGGCGGTTCAACACCGTACACCTTTGCTTGGTCATCTGGAGCAACAACAGAAGATTTAACCGGATTATCAGCTGGAATCTATTCTTCTGTTATTACGGATAATGCTGGATGTTCTGTTTCTACAGGAGATCTTTCTATCGTAAATAATCCAGGAACTATGACTTCTTCAACAGTGGTTGGGGATGAGACCTGTGGTGATGGTTCAGGAGCAATTGATTTAACAATTACAGATGGAACAGCACCAATTACTTATTTATGGTCTACAGGAGCAACAACTGAAGATATTTCTGGTTTATCAGCTGGGATTTACACCTATACAGCCACTGATGCTTCTGGATGTGTGATTAGTGAAGATATAACGATTATTAACAACTCAGGTACCTTGAGTATTGATGATATTTCAATAACTAATGAGAGTTGTGATGATGATGCGGGCGCTATTGATGTTACTATTTCTGGCGGTACAGCACCTTTAGTTTATGCATGGTCATCAGGAGAAACAACAGAAGACATTACCGGATTATCTGAGGGAGATTTCGATTTAACAGTGACTGATGCTTCGGGTTGTTCAGTTTCTACAGGCACTATTACAGTTGATAACGATCCTGGTACATTAACAGTAACTGAAGTTATAGTGGTGGATGAAAATTGTGGAAACGGTGTTGGATCAGTGGATATTACTGTTGGTGGTGGAGTAGCTCCTCTCTCATACTTATGGTCAAACGGTGCAACAACAGAAGACATTAACTTACTTTCTGAAGGCACATACACTTGTACGATAACTGATGCTGCTGGATGTAGCATTGATGTTTTGGCCACTGTATTAAATGATGCAGGTGACTTAAGTTTGTTCTCTTCAACGGTTACGGATGAAACATGTGGAGATGGTTCAGGAGCAATTGACATTACAATTGCTGGTGGAACTACTCCTTATTCTTATGCATGGGCGCACGGGCCAACTTCTGAAGATTTAATAGGATTATCTTCTGGTAATTATACTGTATTTGTTACTGATGCTAGTGGATGTTCTACATCAGCCGATTTCACGCTTGATAATAGCGGCGGTGATTTGGCCATTTCTTCATTTACTATGAGTGAAGAGAATTGTGGAGATGCTTCAGGAGCTCTTGACATTACGTTCACTGGTGGGGAGTCTCCTTATACCTTCTCATGGGATAATGGAGCTACTACCGAAGACATTTCAGGATTAGAAGCCGGAGATTATGAGTTGACCATTACAGACATTAACGGCTGTTCAATTACTCAAATTTTCACGGTGACCGAGAATGTTGGGGACTTAGCATTAGTATCAGCAGTTGTTACAGATGAGGCTTGTGGTGATGGCGCTGGAGCAATCGATATTACATTTACTGGAGGTGATGCACCTTTTGTGTTTGATTGGGATTCAGGAGAAACAACAGAAGATATTTCTGGTTTATCGGAAGGAGATTATACACTAGTAATTACGGATGCTTTTGGATGTGAAATCACAACGACTGAAACTGTAGTAAATATCTCTGGAGGCTTTGATGCATCGTTCGCTTCCGTTACAGACGAAACTTGCGGTGATGCTGCTGGTTCAATAGATGTTGATGTTGTTGGAGGAACACCGCCTTATACTTATTCATGGTCGTCTGGAGAAACAACTGAAGATCTGTCAGGCTTAAGTGCAGGAGATTACGAATTAACGGTAACCGATGCAGTGGGTTGCGTTCTAACAATTTCTACAACTGTAAATAATAACACAGGTACTTTAGCGCTTACAGGTGCGACCGTAGAAGATGAAGATTGTGCAGATGGAACGGGGTTTATTGATATAACCATTACTGGGGGCGCTACACCGTATACCTATTTATGGAGTACGGGAGCTATAACCGAGGATATTTCAGGACTCTCTGAAGGAACGTACACTTGTGTAATTACTGATAATGCAGGTTGTGTTCTTAACTATTCTGGTGATGTTGGAAACTCCGGTGGTGGAATCACTACAGATGTTGTTATTACTCCAGACCAATGTGGAGCAGGTAACGGATCTATCTTAGTAACTGCAACTGGAGGAATTAACCCTTATGATTTCTCATGGACAGGTGGCACACCAACAACATGTTGTACATGGACATTAGAAATGTTTGATTCTAGTACGTCTTGGAATACAGCAACAGTTGATGTAATTATCGATGGTGTATCGATTGGAGAATTCACTGTAACTGGTGGAGGATACAACCTTGAAACATTTGAAATTTGTGATGGTTCTTCATTAGAACTAGTTTGGAACCCAGGCTTCTTTGATGATGAGGTTTCGTTTGACTTATATGATGCTGATGGTGTATTAGTGTTCTCGCAAGGACCTTCTCCAACACCAGGTACATTATTTACAACTACTGCAACTTGTCCAGGAGCAGGACCAACTTCAACAATTCTTACTGGATTAACTGCTGGAGACTATGAGCTGACTATTACTGATGATGTTGGATGTTCTATCACTGAAACATACACTGTTGAACCATTAGAAAGCGATATTGTAATTACAGTAGTTGATGTCACTGATGAAACGTGTGGGAACAACAATGGTGTTATTGAGTATACATTATCTGGTGGAACCGCTCCTTTTGTTACTACGGCAAATGGCTTTACTGATGGCCCTCCTGTAGGATTATTAGAAAATCTATACGCAGACACATGGGAGATTATTACCGTAGATGATAACGGATGTACGGATACCTTGGATGTGATTGTTGACAACATCGCTACATTCACAACTACTGCAGTATTAACGAATGACTTCTGTTCAGGTGGTATTGGTGCTATCGATATTACTGTAACAGGTGAGTCAGGAACACTAGATTTTGATTGGGATTCTGGGGAAACTACTGAAGATCTAACAGGATTAACAGCGGGTACTTACACGGTAACAATTACAGATAATGTATTCGGACCTGGTGATTGTGAGGATGAGGTAGAATTCACAATAATTGATACTACCGACGTATTGCTTTCTGCAACATCCATTGATGATTTATGTTCTGGTGGAACAGGTTCTATTGATCTTTCTTTGGATGACGAAACTGATGTGACGATTTTATGGAGCACAGGTGAAACGACAGAAGACATCTCAGGTCTTTCAGAGGGTACTTATTCTGTAACAGTTACTTCGAATGTAACAGGCTGTGAAGAGACATTAGATATTGAAATATTTAATGCATCGGACTTCACATTCTTAACGGCGGTAACGGATGATGTTTGTAATGACTCTATTGGAGCAATTGACTTAACGATCATTGGAGGAACAGACATGGTATTCGAATGGAGTAATGGTGAAACAACAGAAGACTTAACTGATATTCCTGAGGGAACTTATAAAGTCATTATGACCAATAATACAACTGGATGTGTTGACTCGACAGAAGTAACGGTGGGTAACTCAACTTCTGGAATTGATGGTACAATTGTAGTTACAGATGAGTATTGTGATGGAGATAACGGTGCGCTTGATCTAACTGTAACAGGTGCAATTGGAACACCTTCATTTGAATGGAGCACAGGAGAGATGACAGAAGACATTTCTGGATTGACTTCAGGTGACTATTCGGTAATAATTACAGATGATGCCGACGGATGTCAAGCAATTGTTTTTGCTACAGTTGATTCACTAAATACTGACCTTGCCGGTTCAATAGTCGCCACGGACGAGCTCTGTGGAGATGGAACAGGTGCGTTAGACCTAACTGTTACGGATGCTATAGGAACATTGACATATGATTGGTCTACTGGTGAGACAACAGAGGATATTTCTGGATTAAATGCTGGTACGTATTCAGTAACAGTTACGGATGATGCTTATGGTTGTCAGATTACCTTGGATGGAGTAGTTAACAACGAAACTACTTTCGAAGCTGTGTTGGTAGATGTTGTTGATGCCATATGTGCAACTTGTCCTACAGGATCTATTGATATTACGATAAATGAATTCGTAGGAGATGGTCCTTACACGTTTGATTGGAGTAATGGTGAAACAACAGAAGATATTTCTGACTTAGTGCCTGGAATATATGAAGTTGTGGTAACTAGTGCTTCAGGATGTACAGACACACTTGAAATTGAAGTAGGAAATTCTCAATCAGTAGGAATTTACGACCTTCCAGAATGGGAACTGAATTTATATCCTAATCCTTCATTAAATGACTTTACATTAGATTATAACTTTAATTCTAATGAACCTGTCTTGATGACTATGGTAGACTTATCAGGTAAAACTGTTTATGTAACTACCCTTGAGGATGTAGAAGGGAAGATTCAAGTAGGAACAAGTCATCTAGAAGGAGGAGTTTATTATATAAGATTCCAGAGCAAGGATGAGCAACAGATTCTGAAGTTTACTTTAGTACGATAATATATTGACCAAAATGTAAAAAGCCTTCTCAGAAATGGGGAGGCTTTTTTTGTATCTTGTTTCTGGTTAAAACGATGTTATGCTAAAACTAAGATTTGAAACAGAGAATGCTTCTCATGGATTAACAAGGACAAAAGGGTTTGCATGGCATGATGCTGAGGGTATTCACTTCGAACATCAAGTTTCAGACACTATATTAGAAGTTTACAAAGGAGATGTAAAAGATAGCAGTATCCCTTACGATCAAATTCAAGAAATTAAGTATAAGAATTCTTGGTTTAGCGGTGGCTCTGTAATCATTGTTTTAAGCAGCTTCAAGAGTGCAGAGGAACTTCCTTTTGTGCAAAACGGAGAAGTGGTTTTGTCTTTAAAAAGAGCCCAAAAATCACGAGGAAAAGAGTTCGCGATAAATGCTCAATTAGATTTGGACAATTACCGAATAAATAATATGGTTTAGCTTACAGGGTTTCTTTTTGATTGTCTTCGACAACGTTCGCTGCAATACTTTACCTCCTCCCAATTCTTTTCCCACTTTTTACGCCAAGAGAATGGTCTTTTACAAACAGGACAAACCTTCTCAGGAAGATTGCTTTTCTTAACTCCTTTCACGCACTAAAACCTTTTTCGCTTTTTTCCAATACCCAAAGAAAGAGGTGAAGTATCCTGTTACCTCTGGCACTAACCAATCTCTGGATTCTTCTATTCCTTCATAATTATTTAGCGGATGTTCTTTATAGATAATCTTTTCGGTTTCGACTTTGGTCTTCAATTCCTCAAACTCACCTACAAATAATTGTATTCCAGGTATGTTCTCACTTAGTTTAAGCGCAAAGTCAATGCACTTTTGTGATATAGGAAAACGTTCAAAAATCGAGGGCTCGAGAAGGAAAATACGTTGCACATCTTCATCCTTATGCCAATTCGGGTCTAGATTGTAGTAGTTATAGATTAAGGTGGTTTTATCCCGATTTATTTGGATGTCTATGAACTCTGGAAGAGCGATTTGCAGTTCAAATGAGCTTAGCGCAACTAGCTCTTCGGGAATCTCGAGTTGTCCAAATTTCTCGTAACCTACATCCAAGAATGTATCACGCTGATCAGAGTTAAAGAACTTATTGATGTTATCCTGATTCGCATAGTACTTTTTATTAGCATTGCTACCTGCCACCCATTGCCAACTTAAGGTATTACTTGCTAAGTCGCCATCTAGTAAATGGGCGTACATCCATTGAGAGGGAATATTCCAATGACTTTCTCCCATGTTACAAGCAATGGCTGCTACATACATTCGCATGTGATTGTGCATGTATCCACTTTCGTACAATTCCTGGATAGCATTGTCCACAGCTTCTATTTTGGTAGTTCCATTTATTATAGAAGAAGGGATTTTATAATTAGAAACAGGTTCTTGAGGCCGTCGTAAGTCTTCGAAGATCGCTTTACCTTTTCCAATCCACGCCTGCTGCCAGTAATCTCTCCAAGCGAGTTCCTGGACTAGTTTTTCAGTGGCATCCCATGAAAGTTTTAATGATAGAATATGATCAAAAACCTGACGTGTAGAAATAACCCCTCGTGAAATGTACGGACTTAATTTTGTCACTGCCCCGTCATGAAAGTTTCTAGTTTTCGCGTATCGAATAGGATCAATTTCTTCTATTCGTTGCAGGATATCTGAATAATCTGTAGGAAACATTTTAAGCCTTTATGAAAGAACAGATGAGCAGAGGCTTTGTTTCTTCAAGCAAAGGGGTTTTAAGTATCCGTTTTGATAAAATACAACCTAATTATTCATCAAGTATGAGTCTGCCTTCGGTTTCGGCCTTATTTCTACCCCATTTAGCAATACTTTCTACCACTGGCATCATGGATTTACCCTCTTCAGATAATTCATATTCAACGCGAGGAGGAACCTCTGCGAACACTTTTCTCGTGACCAATCCATCCTCTTCCAAAGCTTTCAATTGAAGTGAGAGCATCTTGTCTGTAATATCAGGAATCTGCTTTTTCAATTCTCCAAATCGCTTTTTACCGTTGCGCAAATACCAGAGCACCACAACTTTCCATTTACCTCCGATAAAATGCATGGTAACTGATAATGCACAATGAAAGTCTTCGTTCAACATGCGATATTTATATTTCTTTCCGTCGATAATCATTGCTAATCTTAATACTATCAATAATGAAAGTGGCTTTCATTTATGACATGTTATTGGTCTGATAACAAATATACTATACTTTTGATAGTAGATATTAAAATTATAGTAAAAATAAAAATAGCAGTATTAGGAACAGGAATAGTAGGTCGTACAATTGCTGAAAAACTGGACCAATTAGGACATGATGTAACAATAGGAACAAGAGACGTCCAGAAGACAATGCAAGAAAATGAAGCTTATGCAGCTTGGGCTTCTTCACATTCTAATGTACATACGATGCCTTTTGTGGAGGGCGCTGCAAATGCCGATTTGCTCTTTAATTGTATTGGAGGAATGGTTACCATGGATGCATTGAATGGAATTGGTGAAAAAACTTTGGGCAATAAAGTACTCGTTGACCTTTCTAATCCTTTAGACTTTAGCAATGGAATGCCTCCTTCTTTAGGTGTAGTTAATACAGATTCAATAGGTGAACAAATACAGCGTGGCTTTCCTAACTTGAAAGTTGTAAAGTCTTTGAATACGATGAATACAGCATTAATGGTAAATCCAGGTATGTTGAAAGGCGACCATAATGTTTTTGTTTGTGGGAATGACGAAGCCTCAAAAAATACTACCCTTGATCTATTGAAATCTTTTGGTTGGCGAGAAGACTTAATCATTGACCTAGGCGACATAACCAATTCTCGTGGTACGGAAATGATTCTTCCCATATGGTTGAGGTTATGGGGAGCTTTAGGTACGGCAGAGTTCAATTTTCATATTCAGAAGAACTAGGAATTTCAGTTCAATAAGAAGAAGGCGTCTAAATGACGCCTTTTTCAAGAATTACATTAATCCGTTAATGTCATATTTTGACAAAAAGTTCCAGATAAGTTGGCCTGCATTTTGGCTCGAATAAGTATTCGTAAACCAAACATGATCACCTCCAACGTATTTATAGTGTTCTACAGATACGCTGCTGTCTCCGGAGTCATATAAATAATGTTCTATGGTTAAACCACTTCCTGTTTCAGAATTCACCGTAGGAGATGTAACCGTATTATTAAAGTTGATCCAATGATCCAAAACGGCTTGAGCACTTGAGTAATCAGAACTACCATTATACGGAATTACACCGTCAGACGTTCCATGTAAATGTATAACCGGCATTGGATGTGTTGTCGGTCCATCAAAATCCAACATTGTTCCTGAAACCGATGCTACTCCCGCTACTAACTCACTTTTATAGTTAGCAAGGCCGTAGGCAAACATGCCTCCATTAGAATATCCGCAGGCATAAATACGTTCAGAATCGACATTGTATTCGAGGGAAATTTGGCTCAACATGGCCTCTACAAACCCAAAGTCATCTGCTGTACTTTTATTATCTCCTCCCAATAAACTTGTATTCCAATGTGAAGAGCCGTTAAGACATGTTCCTTGGGGATAAACCAAAATGAAATTTTCTGCATCGGCTAAAGAACGCATGTCTGCATAATCCATGTATTCAGACGCCAAACCACCAAAGCCGTGAAAATTCATAACTAATGGAGTAGCGTTGGAAGAGTTATAAGAGGTTGGAATATACAAAAGGTATTCTCTGACTAAGCCGTCATGAGTTATAGTAAGAGCTCCACTATTTGAACCACAAGAATCGTCTTCTTTACTGCTTATTTCTTTATTACAACTTGCTATAAAACAAACCGACGTTATTGCAATGATCCATATATTTTTCATATTCTAAAGTTAGTAAAATCGTATTTATATTAATTAGTCGATAAGTTAGAGATAACCCCTATTTTTACTTCATACAGAATTTTGATCTGTGACAAAATCAGAAAAAAAAAGGAAAAAAAATGCTCTCCAACATAAGCTAGTAAAGGGCGGAATAGGTGTTCTTATAGCCTTGATTCTATATGTTCTTGTGCCAGGAGATCAATATGAGAAAGCACCTTTAATGGCTGCTGTTGTTGGACTCATGGCCGCATGGTGGGTAATGGAAGTAATACCAATTGGGTTAACATCTTTGATTCCAATTGTTGTACTGCCATTCTTAGGTATCGGTTCATTCATGGAATTTCTGCCGTATTACTACAAGGAGATGATTTTCTTATTTCTGGGTGGATATTTACTTGCTTTAGGATTACAGGCTTCAGATTTACACAATAGAATTGCTCTGTATGTGGTGTTAAAAATAGGTAGTACTCCTAGTCGGTTGATTTTAGGATTCATGCTAACTACTGGTTTTCTAAGCATGTGGATTGCCAACACTGCCTCAGTTGTAGTAATGCTTCCAATTGGAATGTCCATTTTGGAGGGGGTTCAAAGAGTATCCAACGACAATAAATTCGTAAAACGTTTTGGAATCGCTTTAATGTTGGGAATTGCTTATGCAGCAGACATTGGAGGAATGGCAACTTTAGTAGGTACTCCGCCGAACATTGTTTTTGCAGAAAATTATAGCACCTTATTCCCTGAAGCACCCGCTATTGGTTTTGTGGACTGGATGGTGCTTTGTATGCCATTTAGTGTGATATTTCTATTTCTAGGATGGTTATTTATGACTCGCGTGGTGATAAGAATGCCAAGGACTAAAATTTATGAGGATAATTCTGCCATTCGTAAAAAGTTAGAAGCCTTGGGCAAAATGACGCGGGATGAAAAATTTGCTGGATTAATATTTGGTTCGGCCGCAGTATTATGGTTGACCGGTTCAGATATTCAATTGAGTGATAATTTCACATTCCATGGTTGGCGTTATTGGTTGGGACTCGAAGCTATATCGGACGCCATTGTTGCAATGATATGTGCCGTCTTGTTATTCTTAGTTCCTTCTAGTGAGAAAAAAGGTAAAATGCTCCTGCCCTTTAAAACATATAAGCAAATCCCAGTAGGAATATTATTGTTGTTTGGAGGTGGTTTTGCCATTGCAGGAGGTTTTAAAATGTCAGGGTTGGATGAGGTGATTAAGCAGATTTTCGAATCAATGCCGGAACTTGCACCAATGTTAATAGTAGGAATTATTTGTTTGATAGTGACTTTCCTAACGGAGCTAACTTCAAATACTGCTATAACAAACCTTATTCTTCCAATTCTTGCAAGTGCCACGGTAGTATTAGATATGGACCCAAGACTAATGATGATCCCAGCCACGCTTTCTGCCAGTTGTGCTTTTATGATGCCGATTGCTTCACCAACCCAGGCTATCGCGTATGGTTCAGGTTATGTAACGATTCCAGAAATGATGAGAACAGGTGTATGGTTTAACCTATTAGGCGTATTGATAGTGACCGTGTTTTTCGCAATAGTCACCACTTTTGTGTGGTAAGATGTTATTCATCTTCTCCAACGAAACTTGCATAGAAAAATGTAATTGCAGTAATTATACCTCCTGTAATCATTAGGATATGTGCACCAGGCCAATGCATCATCCTAAAGAAATTTCCAATTACTAAAACACTGAACCCACCAATATATCCAATTCGAATTATTGGAGAATTCTCGGCTTCAACGGAATCATCCTTAGTAAAAACCGCATAAAGTGTTAACCCTAGCCAAACTAAAAATCCTGATCCCGCCAATGGAATTAAAACAGATCGGTACTCTTTGTAGAAAATAAGACCAGATAACCCACAAATACCCCAAACAAATACTGCTAGCACTTTGGCAACATCAATTTTGGTTCTTTTTTCTTTAAGTAAAATTAGTTTTGGATAGGAGAGTAATACTGCAGCATACCCTAAAGTAATTAGTATTCCGGCTGGTGGCCAATGCATTATTTTGAACATGAACCCTATCCCAAAAGAACAGAAGCCTAAAACAATGATAATATTTAGAAATGATTTAAGTGTTTTGGGTTTCATAACACTAAGCTACAAAAACTAAAGCCCTCTTCACTTCTAAACTGCACGAAGTTCTGAGGGCTTACTAGCTAACTGAACGAAAACATTATACTAGTTTTCGGATATCCTTGGTGTAAAGTTCTGGAATAACTGAGGCTCTTAAGAGCACGAAATACTGAATTCAAAACACTATTTACTGAAAACTTGAGGACATTGAGCTGCGCTGTGTTGAGCTCGTCGAAATATCGAAATGCCGGAAATATGAAAGTCATTACAAATGGATGTGACTTCGACAGTCTCAGCCACCACTCTGCTGAAAATATTCTTCTCTTAATAGGGCGAAGATCAAACTGTCAAGAGGTGTATCATCATAGACGAAATGTTGCTTTAAACGACCCTCCTCTGTAAATCCATGTTTCTTTACAACTCGAAGTGAGGGTTCATTTGTAGGGCCAATAAAAGCTTCAATTCTATTGAGATTCATTTTATTAAATCCGTAATCTAAAAGTGCCGGCATAGCTTCGCGCATATACCCGTGCCCACGATAGTTTTCTTTAAAAATCGCATAACCTAATTCAGCTCTCTTGTGAACATGATACCAATTATGAAAGCCACACCTTCCAATGGCAATATCTCCTTCTTTGATCACCATAATAAAACCTAATATTTTGCGGTCATAGGTTACAAAACCACCATCACTTTTTGCCTTATCCGCTAAATACTCTTCTCTTGTGCTAAACCCCAATAATTTCATTGCTTCTTCTTCATCGCAAGTAGCATAAATTTCGGCAAGTTTATTAGCGTCAACTGCTTTTAGAAGCAAACGATTGGTTTCTATGGATTCAAATGAAATCATTTATCTTACTCTCAACGTATCCGTGTTGTACTTTTGACGATCAACGAAACGAGTAATTGGGTTCTCGTCGTGATTTAAAAAGTCGAGTAAAGTTATGAAGTCTTTTTCAATGATGTTCGAAGGTGAAAATTGCTGAATTGGACAGTAAATATTTATTGGCTCTTTGCTGACCTGTAATGAAGGAATTTGTGATTGTAATATCCACAACGTGTAAACAGTGGGCTCTTCTTTTTGAATAGGAAATTCAAACTTCTGAACTTGCCCTATAGCTTTAAATTTATCTTCCTGAGAAAAGATATAAATCCAAAAATTATTATCGTCGTGAATAATATGACTGAGTTCTGAAGCATTAAGCAATACCCAGTAATATTGTTTTCCATTGTAGGTAAATGGATTTTCTTTTCCTTTTTCTGCCCGACCTAACCATATCACAACGTCCTCAAAGGGCTCAACTTCCCCTCTTGAGCGCTGCCAATGCACACGTTGTATTAAGTCTGGTTTCATATAATATAAACTTAATTTAAGGACAAATATTTTTCTTCAACTTCTTCAAACCTATTTTTTCTCTAGCACGATTTGTTTCTTCTAAACTTGTTACACAAGGCGTATAGGTATTATATTCTCCATATAATTGAGCTTGACCAGTTATGAGTAAATATCTATCATACCAGCTTGCATATGATTTAGGAGATAAATTGCCTTTTTCTACTTCTTGAATTAATAGAGTATCTAAAATGCAGAATTCATCATCATGCATCATGTGCAGTATAATCGTATTCAAATATCCCACTCCAATTCTCTTTTTAGATAAAAAGCCGTATTCTTTCAAAAGCGAAACAAGATGTTCAAAATTCAAAGAATCATTAATACTTTGGAGGTTCCACAGAGAGTCCATTGTGGCTTGCGGTAAACTTGTTTGCGATGTTATGATTTTATATCGTTTTTTGAAGCTAAGGCTTTGGATAGAATCTATTTTTAAAGTGTCTGTAGTACGCCAAAGCATAAATTTTCTGTATTTCTGATCACGCTCATACATTTCTGAAACAACAATTGCTAGGCTGTCCTTTACATTCTTTTCCAATTTTTGAGATAAACCAAAATGATGATTGAAGATGAATAAAAAGAGCGCCCCGATTCTTATATAAATCATAACGCTACCAAGGATTCGAATGAGCCGGATTCGCGTTAAAAGAAGAGTCGGATAAAGAGATCAAGAACATTTTTAAGAAGTACTTTTTCTCCGGTGTTAGCTGAACACCTCCATTATCAACCTCTTTCATATTCGGATCTATTGTCGACGAATGAACTACTCCTTCGCTGTAATGGTCAATAACCTCATCAAGTGTTTCAAAACGACCATCATGCATGTAGGGTGCTGTAAATACTAATTGACGTAATGAAGGTGTTTTGAATTTACCGTCGTCATTTGGATTTCCAGTTACTGCTCCTAGGCCTCTGTCTGTGAATACAGCGTCAAGCCCATTATTTCTAAACTGATTATCTGTCCACAGTGGATTGAATGCATCACCATGACAATGAAAACAGTCAGCGCCTCCGGCTGTTGATTCCATATTAAATAATGCAAAACCTTGATAGGCCGCCAACTCATCGGCTGCGCTCCACCCCGTGCTTCCGGTTAGTAAATACCTATCAAAAGGAGCGTTACCTACAATTAGCGTTCTTTCAAACTGTGCTATGGCATAAACCACCATGGTTGAATCAATTTTGGCGGTTCCAAATACTTGTTCAAACATTAATGGATAATCAGGATCATCTTGCAATTTCGCAACAGCTTGTGGCCAAGTTTCATGCATTTCGATAGGATCAACAACTGGTACGAAAGCTTGCTCTTCCAGTGTTTCAGAACGCCCGTCCCAAAAGAATTTATTAGCCCAAGCTAAATTAAAGAGTGGCATGGCATTTCGAGTTCCTTCAAAACCTTCTGACCCTTCACTGTAACGCATGGTGTCCGAAAAGCTCTTGGTCAAGAAATGACACGAAGCGCATGATTGATTATTATTGATGGATAGCCGCGTATCATAGAATAGTTTTCTTCCTAACTCTACCCCTTCTTCTGTCATCGGATTATCAATAGGAGCAACAATTGGTGGTAAATATTGCTGCATGATTTCTGGATAATCAAAGGTGTATGGAGTGGTATCTGCAGGACCGAAAACTGGATCTTTCCTACAAGAAGCGAATGCAATAATAACTGCCATTACAACTAATCCTCTCACATTATAAAGTTACGAACTCTATTTAATTAACGCGAGTTTCAGTGGATTGTTGGGTCGGATTTAATCTATTTTTAAAGGTTCTACGAAATACTCGTAGTTTTTAGTTTTCCCGTTAACGACTACACCTGTGATTTTCACAGTGATTTTTTTGTTCAGATACCCTTTTTCTTCGAGCTTGTTTTCCGCATATTCCAGTTCTTTAGGATCATACATTCCCTTAGCCTGCCAAACCAAAGTCGGATCTTGATAACTGTATTGATCGTACATTTTAACCGCAATATCATTTCCATCTCCATCTGTCATTTTCACCTTCGCTTTAGAAAAGTCTACATCGTTTGAGCGAGGAATAGAGAAGGACCATTTTGGGTAAATCAAATCAACAGGAACATATCCATGCCATGGATAAGCCACGTATTCTGGCTTATCGGGAACTGTTTTGTACATACCTTTCATTACGATTAAAGATTCGGTAGTTGCTGTTGCTCCGTAGCTCACTGTTTCTAGCGTAGTTGATAGGATACATCTACGATGTCCGATATAATAATTGCTTTCACCAAAATCCATCATAAACCCACTTATAAAAGCAGTATTCGGATACCATTTATAATCTGAAAAACCTAAACAAGAAGTATTACAACCGGTATAGGCTGCTTCGCTAAAACACTTAGTGCTTTTTCCCGGAGCATGACTTAAGGTATTATTTGCAAAACACCAATAGGCAGCTGCTTGAGCCTCCTTATTGTAAGTGGGGTCTACTTTTATTTCACTTAGTCCATTTACCACTCTAAAGAAGTTGATACGATTCTCTACTTTTTTATAAATATGATCTGGTAAGGATCCTGGTGAACATCCTGTTCCTTCAACCCACGGCATCTTCGAAAGCTCAGACGATGCATAGAGCGATTTGTATAATTCAATCACTTCTTCCTTGGTTTTTACTTGCCCAGAAACAGAGGTAAAAAGGAAGAGCCCAACTATAAAAAGTACTTTTTTCATCTTATGATTTTTTTGCTACCCAATCGTTTACAACAGAAATTAGGCCAGTTATTTCGTTTTGCGCCAAGGTGGGTTTTTTCTATTCTCACCGGCTTTATAAAGGATTATTTTATTCCCATCAGGGTCAGTTAGTTTCGCTTCACGCCATAACCAAGATTCATCTTTTGGCATCTGATCAAACACAATTCCTTTGGCTTTTAATTCTTTTACGTTTTGGTCTAAATTGTCAACTTCAAAGTAAATCCAAGATCCATTGTTGGGAAGAATTTCATCTACTTTATGCAAGGAGAATGTGGCATTTCCATTGGATAATTCAAACCTACAATAACCGTCGTGGGTATGGACGATTAGTTTTAAACCAAGCCTTTCATAGAACTCGATTGAGTTCGGAATGTTGGTACAAGGTAAAGTAACATGGTTCAGGTCCATGAATCCAAAATACTAAAAATCAGTCTATTCTAATTCAATACTACTTCCTTCTTTTAATTCCTTAAGAATGAACGAGCTATTCACATTACTTACACCCTCTATTTTGGCCAATTTATTCACTAGGAAATCTCTATAATCTTCCATGTTGTTGGCTACTATTTTGAGAACATAGTCATTTCTACCTGAGACGTGAAAGCACTCAATCACTTCTTTTAAGCTCAACACCTCTTTTTCAAATCGGCTTAAATTCTCTTGCTTGTGATTCGACACGGAAATCTCGCTCAGAACTAAAAGAGGTTTACCAACTTTCTTTCGATCCACGATGGCCTGAATTCGTTTGATTTGTCCATTCTTTTTAAGTTTCTTAATGCGTTCAAATACGGGTGTTACTGTGAGATGAAGTTCAGCAGCAATCTGTTTATTTGTTAATGTGGCATCTTTCTGAAGGAGGTTCAGAATCTTTTTATCAGTTGCATCGAGCATAATAGAATATTTTTCTGGTTTCTTTCCTTAATTCAGAATAAAAATAGAATAATAAACTATTAAAACGATAAATAAGAATTTTATTTTTCAAAATAATTTCACATTGTAGTATAAAAGTTGTTAAAACCATAATTTTGTGAAAAAATAAGGTTATGGATTCAAAGCACAAATATTCACCAGAGAGTTTAATGATGTCATACGGATACTCTTCTGAGTTATCAGAAGGAGCGATCAAATGTCCAATTTTTCAAACTTCTACTTTTGAATTTCGATCGGCGGAACAGGGAAAAGCATTTTTCGAAGTAGCATATGGATTAAGAGAAAAAGAAGAGAAAGAGGAGTTAGGTTTAATTTATAGTAGAATCAATAACCCCGATTTAGAGATATTGGAGAACAGACTTTCGTTATGGGATGAGGCTGAAGATTGTGCCGTATTTGAAAGTGGTATGTCTGCCATATCAACGGCATTTATGGAGTTTTTAAAACCAGGAGATGTTTTACTTTTTAGCAATCCAGTTTATGGTGGAACAGATCATTTTATAAAGCATATTTTGGATAAGTTTGGAATAGAAGCATTAGGGTTTTATCCAAATCAAACGAAAGAAGAGATCACTCAAATGATTGCTGAAAGTGGCAAGGCAGATAAGATTGCTATGGTATATGTTGAGACACCGGCCAATCCAACCAATGATATTATAGACATAGAAATGTGTTCTCAGATAGCCGATGATTTATCTACGAATGAGCGTAAAGTTTATTTGGCGGTAGATAATACCTATATGGGTCCATTATGGCAGCATCCTTTGAAGCATGGAGCTGATTTAGTTCTTTATTCAGCTACCAAATATATTGGTGGACATAGTGATGTTATTGCAGGCGCTTGTTTGGGTAGTAATGAAGTAATTGCTCGAATGAAAACGATGAGGACATTCTTAGGTAATATGGCTGGGCCATGGACTGGTTGGTTACTCATGAGAAGTCTTGAAACACTTAAGGTAAGAATGGATAAGCAACTAGAAAATGCTAAGGCTGTGGCGTCGTTTTTAAAATCTCATCCAATGATTTCTAAAGTTTATTATTTAGGATTTGCAGAGGGAGAGGATAAACAGATTTATGATAAACAATGTGAAGCACCCGGTGCAATGGTATCTTTTGATATTAAAGGAGGAGAAGAGGAAGCTTTCCAGTTCATTAACGCTTTAAAATTAGTTAAGCTGGCGGTAAGTTTGGGGAGCACGGAATCATTAATTCAACATCCTGGTACAATGACTCATGCCGGAGTATCAGAAGAAGATAAAGCCAAGCTAAACATCACTCCATCATTAATAAGACTGAGTGTAGGAGTAGAGAAAACAGAAGACTTGATTCATGATCTGAATTCCGCCCTAGAAACCGTTTTGAAACGTTTTTAGAATCTTCTAATGTTGCTTCAATCACAGTTTAATGAAGTAATTATCGGGTTGAAGATAAATTTTTTCCCCTGTGCGAAAACCTAAATTTTTACGATAGAAATATTGTCAATCCACCAATCTACAATTCCGGCAATACAGAAATGAATTCTTAATAGAGGGTCGGTAGATCCTACATCACTTGGAAGCGTAAATGTATTGGTAAATGTGTGCCACGAACCGTCACCCGAAAATGTAGGGTGAGGAATTGTAATATCGATACTAGAATTTTTCAGAGTAATTCCCATTCCACCGGGAGTAATGGTTTCATTTGATTTATAGCTGTAAGTAAACTGATAGGTTCCACCCGCTGTTAGGTCTGCTCTGGTTATATTTTTTTCGATCCACATCTCCCAACATCCAGTGCTTGCGTTGTGATGAAACTTTAATGAGTTTGTACCATCATCACCAGATATTACATCAATTTCAATAGAGTTTAGTGGTTCTGAGATATTATTTGGAATGAGATTCCATCCCGTAGTGCCACTTTCTTCAAAACTTCCATTTGATACGAGAGAAATTGTTTCAGTTGTGATTGATTCAATATTGCTACCGTTCGAAAGCCCATCATCATTTTGAACATAGACTCTATAGTAATAAGTCTCTAATGGACTAAAATCGGTATCCTTATAAATGTTGTCTGATGATAAAGTTGAAACATGAATCAACTCTCCGGTACTCTCATCTATTCCCGAACTAGTATGTCGATATATTTTATAGGAATCAAAAGAGACATCATCACTAATTGTCCAGTTTAAGTTAATTCATCCAGCGTCCTGGCTTATTGAATTAAGTGTTACATCTGAAGGAGGGTCTCCACCACATCGAATTAGCAATAAAAGGCCTACAATTATTGAAAGGTTTTGGGCAAGGTTGTTCATGCCTTAATTTACGTGAGAATTGAAACGAAGGTTTGGTAGTTTACCCTAATCTTCTAATATCTGCTCCAAGGTTATTTAAACGAACATCGATGTTTTCGTACCCTCTATCTATTTGCTCAATATTATGGATTGTACTTTTTCCTTCAGCAGATAGTGCGGCAATCAATAAAGATACACCCGCTCTAATATCTGGAGATGTCATAGTCATTGGGCGAAGCTTTTGTTTTTGTCCGTGTCCAATAACAGCAGCGCGGTGAGGATCACATAGTATGATCTGTGCACCCATATCAATTAGTTTATCCGTAAAGAATAATCGAGATTCAAACATTTTTTGATGAATCAAACACGAGCCTTTAGCTTGAGTGGCTGTAACTAAAACGATACTTAATAAGTCAGGGGTGAATCCTGGCCATGGCGCATCAGAAACAGTTAAAATTGAACCGTCAATAAAAGTATCTATCGTATACGATTTTTGAGACGGGATATATAAGTCGTCTCCTTTTAATTCCATCTGAATCCCTAATTTTTTGAAGACATCTGGAATGATTCCCAAGTTTGGATAGCTTACATCTTTAATGGTGATCTCTGATTGGGTCATGGCTGCAAGTCCAATGAAAGATCCAATCTCAATCATATCAGGTAAGATTCTATGGAAACAACCGTCTAGCTTATCAACACCTTCTATATGAAGCATGTTAGACCCAATTCCAGTAATCTTTGCACCCATGCTGTTCAGCATCTTACAAAGTTGTTGGAGGTAAGGCTCACAAGCTGCATTGTAAATAGTAGTTTTTCCTTTGGCTAAAGCAGCGGCCATTACAACGTTTGCTGTACCAGTTACAGAAGCCTCATCTAAATGAATGTAAGTTCCTTTAAGTTTCTTAGCGCTAACGGTGTAGAAATAAGTGGCTGGATCGTATTCGAATTTGGCCCCAAGTTTGGCAAAGCCTTCGAAATGTGTATCCATTCTTCTACGACCAATTTTGTCACCGCCTGGCTTAGGTAACATTCCTTTTCCAAAACGTGCTAGTAATGGACCAACGATCATTACAGATCCTCTCAAACTCGAAGCTCTTTTTGCAAAGTCTTCTGTTTGGAGATAATCCATATTAATATCGGATGCCTTAAAGTTGTAGGTTCCTTTTTCAACCTTTTCAACTTTCACACCCATTGCCTGTAAAAGGTTAATGAGTTTGTTTACGTCTACAATGTCCGGGACATTTGAAATTGTTACTTTCTTTTCGGTCATTAGAACGGCACATAAAACTTGTAATGCTTCGTTCTTTGCTCCTTGAGGTACTAACTCACCTTTGAGTTTATTTCCTCCATAAATTTCAAATGCTCCCATGGGTATTAATAACGTTTACGGTTACGGTTTTTGTTGTTTTTATTTCTGTTCTTGTTACGATTACCTCTGTTCTTGTTTGAATGTGAAGTTTTCACACCTCCAGTCGTTTTAAGGACTTCTTGTGTAGACGGTAAGAATGACAAGTCGTCTAATTCTATTCTTCCTTCAGAAAGGACGTTCAAATGTTTGCCAATAACGGCATCATCAATACTGTTGGAATTATAGGTCAAGTGGAATTTTTTCATCAAACCAGCAGTAACTTTAACCAAAGCTTGACGTTCTGGCCCTTTTTCCATATCACAAGCCATTTGAATCATTTTCTCTACAGTTTTGCCATAGTGTCCAAACTTGATTCTTGTTTGAGGATAAGCTACTTTACCAGGTTTTCCTGATAATTTTTCTTTCTGAGGAATAGGATATGGAGAATCAACATCCAACTGAAAATCGGACATTACAAATAAATGCGTCCACAATTTAGGTTTGTATTCTTCAACCTTAAGGTGAGGATTTAATTCACCCATAACTCTAATAATAGCTTGCGCTACTTTGTTTCTCTCTTCTCTATCTTCAATTGATAATGCAAGCTTTACCATTTTTTGTACGTTTCTTCCGTACTCTGGTAAGTGCATTGTAGAACGTTGTGAGTTATACTCTAAACTCTGCGTTTCTTCCATATGATTCAAAAATAATACTAATTAATAGCTAATCTATTCTGCCTATTTTATTCATTCAAGGGCAGATTGTGAATTACTTCATTTGTTCAAGCGCATCAGCGGCTTTATTCACCGGCATTTGGCAGGCTTTATTTACACAAACAAAGATGGTGGTTTCACCTAAAAATTTTCCTTCTAATAATGGAAGTTTTCCGTCTTTCCCTCCCATTAGAACTTTATTTGGCACATAGGAGTTGGCTAACCCCTGGTATTCACTTTCCCATTGATCACCTGTTAGTGCTACCTCATAAAAAGGTTCTGTAAAGTGCATACCTAATATACCCCAGTTAGAATAAGAGCTTGGGTAAGATGTCATATCGTTATACACATTTGCTAGCATTTGACGCGAAATCTCAATCCAGTCAGCATTATCTGTTAGTGTTCCCAATACAAAAAGCGCATTTGCCATTTGCGAATTGGACGATGGGATAACATTATCCGAAATTTCCATTTTTCTTGCAATCAACGTTTCACCAGTCGAAGCCGTATAGTAGAACATTCCTGAAGCCTCGTCTTGGAAGTTTGCAATGGCGTATTCAGCCATTTTCTTTGCATCCTCGATATATGATTCATCAAATGTAATCTCATAAAGTTTTATGAACATTGAAATTGTAAATGCATAATCATCTAGGAATCCGTCAATTTTCGCTTCTCCTTTTTTGTAGGTATGAAGTAACTTACCGTCTTCCTGTAGCATGTTTTTACGCAGCCATTCACCATTATAAATAGCAGCATTTTTCATTGGAGCTTCACCGAAAGCCTGGTAGGCATCTGCAAAGCCAATACTCATAATTGCGTTCCAAGAGGCTAAAGATTTATCATCCAAACCTGGTCGAATTCTCTTTGCTCTTGCCTCTAATAATTTCTTGTTAACTTCTTTGGCTTTTGCTTGAATTTCCTCTGCACTCATGTCAAGCTTCTTGGTTAACTCAGTAAGCGATTTGTTTCTCAGTAATATGTAATTTCCTTCCCAAAGGCCTTTCAAATTCAATTCGTAGTATTCATTGGCAAAATCAAAATCATCACCCAATACTTCCTTCATTTCTTCTTTAGTCCAAACGTAGAATTTTCCTTCCTCCCCTTCGCTATCCGCATCTAGTGCCGAGTAAAAAGCACCATCAGCTGTCATCATTTCTCTGTATACCCATTCCAAGGTTTGGTAAACAGTATGCTTGTATAAAGGCGATCCAGTTCTTGCGTAGGCCTTAGCATAAAGAGAAACCAATTGTCCATTATCATAGAGCATCTTTTCAAAATGTGGAACCTTCCAGTCCATATCTGTTGAATACCTTGCAAAACCACCCCCAACTTGATCATAAATTCCACCCATGGCCATTTTGTCTAGGGTAAGATCAACTTGCTCGAGCGTGGCAGTGTCATTATTCAGGTGGGCATATTCCATTAAGAAATCCCAGTTGTTTGGAAGCGGGAATTTTGGAGCTCTATTATTCCCGCCACGTGAAGTATCAAAGCCCTGATTCCAAACAAAAACCATAGAATCTATTTTCTCAGTATCAAACGATTCCATCTCAACTGTAGTCACAATCAACTCTGATTGCTTTACACCTTCGGTTAAATTTTCAGCGTAATCTATTACAGTGTTTGGTGTTTTCTCGTAAGTATAATCTAGGTTTTTGAGCACCTCTATCCATTGGTCTTTTGCGAAGTAAGTTCCACCATAAATAGGTCTTCCATCAGGTAATGTAAAGCAATTTAATGGCCATCCTCCTTGACCTGTCATTAATTGAATCGCATTCATGTATACTTGATCGACATCGGGACGCTCTTCTCTATCAACCTTAATACAAATGAAGTTTTCGTTCATTAAATCTGCTACTTCCTCATCCTCGAAACTTTCATGTTCCATTACATGACACCAGTGGCACGAGGAATAACCAATACTAATAAGAACGAGTTTATCTTCTTCCTGTGCTTTTTCAAATGCTTCTTCGCCCCATGGCCTCCAGTTTACAGGATTATGGGCGTGCTGCAATAAATACGGACTTGTCTCATTAATGAGTTCATTCGTGAATTTATGGTCAGTGCTATCCACAGAGGCTTCGTTTTTTTGACTGTTTGCACAAGAGGCAACGCCAAGAAATAATATGGTAATAAAAAGAGCTTTCAAAAATTGGAGCATGTTCAGCAATTCTTTTGTAAAGTTCACATAAGTAATCGGACTTTCAAACATTTTTGGGGTAGAATTTTACTTTCCAAAATAAAAAGCATCGGTTGAAATGTGCTACCTTGCGGTTGTAATTAATTCTACACGTTCATGCGAAAGGCACTTATTTTATTTTCAGCACTTTATGGCTTTGCGGCTTTTGGTCAAGAATATTTCCAACAAGAGGTAAATTATACCATTAATGTAAAGCTTAATGACAAGACTCACAACTTATCTGCGTATGAAGAATTTGAGTACATTAATAACTCTCCTAATTCCTTAGAATTCATATATGTACACTTATGGCCAAATGCTTATAAGAACAAGGAAACTGCATTGGGCCAGCAACTCTATCATCAAAATGATATGTCATTACACTATGCCACCGATGAAGAAAAAGGATTTATAGATTCATTGGATTTTAAAGTGGACGGAGAAACAGTAAAATGGGAATATGACGAAGAGCATATAGACATTTGTAGAGTTACGTTGAATAAGCCTTTAGCTCCTGGCGGAAAAATGGTGGTAAGCACTCCATTTAAAGTTAAAATTCCAAGTGGCGATATTTCTCGATTAGGGCATGTAGGATCATCTTATCAAATAACGCAATGGTATCCCAAACCTGCTGTTTACGACGTGGAGGGTTGGCATCAAATGCCTTATCTTACTCAAGGTGAATTTTATTCTGAATATGGATCTTTTGATGTTTCTATCACACTCCCTTCGAACTATGTAGTGGGATCTACAGGTGATTTGCAAACAGAAGCAGAGATTGCTTTTTTAGAAGAACGTCATAAACAAACCATGCATAAATATGAAACCAATGCATTTAAAGGGAACAAGAAAATTAGCGGAGGATCAACGATTTTCCCACGTTCTTCGGATTCATTAAAAACGATTCGTTATGTTCAAAAAGATGTACACGATTTTGCTTGGTTTGCCGACAAAAGATTTGAAGTGCTTAAAGGTGAAGTAGAGCTTCCTATTACTGGAAGAAAGGTGACTACTTGGGCCATGTTTGTTACTCATCATTACAACCTATGGGAGGACGCCATTGAGTATTTGAATGATGGAACATATTATTACTCTAAATGGAATGGAGAATACCCATATAACCAGGTAACGGCAGTTGACGGCACCATCTCCGCAGGTGGAGGAATGGAATATCCGAACGTTACGGTTATTGGTAATGCTAGCAGTAAGGCCGAGCTGGAGGTTGTAATTGTTCACGAGGTTGGGCACAATTGGTTTTATGGACTACTAGGTTCAAATGAGCGGGACCATGGTTGGATGGACGAAGGCTTGAACACCTTAAATGAGTTAAGATACATTCGCACGAAATACCCGAACAATAAGCAATTATCTGACATGATGGGAGGTTTTGCTGAAATGATTCACCTAGAACATCTGAGTCATCATGATATGAGTGACTTCAGCTACAGTATGGTTGCGGGATATGGATTAGATCAACCAATTGAAACCCATTCGGCCGAGTTTACGCCTACCAATTACGGTGCTATTATGTATAGTAAAACAGGGTTGGTATTAACTTTTCTGAAAGACTATTTATCAGATTCATTATTCGACGCTTCTATGCAAACTTATTATGATAGATGGCATTACAAACATCCACAACCAGAAGATCTAAAAGCTGTTTTTGAGGAGGTTACAGGAGAAGATTTATCGTGGGTATTTCATGATTTAATAGAAACTACTGCGCACATTGATCATAAAATCTGTGGTGTTAAGCAGAAAGATGGGGTTTCTACAGTAACCGTTAAAAATGTCGGGCAAGTGACATCACCAGTGAGAGTAGATGCTTTAAGCTACGGCAAGGTTAGAGAAACCAAATGGATTGATCCATATGATGGAAAGGAAACTGTGACCTTTGATGGAACAACCTTTGATCAGTTCGTAATTGATTACGATAAAAATATGCCCGAAGTAAATCGTAATAATAATTCATGGCGAAAAAAAGGCTTAATCGGTAAGCAAGAAAAGGTTGAATTTGAGTTTCTAGGAGGAGATAATGAACGTGATAAATCACAAGTATGGTGGTCTCCTGCAGTTGGCGCAAACAAGTATGATAAGTTCATGATTGGCGCTATGTTTCATAACATCACCATTCCAAAGAACAAGTTTGAATACACCTTAATTCCAATGTTTTCTGTGGGCGGCCCTAATAATTTTGCTGGTTATGGAGATTTGAAATACTCATGGGTACCGAAACAAAATATTAAAACAATAACACTAGGGGTTACCGGTAAATCATACGCAAATGGACTTGGTTCAGCAATTGATTCTACTACAGCGCCTGTTGGAGTTTACTATGTTGCTCAACCCTATTTGGAGTTTCATATTGGCAAACCTGTCAATAGAACATTTTATAAGCAGAAGCTTCGTTTAATGGGTGCTTACGTTTTTGAGAATGCAAATTTCTTCAATAGCACAACTGCAGGAGGTATGATGGAGTATACACATACGTATAATAAAGGGATTCACGGAATTAATGGTCAGCTAAGACTTGATTATTACGATGTGGAACAATCTTCCGGTATTTCAGATGCTGCCTTTTCGTTAATGAATGTTGGGGCAGAGATCACTTATAATCTTGAGTACTGGGAAAGTCAAGGAAAAGGTCTAGAGATTAGAGCCTTTTTTGGTCAAAATTTAATGTACAATGGACCAGAGAATTCTAGATACGGTTTTGCCATGTCAGGTCAGTCTGGAACAATGGATGTTTTCTATGAGCATACCATGGGAGGTAGAAATGAAGTTGAAGGAATGTACTCAAATCAACGAATTGAAAACCAAGGAGGATTCCGTTCAGTAAGCAACTTTGGAATTTCAAATTCTATGCTTTTTGCAACAAATTTATACCTTGAAATACCTTACGCACCGATCGGAGTTTTTGCAGATTATGGTATTTTCGACGATGCAGGCATAATGGTATCCATGTACAATATGGGCTTAGGTATGCGAATTAAGAATCGTTTTGGAATCTATTTTCCAGTGCTGGAATCGGCGAATATTCAAGCAGCTTATCCAGCAGATATTAAGTACTGGAACAAGATCCGTTTCACCTTAGACTTGAGGAATTTAACTCCAGAAGAGCTCGTGCGCCAATTCTTATAGCATGAAGTGAGTTTGGATAGTTTTCATTCTGTTTTCGTTCCATTCTTGTGCGCAAAATTCACAAGAGTTCTTTCATTCATGGGATAATGAAATAGCCAAACGCTATCGTCCCGATTCCATTTTCATTGGGGTAGCGATTCCTTGTTTCAAAGAATTTTCCCCGAAATGTATTTGAGTAACCTAGACTTCTCTGCTCACGAGTAAAATGATAAATTTTTGCGTAAAAACGTCAAGATCTTATTTGTCATAAAGATAATCATCTAGAGGAATCCCTAATCAACGGTATTGTACAAAGCCCGTCCAATAAATTAATGGACGGGCTTTCTCCTTTTAAACTCTCCTAGTGAGAAATATGAAAAAACAATTTAAAATTTTAGTGAGTTTACTCAACAATCAACTTTGCTGTTCTTTGCTTACCATCTGCAGTGATTCGTACGAAGTATACTCCGCTCTCCTCGTTTGATAGGTCTACAACTGTTGTGTTGTCCCCACTGATTGTGAATCCACTCACCAATCTTCCAGTAATGTCCAAGATCTCTCCATATACTTCCTCACCACTGGCATAAATTGGCTTCACATAAATGATACCTTGAGTTGGGTTAGGATAGATTTCGAATATAGACTCCGTTTGATCGTATAACCCTAATTGAGAATCAACTGTTATAGTCAACGTCGCATAGCATCCATTTGTATCTGTTACGATTACTGTATAGTCGCCAGCATCTAATCCGAATTGATCTTCAGCATCGTCGTTATCTCCTGTTCCATCGTTATCCCAGTCGATCATGAAAGGGAAGGCACTTCCGTAAACTAATAGGTCAATGTACCCATCTGATCCAAATATTACGTCATTAGAACTTGCAGAGATAACAGGTGGCGGTAGCGTAGATACAAACGCTGTATCTGATGTTGGACAACCTAGTGAGTCAACTGCATCTACATAGTATGTTCCACCTGTAGTAATAGAGATTGTTTGAGTAGTCTCCCCTGTACTCCATGTGTAGGAGTCGAATGAAGATGAAGCTATGAAGTCCGTTGGGTTAGTTTCACAAATTGTTACGTCATCGATATTAACCGGTCCGGACTCGTTGATCGTTACATCTAAAGTTTCTACACATCCAGTGCCGTCTTCAACAGTTAAAGTGTAAGTTCCACCCAGAACCATTGTTGTATCGTCTGCTGACCCCGTATCCCATGAGAATATATATGGGTAACCTGGTGTTGCTGAGCAGTTTTTAAATTGCATAACTGGGCGGTTAGCAGAAGTACCTGTTGTAAGTGATGATCCACAGACAGACGGGTTATCGGCTCTGTAGTATCTTACAGATGTGTAAGAGGTAGTAGATACCCACATTTGTGGGTTGTTTGTAAACCCAGTATTGTTAAAGCAAGTCTCTACAATAATGTTGTCAGTTCCGTTCCAGTAATAAGGAATGTCAAAATCGTACCAATTCCATCCCGGCGAAATTGTTACATCTCCAGGAGCAAGAACCTCAACAGGCCCTGCCTCATCCCATCCGAATAACATGTCTACTTCTGACGTACTTCCTAACTTGATTGTAAAGCTGGTCAAGTTTGGATCAGCTGTTCCCAAGACATCAATGTTGAATGCCATGCCTGATAAGTTTCCAGGCACAATGCCAGCAGCTGTTAATTCGGAAGCAGTAATAAGCATTTGGTGTCTTGTTCCCCAATACCAATTCCCTAGTGGTGAAGGATAAGTTGTGCCTCCAATTGTGAAATCTTCTGTTCCAATTTGAAGTGTGTCTTGTGCGGACTCACACGAATAAGAAGAAAGTCCGCAAAGAACAGGAGATGGAGCACCACCTACAATTGAATCAATAATTAAGAGTCCCATTGAATCTGTACAAATCCAATCCTCAGTAGCGTGCGCAAAAACTTGCAATGAATCTGTCGCCAAAGCTACGATGTCAGCACAAAGTGTAATTACCGATCCATCTCCATCAGTTGCAGTGCAGCAGTATGTTCCAGGTCCGATATCAGATAATGTTGCTAGTGTATCAGATGGATCTCCAGTATCCCATAAGTAAGTCACAGGTGAAATTCCGTAATCAACATCCATTGTCATGGACCCGTTTGCAGCATTGAGACAAGTTTCATCAAGGATATTGATGACTGTAGCTGTCATCGATAATTCAGTGAGAGATACGTCATCAATTGCCATATCTGAAGTAAATCCAATTCCGGTGTTTGCCACGAAACGGAACTGAACTGAATCCTCACCTGAAAGAAAAGTGATATCGGTTGAAGAGGTTTGCCACGAATCAATGTTATCAGTGATTGGGCCAGTAAGAGTTGTCCATGGGGCAACTAAGCCGGTTCTATATTCCACTGTTAGTGTTCCCATGTCACCACCGAACATGTGGTAGGCAAAACTGAATTCCATTCCGCTCGTCGCTAAGAATTCAAACCAAGGTGACTCTAGGTTTCTGGTATCCGAGTTACATCCCGATGTTTCGGTATACATGTATTTTCCAGAGAATGTCCCAGGGTTAAAGTCAACACTTGGTCCAGTGCCGAATGATATAGTCCCTCCTGCATCAGGTACCCAGTCGTTATCATCTCCAGTGTCGTTTAACCAGCCTGGACTAGCCATAACATAGCCTGAGCAGGCAGTTGAGCTACCTTCTCCTTCAAAATCTTCGTTATAAGGAAAAGTACTAATTGTCTGGGCCATAGTTGAACCCGCTAGAATCAATAAAATTGAGAGTATAAATGATTTCATAATTAAAAATTTAATGAATAACTTTTGTTCGTTGTTCTGTAAGAAATCAATTAATGCGCTAGAAAACATAAAAATCTGATAAACAATTGATTAAGAAATTTAAAAACGCAGCAATATTCCCAGTTTGGGAAAATATCACGGATATGGGAACGAAAACAGAAAACGCTAAAGACGCTCCATGATATTCTTTAGGTAAAAGAATATTGTGAATGAACACAAACGCATCTCCTTAGAACAAATAAAGTTCCTGAGTATTATAAAAATAGGCCTAAACAATGTTAGATTTAAAGGTTGATTGGAAGATAAACTAATTTGTTTTTGTTTAGAACCTCTTTCTACTTAGTAACGTATATATGGGACCATGGATCTGAGTCCTAGAAAACCCTTATCTTTGTACCCCTGAAAAAAACGCATGAATAGCAATAAGACGACCAACATACTTCTTGCATTGATAGCAATTCCAATCGTGTTCTTTGTTTTGAAGACCTTGTCATTCATTTTTGTACCATTAACATTTTCGATGTTTTTATCCTTCCTTTTCATGCCAATGATGCGTGGAATGGCGAAGCGAGGAATTCCGAAAGCATTAAGATTAGTTGCGGTATCTGGGATACTTATAGGTTCAATAGCACTGATCGTTTTTCTTTTTCAATTATCGGCAAAGGAGGTAGTTTCTAGTGGCGATGATTTTTACGCCAACGCAGAGGCTAAGGTGAACATGGTAATTGATGGTGTTAATGAGACCTTAGGAATAGAAAAATCTGATGAAAATTCTGGTTCAACTTTACCAAGCAGCAATATTTTATCGGGTGCGGGATCTACGATAGGAGCAGTTGGTAGCTTCTTAACACAATTCTTGATGACATTATTCTTCATGTTGCTATGGCTTTCAGAGAGTATTAGCATCATGGATTTATTACGACGTACAAAAGATCCGAAAAAGGCGACTGCAGCCTTCATCAAAATCAAGGACGACCTGATCACCTTCATTAAAGTAAAATTCTGGGTGAGTTTTGGAACGGGCGTTTTAACAGGTTTATCCTGTTTAGCATTTGGTGTGAGCTTTCCAATTCTCTGGGGAATTTTCGCCTTTGCTATCAACTTCGTACAAATGATAGGTTCCTTTATTACGGTGATCTTGCTTAGTATTTTTGCTTTGGTAGAAATGGAACCGTCAGGAACCTTATTGTTTTTTGTAATTTCAATTACAATGGCTCAGGTAATCTTCGGTGGAATTCTTGAACCTATATTCATGGGGAAATCATTCTCTATTAATGTAATTACCGTATTAGTTATGTTATCCCTTTGGGGCTTTATTTGGGGTGTAGCTGGATTAATTATGTCAATTCCAATTACGGTATTTATTAAAATAATGTTGGAGCAAAATCCCTCCACGGCCCCCATCGCCAAACTGCTGGCCGGCACCGGTGGTAAAATATCCTTGCGGCGCAAAAGGGTTCCAAAAATGGGAGCCTAAAAGTAGTGTTTCAGTAGCTTTAGTTCCTTTGGTTTAAGAGAAGTATACCCTTCAGGGAATTGTTTGGTATAGACCCATCGGCCGTCTTCCACACAAATTAAGGAAAGTTCTGTACCTGTATTTACCGAAAAGTAGAGTAAATAATAGTCTTTACGTTTGCTTTCAAGAGCTTTATAATATTCCTCTTTACCAAGGAGTTTGTGCTTTATATCTAGAGATTTCACCTTATCTATATTAAGAAAACTTCGTGTCATCTCTCGATTTATAATCAATGTATTTCCATTATACGAGCGGTTGTTTTCGTTCACATCTTCAATAATTCTATTGTTAAGTTCAACTTGATTGTCTTTGTACTTATTATCGCGAATCATTTCTAATCCTTTGTTTAATACAATAATGATGTATTTGTTAAAGCGCCAATACTCATCTTCGGTAGCCAGTGCGTGGAAACCATTGTAATACATATAAGCAAGCGTTTCTTCTTTAGGAACTTCCTTTCTGATCTTATAGTTTTTTGAAGGTTGAAGCACTAATATTTTTTGGATAGCTCTATCATAAAAGTACTTCTTGGTCATTTCTTTCTCCGTCAAAAAAAGAGCAGTAGCATCTTGCGTTGGCTTTTTATATTGTTCAACGTAGGTAAAGTCTGACACTGTCCAGTGATCTTCCAAGGCCTTGAGCATAGTACTATCAAAAAATGCGTCACCAGTTTTTATGTAGCATATCCCTTTTTCAAGTAGTTTTTGATAAACTAGGTGTCCATAGCCGTAGCCAAAAACTTGGGAATATGAAGAAATTGAAATAAAAAACAGGAAGCTTAAGGAGAGTAAACGCATGTTAAGGTTTAAAGTGATTTTAACTCAAATATAATGCAATGATTTCCGAGATCTCCGAGTATTCTCTTATTTTTAGTTTGATTGGTCATATATGATTTTGATCTTGTTTTAACCTCCGAGGATACATTCACTAATTTTATTGAATGGCATTCGGGAGAGGTAAAAACAACTTTAGCAAGAGCCTTGCTTTCTCCCATTAGTTTTGTCGGATCTGTTATTGGAGACGAAGTGCTTTGGAAAGATAACATGTTGGGCATGCATTTTGAAAAAATGACGGAGGAGGAGTTTAATAAAATCTGCAAAGCGCTATGCAATAATTAAACTGCCAGAAATTATAATTCAGGATGGAATTCGAAGCATTAAACAACACATTCAAGATCAAGGAGAGATTTGTATAGTTTCTTCTGGATTCACAAAGTATGTGGAGACATATTTCAAACAGCTAAACGTAAAGGTAATCGGGTCCTCAATTAATTGTGATAACGAACACCCAATGATGCAGCTAAATTGTAATTATGAGGAGAAGTTTAACGCGGTAAAGTCCGTCTATAATTTACAAGAATATGAAAGGGTTATTGTTTACGGAAGGTCTCCTGAAAGTGATGGCTTAATGAGTATTGCTACAGATAGATTTTACGATCCTTATGAGCCAGAATATCCTGATTAGGTTTTGATTCTTCCCCATGGATAAGGGCTCGCTTTTGGCTTCAGCACACGCATAGCTCCTGTTGGTGGCGTATACAACCACTCAACATAAACCAAGCGCTGAATAGGGTACTGAAAACAATAATTATGCATTTCGGGAAACCTCATTTAGTTCATGTACTTTCGTTGTTTATGACGAGCGTTAAAAGCTGCTTTATCTGAAAAGTAAACCGGGGGTATCTATGATGTGGATTTCACAGTTTNGAGGTAGGGCCTCTTTAACCTTCATTAAAAAATTAGTATTCGGATCAATGTACTGAAGACTACAGTTTAACACGATCAAGTCTGGACGTTCTTTTTTTATTAATCTTATGACGTTCTCAGTTAAAACAAAGTTGAGGTTAGAACGTGCAAATATGTTTGTACCAATCTCTAACTCATAACGAAGTACGTCTTGGCCAATTACATTTGGCACTCTATCTGCAAGCCAATTGCTGAACCAGCCTTTACCGCAGCCTATCTCCAATGCTTTATAAAAACCACTATTCTTCAGGTAATGATCAAACCGTGATAAAGCTTGCTTTCTATATTCCCATTCTTTGTCCCAAGAATGGCCTTCAGGTAATTACGGTAAGCGCTGAATTTGCGCGGGTGTAAGTTTTCTACCTTCTTTTTCCTTTAAGGCAATATAAAGGTCTTCAAAAGACATTAATTATAGACTTGGACTGTGCCAATATCATTCATTGATTTGTTCTCCAAGATGGTGAGGTTTTTTTCTATTATAATCTCTCCTCCGTTGATTGTATCTTTAGAAATGAACTCCAGAGTATAATCTCCTTTTCTTAAGTTATTGAAAATGAAATTCCCACTGGCATCAGTTCTTGTAACATCACCAGCTACATTTTGGTCCCCATAAATTAAATAACATCGAACATCAGAAGCTGGAGCAATGTTTGACAATAAAGACAAGTTTCCTTGTTGTCTTGTACTTATTTCGAATGGAGAGGTCATTTCATCTGCATCTGGAGCATCTCCAAGTACCAAAGCATTAATGGTTAAGATATCCACATTAAGCTCAAAATCAAAAGTCCCGCTAACAGCTCCTTCTAATGCCGTTTTGGTGTTCTCGGCAATTTCAACATTTGAGTCAGAGTAATTGAATGAAACTGGAATTCCATTTCTTCCAGCCAAGTTAGGATCCGCATCAGAAATCCATGTTGGATTATCATAATAAATGTAGTACTGAATTGAACCGATTGGATTATTAAGCACCCAGTACTCTCCATGTTCAACTTCTTCACCGCTAGTGAAAATAACTTCGGTAATTTCTTCTTCACCGAAAGAGTGATTTTGCTCTACAATCTTTCCCGAAATGGAAGCTGTTCCTCCGGGTCCGGGACCTTTATTGCATGAAACAAACATGACCAACATGCTCAAAATAACTAGCGATTTTCTCATTTTAATGAATGATTAATTTTTTAGTCTTTATTTGGTTTTTTGAGTTAATGAGATTTACGAGGTAAATTCCAGACTCTAAATTTCTAATGTCAATAACCTGATTTTCTGCGACTAATTCAGTTTTTAAAACGTTTTCACCAAGTGTGTTTTGAATAATAATCTGGCCAGTTTGATACGTGCCATATTGTTGAATTACAATGGTTTCTTGAGCAGGGTTAGGGTAAATTTCAAAAGAGATATGCTCTTCTTCTATTTGTAAGTCAGCACACGCTCCGAACATATTGTCGTCCATCCAGTCAAGGCGTGCACTGAGCCAACTGCGTAAATAATTAATCTCTTCTACATAAGTACTACCGATAAAATTATTCGGCCATACATAAGTGCCCAAAATAGGCCAGCGGTTAAAGTTTCTATCTGCAGCTTCTGAAAGGTAAATTTCCATTTCAGAAATGTAAGCGAGCAATGTATCTGTATGCAAGGTTGTTTGCCTTAACTCTTGCCACCTACAATTTAATGCTCTAGTATAATCGGGATCGGTAACCAGTTTATTCCACCAAAAGGGGTTATTTAGTGCGCCACCACCACCACATACATCGTTGAAATATATCTCCCAGCCCGTTGTTAGTCCACCCTCGCAATAATTGGCATTGCCCCAAGCGAGATTAAAATCCCATAAAGGGCCTGCATATAGTTTTCCACCATGAGCATCACTTTTCTTATGTAGGAATGTGCTAATGCGATATCCATCAACATTTTTGCTGATTTCATTTACTATCATAAAATCAATGAACGAATTCACATCAATATAATTTTCATAACCCAGCAAAGGATCGCCAAAATCAGGGCCACTTAATGCTGTTTCAAAATCAGTTACATAATCTTGAATATAGCCTAGCTGTAATGGGTTAAGTGTATCATATTCTGGATCATGCAATTGATAGTATATGGGGCCAGTCGCTGGAGCAGCCTGCGGGTAAGGAGAGGTCCAAGCAATTATTCCACCACTGGTAGTTTTATCAATTTTTAGGATATATCCGCCCGAAAGTTGAACTCCCGTCGTATCTTCATAATTCAACTTATCAATATTAACGCGTCCAGGGTTTTGTTTGATACGCTCCATAAAAACATAAACTCCCTCATACTGTCCATTAATAACTACCTCAACCATTTGAGTGCGTGGCGCCCACATACCTAATTCATTTCCAATTTTATACGTTAAAACATTTCGAATTAAAGACTTGTCGGAATAGGGCGCATATAAGATCCAATCGTTATCACTAGGCCAATCAAATATAGATACATTGTAATTCGAAGAATCAGGACCGCGCGTTTCTAAACCAAAAGCCTTTTTAGGGAAAGAGCTAGAAGAAGAGCCTCTAATTTCAATACCAATTTCGCCAAAAAACTCATTGTATGGGTCTCCAATAGTATTTAAACCACTTTCGTTATGAATGATTCCCATGGTGGCAGAAACCTTTGGTTCATTAGGTATTGTCACATTACCTACGGTATTAATAACAACTATTGGTAAGTTACTTGAGCTTAATACCACAGGTGGATTAAACCATGTAGGAGTTGGGCCATAATCAGAACTGGCATCAGTGATCCCTAAATGCAAATATACCCTTGAACTCATATCACTTGAAGTAGTGGATTCATTGTGTGTTTGAACCGCAAGTACATTTGTTCCAGTCAATAAATTGGCAGATAGAAAAGTGTTATCTAAAACGTATTGGTTCGGATACCCACCAGAATACATTTGCGCTTCATGCAAACCGTTACTGAATTGATTCCATGCAGGGTCTGTACCAGTAAGGAGATCACGAGAAATTTCTACACCATTTAAAAATGCGACAAAGCTGTCGTCATAGTCAATGTTCAATATGGCTGCTTCTATATTTGAAAGGTCAAAGATTGTAAACTCTATGCGTTGAAAAACGGAAAGTGTACCCCCTGGTAAGATTGTATTGTCATCACCATCTCCGTAACCAAAACCTCCAGCGCCTATGCTCCACGAAGCATCGTCAAAACCAAAGGTATTCCAAGAAAGGTCAACTGGACTTGAAGGAACGAGATAATTCCATAGGTCATTTTCGTATACCACCGTTTCCCAATGATCTATTTGAGCTTTTACCGGACTGAAAGAAATAAATAGTGCGGTGAATATCGAAGTTAGAAGTTTCACGCCAATGTTAACTTAATGTTAACAAAACTACGAAATTTCTAGAATTTACGGGGCTTTGTGATTTTACCAAAGATTATATCTATCCATCATACTAAAGCACATAAATATTATGATTGCGCCAATTGCAAAGAGGATTGCCGAAGTGATTAACTCGGCTTTAGGAGCATACATTTCTACGTTTTCGGGATTTTCGCCTTTTACAGATAGTTCAACCTTATCACCTACCTTACATTTTTTACGCATTAACAAGAGCTTCTTCTCATAATCGATACTCTTAAAAGTGTATTTGATAATTCCGTGAGGATGTTGCTTAATTTTTGCTTTATCTTTTTCGTAATAATCCATGACAATTTCTTGTATGAACCCTTCAGCTTTTGGGCGGCGGGCCTTTAGGATAAAGCGAACCAATTGCACAATGGCCATAATG
This sequence comes from Crocinitomicaceae bacterium, assembly GCA_022447665.1. GTDB lineage: Bacteria > Bacteroidota > Bacteroidia > Flavobacteriales_D > Crocinitomicaceae > JAKVAQ01. The sequence goes on from JAKVAQ010000006.1 coordinate 85,183, forward strand.
CATAAAATAGCGCCAACATAAAATAACATAGGGTAGATTTTAGATTTCTTTGAAAGTCAATATATAGAAAAAATCATTCTTGTATATTTACATGTTACAACATATAATTGTTGAATTATGGGGAAAAAAGAGAGTAGAAGAAGTTTTTTGCAAAAGTCTACACTGGCAGGAGCGGGAGCATTGGCAATGTCAAAATTTGGTATTGCAGCCAAGCGATATGATCAAAATCCAAAAGAAAAGATGATAAAAAATATAACAGCACTAGGGTTTCAATGGCAAACAAAAGATCCATTTTTATTTTGTGTTCATCACGAAGATTTCTATCCAGAAGCAAATGATGAAATGGGACCAAAAGCAAGCTTGGAAGGAAGAGATTTAGGACAAGATTTTATGATAAAGGATGGATGGAGAATGTACCATGGCACCAAAGTACCGGGATTTCCAGGACATCCACATAGAGGTTTTGAAACCATTACTGTTGTGAGAAAAGGAATGGTAGATCACACGGACTCGTTAGGCGCCGCCGGGCGTTACGGAAATGGTGATGTGCAGTGGATGACAGCGGGGAAAGGTGTCCAACATGCTGAGATGTTTCCTTTGCTGGATAAGGAGAATCCAAACACGCTGGAATTATTTCAAATTTGGCTCAATTTACCAAAGGCGAATAAAATGGTCGATCCGCATTTCAAAATGATGTGGTCAGAATCAATCCCAAACCTCAATGTAAAAGATGAAAATGGTAAGAATTCTTTAGTTGAGGTAATCGTGGGAGAAATAGGAGATTCTAAAGCGCCTACACCGCCGCCAAACTCCTGGGCGAATGATACTAAAAATGGTGTTGCCATATGGAACGTTCAGATGGAAGCTGGAGCAAAATGGACTTTACCAAAAGCTTCAGCCGAGGTGAACCGAACTCTTTACTTTTATACTGGAGATGTGCTTACAATCGGAGACCAGGAACTAAAGTTCTACCATTCGGCTGATTTAAAACCTGACGTAGAACTAGGTATACAAGCAGGTGAAAAACCTTGTCATTTCTTAGTGCTTCAAGGAAAACCTATTGCAGAACCTGTTGTACAGCACGGACCTTTTGTAATGAATACGAAAGATGAGATACGTCAAGCATTTATCGACTATCAAACAGATCGTTTTGGAGGTTGGCCTTGGGAAACTAGTGGACCAGTCCATGATGCTAGTCGAGGGCGTTTTGCCATTCATTCAAATGGCATGATTGATACGCCTGAAAAGTAAACGATTTCACGTAAAAAATTACCGTCTTCACTAAATTCTAATTTCCACTGCTATGAATTTCTTATATCTTCATGGCATGAAAACATTACGCGCTTTTATATTTATTGCATTAAGCTTATTTGTTTATGCTTGTGGAGAAACAGAACCTAGTTTTCAAGAAAAATTGGAAACGTCAATTGCTGAATATTATAAAATTGATTCCGCTCAAAATGTTGTTTTGAAGGATACAATTTTTGTTGCTGATTTGGACAGCGTTGATATCGGAAATCAAGATGCACGCGAAATAATTAATACATCCCTTGATAGCACGCCAGTAAGAATCGAAAGAGCTGAAGCAAATATAGCTAAGGCTAAAGAGAATTTAGAAAATGTTAAGTTCGATATGTTAAAGCCTATTTGGGAGGAAATGATTTCGGAGTGGGAGGAGATCTTGGCAGAAGAACAAGAAAACCTAAAAGAGGCTCAAAGAATGGACAAAGAGATCATTGAGCAACGCAAATTCATAGACTTGGCTAGAACCAAAATTGATGGAAATAAGGCTTATTATCTGTCAACAGCAAATGTAAATGGCGAAGATAAAATCCTCGCCATTAGTACTAAGTTTACTGTGTTTTACGAGTTTCCTCCTAGAGATTAGTCTAGGCTTCAACAAGCTTGTTCATAACCAAATGCTTTGCAATTTGCACGGCATTTGTAGCGGCACCTTTTCTTAAGTTGTCAGCTACTACCCACATGTTTAGGGTGTTTGGTTGGCTCTCGTCTCTTCGAATTCTTCCTACAAAAACATCATCCTTTCCACGCGCATATTTCGGCATCGGATAAATATTTGTTGTAGGATCATCCTTAACCGTAATTCCAGGAGTTTCGTGTAATAAACGACGTACTTCGTCCAAATCAAAATCATTTTCAAACTCAATGTTTAGGGCTTCTGAATGTCCGCCCATAACAGGAACACGCACTGCAGTAGCGGTGACATTAATGTTCTCGTCTAAGATCTTTTTCGTCTCGTTTGTCAATTTCATCTCCTCTTTCGTATATCCATTTTCCATGAATACATCACAATGAGGTAAACAGTTTTCCATAATAGGATAAGGGTAAGCCATTTCACCTTCTTTCCCGGCTTTTTCATTCTCCAATTGGTCCAAGGCTTTAACTCCGGTACCCGAAATCGACTGATAAGTAGAAACCACTACTCTTTTAGCCGAATATTTTTTGTGCAATGGTAAAAGCGCCAATACCAATTGAATAGTAGAACAGTTAGGGTTGGCAATGATCTTATCATCATCACTCAAGGTATCCCCGTTAATTTCAGGTACGATTAGTTTATTTGCCGGATTCATTCTCCAAGCACTTGAATTATCTACTACTGTTGTTCCAACCTCAGCAAATTTCGGAGCCCATTCCAATGAAGTCTCTCCTCCTGCCGAAAAAATAGCAATGTCGGGTTTGGCCGCAACAGCATCGGTTAATCCGATCACTTTATACGTTATATTATTGTAAAGAATTTCTTTGCCTACAGATCTCTCGGAAGCCACTAAAAGCAGTTCATCATAAGGAAATTTGAACTCCTTAAGCACTTCAAGAATTTCCGATCCTACCAATCCAGTGGCGCCAACAACAGCTAGTTTCATAATGTACTTTTTTAAAACGACCCAAAAGTAGTATATTTAAACTCCTTTTGAAATGGTGATGAAGCAATATTTAACAGCTTTTATTATTGGTGTGTCTTTCCTTACGAATGCGCAGTTTTCTGATGATTTTTTGGATGGAGATTTCACAACTACACCGGCTTGGAGTGGTGACGACGCTAACTTTGAAATAGACGCAGATAATCAACTTCATTTATTAGCCCCTGCAGTAACGGATGTTTCATACCTTTCGGTACCTACTACTTCTGTAGTTACGACTTGGGATTTTTTAGTTAAACTAGATTTTGATCCCTCATCAAGCAATTATGCACGTGTTTATTTAATGTCCGACAATGCTGATTTGGAAGGTTCGTTGAATGGTTATTATGTGATGCTAGGGAACACTTCTGATGAAATAAGTCTCTATCGTCAAGATGGAACAGGAACTACGGAGATATTAGATGGAATTGACGAGACTTTTGGCAAATCAACAAATGTTGCACGTGTACGTGTAACGAGAGATGCGGGAGGAAATTGGGAATTACTGCGAGATACAACGGGCTCGTATTCTTTTGTTTCTGAAGGAACGGTGAACGACGCAACTCATTCAAGTTCAACACATTTTGGGGTGTATTGCAACTACACTTCTTCCCGCTCTGAGTTATTTTATTTTGATGATTTAGGAGATCCATATGTGGATACGGCTCCACCTTCCTATTCGTCTTTGAGTATTATTTCGAATACCGAATTGGATGTTTCTTTTTCTGAGCCAGTGAGTGCTGCTACTTCTGAAAACACAGCAAATTATCTAGTTGACGGAGGTATAGGCAATCCGACTACAGCTGTTCGTGATGCAACGGATTCATCTTTAGTTCATCTCAGTTTTGGAACACCATTTACGAATGCAACGAATTATAATTTGGAAATTTCTAATGTTGAGGACAATGCTACGAACGTTATGTTTACCACTGATGTACCGTTCTTCTATTTTATTGAAGATGTAGCCGTACCGGGAGATGTGATCGTAACGGAAATAATGGCTGATCCTACTCCAACAGTTGGATTACCAGAGTTTGAGTGGTTTGAAATTCATAATAGAACGACTGATAAATATTTTGACCTTGACGGTTGGGTAGTTACTGATGGTTCCACTTTTGAGACCATGACGACTTATGTTCTTCAGCCGGGTGAATATGTCGTAATTGTTGAAACTGGAGATGGCCCTGAACTAGGGATTTCAAATTATTTGGAGGGTGATGGTATACCAACGTTTACGAATGGTGAAGACGACATTATTATTAGAAATGACCTTGGAATTACAATAGATTCAGTTCATTATTTTGATGATTGGCATGCTGATTCTGAAAAAGATGACGGGGGCTGGACTTTGGAGTTAAAGCACTTAAATTCACCTTGTGCGAATGCGAGCAATTGGTCTTCTTCCATAGACCCGACTGGAGGTACTCCAGGATTACAGAATTCAATATTTACAGATGTTGATGATATTATAGCACCTGAGATTTTAACCGCTGAAGTAACAGGAACGGACCAAGTATTGGTGACATTTAATGAGAGTATGGATACATTAATTGATCCTGTTTTTACGTTTAATCCTTCATTTACAAGCAGTAGTGGGGAATTTACTTCACAAATAACTTATGACTTAACAGTCAGTACTTTCTCAACAGGCACGGTTTATGAAATGACGGCGACGGTGGGAAAAGATTGTTGGGGCAATGCCATAAACTCAACTGTAAACATTGGATTACCTGATGTTATTGAAGCGGGAGATTTAATAGTAAATGAAATTCTTTTTAATCCTCAAACTGGAGGTGATGATTACGTAGAAATCTATAATAACTCTGATAAAATTTTAGACTTATCTGAGGTTTATTTGGCGAACTACGACGATGAAATGGTCGACAATTTAAAACAAGTATCATTTGCACAATATTTACTTTATCCTGGCGAATACGTGTGCGTGACAGAAGATTCTACGACTGTTATTGATGACTTTATTATTTATGGGATAGGGAGGTTTATACAAACAGATATTCCCACTTATGTGAACGATTCGGCCACTGTATATTTGGTGTTAGAAGACACCTCCGTAATTGATTACGTTCATTACGATGAGGACTATCATTTCTCTCTTATATCTGATGTAGATGGAAAATCTTTAGAAAGAATAAACTTTGATGGGGATTCAAATGATCCTGAGAACTGGCATACAGCTGCTGAAACAGCAAATTGGGGAACGCCGGGGTATGAAAATTCGCAAAACTTTTCACCAAATGTTACAGGTGAGGCGAGTGTGGATCCAGCTATATTTTCACCAGATAATGATGGATTTCAAGATGTAGTTTCAATTAACTTATCGTTTTTAACAGTTGACAATGTTGTTGATGTTGAGATTTACGATAACCAAGGTAGATTGATTAGAGAATTGGAGGACAATACCTTTGTGGGAACTGAAGCTACTTTCATTTGGGATGGAACGAACGATGATGGAGAGAAGGCCCAAATAGGAACTTATGTCGCGTTGGTAACTGGGAGAACCGGTGAAGATGAACAATTTCAGCATAAACTGGTCATAGTAGTAGCAGGAAATCTATAAACATTTATGCGGTCAATAATTATTACTGCCGGAGGGCATGGAAAACGCATGTTGAGCTCTACGCCCAAACAATTCATCGAATTAAAAGGTCGACCAATTCTTTTTTACACCATTGAGAAGTTTTTAGAATTTGATCCTTCAATCGAAGTGATTCTCGTTTTACCTCAGGATCATATTTCAACTTGGGAAAATCTCTGTAAACAACATGGTTTTAAGCATAATTTAAAGATAGCTGAGGGTGGAAAAGAACGCTTTCACTCTGTAAAAAATGGCTTGTCTCTGGCTACGGGCGATATTGTTGGCATACATGATTCAGTGCGTCCTTTTGTATCGATAGATGTTATTGATGCATGCTATAAAGAAGCTGCGGAAAGAGGATCGGCAATACCTATTATGAGTCCTAAAGAATCCATGCGTCAACTTAATGGTGATAAATGGATTGCAGTGGACAGATCAGAATATGTATTTGTGCAAACTCCTCAGGTATTCTCGCGCGGGTATTTACAAACTGCCTACGAACAAGAGTATAAATCTATTTTCACGGATGATGCCAGTGTGGTCGAAGCCAGCGGAAGAGAAATTCATACCGTAGAGGGGAATGAAGAGAACATAAAAATTACCACGCCTTCTGATTTAAATTGGGCGGAACTATTTATATAAATCTTAATTTTGAGCAAAAGAATAAATCATGGGATACAATAATATTTTAGCCGACAACAAAGGCAATGTAGCGTACATTACAATCAACAGACCAAATCAATTAAACGCGTTAAATAAAGAGACTATTTCTGAGTTAAATGCTGCCTTGAATGAAGCGAATAACGACGCTAATATTGGAGCAGTTATTTTAACAGGATCTGGCGAAAAGGCTTTTGTTGCAGGTGCGGATATTAAAGAATTCGCAGACTTTTCTGTGGAGAAAGGAAAAGAATTAAGTGCCGAAGGGCATAGAATATTATTTGATTTCATTCAAAACATGACCACTCCAGTTATTGCTGCTATTAATGGTTTTGCCTTAGGTGGAGGATTAGAATTGGCGATGTCATCCCATATACGTGTAGCTTCTGACAATGCACGTTTAGGTTTACCGGAAGTTTCATTGGGCGTTATTCCAGGTTATGGTGGAACACAACGTTTAGCCCAATTAGTAGGAAGAGGAAAAGCAATGGAAATGATTGCCACTGCTGGGATGATTTCTGCTGAAGAAGCGCAAAGTTGGGGACTTGTTAATCATGTAACCACACAAGAAGAGCTAATTGGACTTGCTGAAAAAATTGCGGGTAAAATCGTGAAGAATTCACCGAATGCGATAGCAGCAGCAATAAGAGCAACGAATGCTAACTATGTTGATGGCGTAAATGGTTACGATGTAGAAATTGAGGAATTTGGGAAGTGCTTTGGTACTCCTGAATTTGTTGAAGGAACGACCGCTTTCTTGGAAAAGCGTAAGGCTGACTTCAGAAAATAATTCATGAAATTTTTTACTGCTCTTCCTTGGCTATTTCTAGTCATAGTTGGTTGTTCTGCTGATCCTGAAGAAGCAGAGGAAGTGTCTGAATTTGAAGAAATTATAACCATTTATGCAGCCGAAGAGGAAGAAGAGGGCGAACTTCGCTCCGATCAAGTATACGATTACACGCAAATCCTTTCAGTGAATATTGGTCTCTACGAAGAGCCAGGGGTCATGGTATTGGACCATTATGTAGCACAGGGAGAAGCGGCGCATATTGATGGCTATTATTGGTACAACAAGCATCAAAAAATGCTTCAATTAGAAGGGTTTTGTGATGATGAAGGCTGCTTTTATTTAACCGAATCTTATAAAGGTGAGAATACCGGTTATATGGAATTCACGCTAGAAGGGAATAGTGAAGATGCTTTCTGGTCAATTTCAGATGCTTCTAAAGAAAGAGAAACCTTTAAGGCGACAGTTTTAGAAACTCGTGTTAATGATGATGTTTATGTAGAAGATCATTATTATACTTTTGAGCATACTATTACTATTTATGATGGGGAAGGTGATGTTGAAGAAGAAGCCTTGAATGAATTGCATGTCTCTTTTATTAACGAGAAATATTTAGCGTTTAAGATTTTTGTAATCGGAAGAAACGCTCATTTGGGTGATGTGGGAGGAGTAGCGATTATTGAAGGTGATAAAGCCTATTACGATAATGCAGGTGAAGAAGACTGGGATGTATGTAAATTAACCTTTGATATAGGGGATGATGAAATTACTGTGCATGAAGATGACTGCTCAGGCTACCATGGAATGAATGCTTCTTTTGATTGTGCCTTTGAGTTGGTGAAGTAGATTAATCTCGACATGCCCCACATTCGTGGCGGTTATTCAGGTAATCAATGGTCTCATGGCAAATTCCTTCTAGAACCGTCAAATCTATATCGGCCAATTATATTTAAAAAACGCTTTACCCTTGAATATAAAGTGCGAGTTCTCCTACACCGAGATCGTATTTATGAGGCTTCCATGATGTGTTTGATGAGGTAATTATTTTATTATCCTGTAAAACATATATGTATTCTTGTTCAGTTCTTTTATGGTGTTTAGAAATCTTCCAAGTGATTTCCTTTGCTTT
>JAKVAQ010000060.1 GCA_022447665.1 Crocinitomicaceae bacterium
TAAGAAGCTGTATCCGCTGCCAAATAATTGGTCTGACGCTCCAAATCGGTCAATGCCCTTATTCGCCCCTCCGAACTTATTTGAATGGCAAAGGAGGCCGTCCTTAGCTCTATCATTGGACTAAAGCCCCCACTCCCGCAGCCTGAAAAAAGAAAATACCCTACTATTATGACTAGTCTGACTCGATTCATCCGATCATCATTTGATGTCTTCAAATATATTGATATTTTTTGGTAGAGGGGGGGCTGTAGTCAGATATTGGCTTCTTGGGCTTCATTAGGAGAAATGGTAGAATTATGATGGTTTTAAGAAGCTACTGGCAGACATTTTATAGAGTGGCATAATGACCAAGAAGCATTAGATTATAGAATAGTTTTACCTGAAATTATTTTAAAAAAGAAAACAACAACTTAGAATGATTAAGCTTCAGAATGGTCAGAAAAAACATTCGAAAGACTTTTATGAAGAATAGCTGAAATGTAATCTTCTTTCTGTTCATGCTGAAAGTATATATGATGTTCATTAAAGTCAGCAATATCCTTTTTTCCGCGCCAAGGCACTTTTTGGAATTCAGTTGCTGAAACAATAAATGAATTCAAGATAATTTTATTATCATCCAACTTGTCTTGTACTTTCGTTTTTACATTAGAGTAAAACTCAACTTTTGGGTCTTCAAATCCATTTACCTGCCGAAGCCCTTTAGGGTCAACAAAACTGACATACTGCATATCATCTTGAAGAATCCAAAGAATAAAATCTGGGAAAAAGTTATTAGCTTCAAAAAAACCAACACCTTTTTTACTCATATTTCGAAGCAGAAATATTTCTTTATCCTCAAAGAATTCTGGAGCATTTTCATAGAAGCTCTTTAAGTCCATTACAAAGTCTTTTTCTCCTGAATTCAATTGAAGAGGTTTAACACTTACTATATCTCTATACTCTTTCCTAGTGAACCAAACGAGAGGTTGATATAAATGGCGCTCAAAAGGAAAGACATTTGAAAGCCTGCCAAAATTCATTTCTCTGTGCAATGCATCAGTTTCAAAAGCTGCTTTGATACTTTTGAGCTTCTCAATAATATCGGTTCGACTTCTTTCAATATGAAAAATATATTGTTCTGCATCCTTTAAGTTCGGATGAGTTCTATCCAAAGTAAAGGTCTCCAGATATTGACTAATATACTCCTGTTTAAGATAATTATATGCCCTGTCAAAATAAGACTTAAGCAGAGTAATAGCTACATCTTGCCATATAAATACTTTTTCAAAGGATGTTAACGTTAATTCCGATTGGGGAATATAAAGCGTGTACCAGGTAGGTTCTTTAATCAGATCCATCAAGTATTCTTTCGAAAAAGAAAGGTTATACCAACTTCTCTCATTCTTGAACTTTTGCAACTCAAAATATATCAGCTCCCAATCGAAGAATGCAGTATGCTTAGCTTCTAATTTCCCTTGTTCAGATTCTCCTTCAAGTAATGCTTGTCTGGCTTGCTTACTTCTTGTGACAGCAATTTTTGGATACCAATCTAGGCTCACATGAACTTTATTGGAATCTGCTGGAAGTAATGATAAGGGAGAGCGCTCTTTTTTAAAATCTCGCCCCTCTTGAACCCGAACTAGCTTAAGTTTCTTTTTGTCTAATTCTATTGTTGGAAGAATAGTAGTTGCTATTTCTATTTGTTCTCTTTTTTCTGTATCGATTCCATCTTCTTCTAGGAATTGTTTGAACAGCGCCATATAGTCTGATCTAATTCCAAAGACATTTAGTGTCTCAAGTATAGGAAGGTATCCAGGAATATTATCTGGCTTTTCTTGAACATCTAACCGACTACTTCTCTTTAATGAAAAATTGAATCCCTTCAGTCTTACTCCTCTACCAAACAATTGTATGATCTGTGAACCTTCACTTCTTCCGATATTCATTAACCCCATCATACTGACCCGCCAACTGCTCCAGCCTTCTGTAAATTTCTTTGCACCAATTAATATGTTAGCGGTACTTCCTTTCTTATTTAATTCATTGAAAACAGATTTAGAGAATTCATCCTCTGTAGTTGAAATACCTACAGCTTCACATTGCTTTAACAGCTTAGAATCATCGCTCACATTGATGACCCCAAAATAATCACTTTGTCCTATTCGTAAACCTATCTCACCCGTTTGCCCTTTTAGATTTACTAAATGGAGTCTACCTTCTTCAACTGTTGAATTAAAAATCGTTCTCAATATATCTCTATACAATTGAAGACCTGACATTCTTTTACTATATAGATATTCAAACTTATTAGCAAAAACGAGTCTTTTATTTTTATCCTCTAAGCCATCTAGTCCTTCAATTAATTGTTCCAGTATTTCAATAGTCTCTTTTTTATCCTTTATGAATTTTGAAATAAATTGAATTATTTTTTGAATGTCTGTAGCCTCTTTTTTATTTAGACTTTTCGTTACACTTCCTCCAACAAAAATGCAAAGAGGTTTATCGATCAAAAAAGGTTGGATTTGTTTTTTATTCTCTTCATAAGTAATTAATTGCTGATAGAATGTTAAAAGGCATGCAACTAAATATTTATGCAAAGCTTGATCCTTAGAAGTATCTTCTAAGTTTAATATTTCGAAATCTTTCCCATAACCATCTTTATGAAAATATTTATAGGAATAATCAAAGAGTGTATTTTTTGAATATTCATTTAATAATCCATCTTTACTAGATGCAGCTGCTACCGCTTGTCCGAATGTAGCTGAATACTCAAAAGAAAATCCTTGATTACTTAATTGGTCACGCTTTCTTTTCCATTCCGTCCCGCTACTTCCTCTATGACCTTCATCAATTAAAACTAGATTGTTTTCCTCGAAGGAATCAACAGCAACGGTTTTATCTCCTTCTTTATCTTCAAGTTTATGGATGTCAATAATTTCTACCGACTTACCTGCAAAAAGATTACCTAGTCCAACAGTCCCTCTACGTTCTTTTGAAAACAAGTTAGCTGAGACATTTGAAAGCTTAAATTCTTCTAAATGCTGATTGGATAATCCTTCGTTGGGTGTAATCAATATTATTCGATTCAAGGTCGCTCCTTGCCGATATTTACTCATGTAAAGCATATACTGTTCGATGTTGACATGCATTATGAGCGTCTTTCCTGATCCTGTTGCATTCCAAAATGCTAGCTTTCGAAGATCGTCTAATTCGAACTTATCTGCAATAAATCCTGCTGGATTATAAAACTTTGCATACTGGTAATAAGGGTCATTGAAATGGTCAACAAATTCATTTAGAGAATTAAGTAAGCCTTCTTTATCCTGAAAGTATCTATCTAGATAGATTTCCGTAAAAAGTATGGAAAGGTATTGAAAATATTTCCATCGTATCGGGAGCTGACGGTATTCACTAATTTTTTGGGTATGACGAAAAATATTTTGGTCGTAACCAAGTAATAAATCTTTGTCTAAGTCAGAATTGGTATATAAATTTGAAACTAAGAAATGGTAAAACTTTGAAGTATTATCATGTTCATATCCCTCATATTGGGAACCTCGCATCCCTTCAGATAAGACTTCTAAACTTTCTACTCCAAACAAATGGAGTACGTATTTATTCAACACCAATGCTTGGCTAAGGCCGACCTTTTTGGATTTTCGTTTTGCCATATTTTAACTTAGTTTATATCGTTGAGATCTTAAATTAAATGCTTCTAAACCTCCTTCCATAACATCACAAATCAATTTTCTAATAGTTAAATCATCTATACTTCCCGCATGTTTTGGTTCAATATATTTGGTTTCAGAATTCATTACAACTACATACTCACTATCACCATTTACCGGAATATTAGGATTGTGTGTCACAATTATTACTTGTCTTTTTTGTTTACTTTCTCTAAGCTGTTGAACTACCAAACTATGGATTAAAGAAGTATCTAAATCATCTTCAGGCTGGTCAATTATCAAAGGACGGTTTCCATGAGACAACAAGAAAGTAAGAATTGCAGCTGTTTTTTGACCAGGAGATGCAGTAGCAATTGGTCTAAATCCACTTCTCTCATTGCTTTTATATTCAACAACTATTTTATCCTCAGGTAATAGAAGGTCTAATTCATCCATTTGTGGCAAGCCAAGTCCTTTGACCTTATTGACAAAGAAACCACTCAATTCACCCGTATAGTTGTCTGCCTGAATCTCTTCAAAAATTCTGTTGATACTTACATTGTTTTCTAAAGGTTGCCTCTGTGGGTTCCATCTTTCTCTAAGGGCTACAAAGTCTGAGTTATATGTCCCTTGTGCGTTCATAATATTTCTAAGCATAGCTTCGAAGTAATCTATATCACCACATGGAATAACTTTAGCCCTAACATTGCCTGTAAGTAATCTTTGAAGGAAGTTTCTTCGTTCTCTAGTAAGTTGAGCTCTTAACTGGAAGAACTCTTCTTTTAAACGTTCTTTTTTTTCAAGAGCCTCAACTAAATCCTGTTCCAATAATTCAATCTCATGAATCTGTTGTTGTTTTCTTTGAACGTTTTCTATTTCTCGCTCTATCTCTTGAGGATCAGCAAGATCTTGTAGACCATCGCTTTGAAGTTGCTCTTGTTGGGCATCATATAATCTTTTACTTTCAGTCTTATCATTTGCCCAATTAGTTTCCTCTATAGCATTTTCAAAATTATTTAGGCTCGCTTTTCCTTCTTCTATTTTGGAAGTTAATGTTGATTTAATTTCTCTAAATTTCGCTTGCAACTCTTCTATTAAAGGGTTTATATTTTCCACATAATCACCTTCAGTAGCAATAGAAGGAATAGTAGTCGGAAATGAAAACTCATTCAAAGCACTCTCAAGCTCATTAATTTGGGTTGATAAATCATTTTTGAAATTTTCAATTTCTGATTCTTCTGAAGCAAACTTTTGACGACTTTGAAGTTGTTCTTTTAATGTTGCAATATCCAAGGCATCTAACCTAGTTTGAATATCTCTGATCTCAGTCTCTAGCCTTTCTTTTTCCGATATTCGAACTTGCAAGTTCCGAATATGTGCGGTATGTTCAAGGAAGAATGCTTTATGTTCTCGTAACTGTTGTTTAAGCTCAGCAACTCCTTCAATATCATTATCAATTTTATTTCTAAGAGCATTCGGTCTGTTGGCTATTTCAAAAACCTGTTTTTGAGAAAAGATATCCATTTCAAAAAGATCAATGAAACCAGCATCTTCTTCATTTTCCCATTCTCCACTTAAAGTATTAAACCTTGATGTTTGTGGTTGTCCACCATTTTCCGTTTGATTGAGAATAATCCGATATTTATTATTCCTTCGATTGAGAATTATTTCAATGTTTGAAGATGGACTTAAAACACCCTTAGCATCATTCCCAGATGCTTGTCGGAAAAAACTGTCAAAGTCAGTTTTTATCGCTGGTAGGTCTTCTAATTCTTCGTGATATTTCGGAAACAAGCCTCTCATAAATCCTAAAACGCTAGATTTACCACTTCCCCTACCTCCAACAATATTAGTCATCTGAGGACTAAAATCGACGTTTATCGTTTTTTCAGGCTCAGTAATTACTGTGTTTTCAAAGCAAATTTTTTCTATCCAAGTATCAGGGAATGAATATGGTGATTCTCCATCTTCAATACAAAAGTCATTAATGACTCTTGCTTCAGGTACAAGTAAAGCTTGACGAATTCCTTCTAAGCATGGGCGGGCATCCATCTTTATCCAGGTGAACCTTCTTCCAATTCCCCATAAACCATGTTGAGAATCATTGGTTTGATGTGGATTGTCTGAGAAAGTAAGAATTGCTTTATTGTACTCAATAGATTGTTTAGTAGCTTGTCTCCAAGTTCTAACTCTATCTATCTGAATTCCTCTTCCTTTTTGAATATCTTTTTCAGTCCTACCATAGTAGGTATTTAGTTTAGAAACAAATTCGTTTTGATCTATTCGATTATATTCACCATCATTAAGTGTGAATTCCTTATGAACCACTTGAACAGAACGAATTTCACTTTTATTAAGTAAGTTCTTCCTCGGTTCATGAGCTATTTCACATAATCCATTGAACTCATCAATATGAGCAGGTATTACAATAGCTTCGTACGAACTTGCAATAGCAGTAACTTGTAAGCTCGTTCTCGGAGAGTGAGCCTCTTGTTGCCCGAACATATCTCGCTTAATTTCACAACTAACCAAAAAGTCCTCAACATCTTGGGTGGTTTTGTCCACATCAAATAGTATCAACAAATGTACTTTCGCATCACTACAAGTAATCTCAACTCCGGGAAATACCGTTAAAGAAGTTCCTTCAGCAACTTCCTTTATTTTATCTATCCATTCGCCAGTATTATGGTCAGTTATAGCTACACAAGAAAGTCCTTTATCAATTGCTTCCTGAACCCATTGGTCAGCAGTTACAGATTCTCTATCTCTAAAGCATAAGCTTGCTGGAGTATGAAGATGTAAATCACATTTATGCCATCTAGTACCTACGTAATTTGTATTCATAAAATTTAGTCTTTGGGATAATCTTCCTTTTGCTGTTTTATAAAAACCATCTCTGAGATTATTTTTTTTGTTAAATAATTCATTTCGTTTTATGTAGTTTTCTCAGAAAGTATTGTTTAGATATCTTCTACCTCGAACATCCTCCGTTTAAATTCTTCTTCAATTAATACAACTTTCCACCTATCCTCCTCAGTTCTCAAATTCTCCAAATTATTATCCCCATTCACATAGATTCTACTGAATTCCTGGTCACGGGTGCTATACCCCATCTTTTGGAAGAAGTTGTTCAAAGCATTGTTATCTTTTTCTTTTGTATTACGCCAAATGACAAGAATCCGTTCATCTTGTATATTTTTTCCTTCAACTATCTGGAAGCCTCGAATGATATCCATTTGTTCTACCACCAATCCAATGAGATAATTAAAGGTCTCCACCATATCTACTTTGGTTAGAACTATTTCATTTTGACGAGTAATATTAAGATAATAATTGAATGGATCTTCGAATGCAACGATATTTAAAAGACTATCCTGTACCTCTGAATCTAACATATAGTTGAGCATGTAGCCTTCGCGGAAGTCAGGGTTGTCTTTTAATGCGAGACTTTGATCATCCTTTCTGTTTAGGCTGAGATTATTTAATGCATCTTCATAACTCTCTAATCGAACATATTTAAAGCAATGACTACTTCCTTTCCGACTTAAAGGTTTCCCATTTTCCCAATCTAATGAGTATATTACTTTTTGTACTCTGGGTTTAGTCACAGTATCAAAATAATTGCCCATTTCTACAATAATATACTTTCTTTCTCCATCGTCATTTCTATTCAAATTAATAACAGCATGTGCGGTTGTACCTGATCCTGCGAAATAGTCTAAAATAACTGGTTTTTCTTCACCATGGGTAATTGAATCTATCGCTGTTTGAGTGGTGAAAATAGATTTAGGATAGGAAAAGAGACCTGACATACCAAAAAAACTAGTCAACAGATTAGTACCTTGAGTTGTTGCACTAAATTTTGAGTCTAACCAGACACTTTTTAGTAACCCTCTAGATTTTTCATCATGGTAAATTCGATTAATAACGAATTTAGGAGTGCATCTCAGCATATTACTTAAAATAGCACTTTTTGCTCCTTCATAACTTAAACTCCATACTCTTTCAGAACCATCCTCTCCAATTGGATAAATTCTTTTATACCCTTCTTTTGTATCCGATGTTGGATAATCATTCTCAGGAGGACTCTCAACATCTATTACTTTTAATGATTTTTCATCAACAAGAACAGCAAAAAAACTGTTTTTACGACCTGTTCTGTAATTGTTTTCACCTGTTCCTGCTCTCCTGAAATTCCTTTCTCTTGTTCCCCCTTCCTTTTCTTTTCCTTTTAAAATGTCTTCACCTTCAGGAATTACGAATAAATTGTACTCATGAGTTCTAGATAGGTTAGATCTTCCTGTCCCTGACCCCGGGTAGTGATTTACAATAGCTCTCTGTAGATTAGAGGTTGGATATATTTGTGATAGTAGTTGTCCTAAGTTGTCTAATTCTGTATCATCAATTGCAACACTTAGAACACCTGATTTTTTTTCTAAAAATTTATCTGAGAGTTCAACTCGGTTATGAATAAGTGACAACCAAGATGATTCTTTGAATCCATTTTTATACACAATTGGTGTAGCATCTGTATTATAAGGAGGGTCAATATATATGCAATTTACTTTTTCTGCAAAACGATACTTTAGGAGGTTTAATGCTTGAAAATTCTCAGAATTAATTAGAATTCCATTTAATTCTTCATCTAAACTTTCAAAAGAAGCTATAATCTTGTTCTTAAAATCATTTGGAAAGAACTTCGTATCCAAAACTAAGAATTGGTTTGCTTTTAAAAAGGCTAATGACAAAGGTTCTGAATAATTTACGACTTCATAATCTTCAAATAATTCCTTTGACTTATCCTCATCCACTTTAATATCTTGAATATGAAATAACTTTTTCCATTCTTCTATTTGTTCTTGGTTCTCAATAATTTCAGAATATAACTCTTCAGGTACTCGGTCAAGGGTAAAACAGTATTGGGTTTCAACAACAAATTTCTTTTTTAACCATAACTTCTTTTGGAAGTTTTCCAACTGTTCAAGGAATGCAATGATTTTAAGCCCTATACTTTTTAATGCTCTCACTTGTGAGAGTTGACGAATAAAATCATTGGTATCGCGGGTATTAATATCATCCAGAAACAGCACTTCATTTTTAATAAAGAAATCTAGCTCCTGTCTAAGGAATTTCCCTAAGTTTTTATGAATGAAATAATCAAAAGTATTTCGAGCCGTATAGTCCCGAAGATGTTTTTCGAGTAAAGTTCTATTAGACTGTTTTACTGTCTTTGATTTTTCGTTACTTACTAACACTTCTTGGAAGTCGGACGGTATTTGAGACTTTAGAGTGTCAAAAGCAGTATTTAAAAGTTTAGTTTGTTTGACTGATTTTTCAACAGGCTCATAAGTGAAAAATATTTGTAATTCGTTCTCCGCTACCTTCATTGGTTCCTCCTCATACAGAGCAAATCTCCTTTCCTGTCCAGTTGAACTTTTGTTGTTATTTTGCTCAGTACTTGCTTCCGACAAAAGGAATCGTACTAATTTTCCATTAGATAATTTGAAAGCATAATTTTTCAAATATTCAGAAGTCTTGATATAGTATTGATCATGATTTGCCCAATGTAACTTCACCTCTTCACCTTCATAAGGAATTGCATACACTCCTTCCTTATATCGACGTAATGAAATGAAGTCTCCTCCTTCATAATACCGCTTAAAGAAATTGGCTAATTGAGCAAAAACTGCATTTTCCTCTGCTTCAATATCAGTAGAGCCAGTTAGTTGCTGACGTAACTGTTGTACTTTGGGAGAATCATCAGGATTCATTCCCAAACCCTGAGCAGCTTTTATAGCATCATCTAAATCCTTTTGAACACTTGATTTATCTCCTGAAAGATTTTCAGATAGAATTGCTTTGACTTGAGGAATTAAATCTTCATTCAAGAATTGAAGAATTTCATCACGCTTGTAATTCATGATTCGGTATATACCAAAATCTAGATCTGCTTGATTGAGTTGAAAAATTTCTTCTAATACTTTTATAAGCTTTTTATAATTTGGATTCTCCATATTGTTTTAAATCAGTTTCCACTTTATTGTAAATATATATTCGTCTGATACTTTACGCATCATTCTTTCTTCAATGTCTCCTATCATTTTATCTCGCTCCTCTGCAATCTCATCTTCCACATCAAAAATGGTTTGACGTTGGTGACGTTGCTTGCGAGTAAGTTCCCTCAATTGTTTTTGAATCTCTAATTGTTCTTGAGATGTTTGTGCTTGCTTGCTTTGTCGATTCAACTCTTTGATTTTGGCTTTCGTTTCTTTGATGGCATTTTCAGCGGCAAATACTTTGTCCTCAGCCCACTTTGTTAATTTTTCTGTTTCCTCCAAGAAAAAGCGGTTATCGTTTTCACGAAGTAGCTCTAATAATCGCTTTTTCTCAAAAGATTCTCTTTCTTCTAAAAAGGATTCTTCAGTTGGTAACAAAGAAGTGATTTGGGCTTTTGCAGGTAATTCTAATAATCGTTTTAGTAAATCTCCTTCTATTGGTTTATTATTAGAGTCGTTACCAATGAATAAGATATGGTCAGTAGTTTCAAAAGAATCAACAGTAATTTTTATCACTTTAACAATGCCGCGTTTCCCCTTATAATCTTCTAGTGCAGCAATATTGAATGGAGAGTTAGTTAGATCAAAAATGAGTTCCATTATAGGTGTTTCACCATTTTTGCTCAATTCAATAATTTCTTGTGCAAGCGGATGACCAACCCTATAAACATGAGCATCGCTAATAATGCGTCCCATACCATATGGGCCAATATCAAATGGCTTTCCGTTGAATGTTTTGTTGTTTAAGAAAAAGCGGTAATTGTTTTCTTCAAATCTGGCAGCACTCTTTAAATGATAGCGAGAAATCGCCCATAGCCATTTTTCATATTTTTGGATGGATTTTTCACTATCAGCTAATCGGGTTCTCAATTTATCGACTACTTCAACATCAAAATGCTCCAACAACTTCTGTTGAGTAGTTTTGAGTTTCCTATTAATTTGATCCTCCATCTCCTTTTGGAGTTCATCGAAGGACATCTGTATTTCTTTATCTGTTCGACAAGTCTGATAAATCTCTGCAATGCGATTTTCAAAATCAACTCCAGACTCAATTGTACCCAAAACTTCATCACTTGCTCCAAAGACACCACTAAACAACTGGAATTTTTCATCCAATAATTCAAAAACTCGACGGTCAGCTGCATTCCTTTTATTGAGAAAATTGACCACAACTACATCAAACTTTTGCCCATACCTATGACATCGCCCAATACGTTGTTCAATTCGTTGCGGGTTCCAAGGCAAATCATAGTTGATGACAAGGGAACAAAATTGGAGATTGATTCCTTCAGCAGCAGCTTCCGTAGCTACCATTATAGTTGCTTCTTCACGGAAATAATCTACTACAGCAGCACGTCTATCCACATTAAGAGATCCTGTAAACTTAGACGAACCTACATGCCGGAGCTTCCAGGCTTTATAAATCTCTTTTGCTTTCTCTCCTGTGTTTGTGCCATTGAACAAAACCACTTTTCCTTCATAACCTGTTTCTTCTAAAAGCTTAAAAAGGTAATTCTGAGTTCGAACAGATTCGGTAAAAATTAAAGCTTTTTGAGGTGCACCTAATTCTGCTAATTTTTCAAAACCTTGCTCCAATGCACTTTTGAGATTTTTTCCTTTTGCATCATGAACAATCGATAATGCTAGGTCTCGGAAAGCTTTTAGTTCCTGAATCTCTTCCTCTACTGCCAGAATTTCTTCAGGAGTATACATTTCAACTTCTTCCTCTACTTCGTCATTCCATTCATATTCTAAATCAGTTAGCGATTCAACTTCTTCTTCTAAAGTAGCTTGAAACTCTGTCCATAGTTTGCGTTTATTTTTGACTACCTTTTGTAGTTTTTCAACTAACCCCGTTAAAGTCCCTGCTATAGCATGACTTGAAGAGGCTAGTAGCTTGCGTAAGATTAAAGTCATCAAATGCTTTTGTTTAGTAGGCAAAGCATATAACTCTTTACGCTGTAAATATTCGGAAACTTGTTCGTAAAGCGTATGTTCTTCATCACTAGGGACAAACCCAATAGTAATTGGAATGCGACTAGTGTACCTGATATATTCTTGAACTTGTCTGCGAAGAGTTCGTTGGCATACAGGGCTTATTCGTTCTCGCAAATCCAGAAATTGTGTTTCCTCTGGTCGGATAAACTGTTGTCGGAAACTTTTTATATCTCCGAAAGTATGTTCATCAATAAAGCTAACTAAACCATATAATTCAAGTAAAGAATTTTGCAAGGGAGTAGCAGTCAATAGAACCTTATTACGTCCAGACAATGCTTCTCGTATTGCCTTTCCAATCTTATTCGATTTTTTGTAAACATTCCTTAATCGATGAGCTTCATCGATAGTGACCAGATCCCACATAACTTGGCGTACAAAGACATCCTTATTACGTGCAAAATGGAAAGAACAAATTACAATATTTTCATTTTGTGAAAATGGATTGGGATTCCCATCTTTTATAGCTTTGTTGAAGGATTTTGACTCTAAAATAATTGAAGGAAGGAAGAATTTTTCCTTCAACTCGTTACTCCATTGTTTCCTTAAACTGGATGGACAGATGATCAGTAGCCGCCTTTTCCTTTCCGCCCATTTTTGAGACAATAATATTCCTGCCTCAATAGTCTTTCCTAATCCGACTTCATCCGCTAAAATAGCCCCTTTCGATAGTGGTGATTTGAACGCAAACAACGCAGCCTCTATCTGATGTGGGTTAAGGTCAACCTGAGCATCCAATAGCGTTGAACTCAATTTATCTATACTGTCCGAAGGGCATCTTCGGGTCAGTTCGTGTGCGTAATACTTTGCATGATATGGCGTCAATTCATTATTCACAAGTTCTCAGAGTCTTTTTTGGATTCAAGAATATCTACAATGTTTTTTAAAGCATCTGTAATAAATGCCTCATTACCAATCTCATTAATCAGTTTGTCTGTCCAAAATTTCACTTGAAGATCTTTTTATTCCAAGCTAAAGTATTTCCGCAATTATAGTTATTACAGTTGAAAAATTATATATCGCGTACCGCACTATATCTCTCAAAGTGAAAATATCCTGAAATACATGTTATTTTATCCAATATTCTTATTCACCTTTTTCGCAAACCAAATTTAAAGTAGCTCTTTTTCTTCCAAATCCTTTTTATTTCTAATTCACTATGAATTATTGTTTATTAAATCATAATATATCAAAATATTAATGTTACAGATAAATCTTATCCAGATGTAGAAAAAAGCAAGAACCTTAATGATATTTTGGTAACTCCATATATTTTTTTTCAAATTACATACTATACCCAACGGCCCTCCAATCCTCCCTTTTGATCTCTTATTATTAATTTTGGGCGTTAAATATACATGATTTATTTCAATGATATTAACCATATTGATGGAAGACTAGATTTTTTAGGAGGGGAGCCCCAAGGTATTGTTAGCTGCATAGGCGTTTATGCGGTATGCGGCAGAGGAATGCGGCATTATGGTTTTTGTAACAGCTGCTTGGCAAGCCGCTATCTTTTTATAGTTTTTCAATTTCATCATTTGATAAACCAGTATATTTTATGATTTTTTCAACTGATTCGCCTTCTGATTTCATAGTTTTAGCTATTTCAAGTTTTCCTTCTTGGATTCCTTCTAATCTAGAGGTATCTACTACATTTTTTATATCCATATAATGTTTCAAACTTTCTTCATAAGCTTCTCTGTCTTCTTTTGGAAGATTTGCAATTTCAGCAGCTTCAAATAATTGTTGGAAGATTTTTTCTTGTAATCTTTTTGGTCGATCTTGAAGTTTTGATAAATGTGTAAATACAAATAACCATTTGTCGAAATG
>JAKVAQ010000061.1 GCA_022447665.1 Crocinitomicaceae bacterium
CAATCCACTACAGTCAAGGTTAAGTAATAACTGGCGTTTTTTTTAATGGTGTGTTTTTGATTTGAAAACATGGGATAAATAGGTAGGTTTTAATAAAAAGAAGCGAATTCTTCTAATTTGGGCGCAGCAGCTCAGCTACTGCGCAGCGAGGGAGGGCAATAGAAATCCATGATATAATTATGCACACTAAATTGACGGCGGAACTTTCGGCCTTGAAGCTGTTTACCTTTTAAAGCTTGCCACAACAAACGCTCTGCAGAAGTCGCATTATTCCGGAGTTCTTTACGCTTTTCTTTGAGTTCTGGTTTGTTATTATTTTGGGTTTTAGGAGGCATTATTTCGGTTTAATTCTCCACCTTAAAAACAATAGGTTTTCCAGTTATATAATATACTTAAGGCAATAAGTAATGCAAACGAAAGTGCTTTCATTATGTTTGATTTTGGGTTAATAAAGAGGTAAAAATAGAGTGATTATTCTTTTTCCAAGATGTGGAGTGAGCTGAAATTTACAACCCTCTCAATTTAGCATAAACTTTTTCAAACACTTCGGGAATATTTTTTAAAAACTCATTTCCAGGCTGTTTGGCTATTTCAAGGTATTGAGGGAACGCGGATCGGTGATAATCGCATATTTCATCGAAGAGCTGATTCTTATTAAGCTTCGCTATAATCATTCTTCGATAGATAAAACCATCTTTATGAATCAAATAATTTTCAAGCTTTCCAATTTCAATTGTTGAGTTTACGTCACTATCCAGTTTTTCAATGCTCAGAGGATTTTTGATTTGGTCAGTATAATCGTTTTCAATAATAAAATTTGCAACTTCTTTGAATTCGGCTATTCCGCTTTCACTTATTTCAAATGATAGCCATTTCCCGTTTACATTGGACGGGAATTTATCTAGCACTCTTTCCAAAGAATAAGAAAAATTATACGTAGCTGGGTAATGTAAAGGTTCATTTTCAGAAAGATCTTTTACAAGCATTTTTGGACTAACTAATGGCTTGTATTCTATCCAAAATGTCTCAACATTTTTTATTGAGCAAGATCCCAAAATATTTATTTCGAAGCGATTTTTTTGTACACCCGTTGTTATAATTTGTGACAAAGAGAACTTAAATATGTGATGACCGTTTTCAGTGAAGTTAGTAGAACCAATTTTTTGATCCAACGTGTAAATGTTTTTTAGACCGAAATTTTCACATATTTTGGAAAATTCGAAACGTACTTTTTCATCTAAAATATCTCGGTTCATTTCAGTTCAAGATCTATTGTTGATTTGTTAACTGTGAATTTTTTTACATCATTAATTGTAAATGCTTGTCCTGGACTAACCACTTCATCACCACCTATACGGTCTAATATAACTTGCCCATTTTTTTCAGTCACAACGGCTGGAAGGTTGTTAGTTATTTCCTTCTGTGCTGAAGTATATCCCACGTCATCTAGGTATTTGATTTCCAGATATTTCACATCAGAAATAGTTACGCCAGCAATTTCTTTACTGCCAAAAAACAATAAATCAGGTTTTGGATTTTTACTATTAATGCTGACATGAGGTTCGACTACTAATTTATATCCTTTATTCTTTAAGTCAGCCAAATATTCGGATATTTCTACTGGAAAATCATCGAAATTTCCTGTGGTCCATGATTCTGTTACCTTCTGCGTTACAACATCATCAAATAATTTCCCAATGTATTGTGGAGTAGATTCCTCAAGGTTAGTGGCTTTTAGTTTTAGTTTACTAGTTCCCGTGGTAGTGATTTCGATTTCACCTATATAATTTTTAAATTTTTCTGGAATAGTATTACCTGTTCTTTTGGATAAACCAGCTAGTGGATATTTTGCCCACCAAGTCTCTTCTATGAGTTTGAAATAATCAAATAAGGATGAATTTAGTCTAAACTCATTTATAATTCCTGCATAGATAGGGTCTTGAATTATCTCATTAAATTTTGAAAGAGTATTGGTATTCCAGTTATCCAATTTATTAAGGCTAGAAACATCGGTCAGACCGTTTTGTCTTAAAAGAGTTTTTGTTTGAAGTAGTAAATTTGAATTTCCAGAAGGTAAATTTCCTAAAATTCTTTGACCATTCCAGAGATAAATGTCAGCCAATTCATCTAGATTTTTCCCTGTGCCTATAGATTCTAGATAAAGTAGTTTACGAGCAGAAAAGGCATTTTCAACATCGTCGTAAATATTGGGTGCTTTTCGTACCATATGATTCAACATCATACCAACTAGAATCGCCTTTCGGTTTTTCACAGCACCACCGATATATGCAGCTACTTTATATAGTCCAAATGTCGCTGATCCTGCTAGCGATACCATATCTACGGCAGATTTAAAAATGTTCCAGTTTTGATAAAAGGAAGCATTATAAGCCTCTAGAGATTCTTGGGAATCTTGATCAATTGCGACGAAAGCATCTATAGCGGCAATTGCTCCAAGAAGCTGTAATGACCCTCCAAAAGTTGCCGGTGCAGTCATTAGAGCTACACTTATTTCTACAGCATCAAGGACTAGTCTTGAGTAGAACTGAACTTTATGTAGTGTCACTGCTTTTTCATAAAGCGTTAATTCGTAAGCTGGTATTAAAATACTTGTTCCAGCTTCTATATCTTGACTTCCAAATGTTGAAGTGAAATGTACTTCAACTAATTCAAAAGGATCAATTTCATAGGATTCATTTAAGTTAAGAAACGTATTCTGAGGCATTCGAGCCTCTGTTTCTCTGTCAAACGGGATAGAGTTTTTACAGGCGCTCGAAAGTAAGTAGTTGCCGCTAATTGTATATTTACCGTTAGCGTATTCGTAAGGAACATCCTCTGAACTTTCATTTATTACGGCGTATACAGTTTCTGCGTATGAAAAGGCTGGATCAGGTTCAATTAAGGTATAGACTCCCCTCTTATCTCCGATTAGAATTGGGTATTCAGAGTAATTAGTTTCAATGGTATATGTGCCCGGAAGATCAAGTATAATTGGCACGGTCGAGTGAATGGAAGAAGGTGGACTGTTGTTAAGGACAATTTGCTGATTATGTGCATAGAAAGTGCTAGTTCTCTTCTTAGGAGCTCGGTCAAATTTCTCATAATTTGATACAAACACAGCTGTAACAGAGTTATAGAATTCCTTAACACTATAGAAATCCTTATCATCCCTGATGTCAAACCATTGAAATAGCTGTTGATTAATTGTGTCCAACCAATTATTGGTTTTAAATTTCTTAACTAATTCAACTTTTTCCTCACCCGAAGCGTGAATGAAAAGTTCGTTTAGTGTGCTTTGATCATTATAAGTCCAGTAGCTATCATCGCTTACTACAGCGTTCATAACTAAGACCCTGTTTTCATAGTTGAGAGACTGATAAAAGCAATCACTGCCTACATTATCAATGTATGTGAATAAAGGAACTAATCCTTCTTCAACTACCTCTGCAGCATAATTATTGATATTTGCATAGCGGTCAATTGTTTCTCCGATTAGATCATGAATATTAAGGACATTATCTAAAGGAGATGTATTTGCATGTTCAACTTCAAGATTGTGCTTGACAACATTCAAGTAAATCCCTTTTTCTCTAGAAATTAAAGTGTTGAGACAATTTAATTTACTAATCAACTCAATAAAGGGAGAGTTTATAAAATCGTAAAAAACTAAATACTCCTGAATAGGTGTATTCTCATCGAATTCCATTTTAAGAAATTGATAAGCATTTCGACCTCCTCCAAAATACTCCGTCGCTTGAATATCGATTAAGCTATTATTCGGGAGTCCGACGTTATTATAAATAACCACTATTTCATCACCGACATTCAACAACTCTACGTATTCAGAAGGGGTAATATTACCGTATGATTCTGAAGGGATAAATGAAGTAGGGTGCATGTAAACATCATTTATTGGCACTTCATTTTGGTCATCATATGTTTCCTGATTAATGGGACTTGGAGCCTGGAAATAAGAAGTCGTTATACTTGCCATGTGCGTTTTCGCTAGTGGATCATTCGTATTGGCAAGGACATAGCTTATTCCTAGGATTCCTTTTGTTGGCTGATTAAGTATTGTAAGTGAATCAACATATCCGTTTTCAGAGTCAATAGTATCACGATAAACGATATCTGAACTGTTGACCCTAATAGCTTTATAATAAATCCCCTCTTCATCAACAAATCCTATTAAGCTGCCAATTGGGGTAGGAGAATCGTTCTTAAACCTTTCTAAAGTACTTAGATATACTTGTTGAGTAGATGCAGGTAACGTGATGTAATACCCATTAGGATTAAAGAAAGTAAAACTTCCATCGAGTTCATTTTTAAATGGTTCAAGTTCAACTAAACTTGCATAGCTCATCCCCCCATCCTCTTCATCATCCAAAAAGCTAATTACCGGCATTGGGCTATGAATAGCATCCCATTGTTTGGCGGTGAAATGGGTGGCGTGGGTGCCAGAATAATCTAATAAATTGTGGGTGGTTCCTTGGTCAACTTCGGGGAAGGTATGGGTTAAACCAAAAGCACCGTGGCCAATTTCGTGGGCGTATACGTTGTCTCCAGATCCTTCAACCACAAAACCCAATCCTTTTCCGCGGACCATATACCCATCTAAATCGGCTTGGTCAAATTCATCCACCACAAAAATGAAAATGCTCTCTTTATCATAATCAGGATGTTCCTCAAAATAAGCTTCCCGAAGGGCTTTCATTTCGTCGCTGTACTTGTTCATTAAGCCAACGTCTGAAGGAGCTTCCATTTTACCATCGGCGTTGAGGTCCCAAGTAGTATTGGTATAGGCTTCGTCAATAACTACCTCCATGGTGGCATTGGCTTGGTTGTAGATTTCGTTAATCCCTTCTTCAATAGATGCTGAAACGGTAGTTGAACCTAAAGGAATGATGGTCACTTTTTGCACCAACTCCTCATACACCTTCACCGTTAACTTTCCTATTTTGTCTTCTCCGTTATAAGCGAGAATGTCTTCGTCTTTATCCAATCCGCCTAATTGAAGTGTATAGGTAGAGTCATTGTCTTGAATGTACGGGACAGAAGTTCCGCTTCGGGTTTCGAATGAAATTTCTTCACTCGCGTCCGTTGTATTGCGGAAAATTGCTTTAACTACATCTCCTTTGCCAGCACCTAAAGATTTATAAGGGACGGGATAGAGATGACCATCGCCCAAGACAATGGTTCCGTAATTGGATCGCCATGTTAAATGCTCCAGTCCATCAAAACCAAAGCTTTGGTCTTCATCTTCTAAAAAGTAAATTTGATACCCTTTTGAAGCTTGCATTTCTTCATAATCAATGGTAATATTTCCATCATATGAAATGCTTCCGTCAGGGTCAATAATGTAAATCAGTCCAGAATCATCTTCAATCACTAAAGGACCTTCTTCTGGGAATTTAAACGTCTTTTCTTCGTCCCCAAAATGAACAGTGACCTCCCCTGCTAATGTGTCCACTTCAATGGCATCGATAACACCATCCACAAATTCTCGGTCCATCATATTAATGAGGCCCGCCACACCATCGGTTAAGGCATCGGCTCTTCCTTCACGAACCATTAAATATTCATCGACCAGAATATCTTCAAACCTCACGGGAACTGAGGTTAATATGAAAGGAACGGTTATTTCTCCATATCCTTTATACCTACCGGGAACACCTAATGGCTCTACTTGGGTTACCCGCATTTCAAATTGCCCGTAGGTCAAAAATGTACCTGCCGTTAAGTTCAATAAAGGTGTGATTCCCGTGGCTGTGCCTGGCATTGAAGTGCTTCCGCAGGCATATTCGGTTTTCGCTGTCGTATTAAACGTAGCAATATTGCTGTAGTCCGATTCAAATGATGTACCTACCAATCCTTTTACCCGGCATTCGTATTCGGTTTCTGGCTCTAGGTTGGAGATGTTATAAGACCCTTCAATAGTTTCATAAGGGAACCATGTAAAGTCAGGGTTACCGGTTTTGCGAACTTCTAAAATATAAGAGGTAAAGCTTGCAGACATGTTCCAGCTAGCAACGGCCAGTCGGGGACCAATACCCTGAGCTTCTAATTCGAGTACAATATCGTTCGCCAATTCTTCGGCAATGTTCCCGTAAGTGAACGTACAAACTGCTGAATACCCTTGGTTTCTGTAGATCGCTCTTCCGTCCATTTCTCTGGCTTGCACCCGCCACACGTATTCCATTCCTAACTGAAGTTGAGGTTCAATAATCCCATAATTCAACATGGTATTGGTGGTGGTTGTGGTATAAATAGGAAGGGTAGAAGTGACAATTACGTTAGGGTCGGTAGCGGCGCCTGTAGCATCATCACCTTCACCTGACGAAGCTCCAGCGTAGTTTGGACGAACTTCAAAGAGTTCAAAAACGTATTCAGTACTTGGTCCAAAAGGAGAACCCATAGACAATGGTGTCCATGAAAAAACAATGTTTTGAGGGTCGGTTGCTGGGATTTCAGAACCACAAAAAGGAAGGTTCAATAAAGGAGGGTCGTTTAATGAAAACCAAGCTTGAGCACATGCAGGATTTCCCAATAAAGATTGGTTGGGATTGGAATAATCAATCACTTCAACGCAAATGCTGGTGGGTCCTTCCGGGAGTACTTTGGTCCGCTCATATTCTATGGGGTTTACCCCTGTAAAAACGAGGTTAGATGTACTTAAATACGGCGCTAAATCATTCCCTGAAATTTCTATGGGCACTCCTGGTGTTACTGTATAAACGGGCAGACTTGTGAGGTCGGTAGACGTTATGGAATAGCCCGTCCCTTCAATTTTAAACCGCAATTTTACTTGGTAAGAAGGAATAGTAAAATCGTTCAAGGTGAGGAGTACCTTAAGTTTATTGTTGAAAGGGTCGGCGTAATCTGGTAAATAGCTGGAATACGGCGGAGTAAGGTTTACGAATGTGGTGATGGGGTAGGTTTGCGCGGATGTTCTTAGTCCTGAGAAAAGGACAAGAAATAACATACAAATATGAACGAGGTGTTTCTTCAAACTACCCGGGTTTTGGGAGGGTTAAAGATAATGGATAGAATGGTTTATGCAAAATAATTGGCCGCTTTGAGTCCCGCACGTGCGGGAAGGTGTCAAAATTATTTTGATTACTGCTTCTAAAGGGGCTAAACTCCGGACTCTCCGGAGCGGAGTCGAAGGGCTTGGACACCGTGATTTCACAAGCCTGTCGGAGGCATTATCTCTTGTACGAATTTATGCGTTTAATCCGGCACTTCGACAGGCTCAGTGACCTAAGATATTTACAAGAAACCCATCAAGGAGGATAAGGCCCATCATA
This sequence comes from Crocinitomicaceae bacterium, assembly GCA_022447665.1. Lineage (GTDB taxonomy): Bacteria > Bacteroidota > Bacteroidia > Flavobacteriales_D > Crocinitomicaceae > JAKVAQ01. Next base: position 7,308 of record JAKVAQ010000061.1, read on the forward strand.
AGAAGCACAAGGATTATTTCCTGTAAAGCAACGGGCATAGCGTGTGGCAAAAAACTGGTAAACTGTGTCGGTTTGGGTGACTTCAAATTCCAATAAGTTCGCTTCCCACCAATCTTTATAGCAGTTCTTATCGCCGCTAGAATAAAATTCACTATTGGGCATAAGGTTTTGTTCGTAGAAGGCTTCAAAAGTTGTGTCCTTGAAGGTCTCACGAATGGCGTATTCACCTGCCGGTAAAATGAGTTTATACATCCCGTTTTCGTCCGTTTTTATCCGTTCTTCGGTGCCTTTATTTTTATCAATAAAAATGAAGACGGTGTTCGAATAGGGCGAGGTTTGGTTTTCCAGCATTTCTGGAGTAGGAGCCATTCCACCACAATACGGATGATAGTTGGATAAGGTAATGAGTACGTTGTGATCAGCAGCGATAGTTGGTGCCATTTCCGCAATAGAATCAGTCGAATAAGGTACGTAGATATTGTCGCCATCTTCAAATTGGCTGTCTTCTCCATCTTCTTTTACAGCAGTTACTTCTTTATTATTACCGCAAGCGAGAAGGAGGAGTGTTAATATGGGGATGAGTGTTTTCATTTTGCTTATTTATCCGGGGCTTCGAGACGTTCCTTGCGGAACCCTCAGCCACCTGCAGTTTGTTAAGTTAATGTTTTGAGTTAATACAAGTTATTAAAACTAACGTTCAATTTCTTTGTCCTTTTGGCTTGATGTTGGTTTGTTCGAGTGATTATGTGAGATCTCGATCGAGCATAATTGTATCGAGAATACACCGGATTTTAGGCAGGCTTCTAATTCGTAAAGTTCTCGATACATTCACTCATTTTTCGTGAACACTCGAACAAACCGAAATAAACCTCTTTCAAAAAAGCAAAGCCAGATCAACATGACCTGGCCTCACTTTTAAACTATACTCAAACAACTTTATTGTAGTGTAATGGTTCGAATGGCTGTTGATTCTCCTTGCTGCAGGCGAAGGAAATACATTCCTTTTTCGAACGCAGATAAGTCAATAGTTGGATTACCATTTTCTGCTTGTACCAGTGCGATTACTTTTCCTGATACATCCACTATTTCAACCTTAATGGGGTCAGAAGAATTGGATTGAACAGTGATGATTCCATTGGAAGGGTTTGGGTAAACCAATACATCTATTTCTTCAAATTCAGTTGTATTTAAACCAGCTACCGTTTCACAAGCTGATGTGTCAGAACATGCTCCATCGGTAATGATTACGGCATACGACCCATCGGCTTGTGGCGTGAATGACGGTCCTGTAGCTCCAGTTATTGGAGAATTATCAGAACAGTCTATCCATTGATAGCTCACACCTGTAGCAGCTGCAGTAAGGGTGATTCCCGAAACCGATACAGTTACGTCTGGACTTCCAATGGTTAGGTTTATGGTAATAATACTATCACATCCTGTTGCAATTGAGGTTAAGGTATCTTCAACCGAATAAGTACCTAAGGCAGTATAAGTTTCGTCACCACTAGGTACGGTGTACGTTTTACACGCTGTTTCAGTGATTGAGCTTGTGGCCGGTCCTTCTATGGTGTAGGTAATCGTTAATATACTATCACATCCTCCTGCATTAAGTATGGTATCGTTTACGGTAAAAGTGCCCACTACATCATAGGTCTCATCTCCACTTGGCACAGTATAAGAAGTACAGGATGAAGTAGTAAAAGCATTAGTAGTTGTTGAGCACACCGTTGGGGTCACTGTTCCGCATGAAATACTCGTAGTGCTGGCAAATGGAGCATAGGTCATACCCAATTGTCCATCAGCACTACCAACAGTAGTTATTGTTCCTCCAGTGGCTATGTTGATTTCTCTAATTGATCCACCAGATGTTTTAGCGAAAAGCTTATCGAGCGTATAATCCCATGCTAGTCCAGAATAAGCTACAGCCGTTGAACCAATTAAGGTTTCGGCTCCCGTGCTAGGGTCAATACTGTACAATCTACTGTTCGCTGTAGTTGCTAAAAGATGGCCAGAGATAGGATCGTAACACAGACCGATTACTGTTGCGTAACCACTACTTACAAAATAGAATCCATCAGCATTTCCTGTAATTCCCAAATCACCTATAGCGGTGAGAGCACCAGTAACCTTATCTACTTCGTAAAGTGTTTGTGTTGCTCCAGCTGAACTGGTAGGCATACCCACAGTAAATAGTTTTCCTAATTCATGGCTGTAAGCAATTGAATACATTGTTTTTCCAGGATAGCCAACAACATCTTCTTGATTCGAAAAATCATTTCTAAAAAGATGAACATTAGAGTGGTTTTCACTAATGTGTACCATTTCGTACGCGATTTGATCAACTGTATCAGCTGTGATTCCGTGTGCGGCATTTCCACTAGTACAAGGTTCCGCCATACTAGTCCAGGAGAAGGAAGGGGATGTTTGTACCTTATTGTAATTATTGGCGCCTTAATAATCAACGACGACTAAATTTCCTGCTTGTGCAAGCGATAATAATGAAAGTGTGAGAGCTCCGAGTAGTAATATATTTCTCATGGCATTTTTTCTTTGGTTCGGTGCAAAGTTTGCTCAAGAAAAGAGTACAGGAAAAAAATTAAAAGAAAAACCCTATATTTCTAATGATGAAAAGGAGAGATGATTTGTTTGAATTGATTCAGTCATTAAGTCCTTCTGAAACCCGCTATGTAAGCCTTAATTTAAAGGGTGCCCGAAAAAAGGAAACAGATTATCTAAAGTTGTTTAACTACATAAGGGGATTGAAGAGTTATGACGAAAAGGTATTAAGAGAACGTTTTCATGGAGAGAAGTTTGTAAATCAGCTTGATGTAAAAAAGCATTATCTCTATGATAGTATAGTGAAGCATCTTCTCTCATACAAGTTCAGTAAAAGTAGGGGTAAGAGGGTAGATGAACATGTAGAGATTTTGATTCAGAAAGGGTTACTTCATCAGGCACTACATCTGATTGAAAACACCTTGAAAGATAAATTGGAGAAAGAGGATTTTTCAATGGTACTTCGATTATTGGATCAGCTAGAGAAACTCTCACAATACCTTACCCAGGAAATTGACCGTACCGAAGTCTTGGAAAAAATGGAAAAGAACTTGGAACGGTATCAAAACCACTTCAAGTACAATACCCTATATATCAAAGTAAGAAGTTTGGTGCAGAAATACACCTTTGTTCGGAGCGATTCTATGGCCAAAACCTTTGAACAAGTCCTTCAATCACCATTGCTAAAGTCTGAGGATAAAGCTATTTCAAAGAGCGCCAGATACCTATTTCATGAGATTTTATACCTCATTACGGCTTCCAGTGGTGATTGGGAAAAAGCCTATAGTCATGCTGAGGAGCAAGTGAAAATGTTGGAAGAGATTAATTCACCGTATTTCTCAAAGGAATGGATCCCTGCAATTTATCCCCACTTAATTTCGGCAACAATTCATTTAAAGAAGTTTGATTTGGCTCAGAAACATCTGAATGCTTTGTTTCAAATTCAAAATACCAAAGCCAATAAGGCCAACCATCACTATTGTTTCTTTCAATTGATGGAATTGAATAAGGCTGAGGATATTGATAATCTACAAGTGAAGGTGAAGGAGCATGAAGAATACTTGAAGGAAGAAAAAGGGAACATGCCGTTTACACTAGGGAATTATTACGCTTATGAATTGGCCAAGTCTTATTTTATTTTGGAAGATTATCGTCAAGCTCAGCGTGTAAATCAGCAGGTGATTAATAGTGCAATTGATGCAGAATATAGTTTGGATTTGTACAGTTTCGCTTCTATTTTAGACATTATACTGAGCGTTGAATTAGAATCGCTTGATTTGATGGAAGTACAATGCAGGACGGCAAAAAACATCATGCAAAAAAGAGAAGTATATTACTCGCTCGAGCAGACTTTCATAGAATTTGCGGAGAAGAATTTTATTGATCTTTCCAAGCATCCAAATAAAGAGAATTTGAAGGTTTATGAGGAATTTCGAAATGCGATTAAAAAGGAGATTGACCAACCATTGAACGGAGCCGTAGAGTCTTATTTGGATTTAAGAACTTGGTGTGATGATTTGGTGGCGAGGTGCGGTTAGAAGAAGGTTTCAAAGAAACCCTCTATATCTTCTCTAATAGTATAATTGCCTTATTGAAATCGGCCGCAGAATTAATTATTGTCCTGAAATCCTCGTAATACTTCTTATCAATATTAACCTGATTATAGAATTCATAAATTTCAATAATAATTTCACCTTTCTCTTCCTTCAATATAGATTTGAAGCCGGCAATTTCCTCGCCTTCTTCATTCTTAAATAGATTATCTATTTCTACATTTTCCTGTCCAGCGTATTTATAACCATCAGGGATTGTCAAACGAATCTCGAACTGATAACTTTTATTGTAAGAGTTAGTGATAGGAAGTACTCGTTCGTTTTCACTATAAAGTTCTGATTGGGGTCCGATTATAGTTCCTATGTTGACTAATATTTTATCACCCATGTTATCGAACAATGAAGAAGCTGTCATACTTGCACTAAATGCCCTCTTACATTCATAGTCTTCACATGTTGTTATATCTCCCCATTTTTCTTTTTCTACGATATCCAGAGTTTCGATAGTAGCTCCTTCAATACGCCAGTTAAGGTATCCTTCTATATTTTCTTTTCTTTCTTCCTCGGATTCTGAATAATAATAGTCATCATTATAGTCATGAGCGATTTCTCCAGTGCCAAAAGCATCAATTTCAATAGAAGATGTGTTTTGATCAATATGTAGTGTGACAGCCATTTTTAAGAATGTTTTATTTTTTTCTGGATCCTGTGATGGAACTTCTACAAACCTTTGTGTATCCCAGTTTTGGTCTAACACCAATGCGTTATTACCGACTAACCATGAAGGGATATGATTTATTTGAGATGAATTTTGTCCCGGGTAAATATAGATGTCATGCTTCTTGATATATATTATATAGTCGTCAAAGGCATATGGAGAACAATAGTCTGGATCTATCAAAACATCATATTTGTTAGAAGTCATTAATATCTGAAAATCTATATCTAGCTCTGTAAAGAATAGGCTGAATAGTTTAGTTAAACCTTC
>JAKVAQ010000062.1:0-1271 GCA_022447665.1 Crocinitomicaceae bacterium
GATTAAACCATCAGATTGCATATATGCCCAATCATCGGTCATTACAAGTTCTTTCACTCTGCATCCACCACCATATTTTTCTTTAGAAGGGTTACCCAGACGGATCCAAGATTTTTCCGGAACAAACCTTCGTGCCACTTTTTTCCCTTTTAATAAACCATTAGGCCCAGTTATTAATTCAATTGAGTTTTGAATTAGCTGGTATACAGACTCTAAAGTTTGCGAAATCGGCTCTGCATCGTTCGCATTTGGAATTTCGTAAGCGTACTTAGGTAAATAATTTCTTACAAATTGCCATCCTGCTTTTGCAATAGGATTAACTTTGGCAGTTCCACCGAAGCCTCCTTCAAGCTTTACTTTTTTCATGTAGACACTTCCAAATTGATCTCCTCCATGAGTGAAAGTTCCACAACTATCCGGGTCTATTTCTACATAACCCGTTACAAAATCAAAAGGTCCATTTTCCCAATTTTGCAACTTAACTCCACCCTGAGGTGTAGTATTCATGAAAAATCGGAAATACATCAAGTTTTGCTGATCCTCTAATTGTGAAACATATTTTTCTCTAAAACTTTCAGTTGTTATAGATGATGTTTGATCCTCTTCATCTAATTTGAAATAGATATAATTTGCATCTTGGGTTCCTTTGTATAATAATGCTTCTTTTAAGCCTTGAGAATCAACTCCAAATTCAGGGAAAAATTGAAAATCATCGTTATCTGGCTCTGAAGGGTCTAGCGTTACTCCTGCGCCTGCAACTTTGAACATGCGCATGGCATCCTTATCTTGAACATAGGCATAATCATCCGATTCATAATCAATTTGAATTTCTCCCCCTGATGGTAATCTAATATCAGTCAAGGTCCAAGCCGCAGTGTAATCGTCATTGATATCACCCGCTTCTTGATCAACATAGTTATATTCAAACGATGTCAATTCCTCTTGAACCTCGCACCCTCCTTCGTTAGGTTTATAACATCCCCATACATCATAGGCTTTTAAATTGTAAGGTGGGTTTCGTTCTGGATCTTCGGTTCCATTATGATCAGCATCTCCATAAGAAAATTCGTACGGCGAATATTTGCCCATTTTAGAATTGCGGTAGGTAAAGAAAATTTGTCTCAAAGTAAGTTTACCTCCTAAATTTTCAAAAGAATCATATTCAGTATCGAAAACATCAGTATACGTCACAATACAGCTGATTATTGCATAAATCGCATGTTTGAAAAAGTGTGAAGAGGTTTGCAACACAAGGCTTTCGACAAATATGT
>JAKVAQ010000062.1:1281-9687 GCA_022447665.1 Crocinitomicaceae bacterium
CCGTCCCAATCGGTTTGATGAGTTCCACCGTCATTGTTGGGTATGTCTTTACACATGGAATAGTCGTAGACAAAATGAACAGTTTTGATCGGTATAGCATCCATTTGAATGTTCAAGTCCTGATCGTAATATTCACCAATTGAATACAATTCAATTCTATCTAACTTTTGCATTCTACTTGAAGTTCCATCTATTGGAAGACCGCCAGCTTCGTCATTTACTCCTATTCCGTCTCTTCTATCCGAAGTATAGAATACTGCAATGTGTGTTTTCGTTTCAATCGTCTTTAAATAAGTGAGTTCTTTTTCCCCATATACATAAGAACCTTTGTCGTCTGTAGGGTCTGTTTTAAGCCCTTCATTGTGATTGGCTTTGTCCTTCTGGAATGGTACTCGCCATTTGTATTCAGTTACCGCACCTCCTGAAAAATCATCCTGATATTTGAATTTGGTATAAGATCCTAAATCTCCTTGTGAGGGTCCATCAATTTCATCAACATCCGAATAATCAGCGGAAAGCAAAGAAGTAAGTAGAAAAGTGTGCACATATTCAGGAGTTTCAGCAATATCTAAATATTTGTCACCATGATTATTGTCAACTGTATTGTCCACTCCATGCTCATAATCAACAAGTCCTGTTGTGCAATCATACGCGGATTGCTCTTCCGTAGAACCGCCAATTCCAGCTCCTGTTGCGAAAGTCACTTCCTTTTTCAAGTTGTTATATATAGCCTTGCCATATACGTACCTCGCTCCATCATTTCGCGTGATTATAAAACCGGCTGTATGATGGTCTTTCCCTATTGAATTTGGGTTTCGAATGAATCCTAATGATTTTAGCGCTGGTAAATCGGCTTGAGCAGCTGTGATACTTTGAATTTCTTGATTTCTCTTTACACGTAAATCACGCTTAATTTGATCTTGATCTAAAGAGTATTCATAGTAATCTGCAGAGTTTGGTGACTTAATTTCATATTTTGGTTTAATCTTCCTTAAAAAAGGAGTTGTTCCCATTTTAAATCGCATTGGTGCGTAACCGCCGAGATGTCCATCAAAAATTTCAGCGTATTGAGGGTCAAATGCTAAATCACCGACAGTTTTATAGTATACCTCCTCATAATCAATATCTTCTGGATCTACTAGTGGATCATTAGGCAAGAAGAATTCTCTTGCTTCATTTTTTAATTGACCAACTGGAATAAGTGTATCTCTTGCTTCATTTTTTCCATTATCCCAGACCCCTGATGAAGTTTCTGTACCGGTTGCTTCTACGTCCACTCCGGTATGGTTTATATTTCCTCCACCAAACTCCAGACCTAAGCCCACTTCACCAGCTGCGGATTCCACCTTATTATCATAAACATATCCTACTTGCGAGCGGTAAGGATGGAACATTCCAGAAATACCCTGACCTTGAATTGAATAAATGTCGTATGTATAATTAGTAATAGGGAGGTTGGTTGAATTTTTAGAAAAGTTACCATCCTTTTCACGGTTAAAGTCAAGAATATCTTTTTCCTCGGCCTTCTCCGTATTATTATAACCATAGGCTAATTTAGAAGTTGTTTGGTCTGCAATTGCCTGAACACTAAAATATGCCTCGATTTCTGATTCATTTTCTAGACCAGTAAATTCAGAACCTATTGCGGCATTGTATGTTCCGGATGTAGTAACGGTCTCATGTTCTATCGTCGGGGTATAAGTGTTCTTGACGAAAGATATTTTAGACTTTCCTTTTAGTTTTATGGGTTTCTTTTTATAGTAAGTTTTGAGATCGGCAGACATGTTGAATTTTTTTAATCCTTGACGTCCATTGAATACAACGCCAAAGCCGCCGCCACCGCTTATCTTGATATCGCGTTCTTCAGAATCCTTCAGTTTGGCTTTTAAGCTCAATTTTGGGCCAAGTACAAGTCCACCCGGAGTCGATGAAACACTTAGTCCCGCAGAACCTATTTTACCTAAATCATATTTGAAATTTGCGGTAGGGGTTATAGAAATTCCATTGTAAGTATTATAGCTTCCATTAATATTCACAGCGATATTCAAAGGGTTATCTACTGAATTACCGGTTGGTACATTATTATCGTCAAGTTCCGGCACTCCTACTAATTCTGGGCTAAACTCAAATGATCCACCTATGGTGGTATTCTTTTTCATGTTTTTGGTGTATTTCATCTTATCACCATCAAAATCATCCGGAATACCGCGCATTTGACGGTTAATTTGACCAATCGAAAGATTCCAGCCAAGACCAACCCATGAAGCTTCTTGGTCTGTGGTAATACCAGAATTGTATGCGATATTTATAGGAAAACCTCCTACATCCATCAATGGAATATTATAGCTGAAATCACCTGAAGCGAGATCCACCATATCGGAAGTACCAATAGGTGTGAACGTGTTAAACTCAGGCTGGGCTGGCCCTCCTGTTAAGGCTTGTACTTGTTGAGGCATTAAGGTAACCACAAATACAACTACCATAAACATGCTGGTAGCCTTACCTAAAAAACTATTTCTAATTCTTAATATCATGACGGATCGCTATTTTGTGTTAGCAAACTTTCAGGGGCAAATTGAAAATCAATTCTTCCTTTATTGAATAAAATATCGTTGTAAATCAGCTCGAAATCTTCCGTGAAATTAGCACCAGAAAAACTCACCAAAACCCTTTCGTATGGGGCTAAATGGAAAGTTCTCTCGTATTGAGCATAATTACTTTTCAGGGTATCGACTCCCGAAATAAGCTGAAAATCATTCTCTACTCCAAAAGCTAAATAACTCACGGCCTCTTCGTATCCTTCTTTGAAGTTTTTCTTAAGAATATCCTGCTTTAATTCATCGGCGAAATCAAAATAAAAGAGCTGCTCATTTTCTAATTCAGTAAGCGCTGTCTCCAAGCGCTCTCCTTCTAAACCTTGATTTTTAAGGTATAAAACCGTAGGAATCTTTTTAGCTGTAAATAATACATCTTCTTCTTGTCGCGTAACGGATTGAATAGAATGTACCTCTTCCTCATCGCCTTCATTCTCAATAAGAATAAGCTCACCTCCATATAAGAGTTCAAAGGAAGAACCTGGGGTAAATTCTCTTTCATTCGCCTCTTCCCAATTTTGAATGTATTGGGTATTTGTTGCGATTTCATCGGTCTTTTGTTCAGAACAGCCGACCATAGCGATTAGGCCAAGTATTAAAGCAATGTTCTTCATATTATTTTTTGAAACGGATAAACCAGTTTTCACCTTTATCGTTGATTAATTCAAGCATGTAATACCCACTTAGCAAAGAAGTTGGAACAGTAATGTCCAGGCGGTTATCACCAAATTCTTCACTCACTACCGCACCACCAGATACATCATCTCCCATCCAGTTCAAGATTTTATAGTTGAGATTACCTGCTAAGGCATATTCTTCAAAGAATTCAACCTTAAGTACATTATCTTCAGGCAATAAGAAGTAGCCTCCAACCGGTTCTCGAGTAGGCTGAATGTATTGGTCAAAAGGACCATAATCAGCACAAAATGAAGCAATCATATTTTTGTAAACCGGCTTACCGTATTGGAAACAATCGGCGTAATAGGGACCTGTACCTAAAGGTGAAGTTGCTGTATAGAAACTAGCTCCTTCATAGAACATTCCAATGGTACCATCTTCCTCATCGAAGCGGAATACTCCTTGAGGATTTAAGTTATTGGCATCTGTTCCAATAAGGTCTCCTCCATAGTAACGATTCGTTGAAAAATCGGTATTGGAAGTGGTTAAAAACATTAAGGTTGCTCCGGTACCTGGATCCTGGAATCGCATTTGTTGGTACGTCGCTGGATAAGAAAAATACTCTTCAGGATATGGTGGATATACGACAGACTCGAATTGAAACCAATTGAGTACCCCTGGAATTGTTTTTGCCTCTGATTCTGCAATTGTTGCGGAACTCGTAGAAACACCAATTTGAGCCAAAGAACTTGGATCTGCATTATATTGAGTTGTGCCTGGGAGTAGCACTTCCCAAACCACAGGATACCCCATTGCTAATTGTTCTGAAGCGGTTATTGGGCCTATAACCATAGTTCCAAATACTCCTGTATAGGAGTAGGAATAGGTGTATTGCAACGTATAGCTCCCTACTGGAATAGGCCCGTTTACCGCACCATAAAGAATATCGATTACATCACCTGTGTGATTGTTGGTTAATGTAATTCCTGAGACAGACATGCCGCCAGGTAACATCAAAGGAGGAAAGAAGGGAACTCCTAATTGCCCCTCATTTATGCCGCATTCTGGGTAAATTGGTTTAAAAATTGGACGAGGTCTATTGTATTTCCCAATTGGATTTTTGTATACGATCTCCCCTTTTTTGTCACGAAAAATGGTCCCCCATTTAAACCCTTCTGCAAAAATAGCCAGATCAATTGGTGCGCGTTGAATTTGCTCTCCATCAAAATAAACAATAAAGTCTCCATTATTTATGAGCAGCGTAACTTCCGTTTCTCCCGATAGAACAATTGGGGTAAATTCTACGCCTACTCCAGCAATATAACCGGTTCCATCTTCTTCCATGTGCATGTAAATACCGAAGGCGTCATCATTTGTAGCTACGCTAGATTCTAGAGGACTCAGTCCCACACTAAGATCTCCAAACTCCTTGATAGTAAATGAAACGCCTCCATAATCTTTAATACCAATTGTACCCAATCCTTCACCATATGCCGTTTCTCCGGTAGAAGCGATATTCATACTTAATACTCCTGTACTTGTGAGGTGTAGATTGCTAGAATTAATCATGGTGAATTCTGGAGCTACTACCTCTGTTCCTTGAAAAAGCTTATTGGCCTCATTGTCGAATACAGCTATATAATAGTTACCTTGAGGTAAGCCTTCAAACGAATAGGTTAAACTCGATACCTTTCCGCCAAAAAAAGCTGCACTATCGGTGATGATACTGTCTTTATACTCCTCATAAATATCGGATAACTCACCAATAGGCTGTGTGCTAATTAAATACGTATAAGGCAAGGTTCCTTCTGGTGCGCTTACGTTAATAGCGCCAAGATTCACTCCCTCTGCATACGAAGAAGTTAGACGTTCTAGCGTTTCTCTTCCTCCACGAACTGCTGTAATTTCTTGCCCTGAATAGATACTCGCTGAATACGCTAATCCTCCCGTAAAACCACTAGATATTTGATGAAGAACTTCTCCGTTTCGGTAAAAAGTGATCTCTTCCCCTACCCTTTCCACTCGAAATACATCGTTCTCGTAAAGTGCATAATTTTTAATGAAGTTACCGTTGACAATGAGCTTGAACTTATTTCCATTAATAAAATAAAAACCATAGCGCATATCTTGAGGCCTTCTAACTGAAATTGCAGATTCTGCAAAACCTACAGCTTTTCTTCCTCCAGAATTTGTTAAGGTATACTCAACCCACGCGTCATTTTCGGCTGGAATTGATTGGCTTGATTTCGCACCTCCCCAATTATGCGTTCCTGTGCGTTGAAGCGTAGAACCTGAAACTTCCGTATCTGTAAAGTAATCCCACTCAACATCTTCTTTTATGTTGAATGTCTTTGTGCCTTGATTTCCATATATATCGGTAACGGTAACGCCGTATTCACCAGGTTCATAAAACGATACATCTTGAGAAGTAGCTCCATTAGACCATAAATAGGTAAAGGGTCCGTTCGCGCCTTCAACACTTAAGTCAATGGAATGAGTAAGTGAATTGACTGTAGCACTAATATCAATTCTTCGCGCAGAAAAATTGACCTTGGCACCAGTAAAAGCTGGGGATGGACGCTTAATAATCGCCTCCACAAATAGATTTTCTCTCGGGTCAACTCTTACTGTTCGTATTACTTCACTGTTTTTCTTGTAGTTTACATTGTCGTCTACACGTTCAATAATTAGCTCATCTCCGATTTCATACGTGAAACTCCCCCTATTTCTTCCACTTTCTAATATTCTAAATTCTCCAAATTCGTAAAAATGAAATGAATACTTTAGTTCACTAGACTTAAAGTCTTGATTATCTAGCTCTGAAAAACCTATTTGTTTCCCCTTTAAATCATCTTCAGTTATGTATTTTAAGTAACCATTATTAAATTCTTCTGCTGAATTTCCGTACAAGATTTCTGTTGAAACAGCATAAGCTGGTCGATTCGAAGTTCTTTCTAAGACTTCACCTGTAAAAGAAGCATCTTGCAATTGCCTCCAAGAAATATTTGCTTCTTGTGCGAGGGTTGACGTACCCAAAAGAAGGCCTAAAAAAGGAACTAAAAAGTAATTTTTCATCGGTTTCAGGTAGATGAGAATTAAAAATTCGTTGGGTCAAAATTATTCTTGAATTCTCCTGAAAAAGCCAATAAATTCATCGTTTGTGACGAATTCATTAAAAAAAGTGACGAAATTTATTTTGGAAATTGAACCTGATTTTTTTGAAATTTTCAAATGTTTTGAAATCAATGGTTTTTGGAGTGACTTTCTTGATAGCGAACAGCTCCTTTTAAACTTAAATTTACTTTTTTCCGATTATTTTTTACTGCTTTTACCTTAAGCCGAAAAAACGCTTTTAACAGGCCTACCTATTGCTCATGACGCTATTCATGTTTAACTCTTACTAGGTTGACAGTGGATGATACACACACGCGTGGGGACACGCGCGCGAGTTCAACCCTTTTTTACACATAAAAAACTAGTCTTTTAAGTGTAATTCTTAGCAGATTTCACAATTCGATATAACTCTGATGAATGACGCAAGGTTGGATCTGCCTGAGAAAAAGCTCCCGTCGCGTGTTCATTGTAATCCACTGTCTATTGTATTACTCATTCCTTTATCAAAAAACCATACTAATACAAAGGAATAACTTGAAAAGGCAGTTGCTCTCTCTCATCTTCATATTTTCTATAAGAAGAATTTACCCAATCACGTTCGTGAAACACAAAGCCAGCATCTATTGGATTATAATGAATGTATTCAACTCGCTGTTGAATTTTATTATTTGTGTCTAACAAAACAGGGTGAAAACCATCTTTCCAAATTTTGTAATTACCTCCACGCGCAATTCGATTAGCGGCATAACTGAATTTGGCTAACAACCATTCTTTTCTTGATTCTATTTGGTGGTTAATTATTGGAAGAAACTCTTTACTTGTATATGATTTAAAACCTCTTACAAAATCTTGAATTTCTATTTTATTTGAACTTACAATTAAGTGAATATGGCTGGTCATGTATACGTATGCATGAACCTTTAGGCCTTTGTTTTCTATGTAGAATTTTAAAGTTTCATCCAGAATATTGTAGTATTCTTTTCTGACGAATAAATCTGTCCAGTGGGTAATTGTTAATGTGATGAATGTTGGCTGGGAGGAATCTATTACTTTGTAACGTTCTGACATGGCGGTAAATATAGTTGAATTTTCTACCACTTTGTTTGGAACATGAGGGGTGACTTTGTTGGATTTGAGGGGTGTTTAAGGGGGTGAAATGATACACACGCGACGGGAGTCGCGCGCGAGTTCTAAATTATCCCAATATTCAAACACTGATTTTCAGTCGTTTAAATATTGATTCTTACAATACCACGCTGTTTGGAACATTACCCGCTTCAGATGCTGAATATTCGTTCATTAGACTTTCTTCTGTCAATTTAAACTTTTCTGGAGCTACTAGGTCAACATCTAGAACATCATCTGCAGATAAAGTTAACCCAAACTGATATTCCATTTGAGCCTTAAGTTCTGCATTTTCAGGTAAACCCAAATCAACAGAACCTTGTCCTGTTAAACCTGGTAAATTGGAGGTATAGTGTATTACTTCCAGTCCTTCAAGTTCTATACCGTCTAGTACTCTGTTCTCACTAAAATTATATGGCGCATTATGTGGAAATTCTTTGGCTATAGGGTCAACTGATAAAAACCTCGCAACACGACTATTATACATCCTGAATGAATAATTAACACTAGACCCATCACTATCGTAGACCTCATTGTCCTTCTCCTGACCTTGGAACCCATAACGGTAAGTTGTCGCGTTATTTTTTAATAAAGCGCCGACCATTAAAAATCTGAATTTTCTGATTTATGTTTTGGGTTAACATGCGTATCAAAAATACGCATTACGCTTGCAATTACCTAGCTTTTGATCTACAAAATTATGGACAAAAAAAGACTCCATTTTTCAATGGAGTCTATCGTATATAAATAAGTAATTATGGATTTCCGATCTTTGCTACTTACTTAGCAACTCATTTCGCTATCTATTTGTTATTCTGCTATATATGAATTAAGAATATTCAACTAAGCTACATTACTATCAGCTCCTATAAGTTCATATTCTTTGAAAAATGACTGTTCACCTATCCCGAATTTTTTTGGATACTTTTCTGATCAGATCTTTACTAAATGATCT
>JAKVAQ010000063.1 GCA_022447665.1 Crocinitomicaceae bacterium
GAGATTTAATCAATCAAGAAAACAGGGACAGTATCACCGTTTTTAACCTCTATAATGTCCTTGTCAATATAGATCAAACAATTCGAAATGGCAAAAGAATCCAGCATCGCCGAAGACTGATGACCGAGCAACGAAACACTATTTTCATTCGCTATAGCCTTTAAAAACTCAGCGCGTTCACCTTTTTTTGAGTATTCGCCGTCGAAGGTCAAATTTACTTTTCGCAGTCCTTTAAACGCTCCACCCTTGAATTGATTTAGATAGGGAAGCACAAAATTGTAGAAACAAGATAGGGTAGAGGCCGGATTTCCAGGTAACCCAAATACAAAGGTATCTTTTGTGTTTCCAGCAAAAAGTGGTTTTCCAGGTTTCTGTTTTACTTTATAAAAGACCTCTTCTACACCAATTTTTTGAAAGGCTTTACCTACATAATCATAATCTCCTACCGATATTCCTCCTGAAACCAAGACAATGTCATTTTCTTTGATTCCTTTATTCAAGGCCTCATAAGTAAGATTGAAATCATCTGGAAGCTTGTGTAAACTCGTGTTGTGAAAGCCATATTTAGCCAATGAAGCGATGAGCATTTTACCATTACTTTCATAAATTTGACCGGGCTCCAAAGTGTTTCCAGCTTCAATAAGCTCGTCCCCAGTGCAGTATACCGCCACTTTAGGAGAGGAATACACATTTACTTTTTCAATACCTAGTCCAGCAAGGAAGCCAATGGCGGCAGGGTTTAGTAGCTGTCCTTTCTTCATGGCAACCGCACCAGCTTTGATTTGTTCGCCTTCCCTACGAATGTTTTTATTCGTTTCTATTTCACGATCAAAGGTCAATTGATTTCCTTCTACTTTTGCCCACTCTTGTTGAATAACCGTATTCGCTGTTTTCGGCACTAAAGCACCAGTGAATATGCGTACTGCTTGATTGGACTCAAGCGTTATATCACCTTTACTACCTGCCTGTATTTCTCCTATGATTTCAAAAGAAGTAGAAGCTTGAATCATGTTTAAAGCATACCCATCCATCGCAGAATTATCGAAAGGGGGCATGTTAATTGGCGAAGTCAGATCTTCCGCTAAAATCAGATCTAAGGCCTGTGAAAGGTCTACTTCCTCTATTGTGGAACGGAGTACGTTCTTTTTTAAAATATCTAAAGCTTCTTCAACGCTTATCATCCTCCTATAGTTGTCATTGGTCTATTCTCGCTCAGGCTTTTGGAAAGGTCGGATAATCCTCCTAATCCTTTTTTCTTAGCCTTCACATTTTCTAATATTAATGAAGTAATATCTCCTCCATTTCTGAGTGTAGTTAGTAAGTCTGTCTCTTTATTCGAAAAGAGACAATTTTTCATCTTCCCATCAGCTGTTAATCGCAGTCTATTGCACGTATCGCAAAATGGATTGGTTACTGTACTGATAATACCAAAATCACCTTCATAATTAGCAACCTGAAATACGCGAGCTGTAGCATTATTTTCAAATGGTGACTTAATGATGTTCTTGTGCCCGAAATGATTGGCTGCTTTTAGAATCACTTCTTCTTCGCTTACCTTTTTAGTAGTATCCCATTTATTCCCTTGAAATGGCATAAACTCAATAAAACGAATTCCAAGATTATTGTTCTTAGTCAATTCAATAAAATTCAGAATTTCATCGTCGTTAAAGTCTTTAATGAGAACGGCATTTACTTTTACTTTAAACCCACGTGCAATTGCTTCTTGAATGTTCTCATATACGCGCGCAAAGTTTTTTCTGCGCGTAATTGTTCCGAAACGATCTTCTTGTAATGTATCGAGACTAATGTTTAAATGATTTAATCCGGCTTTTTCGAGATCATTAAAATACTTATCTAACAAGACCCCATTGGTTGTCATGTGCAAACTCACTGGGAGCTGAGACAAATGATCTAGTATAGAAGCGAAGTTCTTTTTGATTAAGGGTTCACCTCCAGTTAAACGGATTTTCTTGACGCCGAATTCAACAAACTTCTTTGCGATGTAAATTAATTCTTCTTCGGTCATGAATTCTGCACGATCGCGCAGTGGAATGCCTTCTTCGGGCATACAGTATGTGCAACGTAGATTACAACGTTCAATTAATGAAATACGAAGGTAATCATGAGTTCGTCCGTATGTATCAATCAGTGTGTTCAATCAATGATAAATTTAGGCAAAAAAAAGACCTATCTGCGGGGGCAAATAGGTCTTCGGAGCTAAATAAAAATTAACCTGTTATGGTTCCAAGCAGTATTGGCGTCGCAACGCCACACTTACTCGGTCTCTTTGAATAGGTAAACGTAAAATTCACCTTTAATCCGTCTTTTTTATATTCTTCCTGTAAATGCACTGGTTCTAAAAGTTCAGTTCCATTTCCTAAATCTGTTTCAATAAGGAAAGTACAACCTTCTTCTTTTGATTTGTCCACGATGATTCCGTCATGGGCTATGGTAGAATTATCTTCTACAACCTTATTTATCTCCTCAGTGGTTTCCTCTGCGATCTCTTCCGTAGTATCCGCGATTTTTTTTGCTTCTCCGCAAGAAATAAGGAATGTGCCAGCGATTAATGCCAGGAATGTCTTTCGCATTATTGTCCAATGTATAGTTTTCTAGTGTATTGCTTATCACCAGCAACTAACTTGATCACGTAAATACCAGTTGCGAAATTCGATGAAGGAATATCTTTTTGCTTCACATCATTGTCTAATTGTTGTGTATACATCAACTGACCATTTGTAGAATAGAACTCAGCATATAAGTTCTCATCTTCAATATCAATCCAGCTTAATCTTATTAAGCCTGGAGTTGGTTGGAATGCTTTGAATAAAGGTGCTGTGTTTTGAACTTCTTCATCACCCACTAAATGCCAAGATGAGAATGAGAATACTCTAGTTCTAACACTTCCGCCTGATCCTAGCCACTCTCCAGTCATCCAGAAAGTCATATCGTCAGAAGGGTCCATAGTCATTTGACCATAATCACCATATCTATTCGTTACAGTTTGAGATCCCGCTCCTTCAACGGCGATTTGTTCTTCTACTGTCATTACTCCATCTGGATCATCAGCAAAACGTCCTGTATACCTTAATCCGGGGTAATCGCTTGGTCCCATGAAAGAATAAGCTAAAGCAATGTTTCCTTGGGCATCCATTGAAATAGATCCCATCCATCTATGATTTCCATCATCTGGATCGTACGTACCTTGTTGGTGAACTTCCCAGTCTCTATCTCCATATTCACGTAATTCATACCAACGAATCGCAGCACGGTTAGTATTGTCAGCATCAACTGTGTGACATACCATCATAACATTATAGTTTGCGAATCTTCTGTACTGTACTCTGTACATAACGTTTTCTTCAACTGCATCCAATTCTTGAGAAGTTCCTAATTGGTCCAAATCTGAGAACGAGAAAGGATTGAAAATAGAGTTAAATGAAGCTACATCAACTACTTCATGCTCACTTAAACTACCTGATTCAGAATCCCAGTTTAACTCACAAGAGTAAATCTTTAAGCCATCAGAACTAACTCCTGACCATGAATTGTCTTGTAAGGCAACAAAGTAGCAAGGCTCATCATCTTCTGGTGCCATTGCTCCATCAGCATAAGCAGGTCCTACACTGTAGAAACCAGCTACTGGTAAGAAAGGGAAAGACATATTTATTTTCCCTGCAGTTGGATCACCAACTAACATTTTTTCTCTTTCAAAAGCAATGCAGTTATTGTTTCTTGGATTACAGTTTGCAGTCATGTAATAAGCATCATGCCAAACCCCGTATTTTGGATAATCAGGAAAATTTGGGAATGAAAATTCGTAAGTGTAGTAAGCTCCCGTTGGATCTGAAGTTTCAGAAATCGCAATAAAGATTTTGTTTCCAGATAATCCGAATTGAGAAATAAACCATCTATCCGCATATCTATCATACATCACAATTGGGTCACCATCTCCAGTCGTTCCCCAAATACCATTTAGAGATCCTCCACCTTCGTTATCACCTTCTTTTGAATATACTCTATACGAACCATTCTTCGCTTGAACGTAGTATTGATGTCCAGCCGCTCCTGTTGGATCTGGTGGAAATCCTCCTGCTAGCGCATTCCAGTTCGAAAGCGTTCTCATATCAGTTCTTTCACCCATCCAATCTTGACGAATAGGATCAATGCCATTGTTTTCAGGAATACCTATGTCTGTAAATTCACCTAAATCTGCGGCAGTTAAACGGTCTTTACCGTGTTGTTCTTCTGCTTCACCAACATATTCTATTGACATCATATCCCTAAGTGGGACTGTTTTAAAGAATCTGTCGCATTGCTGATAATCTTCTGAGACGAATGTTCTATTAGCGGTCGCTTCTTGCCCCATAACTGGAGAAAGAAGGAGTCCACCCAATAGTAAAAATGTAGTTTTCTTCATGGTAGTAATAATAGTTACTTTAATTTCTAACATTGATAACAATGCAAGAGCATTAAAGTTAGCTAATTTATATTAATTCTAAAAATATTGATAATCACCTTCAAAGACGGAAATTGGATTCTTAACTTACACTGAAATTAAGGCGTCCATTAAATTTAGCTTTTTATCTTTACGACTCCTATGATCTTAAAAAAGGACATTTTTGGTCAATATATTTTTTTAAGAAGGCTCATTATTAGAGTTCTAGGAACATTCTTGTATTTCAGATTTAATTTTGTTTTACGATCAAGAATCCGAGGTGCAGAGCGCATAAAAAATCTTCCGGATCGAAAAGTACTTTTTGTATCAAATCATCAAACATACTTTTCCGATGTGTCGTTTTTTTATCATGTCTTTTATTCAGCGTTAAGAGGTTATCCTAACAATATTCGCTATCCAGGTTATTTGTTCTGTAAGAAGCAGAACATCTTTTATGTTGCGGCCGAGGAAACAATGAAGTCGGGTTTATTGCCCAAAATATTGGCTTTAACTGGTGCGGTAACTGTGAATAGAACATGGCGAGCTAATGGCGAGAATGTAAGAAGAAAAGTAGATAGATCAGAGACTGCGAAAATCGATACCGCTATAGAAAATGGATGGGTAGTTACTTTTCCTCAAGGGACAACAAAGGCTTTTGCGCCAGGAAGGATTGGAACGGCTATTTTAATTAAAAAGCATAAACCGTTAGTGGTGCCACTTAAAATTGATGGGTTCAGAAGAAGCTTTGATAAAAAAGGTATGCTCATAAAAAAGAAAAAATCCACCCTTCAATTAACCGTGCAAGATCCGTTAGATATAGACTACGATAAAACTGTTGAGGAAATTCTTGAACAAGTAATGGATAGTATTGGGCAGTCTAAAAAGCATGACTTTGTAGGTCAATTAAAAATAAAAGAGGAGGAATAAATTCCTCCCCCTTAATTCTTACTAATTCATTACCAAGTCTATATTTTGTGTTTTGTCATATTTCACCTCGTAGCTGACTTTAAGGTTTTGCTTTCCTCCAGCCTTCAGTTTTAAATTCCAGGTTAATATTCCCGATATTTCATTGAGCTGTGCTTTAGAAATATCAATCGTTTCTATTTCAATCTCTTCATTTCTTGAAACTGGAATTTGATCTTGAACAATAATTGGAATTGACTTACCGCGCTGGTTTTTGATTTCAATATCCCAAGCTACGGTTTTTACTATCTTATCTCCGACGACTTTCTCTTTTGTATCCTTTTTAAGAAGAGTTCTTTTAACGAGTACATTTGGATCTTTCCCCAAACTCAAGTCCAAGGTATCTGACATTACTGATGGATTCAAGTAGGTTTCTCCTAAATAAGAACCATCATGGAATAGGTTCGCTTTACCCGGAACTAGATTCAAGCTTTCCAAATCCGTAATTCTAGCCACAAGGTACACAGATAGATCAAGCTTAGGAACGGCATAATGCATGTATTCAGTTTCTAAGTTTTTGGTATCAATGAGCACCATGTTTTTCTTATTATCACTTTTTATATCATATCTCAAATCAATTTTATATTCTACTGAAATGAGCTGTTCAATTACTTGGACAAAGTTTGCACTTGTGTTTCCGTCCCAAGCAAAATCTTCATCGGCAACTTCCATTTCTTCAACAGAGTTGGACTCTGCGTAAGCCATTGTTGGTTGATTATATCCTGCTCCACTTGCGTTTCCATATGTGGACTTTTTAGCACGATTATCTTTGTATTGGTAGGCATAATAATCTAAATACCAAGGGTTCAAAGTAGGCTTTGTTTTATTAGTATAAGGATTGTTTGTTGATAGATTTAGTTGAACATTATCCCAATCTACACCTGTGTCCTGGTATACTTGTGCCTTGTATGTTAGGTCGATTTTTTGCTGCGATGCTTCGCTTCTTAAATCATACAATGGAATCCATCCTGCGCCATTCACTAAGTAAGAAACTTCAATTCTTCCTGAGGCAGCAACAGTAGAAGATAAGGTAATTTCAATTCTGTTCACAGGTGGCTTATTGCCAGGGCGCGTTAGTCCATTGTTATAATTGTAATTGTTTAGCGAGGCCAATCGGTTATTCATTCTATTCAGCGTTTTTTGCTTATTAGAAAGATCACGTTGTAAGAATAGAATCTCTTTATTGATTTGATTCATTTTTGTGTGATAAAATTCAAGAGCAGATTGGAGTAGGGGAATAGAGTCGTTTACTTTTCCTTCTCCTTTAATGGTGCCATTGTTCGCAATAATTGCTTTTTCACTCTGTAATACTTCAATTTGAAGCGTAATGTCACTTTTCTTAAATTGTACATCAGCAATACTATCTTGTAGTAGGTTGATTTCCTTTAGGATTTTAGCAGGAATAGTATTGGTTGGAGTCGGGTTAGGTTCTGGTTGAGGGTAAAAGATGTTGTATTTAGAGTCTAATAGAACAGCTTCCCCTGATGTTTTAACCTGTAAGCTCTTAGGGTCGATATTTGGACTTATTCCTTCTATTACAATTACCGATGTTCCTTTAGAAACACTGTAATTGCATTTTCTGGTAATTTGAGCACCTTGCTGGTAAACCGTTACTTTCTTAATTGTTGACTTGACTACTTTTTCTTCACTGCCTGCAAAAAGGTTTAGATAGAAGAAGCTAAATAGGAGGATGAATATATGTTTCATTACTGCTTGTTTTAATTTTTCAAGAAGTACATCGAATAAAAAAAAAGGTTCAAAAAAAATCCCCGAGCATCACTCGGGGATTTTTATAAAGTTGTCTTAAATCTATCTGTACTTACCAAGTCCTCTTGGTGAACCTACACGGTCCATAGCACATCTAAATCCAATTGTAGAAGTGGCTAAATCTTCATCTAGGAATCTTCTATTAGCACCTACAACCCAGAATGCTCTATCTCTCCAAGAACCTCCCTTGTATACACGTGACTTGTCAGATACAAGCGTAGTAGGCCATGAAGTTCTATCATTCGGCTTAATTGGAGTACCATTTAAATCATACTCTTCATGATCGTTTTGGTACATTACTAATGACTCATCTCTTACACCACCATTGATTTGGTTTTTCAACTGATCTGAACCGTAAGAAATTGAAGATTCAAAATCACCATCTTCGTAATCTCTGTAGTCAGAGTTTTGGTAATTTCTTCTACCAATATTTTCTTCTTGAGTAACATTTCTCCACTTTAATTTACCTGGAGTATTTACAATGTACTCAGACATTCCAGCTCTTAACATTGGCATGATTTCCATTGGGTATTCGTTTCCAAGTTCATCTGTTCTAATGAATCTTTGGTCAATACCATCGAATAAACCATCGAAAATACCTGTTTGAATAGTTTCCGAAGCTTCCATGTAGAATTGGTCATCTGCTTGTTGGATTGCCATATCTACGATGTAGTTAATTTCATCAAGAAGTAATAATTCTAGTGAATCTTTTTGTTTGTTTCTAGATAAGTAAACTTGCTCTGGTGGATTGTTATAATAATCAATATCGTTTCTTGATTTTACGTTCATCGCCATCCCCATATAAGTATTGGCAGTTGAATCCGTTGCATCTGGAATGTGCTCAGCAGCAGAAGTTCTCTGGAAACGCTTTGCTTCAAACTCATGTAAGTATTCTTTGATACCGTACACGTCGTAAAGAACTTGCTCATTCTTAGCATCGATAACACCATCGTTACCTAATACTTTTGTTTTAAATACATTACCTCTAAATGGTCTGAATTCATCGAAATCTTCGTGAGAAAGAGGACGGTAAACATCCATTACCCATTCAGAAACGTTACCCGCCATGTGGTAAAGACCATAGTCATTTGGCCAGTAAGAATCAACAGGAGCAGTTACGTCTGCAGCATCATTAAGAGCACCAGCTGTTCCCATGTAATCACCTCTACCTCTTACGAAGTTAGCTCTAATATCTCCTTGGAATTCTTTATTGTCCTGACGTACCCAGTGACCTGTCCATGGGTAAGTTCTTCTGTTTTCAATTACTCCAGGATCTTCCGCGTTAGTCATTGAACCAATTAATCCGTAATATGCGAATTCCCACTCAGCTTCAGTTGGCAGTCTGTATCGTGGTAAAAGGATACCATCCTCCATTCTTACGATACGAGTTCCAAGATCTTTTCTTTTACCCGACCATCCTTGATTTGGATCTAAATCAGTTAATTGTTGCTCTTCTTGTGGGTGATATTGATTTGCTAAATAAGCATCAGTAGTGAAAGGCTCACCAGCTTGATCTGGATTCCATGTAAGAACGCCTTCTCTAATTAGAATGTACTCGTTTACACGGTCAGTTCTCCACTTACAGAAATCGTTTGCTTGGATCCAGCTAACACCAACAACAGGATAGTTTTGGTAGGCCGGGTGACGTAAATAATACTCTACGTATGGTTCGTTATAAGCTAAAGGAGATCTCCAAGCGTTAGTGTCTGGAAGAGTTTGCTTATAAATCATTGGAAATTCTTCATATGTACGCTTCGTCCAGTACATGTATTCTAACCAGTTAAAGTTTGTTACCTCAAATTGGTCTAAATAGAATGACGATACAGTTACACGACGTGCTGTATTATCCCACTCATAAGTTACATCTTGCTCTGCACGACCCATGGTGAAGGTACCACCCTCTATTAAAATAAGTCCTGGGCCAGTTTCTTGATCGAAATATGGTACTTTTTGAAAACCACCATTTCTCGGGTTATTGTATTCCCAACCTGTAACGTTTGAACGTTCACGTTGACATGCAATAAAACCTACTGCAAGAAGCGCTACTACTAATAGTTTCGAAGCATTCATGTTATTAAATTTAATTCCCACTTTCTTTTTATTTTGTCTCTATAACAATAAATCAATTCTTGGTTACAGTTTTTCTTAGAACGACGGACAAGAAATTGTTCTAAACTTCTTCGTCGGCTTTTTACAACTGAAATTCAATCCTAATGAAAGTTCGTGTGAACCACCACTAGCGTTGGTTAAAGGTGAAATTGTAATGTCATAGCTATAACCGAATCTGAATGTACCTGCGTCAATTCCGATGGTTAAGATAAATGCATCTCTCGCTCTCCACCATGCACCCGCTGTAAAGGCACCATATTTAATATACGTACCTAAGTTTAATTGCATGAATCCATCTTG
>JAKVAQ010000064.1 GCA_022447665.1 Crocinitomicaceae bacterium
GCCGTTATCTGCCATGATTTGTACCCAACCTGCACCGCTTTCTAACTCTTCAATATTAACTGTTGTTTCAGTTTCCTTTTGGATTTCTTGAATAATCTTTCCACCAGGTCCGATGATTGCACCAATACTGTCATTAGGTACTTCAAATGCTTCGATTCTTGGAGCATGAGATTTCATATCAGAACGAGGTGTATCAATTGTTTTCATCATTTCACCAAGGATGTGTAAACGACCTGCTTTTGCTTGTTCTAAGGCTTCAGTTAAAACCTGAGCAGAAAGTCCGTCTACTTTAATATCCATTTGGCAAGCTGTAATACCATCTTTAGTACCTGTTACTTTAAAGTCCATGTCTCCAAGGTGATCTTCATCTCCTAAGATATCTGAAAGTACACAGTACTTACCAGTGTTATCAGTAACAAGACCCATTGCAATACCAGAAACTGGCTTCTTGATTTGGATACCACCATCCATTAATGAAAGTGTACCTGCACAAACTGTTGCCATTGATGACGAACCGTTTGATTCAAGAATATCAGAAACTAATCTTACGGTGTATGGCATTTCTTCAGCTGAAGGAAGCATTCCTTTGATTGCTCTCCATGCTAGGTTACCGTGACCGATTTCTCTACGAGATACTCCACGAATTGGTCTAGCCTCACCTGTTGAGAATGGAGGGAAGTTGTAGTGTAATAAGAAACGTTCGAAACGCTTACCAGCAGCGTTATCAATCATTTGCTCATCTAACTTTCCACCTAATGTAAGTGTTGTTAACGATTGCGTTTCACCACGTGTGAATACTGCAGAACCGTGTGCTCTTGGAATGTAATCAACTTCAGACCAGATTGGACGAATTTCATCCATGTTACGGCCGTCAAGACGAATACGCTCTTCTAACATTACTGTTCTTACCGCATCTTTCTTAGACTTATTAAAGTAAACTGAAATAAATGGTGATTCAGCTTCTAATGTTTCTTCGTCTAAAGCGTCAACATACTCTTGGTAGATTTCGCGGAATAACTCAGCTCTTTTTGCTTTATCAGCTAAGCCTTGACGAGCAACTGCTTTACATTTTTCAAATACTGCCTCATGAATTTTTGCTTTAATAGCATCGTCATGTGTTTCGTGGCTGTACTCACGTTTTACTTTAGAAGATTCAACTCCTGCAGCAATTTCTAATTGGAAAGCACATTGCTTTTTAATAGCGTCATGTGCGAATTGAATAATCTCTACAAGCTCAGCTTCAGAAATCTCATCCATTTCACCTTCAACCATTACAATGTTGTCAGCAGTACCAGCAATCATACAGTCTACTGATGAAGCTTCCATTTGTTCTAGGGTAGGGTTGATGATTAGCTTACCGTCAACTTTACCAACACGTACTTCAGACATTGGTCCTCCGAAAGGAATATCTGAAACAGCGATTGCAGCTGATGCAGCGAATCCAGCCAATGAATCTGGCATGTTCACCCCATCATAAGATATTAATTGAATCATTACCTGTGTATCGGCATGATAATCGTCTGGGAATAACGGACGAAGTGCACGGTCAACAATACGCATAACCAAGATTTCGTCGTCTGAAGGACGTCCTTCACGTTTTAAATAACCACCAGGGATACGGCCATTTGCAGAGAATTTCTCTCTATAGTCAACTGTTAGTGGTAAAAAGTCTACGCCGTCTTTAGCCTCTGGGCTAGATACAACGGCACATAGTAGCATAGTGTCTCCACATCTTACTACTACCGAACCATCTGCTTGCTTAGCTAACTTACCAGTCTCAACTGAGATTGGAGCGCCATTGCCAAGGTCAATGGTTTTTTGAATTACATTCATATTTGTGTGTTTGTGATTTGGGGGCTTCTTCTATCCCAAATCGGGTTTATTTATAAAAAACTTCTAATCCCGAATCAAGTCGGGATTGATGTAACTATAAGTTTCAGTTCGACTTTGGGCTCCTAAAACTTGAGTTATATCAACAAAAAGGGCAATTGAAACGAATTCCAATTGCCCCCCTTTAATACGTCGCTAAGAAAAAATTATCTTCTTAGTTTCAATTCTTTAATGATCGCTCTGTAGCGCTCAATATCTTTTTTCTTTAAGTAGTCTAATAAACTTCTACGTTTACCTACTAAAAGTTGTAATGCTCTTTGCGTTCCGTAATCTTTACGGTTCTTTTTTAAGTGCTCAGTTAAGTGAGCAATTCTGAAAGTAAAAAGTGCAATTTGCCCTTCTGCGCTTCCAGTATCTTCAGCGTTTTTACCGTGTTTCTTGAAGAATTCACGTTTCATTTCTGGTGTTAAATACATGCCAATATTATTTAAATGATTCTTATGTATGTTGCTCTTTGTCCTTCAAAAAGCTTTGCAAAGGTAGTTAAATTAAGTTATAACCAACCTTTTATTATTTTTTAATTAGCAAACTGCGCCATTAACTGGGCAATTTTGCTTTTTAAATCTTTACGTTCTACGATTAAATCGAGGAATCCGTGCTCCAATACAAACTCAGATCTTTGGAATCCTTCAGGTAAATCTCTACCAATTGTTTCCTTTACTACACGTGGGCCTGCGAATGCGATTAAGGCATTTGGCTCAGCAATGTTTATATCACCTAACATAGCGAATGATGCTGTTACACCACCTGTTGTAGGGTCTGTTAATAAAGAGATGTACGGAAGTCCTGCTTCTGAAAGCTGATTCAATTTAGCAGAAGTTTTTGCCATTTGCATTAATGAAAGTCCTGCTTCCATCATACGTGCACCACCTGATTTAGAGATAATGATTAATGGAGACTCTGTTGCAATAGCTTTATCAACTGCTCTTGCAATTTTCTCACCAACAACCGATCCCATAGAACCACCAATAAAACCAAAGTCCATTGCAGCAATTACAGCTGTTTGAGATTCGATTTTACCATGTGCTACGCGAATCGCGTCTTTTAATCCTGTTTTTTCTTCAACAGCTTTAACACGATCAACGTATTTTTTTGTGTCTTCGAATTTTAATGGATCGTCAGATTTTAAACCCTTAGCGATCTCAGTGTATTTACCATCAAATAAAAGATTGAAGTAATCCTCCGCTGTAATTCTCTCATGGTGACCACAGGTTTTACAAACATTCAATGTTTCCTTGTGCTCATCTGAAGAGACAACGCTTTGACACTTTGGACATTTGTACCAAAGACCTTCTTTTATCTCTTTCTTTTCACCAGTAGTGGTGGTAATCCCTTGCTTTTCTCTCTTAAACCAACCCATAGTATGATTTTAATTTCCTAAGCGATTGTGATAGACTCGTCTAAATAAACGTCTTGCACGGCATTTATTAGCTTCACTCCTTCACCAAACTCTTTTTGGAAGGCTTTTCTTCCAAGAATTAATCCGTGTCCGCCAGCTCTTTTATTGATTACTGCTGTTTTAACACCAACTTCAAAGTCAGTTGCAGCATTACCAGTAGAAGCTCCACCAGAGTTAATTAAACCATTGCGTCCCATGTAGCAGTTTGCCACCATGTAACGGCATAGGTCAATTGGATTATCTGTAGTTAGGTCAGAATAAACTTTATCATGAGTCTTACCAAAATTAATGGCAGGGTATCCACCATTCAATTCAGGAAGTTTTTGTTTAATAATATCTGCTTGAATGGTTACCCCAAGGTGTGTAGCCTGAGATGCAATATCCGTAGCAGTGTGATAGTCAACACCATCTTTTTTAAATGCAGAGTTTCTTAAGTAGCACCATAAGATTGTTGCCATTCCTAACTCGTGCGCTCTTTCGAATGCTTCAGCAATTTGAACGATTTGCGCTTCAGATCCCTCAGACCCGAAGTAAATCGTTGCTCCAACTGCAGTAGCACCTAAGTTCCAAGCTTCATCAACTGATCCGAAAGGGATTTGGTTGAAGGTATTTGGATACGATAAAAATTCGTTGTGATTCAATTTAACAATGAAAGGAATTTTGTGCGCGTATTTTCTAGAGCAAGCTGCTAAAACGCCGAACGTTGAAGCAACACCGTTACACCCTGCCTCAATAGCAAGTTTTACAATGTTTTCTGGATCCATGTACATTGGATTTGGTGCGAATGATGCACCAGCTGAATGCTCAATTCCCTGATCAACAGGAAGGATTGAAACGTAACCAGAACCAGCTAATCTTCCATGATTATAAAGTGCCTCTAAACTTCTTAATACTTGAGGTGAACGATTGGATTGTGCAAAGCTTCTATCTACAAAATCACCTCCTGGTAAAAGGAGCATATCTTTTGAGATGGTATTACACTTGTGATTTAGAAGTGCTTCGCCTTCACTACCTAATAATTCAATTACTTTATTGGACATAGATTAGATTTAAACTTTAGGGCAGCAAAATTAACAAACTTTTCAGAGGTTTCCCCAACTTTTTGAAGTAATTCGACGAAATTACTAGGCTTCGATTGTTGATTTATCGATTGCTTTTTGGATGATGTTCAATGCAAGGTCTAACTGCTCCTCACGTGTGAGCTCAGAATTGTCAATTTCTATAGCGTCTTCGGCCTTCTTCAACGGGCTCACATCTCTATTCATATCAATGTAATCACGTTTCACTAAGTTTTGACGGATTTCATCAAGATTCACTTTGTCGCCTTTGGCAAGAAGTTCATCGTAGCGTCGTTGCGCTCTGATATCTTTACTCGCCGTCATGAAAAGCTTTACTTCGGCCCTTGGAAAAACAACAGTTCCAATATCACGTCCATCCATAACTACCGCACCATTTTGTCCAAAATTTTGTTGCATAGCTACGAGCTTTGTTCGCACTTCAGGGATAGCGCTTACAGCACTTACGTGTTGAGCAACATGTAATTTTCGAATTTCCTTTTCAACGTTATTACCGTTTAAATGGGTTTCAGATCGTTTCTTATCAGGATTGATTTCAAAGCTGATGTTGATATTAGGCAACGCATCTAAAACTTGAGATTTGATAAATGATCCATCTTTAAGTATCCCTTTGTTTAAAAGGTAAAGCGTAACTGCTCTGTACATAGCACCAGAATCAACATAAGAATACTGCAATTTCTCGGCAATTTCCTTGGCTAGAGTACTTTTACCACATGAAGAAAAACCGTCTATTGCAATAGTGATGTTGGGCATAATTCAAAGTTAAGAAAGAAAGCCGATAAAGTAAAGTTTGCTTGTTTATTGACGTTTGATTTTAGACGCCAGTAAGTAGATTACCGCCATTCTTATGGCAACGCCATTTTCTACCTGCTGTAAAATAATGGATTGGTCTGAATCTGCCACATCTGAAGTAATTTCAACCCCTCTGTTAATTGGTCCAGGATGCATTACTGTAATTTTCTTTGATAAGCTATCAAGAATCTCTTTATTTAATCCGTAAAGCATTGAGTATTCTCTTAAAGAAGGGAAGTACTTAATGTCTTGTCGTTCTAATTGAATGCGAAGCATATTGGCCACGTCGCACCATTCTAAAGCTGTTCTTAAGTCGTGTTCAACTTTTACACCGAGTTTATCAATGTGCTTTGGAATAAGTGTAGTTGGACCGCATACCATAACTTCTGCTCCGAGCTTTTGCAGGCAGTAAATGTTGGATAAAGCAACTCGGGAATGTGAGATATCACCCACAATCACAACTTTTCTTCCATTAAAATCTTCTCCGTGTTGCTCGCGAATAGAGTAGGAGTCAAGTAAAGCTTGTGTTGGGTGCTCATGTGTTCCGTCGCCGGCGTTCACCACAGCGGCTCCAATTCTTTCTGAAAGGAATTTTGCTGCGCCTGGGCTTGAGTGACGCATCACCACCATATCCACTTTCATTGATAAGATGTTGTTCACGGTATCCACAAGGGTTTCTCCCTTTTTTACAGACGAACTTGCAGCAGAGAAATTCACTACATCGGCAGATAAGCGTTTCTCGGCTAATTCAAATGATAATCGCGTTCTAGTAGAGTTTTCGAAGAATAAGTTGGCGATGGTAATGTCTCGTAAAGAAGGCACTTTCTTAATGGGACGATTGATCACTTGCTTAAAGCTATCGGCGGTTTTGAAAATAATTTCAATATCCTCTTTTGTGAGGTCTTTAATGCCAATAAGGTGATCAACACTTAAATTATTCATCGGTCTTTTCTTGGGTGTATAAAATTACTTTATCCTCTCCTTCAATTTCTTCCCATTCTACTGATACGCGTTGTGAAGAGAGGGTATCAACGGTTTTTCCAGAATAATCTGGTTGAATAGGGAGGTGTCTTTCAAATCTACGATCAACAAAAGCTAATAACTCAACTTTATTCGGACGTCCAAAGGCCAATAATGCATCAAGTCCTGAACGTATTGTACGTCCAGAGAAAAGTACGTCGTCGATTAAAACGATGTTCTTATTCTCAATAATGAAATCAATATTGGTTACGCTTGGAATAATTGGCGTATCTCTTCTTCGAAAGTCATCACGGTAAAAGGTAATGTCCAACTGTCCGCAAAGAATTTCTTTACCCAATTCTTTTTCAAGAATCTTTTTGAGACGGGTGAGTACATTGATTCCGCGTGGCTGCAGCCCTATCAATGCAGTATTCTCAAAGTCTTGGTGATTTTCGATAAGTTGAGCGGCCAAACGATTAAGTGTAATTCCAAAATATTGCTGATCTAGGATTACTCGTTTTTCCATAACTTTTAACGAGGCAAATTTAAATTTAATTTGTCAAAAAGCTAGCTTTCTAATTCTTTTTGGCCTTAGTTTTTCTTCTTTTAACTCCTAAATAATAGCCAAAACCAAATGCAACTGCACCAACGATAGCCATTTGCCAGAATTTCATAAGAATACTAATTGCTAAAAGAATCAAGATTCCTCCGCCAATTAATACAACCCATGTTTTGGTTTTCTTATCCATTATTTATGGTTTTAGCGAGCACATCATTAATTGCCGCTTGAATACCTGACGGATTTTTACCTCCTGCAGTTGCAAAGAATGGTTGGCCTCCGCCACCTCCGTTGATGTGTTTCGCTGCTTCTCGCACTAAATTTCCTGCATGCCATTCATTTTGCTTAGCAAGATCGTCTGAGATACAGATTGTTAAAGAAGCTTTGTCTCCATCTTTTCCGCCAAGTACGATTAAGATATTATCGAACTCATTCTTAAGCTGAAAACAAATGTCTTTAATCTCAGCAGTTCCTAGAGCAACTTCTGCTTTTAAGAGCTTGATGCCACTTTCATCAGAGATTTGATTTTTCAATCCGTTTTTAACGCCTTGTGCTAGCTCCTTTTTTAAGCTTTCAATTTCTTTAGACTGCTTATTGTTCTTTTGAAGGAGTTCGTTTATCGCTTCAGCTAAATTATCCTGCTTTTTAAGAAGTTCAGAAACGGAAACAAATTCACTGTAGACCTTGTTAAAGAAGTCTTCAGCAGCGTCAGAAGTAATTGCTTCAATTCTTCGCACACCTGATGCAACAGATCCCTCAGAAACGATCTTAAATCTTCCAATTTCACTGGTGTTTTCAACGTGTATCCCTCCACATAGCTCAACAGATTCACCAAACTTTATTACGCGAACCAAATCACCGTATTTTTCACCGAACAATGCCATAGCACCCATTCCTTCAGCTACTTTTTTAGGTACGGCTCTTTTTTCTTCTAAAGCTATTCCCTCACGAATGTGATCGTTTACTTGTTTTTCGATTGTCTGGATTTCTTCAGCAGTAACTTTCGAGAAATGTGAGAAATCAAATCGTAAATGGTCTTGGTTTACTAAAGATCCTTTTTGCTCAACATGGGTACCTAAAATTTCTCTTAGCGCATGGTGAAGTAAATGTGTTGCCGTATGGTTTGATCTAGTAAGTCTTCTTTTGTCTTTGTTCA
>JAKVAQ010000065.1 GCA_022447665.1 Crocinitomicaceae bacterium
TCAATATTTCTACCTACCATGCTTCCAGCAGTTCCATCACCTACTGAGCGATTAGACTGCCCCCAGCGTTGACCGTCATAACCACTAGCACCAACGCTTATTACCATGTGATCTGGATAAGCTTGAGGCCACATTCTGTCTTCGCCACGAGCATCTTCAATATCCGCGCTAGGAACGTCTAGAAAGTTGCCTCGTGCCGCAACATGAGCAACATTATTCTCCAATGAAAACAAATAGGCATCAATACATAATTCACAATCTACATAGGGTGAATAAATAAAATCACCCTGTAAGCTATCAGGACCATCAACATCTTTTATTTGTTCGGCAAAAAAGGCATAACTGTGATTTGCAATGTGTAGACCATAGCCTGGAAAATTTTGAGGTTTAAATTCGAAAGCTGTTAAATCGCTCCAATCCCAATAACCTCCTACGCTTCGCGCCCCATCTACTATTCCTGCGGCTGTTGCTTCCACGTCTGATCCCGGAGCTTCCAGTATTTTGAAACTAATTAAACTCACTCCCGAGGTGTCTTCTCCGTTGCCTCCTGCGATACCTGCAATTCCAATACCATTATTCCTAGTTGCTGCAATAATACCTGCGATTTTAGTACCGTGACCAAAATACCCGTCATCATCTAGCCACCAATCCTCGCCAACACCTGAAGGTAAGTCATAATAGGACTTGCCAGTTAAAACACTAAGATCAGGATGAGAAGTGTCTATACCAGAATCGTACACTCCAACTTTAATATGCCGTTTACCTGTTTCTATATTCCAAACGCTATCCACTTCAATAAAAGAGTTTGCTAAAAAACTTGATTCTAAAGAATTTTGTTGATTGTAGAACTCATCATCTGGTGTATCGAAGAGAACCATAGGGTAATTGGGATGTGCGTAAATAACAAAAGGATATAGTAAATCAAGTTTATCAGATAATTCGGCACTACTCATTCCATTGGGAGGAACAGCAGAAAAAACGGACCAAAAGGTCGGTATTTTAATACGATCTCCAAGACGTGAAATTGAAATAGTATCGGTTGTTTTTAGAAATGGAAAAGATTTCTTTAGATACAACCCAT
Source organism: Crocinitomicaceae bacterium (assembly GCA_022447665.1). Classification (GTDB taxonomy): domain Bacteria; phylum Bacteroidota; class Bacteroidia; order Flavobacteriales_D; family Crocinitomicaceae; genus JAKVAQ01. The sequence goes on from JAKVAQ010000065.1 coordinate 1,082, forward strand.
CAAACAATTCAATATTATTTGATTTAAGAAATTCGTTACCTGCCTGATTAAAAAAATGACTCGCTGGAGCCCAAAGCAATTCAGGGTCATCAATTCTTTCAAGGTCTAAGAATCTCCAGTTGAACTTTACAATTACTTTTTCAATTGGTTCTATAATTTGCTGTGAGCGAGCGTATGCGCCAAAAAAGAATAAGGCAATCAATAGGGTTAATGATTTCATGGTGCCAATTTAGAAAAACTGCCATCAATAAACAAAATTAAAATAGTTGAATCTTTACTGATCTTATAACCGTATTCCCGCTCGCAATCCTACATAATTATATTGCAAGTCTGGTGAGAAATTTCTTCCAACTCTTAGATTAACATCAACTTTACGAAGAAGCTGAACACCAATTCCTCCGGCCCCTTGGATTAAAGTAGTATTTGAAAAATCAGAATCAAGTATCCCTTGCATTTGAAAATTAGCACCTGCACTACCCTCTATATATACTCCAGCGAAACAATCGTGACTCCCTAAAAAATAGTGACGTAAATGTAAATTGACTGGTACACTCAAGAAGGTCTGATTTCTTGTGATATCTTGTTCACGAATTGCTCCGAAACTTATGCCTGGTAAATTCTTTTTTCCTGTTCTGAAATAATACTGGAAACTACCCCCAACTCCACGCATGGTAACATCAGATCCTAACGAATTATTCTTCTCAAAATTTAAATGTGCTTGACTTATTCCTGTGAATGACACAAAGCATAACAACAACAAAATCCCTCTCTTCATAGCTTTTATTTATATAAAGGATTTTAGAAAAAGGGTTACACGATTAAAATCCTCGAATACAATTCATTACTTGAGATTTATATCCCATTCCAAATAGGTTTAGGTGAACCAATAGATAATAGAGTTGATTAAATCTAATTCGCTCTGGCCAATCCTTTTCAAGTGCGTAGCGCTCATTGTATGCATCAAATAAATCAGAATGGAACCCTCCAAAAAGATGCATCATTCCAATGTCCATTTCGCGATGGCCATAATAAATAGCGGGGTCAATTAACATGGGATTTCCATTTGAATCCACCATATAATTTCCCGACCATAAATCACCATGAAGTAGAGCTGGTTGCTCCTTTGGCCATATACTATCAACTTCTTTGTAGAATCTTTCAAATACATCCAATTCCAAGCTACTTAAGTACCCAGCATCGGTAGCCATTTTTACTTGTGGAATGCAGCGTTCATTGATAAAGAAATCTTTCCAGGTTGAATGCGTTTTATTTGATTGCGGTAAGCTCCCAATGTAATTGTCAAAATGAAGTCCAAAAGAACCTTGAGTATTCTGATGAAGGTTTGCCATTTCAACCCCAAAATCATCCCAAAATGTAGCTGACTTACCGGTAGAGGAAATGTATTCTAAAACCAAATACTGTTGGCTTCTAAATTCCCCGTTTTTTACAACTTTTGGCACATTTATACCATATTTTGAGATAAAATTAAGCGATTCTCCCTCAATTTGGAGCATTTTAGGGAATTTTTGAGCAGAATTGATTTTTAGAACTTTGTCGTTTTCATCCAGTAATTTGACACGAATAACTTCGTTAATATCACCGCCCGACAAGTGTGAAAAGGATTGGTATCCTGATGGGAATATATGGTTTAGAAGGGGTTCAAGCATAGGTTTGGCATCATTCAAGAAGTCCTCCCCCTCAATCCCCCTCGAAAAGGGGAAGGGAATTTTTATTTTTTGTTATGGAAGTTCATAGTGCGTTCTAAGCCAATAGTCACAAAGCTATAAACGTAGTCAGCGGAAGCCTTAATACGTTCATCTAGGGTTTTTCTCTCTTCTTCATTCCATTCGCCCAGCACATAATCAACTTGACGACCTCTCGAAAATTCAGAACCAACACCGAAACGCAGTCTTGAAAATACATTATTTCCAAAGGTGGCAATGATATCCTTTAATCCGTTATGACCGCCATCACTTCCTTTTCCTTTTAACCTAAGTTTTCCAAAAGGAAGCGCAATATCATCAGTTATCACAAATACTCGATCTACAGGAATTTTCTCTGCCTGCATCCAATAGTTCACTGCCTTACCACTTAAGTTCATAAATGTGGAAGGTTTTAATAGGACAAGTGTTCTTCCTTTATGCTTCACAGTGGCAATATCACCAAGTTTTTGGGTAGACCAAGATTCATTGGCATCTTTCACAATTTTGTCTACTACTTTAAACCCAATATTATGACGGGTTTCCGTGTATTTATCACCGATATTTCCAAGTCCAACAATTAAGTACTTCATGTTATTATAGGCATAAAAAAAGGTCGCTACAATGTAGCAACCTTTCATTTATAAATAGATTTTTACTCTCTAATTTATTCTGCAGCTGCTTCTTCAGCTGGTGCATCTGCTTCTTCACCCTCTTCTTCTTCCGCACCGGCAACAGCACCACGTGCCATTTTAACCCCAACAACAACCGCGTTAGCAGGGTTTAACATTTCTAATTTATCAGTCGCTAATTCACCTACACGAATCATTCCACCAATTCTTAAGTTAGCAATGTCTACTTCAATTGCATCTGGTAAATCAGAAGGGTAAGCATACACTTTTAGCTTACGGAAAACCTTTTGTAGTTTACCACCATTCATAACTCCAATTGCACGCCCTACAGTTCTTACCGGAATATCGATCTTCACTTTCTTATCGTCTTGTAATTCTAAGAAATCTACGTGTAAAATACGGTCAGTTACTGGGTGAAACTGAACTTCTTGAATGATTGCTTTAACAGCTTTACCTTCAACATCAATGTTTAAAATGTAAACATTTGGAGACACGATAACCTTTTCAAGGTCAGTGTGCTTAATGCTAACTCCAGTTTGCTCTCCTCTACCATAAATTATACATGGTACATTTCCAGCATTTCTTACTGCTTTAGCATCCTTTTTCCCTACGCTCTGTCTTACTGAGCCGCTCAATGATACTTCTTTCATTATTTATTTATTTATGCCCGAGATTACTTATTCCCAGGCGGTTAATTTACATTACAAAGTGAGTGCTAATTGACTCGTTGTGTAATAGACTACGCATTACATTGCTGTAAAGTTCCGCAACCGATAACACATTTATTTTATCTGACTCTTCCACTAATGGGATTGAATCAGTAACCACCAATTCTGTTAAATTGGAATTGTTGATTCTTTCGTATGCTGGTCCTGAAAGCACTGCATGTGTACAGAAAGCTCTAACAGACTTTGCTCCGTTTTCTAAAAATAGATCAGCCGCCTTCGTCAAGGTTCCTGCTGTATCTACCATATCGTCTATCAAGATTACATCCTTACCAGAAACGTCACCAATTACCGTCATTTCAGCAACTTCGTTGGCTTTCTTACGGCTCTTGTGACAAATAGCAAGTCCTGTATCTAATTTCTTCGCGTATGAATTTGCTCTTTTCGCTCCTCCAGCATCCGGCGCAGCCATGATGAAATTACCTGTATCAATACTCTTGATGTATGGCAAGAAAATAGTTGAAGCGTAAAGGTGATCAACTGGCTTCGTAAAGAAACCTTGAATTTGATCAGCGTGTAAATCCATGGTCATGATTCTATCTACTCCAGCAGCTTCTAACATGCTCGCTACAAGTTTTGCTCCGATAGCAACTCTTGGCTTATCCTTTCGATCTTGGCGTGCAAGACCAAAATAAGGAATAACTGCAATAACCGTTTTTGCTGATGCCCTCTTAGCCGCGTCAATCATAAGAAGAAGCTCCATTAGATTTTCTGCAGGTGGCATTGTAGATTGAATTAAAAACACGTGCTGACCACGCACTGTTTCTTCGAAAGATGGAGAAAACTCACCATCAGAAAACTCACTAACAATAACGTTACCAAGTGAAACGCCATAGTCTGCAGCAATACGCTCTGCTAGTCCTTTAGTAGCTCTTCCTGAAAATATTTTTACTCCCTCTGACATTTTGTACGCGTAATTTGGGAGGGCAAAGTTAGGTAATTCTCTTTAATACACAAGGTTTTGAGGGCAATTTGGCGATTAAATTTAATCGTTACAGGTAAAAAGCGTTTTAGAAACGATTTAATAGTGCAACACTTCAACTCTGAAATAGTCCTCTAGCTTTCCAGATTGACCAAAGGTAAACCCAAACTGATTCTCATCAAAACCACAGCTTATAACCAAGCTCTCGATATAATCTACCCTTTTTTCAAATGAAGAATCTTTCTTCACATAGTTATACATTATATCGAAATATATGGAGTCAGTGTTTTGCATAAAAAATGACATAGTTCGCATAAATTCGCATTCATCACCTGATAACATTTCAAAACCATTGAAGTAATAATCATTTTCAAGCATAACATAGCAACCTACTTGAGAAATGTCTCGAATATATTTCGTTGGTGCTTCGACTTCATGGGTGGAAAAATTATCTGCTAACTTTTTATCATGTCGATCCTCAAAAACTAATTCAAGATTATAATTATGGTTGGAGGTTATATTAAAGCTAGAATCTTTGCTAAAGTTGATTGAAATTGTATCTGACCTAGAAAGCAGCTTTTCTTTATAAACTAGAGAATCATCTTCAAACAAATAAAATGTAGGTAAACCGTCACAATCATCAAAACTACTGCGTTCCTGATTTAAATAAACTTCCAACCAAATTGGCACATAACTCGAATCTTCCCAAGTTTGAGCATGGGTAAAAGCTGATGACACAAATACAATAACAAGTATAATTCTCATGTTATAATTTAACTATCATTATGGTGAAGTACTCCTCTTTCCTTGCAGATTGACCAAAGGTAAATCCAAATTGGTTGTAATCATATCCAGCGTTTAATAATAGGTTTTCGAGGTATTCTATTCGAGCGTCAAAAACCTCATTTTTCTCAACATAGTGATACATTATTTCGATTTCTGCAGAGTCTGATGTATTGATTATTAACTCAATTGAATTAAGGAAAGTACTGTCTGACTTTAAACTTAAATCTTCACTGAAAAAAGTAAATTCATCTTCAAAGCCAGCTTTGCAACAAATAAAACATGATGAAATCCTTATAATTTTTGTAGGGTTTTTAATCCCAAAAGTGGAAAAGTTGTCTTCTGAATCTAGGACATAATCATTCCCTCGACTAATTAACTTATAATTATGATCTCTTGTAATTTTACAAGTGGATTCTTTAATATATGGTAAAGAGAATTCCTGATTTATTGAATCGAATTGTATTTTGATTACGAGGGAGTCATCTTCGTATAACTCAAAAAAAGCTGGAAATTCATAAAATTCCGCACATTTTTGGTCAATTTTCAAGATTAGATCTATAGGTATATAACTCGAATCTTCCCAAGTTTGAGCATTTGAGAACACTGAATTGAACAAGAATATGACCAAAATAATTCTCTTCATCACATACTGTAAAGTAATAACTCTATGAAGTCCTCGTCTTCCTCAGTCTCTTTTCTAACAAACCAAAATTGGTCTTCCCTATAATTCATCTCCACTAAAACACTCTTTAAATAATCTTTTCTTTCTTCAAATTTATCTGTGCCAGAATTACTAAAATATTGTATTTCGATTTTTGCCGAGTCACGGATGTTTATGTCTCTTAAAAGCCATTTGAAATCACAGATATCTGCTAAAGAGTCATTATTAAAATGAAATTGGGAATATTCTCTTCCCATCAAGCATACTGGCATGAACCTACAATTTCTAATAATTCTTGTGTGATTTGTTATTCCATAAGTTGTAAATTCATCAACTTGAGATATTTGACCCTTCGGATCTTTATCAGAAATCACAATTTTATATAGGTGGTTGACCTTTACTAACCTTTGTTCATCCCAACTTAAGTCAAATGTTTGGTTAAGTGAATCAAACTGTTTAGTATAAATTAAACGATCGTCTTCAAAGAGATAAAGTTTTGGAGTTGAATCACAAGGGCTATAAACTGTTTCCATCCCTGAAATCATAATCAAAACATCAATCTTCACCTCAGAGGTATCGCTTTCTTGAGCTTTAGCATTTAACCCAAACAAGAAGACAAACAATATGAAAAATGCTGATTTCACTGTTTTATTTACACTTTTTTGAAGAAGTAAGTTGTCTACTTCATCAACACTTTACACTCTTGAATCATTTGTTTAGGAAATTCTTGCTCAGGAAAAATTTCCGAAGCACCCTCATACAATTGAATGGCCTCTTTAAAATTACCCGCTTCTTTACTTGCAAAACCTGCCCTCATTAAATCACGATATTCCATCAGATACATATATTCTACTTTAGTTTTTGTGCCAGGAGAATCATAACCATAAATCATAAATTCAATTTCATAAATACGGTCTTGAACTTCATATTGATTTCGCAATGTTTTATTGGG
>JAKVAQ010000066.1 GCA_022447665.1 Crocinitomicaceae bacterium
AAGAATTCAAAATATCCTCTGCTATCTCTTCTGGGAAGAAGTTTTCAAATATTACATATTTAAAAGGTTTTTTGGAGTGGTAATCCGTTTTAAGAGAGTCAAGTCTTATGTTAAGACTTTCTATGTCAATATATTTCATTCTTCAACAATTATTTTCTCTTTTATGATTACAACGTTTTGGCTAAACTGCGTTTCAATGCAGTTTTTGTTTTGTTACCCAATGTTACTTGTTTTTATATTGTTTAGCTTGTTCTTTATTGATTAAATAATACTTTTTACCGTAGCCGTACCTTTTACATATTTTCTTGCGAAAAGGATAGAATTCCTGTACCTCATCTTTCTTCATATAAGCATGGATAGGTTCGTTTTGTGTATTGTTAATCTTTGAAGTCATTATTTGTATAAATAAGTTGATTTCTTTCTTCATGTACTCATCAAATGAATGTGCCCCCTCTTTCACATAAAAAAAAGTGTTTGCATTTGTTTTTTTCTGTTTGCAATACTCCGTAAGCAGAAACTCGTATGGAATTCTTTTATCTTCAAATGTTGAGAAGAATGCTATCATCTTATTGTTTATCCGTTCATAGTTTACTTTTTGATAAAAGTTCTCATGTTGGGGATAGCCATTAAACACAGTTAATCCCTGAAAGGAATCTGGATAGTCGTAAAAGATTTTAAAGCTGCCTGTCCCACCATCTGAAAAACCAGAAATAAATTTAGTGTCGTATGTTTTGCTGGAATCAATAAAGTCCAAGAGATTTTCATAACAGTATTTATGATTTGTTAACCAATTCATGCTGTCATTGGTTACTGGAATAACCAAATCGTATCCACTTTTTAAGACCAAAGGAATTAGATATTTATTTCCTTCCAGGAGGAGATCTAATTCAAACACTTTTGACGTGTCATCAAACAAAGGGTTGTTCACTCCTCCGTGAAGAAAAATCAGGACTCTAGAATTTGTACCCTTCTTAATGTGGTATAAGTCATTTCCTCTAAAATTAACATTCATGGTGTCAATACTCTGAGAGAAATTAGTAGTGCTGATTAATAAGGAAAGAACTAAAATTATATCTTTCATTCACTTATTGATTTAGTGTTGGGTAACGTTTAGCTAAAAATAGTCAATTTTTCAAATTGGTGCGCGAAGTGTGTAGGCCAAACCCCGGACACTGGGAGCGTCCGCCCGAGCGTTAGCACCGAAGCTTTATGCGTAGGTGGGCCAAACCACAACACTGAACAAGCCACTGGGAGCAAGTGCGCTGGCAAAGAAGCGCGGACGTGTTTTTTGGCTACTGTGTTAGGGCAAGTTTTTTAATTTCCTTCATTAGTTTTTTCGGGTCCTGTCGATTATCAGAGACAGTTAAAAAGAATACTTGATTCCCTTTAATTCGATAATAAAATGAGGTTTGTTTGCTTACCACATTTTTTCTAAGTTCTTTAATTAGTTTAGATTCTACACCGGTTTCAGGGTGGGTTTCTAATTTTCTGACGTGTTCAGTAAATATTTTTAAAAACTTTTCTCTGGATTTTAATCCGAATTCCTCAAGAATATAATCGGCAATCTTTTTTAGCTTAATCTCGGCGATAGGGGAAAGACGAACTTCGTATTTTGTCATGATACTTTCTTCAAGAAATCATCGAAAGAAATAGATTGACCTTCGTCAATTAATTTTGTAGCAATTTCAATTTCTTGTTTTTCAATATCCGTTAATTCAAGCGCAAAGTCATTTGTCTCTTTCTTGAGAAAACTACTTATTTTTTTTAAGAGAGATGGGTTTTCGATACTGAGTATCAGTTTGGCGAGCTCGATTTTTGATGCTTGAATATCCATAAAGTAAAGATACGAAAAACAGAGAATAATTCCATAACTAATTTGGGAGCCAATGTTTTCGAGCGAACTGGTTTTCTTCTTACTCACCACCGAAGACGCAATGGAGTGGAGTCGTTCCGGAAGATTGGGCTAGAGGCACGAAGCTCGATATTTCGGATCGATTTGCCCTAACGTTTGAGTAAAATTAGGCATTGATACCGAGCTGCGCAAGCTGTGAATTTTACTTACCTTGTTAGCATCAGTTTAAAATAATTGCAGTTTGCTATTGCTTAATTATTTTCAGCTCATTGAACATGTTATCACTCTTTATCCTGAGTATATATATACCATTGTCATATGAGTTCATGTCAAAATACGAATTCCCTGAATCACTTGAGTTTTTGTAAATGGTGCTACCATGTAGATCTATAATTTCGTAGTCAAACAAAAAAACCTTGTTGCCGGCTATAATTTGGGTCGGCCCATTTATCGGGTTTGGATAAAGCATAAACTCTTCATTAAAGGTATTCTCAATAATACCGACTGTTGTAATTGCAACACAAGCAGAGGTGTCAGCACATCCATTTTCTGTTAGCTCAACTGCGTAGTATCCATACTGAAAGGCATATAGGCATCTTGCAAAGCTTCTCTTCAAAATTCGATTGCCCTGATAAGATACTTTTGTTAAGGCGAAAAAGTGTGTTCTTCATAATTCTAGCGCAAGTACCAGTGCATTCTTTTGAGGATAATTCCCCCGCAAATATGCGAATGACGACTAGAAAGTGGAATTAAGTCTCCCTGAATCAGAGAATATGAAACATACTCTTGTCTTGTAAACTGAATTCATAAAAAAGCGCTAATTTTGCAAACTAAAAAATCAGTATGAAAATTTTTCTTTCGACCCTAGTACTATTCTTAATTCATAACGTAAATGCCCAATCGCAACAGAGCTATGATCTCTCCTGCGCCCCCACTGAGCAAAATGAAGGAAAGGAGATATATTTGCAAGAAAAATCAAATGACGCTCGCAATCAGTACAGTAATTTGAATGAACAAAAGACATCTGAAGAAAAAGCGCCCTTGGAATTACCCGAACAGATGGATGATTCTGAATCACTAACCCTAATCCACCACAAAAGTAAAAAGAAAGTCCTCCTTCAAGTTGGGGATAAAATAAAGACAGAAAACAGCTCAGGAAAAATAACAGGCCTAATAACCGCCATATCAGGCAACCAAATCTCCATAAAAACAAAAGATGGTGAGGTTCACAAAGCTGTTGATATACATGAATTGCGTTGGATAAAAAAATACAACAGCAGTAAAGGATTAAGATATACTGGAACCACCTTGAAAGCTTTGGGAATCGTTGGAGGAACTATTCTTACTGTCGGAACGATTGGCCTAATTGATGCCAGTTACCCTGATGTTGCAGTTTATACCGGTATAGGTGGCTTTTTATCTGCAGGTGTAATTGTCGGAGGTTACTATCTTCATGGTAAAAAAAGGATAATCAGAGAGGACAAATGGATGTTTGCGAATGAATAATTTCGGATTTTCTCTGCCTTTGTTTAAACGAACATAAAGCAACTTTATTCAGGGTGCATAGCAAGTATTGAAAAATTTACCTGACATTCACACCTGAGCTGAGCTCACGATTCAATGCCCCCCTAAGGCAAAGCCAGAATTTCAAAAAAAATAGGAGCATAGAAACATATAAAAAGCTTGTTCTTCCTCTGGTAAGCATAAGCTTTCTTTGGACAGATACTGATTTAGAAAAAGATGAGTAAACCGTTTTATTTTACTCTCGTTAAGACGCATTATTGAACACACTGCTCCATAAGAGCGGCATCCATAGATAATTCAAATCAAGTTTGTTATGAAAAATTATTTTAACTATATTTCATAGGTATATTCCAACCTCAATCTGAAGTTTGATTCATGATTCCAGCTCCAGGATCAAAATCAGTTGTTCCCGAAAAATTACCTGTCACGTATACATTACCAATTTGATCTGCTTCAATAGATTCTCAATATTCACTAGATGAACTGCCTAAATTTTTAGCCCATAATAAATTACCTGATGGATCTAGTTTTAAAATAAATATGTCCAATCCACCATTTGATGTAAGATTATAAACAGAAGCATTTGGGTCAAAATCAACTGTTCCCGTAAATCGACCGGTTACCAACACGTTGCCACTGTTATCAGCACTAATGTTGTATGGATATTCATCACCACTGCCTCCAATAGATTTAGCTCAAATAAAATTCCCGTTAGGCTCATCTTTCCTAATGAAAATTTCGTTATTTCCATTTGTAGTTAATGGATAACCGCCCCCGAGAACATTAAAGTCTACGGTATTCCTGTAATAGCCAGCTGTTATAGAATTTCCAGAGTTATCTACACAAGTTGTTATGCTCGCTGCATCATCAACTCCTGGCATCAATCTAACCCAATCGAAGGTAAGTTGTTGAGCAAGTACCGAAGTGCTGAAGTATGATAAAGACAGTAGTAAAAGTATTCTCATTTGTTCTCTTTTATTGTTGCTAACGTTTGACTAAAGTTAGCGATTTATTGCGTTGCTAAGTGGGCGGGAAACCCAGATAGTGGGAGCCAGGGTCGACCGCCCGGATATGGACACGTCATGGGCGCAAAAGCGCGTTGGCCAGAGATGGAAGTTAACTTTAGTTATTGTGTTAGGTACAGTTTTTTGCGACATCACAAATATGGTCCAATGTTGGTCTGTGCGTTTCTATTCCATGACCAGCAGAAACAGTATTCACAAGTTTCAATCTATGTTTTAAATGTTTCCGTGCTCTCCTTTCACTTTTCCGATAAGGAATCAAAATGTCTGCTGTTCCTTGAAATAGATAAGTATCTACTGGTATATCATCCAATTGTTTGCCCATGTAATAAGGTTTTTCAGTGTTGTCCCTGTAGTTCAAAAGAACATACTCGAGATATTCAATCAGATGTTGTTCTCCGTTTACAGATAGTTGGTGATTAGGCTTATCGAAAACTACTTCATTCAAAAATTTCTGGATATTGTTTTTGGTAGTTGAAATGATGGGCAAAAAGTTGTAGTAAAGATTTTTTGGATGCATTGATACGAGTCTAAAGCATCCTGGATTAAGCAGAAAAGCTGCTTTGATTCTATCTGGGATCACGATCGAAATTTTCATACAAACTATCCCACCAAAAGAAGCTCCTGCTATAAAGGCTTTTTCAATAGATAATGCGTTTAAAACCTCTTCTCCCCATTTTCCATAGTCCAAAGACCTAATTGATGGAGAATTACCGTCACTTAAGTTCGGTTGACCGTTTGTTTCGATTAAATAAACACGGAAATGTTCTGATAAACTGTCAAGTCCATTATCAAGATCCCAGATAAGAGTTGTCGTCCTGAAGCCAGGAAAAATCACAAACGCAGGTAAATCAGTTGAGGTTGTATTGATGCCAAAAACAACAGTTTTCCCTAAACTTGTTTCTAGACTCAACCGTTCGTATTGACGATTGTTCATTTTTTCAAGTTTCTTAATCCAGTTTTCAAACCACAATTCATGATCTGGTTCATTCTTGAAGTAAGACTTTTTTTTGATCATGATTTACAGTATTTGTTTATAAGTTCTTTTTTAAACTTTTGGATATCAAATGGGTTGTCCATCAGCAAAAACTCAAAGACAAGACCGTCTAGAATAGCTACTAAAAAACGTGCTTCAGACTTCGGGTTGGGAACTCCAAGGAGTTTTAGGTTTTTATGGAATTTATTCACACTTGATTCATACTTTTCGACCGTAAGCTGATTCAAGATTTCGAATTTTTCCTTGTGAAAACCCATTTGAGCAAGCAATCTTATTTTATCTAGTTCATTTTCAATTAACCGGATGAAATTTTGAATTGATGATTGAATATTCACTTCTGGGTTTTGGTCGCTATGTGCTATGATCATTTCATCAACAGTGTCAAAAGAGGATCTCATTACAGCTATTGCCAATGATTCTTTTGATTTAAAATAGTTGTAGAGTAAACCATCAGAAACTTTAGCTTCTTTGGCTATTTCGCGAATAGAAGTATTAAACAAGCCTTTAGATGAGAATAGTTTAAGCGCAGACTTGATAATCCTGTCTTTGCTTTCGATTCTCATAGCTTCAAATTGTTCGGTAGTTCTAGGACTCATTATGATTGAACGTTTGTTCAAAAATAAGGAAAAAGTTTAAATGAACAAATGATCAATTAAAAAAATACTTTGGGAATTTTACCTAACGTTCAGGTTAAACGGTCGTTTTAATGCCATTTAGGTTTTGTTGTGTTTAGTTCATTCAATTTCATGTATTCACTAATTATTTTCTCATTAGTTGTCTTACTTTTTGACAATGATTTGATTATTGATTTTCTTTCCGTTTCCATCTTATTTTGACTAAGCTTTTCTTTAGACTGTAGCTTAGAGACTTGAACCTCAAAAGCTACAATTCCTTTAGCCATTCTCGTTTTGTAATCATCTGAAATCGAATTCCATTGTTTTTTGTAATCGGGATCAAAGTCATCCATCATATGCTCTAACATTTCAGTAACTTCTTTTGGATTGCCTTTAATTTTTGCCTTGCCATATGCATGCACGGAAATATAATTCCAGGTTGGAACATTTTCTTGTTTTAC
>JAKVAQ010000067.1 GCA_022447665.1 Crocinitomicaceae bacterium
AACACTAGACAGTTGTCAGCATACTTTGGGTTATGCCCTCAAATAAGGCAATCAGGAATAAGCTTGAATGGTAGGGGGAACATTAGTAAATCAGGAAATAAAGATCTGAGAAAAATGATGTTTATGTGTTCATTGAGTGCCAGCGTTTACAACAAAGCATGTAAAGAACAATTTCAGAGGCTCGTAGCTAAAGGAAAATGTAGAAAAGTCGCATTGATAGCTGTCAGTAATAAACTACTAAAACAAGCTCTTGCAGTGGCTAAAAGCGGAATTCCTTATGATCCAGAGTATGTAAGTATAAAAAGATGAGAAAAACTTGGAAGTTAACTCAGTTCTTTAGCTACTGTGTTGTAGCGCGTTTTTTTCTTTTTTTAATTCTATCAGTGCTTGTTTTGCTTCAGGTTGAAGATCGTTCGCTAACCGAGTGTTAATTTCCTGCTCACTCAGATCTTTAAATCTCTCTTTGAAGTTATTTTTTCGTTGTTCAAACGCTTGTAGCTTGTCCTCTTCGGTTGTCCCAAGAAAGTAACGGACTATTTTGGTCATTTTATTTTTTCTCTTCAAAAAGAGCACTGTAAAAAAGATCAAGGATACAATTTGAATTCCTGGTGATACAAGTGTTCCGAAGCCAAAAGTGAAGACCACATTGAAAAAATAGACAAAGGATGCAACGTTAAAGGTTCCAATAATCAAAAGGAATAAAAGAGCTTCTATTTTCTTTTCGGGTTTGAAAATAAAAATCGTTGTTACAACTAAGAGTCCAGCGATTCCAATGTAGTCCGAAATAAATAAGTTGTAATTGTTCAGCAATGCAGTCGTGAATGTCGAAGCCGATAAAATCCAAAGTAGAAGTAATATTAAGTTTTCGGTCTTTTTCAATTCGTTCATGTCGTGTTGGAATGCGCTACAACTTTTGAATAAAATTAGCAATTTATTGCGACGCGAGTGCGCTGGCAAAAAAGCCCCGGATACTGGCTGTCCGACCGTGGGTGGCCGCCCGGACTTTGTGCACGCCAATGGGAGCATTGCGGGTGGTAAAAAGGGTTGGACGTGAATTTTATTTATTGTGTTATGGGCAGTTTTCTACTCCAGCCATTTTAAAGTATTGAGAAAAGTTGCTATTTCAGTTTTTTGATTTTCATTTTCGTAGTTGGTAATTACATTCAAGAGATATTCGTCAAATTGTGCTGAGTAAGTTGCTTGATAGTATACTCCATTTTCATTTTCGATTGTGAAATTTTGAATCAAAAATTCTTTCCCGGAAATTGAGTCCGTTGAAATACTTCCGTCAGTATAAATTGGGAAAGAAGCATTTTCAGGATCATCAGAAACGATATAAGATTTGGTGTATTCCAAATATTCCATTGAATTGTCCACGCCAGGAATAGATTTTATTTTTTCTGCCATAAAATTTACCCAAGGAACCCAGTGGTTTTGCCTTTAAGTTAAAATTTCAAACCAATTTGCCTGTGAAGCATCAAAATCATGCTCAAATTTTGCGTTCTTTTCAGAAAGTTCAGTCTTCGTAACATCAAGCATTCTTTTCTGTTCAATCCTATCTAAAATTTCCCATTCCGAACCAACAATTATTTGGAAGTTAAAGTAACTATTCACATAACCACTATCGGTGAAAATTCCAGGTGTGAAATCTCCGTTTGGTGTGTACTGTGGTCCTATTTCTTCAAAGCTTTCTTCTTCTTGAACTTCTGTTAGCTCATGATGGTTCAACTCTGTTACTTCATTTTGATCACTCGATTCGCTTGAACATGAAAAAAGAAACAATGTTGCTATAATATAAATCTTATTCATCCTATTGTAATTGCCTATAATGCTTTGTGTATGGTGTCGTAGCATCCCGCAGGTTGCTATTTACCATAGATCTTGTTGTAGCACGTTTTCTTTAGTTTATATTTTTACCCCAATCACACACACATCATCTACCTGATCAATTTCACCTTTCCAATGGTTAAAGGTCTCTTTAATTTTTTGATACTGTTCTTCCATTGATAAATGAGAAATTGACAAAATATATTCTCTCATTTTCTTTACCATAAATTTTTTGCCTTTAGGACCGCCAAACTGATCTTGAAAACCATCTGTTAAGGTGTAAATCAGATCTCCTTTTAGTATTTTGAATTCACCTCCTTCAAACGGTATGTGGTCTTTGTCGTGTTTTCCAATTGGCATTTTTTCTGGTTTGATTTCGGTAAGCTTACCATCTCTAATTACCCAAATAGGGTTTTGAGCGGCGGTGTAAGTAAACTTATTGTTTTGAAAATCAAAACAAATTATTGATGCATCCATACCGTCTTTACCGCCTTCAGGACTGCCATCTTTTTTTAAACGTTCAATAATGAATCTTCTCGTATCGTTAAATATTTTTGCTGGTTCAAATGCCCCTTTTTCAATAGCTTTTTCAAGAGAAGAAATATTCAAAATACTCATAATGGCTCCTGGTACTCCATGACCTGTACTATCAGCATTTACCATTGCAAATGTTCCATTATTGAGTTTTCCTGCCCAATAAAAATCTCCGCTAACCACTTCTTTTGGTTGGAAGAAAACAAAATGTTCGTTTAAATTTTCAAGAAGTAGTTCTTCTGTTGCCAAAAAACTGCGTTGTATCCGCTCTGCATAGTTTATGGAGTCCGTAATTTCTTTATGGGCTTCTTCAACTTGATCTTTTTGTTCTCTGATTTCTTTTGTAGCAATTTCCACTTCATTTTCTAACTCCTTTTGCCGCTCCCTTAATTTGGTTGTGCGCCATCTCACAAACCATAGTGTGCTCATTAATCCAGTTAGAATATATAAAAGCCTTGCCCACCATGTGTGCCACCATGGAGGATGTATGGTGAATTCATACTCAAAAGCCTCACTCCACTCCCCACTTTCTCCTATAGCGGAGACTTTAAAGACATATTTGCCGTAAGGTATATTTCTGTAATCAGCCTTATTTTCATAAGTAGGCTTACTCCATCCTTCACTCAAACCTTCTAGCATATAGCTGTATTTGAGCTTATGCGGAGCAGCCCAATCAATTGCTGTATAGTGGAAAGTCAGATGATTTTTATTATGGGGTAATTCAAGATTGTTTGGGTAGTTTTGAAAACGTTCAATATCTGAAAAAGTGAGTAGTTCCTGGTTGCCATCTCCGAGGTTTCTGTAATCCAAATAGTTTTGGTTAATATTCAGTTGGTTCAATTGAATAGTTGGGAGGTGATTACTTGTGCCTAATGTACCTATATCTAACATGATTAAGCTCTTGCCACTTCCCCACCAGGCCCTATCCTTACTGTCGAAATGGGCGCTGTTATGATAAAAATCTACTCCTTTAAGTCCATCGTTTCGACTGTATTGAATGATTTTTACCTTGGAGTTATTTCCTTCTTCAGACATGATTAATTTGTTCAGACCTCTCTCAGTACTCGTCCATATGTTATTTCTATTGTCTTTTAAGATAGACCAAATGATGTTATTATTTAGACCTTCTGTTTCTGAAAAATGAGTGATGGTTCCTCCTCCTTTGGTATCGGGTTGAAATTTACTCAGACCAGCTCCTTGAGTGCCAATCCAGATGTGACCTTTGTCATCTTTTAACATAGACCAAACAACATTGCTACTTAGGCCCTCCCTCTCAGTGTAGTGAGTGAAGTGAGTTCCATCGTATTTTGTTATTCCACCACCATTCGTAGAAATCCAAATATTTCCAGAATCATCTTCAAGAATTGCTCTAACAATATTATGGCTTAATCCTTCTTTTTGGGTAATATGATTAAAATTTTCCCCATCGTAAATTGTTATTCCTCCACCGTATGTTCCAATCCAAATATTTTTTTCTCGATCTTCAAAAATCTTCAAGATCTTATTACTGCTAAGACCTTCCTCTGTGGAATAATTGATGAAATACCCATTTTCTTCCGTACTGTCTGGGACATATTTACTTACGCCTCCACCAAAGGTTCCAAACCAAAGGTTCCCGTCGCTATCCTCGAGGATCGTTCGAACTTTGTTATGGCATAAGCCTTCTTCTTCTGAGAAATGTGTAAAACGACTACCATCATATTTGGTTACCCCACCACCGTCCGTCGCAAACCAGATGTTATTGTTTCTATCCTCGAGGATGGACCATATAATGGTGTTGCTTAATCCTTGTTCTTGTGTAAAATATTCAAATTTATTCAGTCCATAGCGCGTTAAACCACCACCTGATGTGCCAAACCATAAGTTTCCATTTCTATCCTCTTCAATTGATAAGACTCTATTATTACTAAGGCCATTTTTATCATCTATATGAGTGAAGCTATGCCCATCAAACTTTGTTATTCCCTTATCAAATGTTCCAATCCAAATATCACCATTTCTATCTTCTTTGATTGATAGAACATGATTTCCACTTAACCCATTATCTTCATTAATAATAGTGAAGTGATTACCATCAAATTTAATTAAACCGTTTCCCTCTGTTCCGGCCCAAAGGTTATTCTCTTTATCTTGAATGAGACTGTTAATGTTGTTGGCAATTAACCCATTATTTATTTTATAATTTGTGAATATTCCTCCATTTTCTGAGCTGTCAGGGGTGAATTTTGAAATGGAACCTTCAAATGTTCCAAACCACAAATTACCTTCTTTATCTTCACAAACAGCTCTAACATCATTGCTACTGAGACCTTCTTTTGTTGTGTAATTAGTAAAAGTCTCTACTCCATTTTTATTATCAATCACATATTTAGTCACCCCACCACCTTCAGTGGTGAACCAAATTTGCCCTTTTGAGTCTTCTAAAATGCTCCAGACAATATTGTTCGAGAGACCTTCTTTTTCAGTATATCTATAAAAATTATGCCCATCATACTTTGTCACACCACTTCCAAAAGTTCCAAACCAAAGGTTCCCTTTTTTATCCTCGCAGATTGACCTTATTCGGTTATTTCCTAAACCCTCTGTTTCCCCATAGCGCACAAAATTTCTTCCATTATACCGCGTAACTCCGCCAAATGAAGTTCCAAACCAAAGGTTCCCCAAGTGATCTTCGCAGATTGCATAAACATACGAAGATGGCATGCCTTGTTGGACATCTAAATATTGTAAATTTATAACTGCCGCATCTTTGTAGCGAAGAGGTAGTGCAGGTATAGGCTCTGGATGAATTGTTTTGACTTTTCGAGATTTTACCCGTATTTCTTTGACTTGATCAATGCTAAACGTTTGTTCAGTGACGGGTAGAATCTTGGACTCTTCTTTTCTATTTGTAAATACATTTGGATGTGCATTGTAGGTAACATTTGATGATAGATATGGCACTACCTGTGGCTTATCAAGACTGTCCGAGCATATCTTTTTGGGGAATACTGGGATGGGAACTCCTGTAATTAGACTGTCACCACTTTCTGTGATGATGGGGTGTATGGTATCCCCGGTTAATGTGTTTAGTGTATAGCCTTTATCATTGTTTAATTCAATTGTTTTCGGTTGGGGGTATAGCGGTCCAGGAGTAGTCTCTGTTTCCTTATTTCCGGTACATGCTGCAAGGAAGAGTGTAGGGAGTAGGTATATTAGTTTATTCTTCAAGTCTAAGTTTTTTTAATGGGCTACAACGTTAGACGAAAGTTAGCAATTTATTGTGTGCCAAGTGCGGAGGGTTCCAAGATATTGGTAGCAAGGGTCGGTCGCCCGGACTTTGGAGAAGTTCAGGGCGTAATGGTGCGCAGGCAAGAGATGGCGGTAAACTTTAGTTACTATGTTATAAACCGTTTTTCTGGTCTCGTCTCCGAGTCTAGGACACGCAAATGGGCGCAGTCCATCTGCGAACTTTTGCTAAGAACCGATCATAAAAATTAACCGAAAAATATTGTTAGAACTGTCCGCCCGCCCGGATACCGAACACGCCTTGGGCGCTATGGGCGGAATGGTTTATAACGTTTAATGTAAAATGCGTTTTTAATGCATTTTTACATAGTGTTGGTTGCTGTTTTAATTATTTTAAAATAGTATTCTTTCGTACTATTATTTTTATTCAACTCGTCAGAAGATTTTTGCTTTAAGTATTTATTCAAGAATAGCAAAATATATCGATAGGTGTATTTAAGACATTGCTGAGGATTAGATTTCCCACAATAGTCTTGATTTACTAACGCTATATCCGAGAAGTTTTGATGGGTTGAATTGGATAAAGTCAGTTCATAGAAGTCTCCATTTGAATTTTCTGAAAATCTCAGTTTCCTTTGATTGTAATAACTCATCAAACTGTCAATCATATGTTGCCCGCCTTGCATTTCAATTTCTGCTTTCTT
>JAKVAQ010000068.1 GCA_022447665.1 Crocinitomicaceae bacterium
GTTTTTACCTTTACAATAAATATCAAAAATAGCAGTTCTATCAACTATTTGTTGACCAATATGCTCATTTTTAGCATAGGTTAAGTCTTCAATTTTATGTTGTTCTGGAAGTATTTCATTGAGAAAGTCAATCAACAGATTTTTATTAGGTTCACTACCGAATAGCTTTTTAAACCCAAAATCCGTTAATGGATTTATAAACTTTTCATTCTCAATACCCATCTTATTTTATTTAACTTCCAATAATTTGTTTGATACAAATATAGTCAATTTTTAGGTTGGATTCTACTTTTTTTCAAGCTTGACGCGGCTTGCAGGCAACATAGCGTCAACGATATGGTCGTGGCCTTCCTTTGATGCTTATTGATTCTCATCAAAAATCATATCTGCATGAACACTTTGTTTATGTGATGTAATGGCTGAGGACAGTTGTGGACAGGCGCTGTTTCCAGAAGGGCCTTTCGTATAGGTATTGTTGTATGTAGTTGGTATTCTTAAATTCAATATTGATAGACGAAATAACGATTTATCTATTCTTGATTATTCGGTAAAGCTCTTCTCCACCCTGCTGCAAGTTGATTCGATAGTGTAGTTATAACATCACGCATCTCTTCACGTTCTGCAAGATTTTGAGTTTCGAATGGATCAAACTCTTTGTCATACAACTCATAACTTTTAAATTCTCCTCTAGTGCCAGTCGCAGGGTCCCAGCCATACCATGAAATGAAATGATATTGCTTCGTATTCATAGAATAGCCCATGTACCGCTTACCATCCGCAGAGACTTTCGGCCTCCGATGAAACTGGCTAAAGGCGGCATTCTTCCAAGGTAACTCAGGGTTCTTAGTCAATGGGACAAAACTCGTTCCTTGCGCATACTCAGGAATATCAATTCCAGCCATCTCACAGATTGACGGAAACAAATCAACCAACTCTATCATTCCATCTGTTTTCACTCCTCGATTCTCTTGATTTGGATAACGTACAATTACAGGTACTTTTAAATCAATATTGTAGTTGGTCATTTTGCCCCAGCTATTATGGTCACCTAATTTCCAGCCATGGTCTCCCCAAATTACAATAATGGTGTTTTCGTAGATTCCAAGTTTCATTAAATGTGAAAATAGGTCTCCAAGCAGAGCATCTACGTAGCTCACACTTGCATAATATCCCTGCCTTAATGTCCGGATAGTGTCTTCACTCATTTTGTAAGAAGAAGTAGGGTGGCCAATATGCGAAAAACCATCATAGTGCCTTAATTCATACATAGAATTCATGGAATAAGGAGGAGCAAGATTAGGAATCTCTTTGTTATTGGCCAGTGGGATTTCGTTGGGATCATACAAATCCCAAAACTTCTTTGGAACAGCAAATGGCAAATGAGGACGAAAATAACCAAGCCCCATATAGAATGGCTGGTTCATTTTTGCTAGCCGTGTTAAGGTTTCCTTAGCCAATTTTGTTTGTGCGCCATCATAGTACATGGTGTCGTGTACATCTGCTGCCTCCCAAGCTGGTCCAGTGTTCCATCCATCAGCATATCGAACAGGTCTTATTTTTAAGAGGGAATCTCTTTTAATGGCTTGTGATACATTTACTTCTTCGCTAATGTAGAATGTTTCTCCATCTCTTTTGAGCCAGTCTTTTTTTAAATAATGAGCAGGCCTTAGATCTGGTTCATCCCAAGAAACAGAGTCCGGCATATAATTGTGGAAAATTTTGCCGATGTTGACTGTATAATAGCCATATTTTGAGAAATACTGAGGCATGGTTACTGCATCGGGGTTTATTTCTCTAAACTTATCTCCAAGATGCCAAACGCGTGTAGAATCGGGTCTGATACCCATCATTAAACTGGCTCTGGAAGGGGCACAAACAGCAGCTTGACAATAGGAGTCTGTAAAGGTGATACCCTCCCGAGCTAACTCATCAATATTTGGGGTCACAGCGATGCTATCTCCGTAAACACCTATACTTGGTCGAAGGTCATCAATGGATATGAATAGAACATTAGGTCTTGAAATATTCTTCTCTGATTGACTACAACCAAACGAGAGTAAAGCCAAGCAAGTGAAAAGTGAACATACATTGAAATAAATATTTTTCATATTGTTCTTAATTAAACACAATGGTCAGATTAAACGGCGTAATGGCGTATAGCAGCTATGAACGTTAGCTATTGTTATCATCAGAATTCCTTTCTGTAGCAAAATTAATCTGTTTCCATTCAAAATCAATAGCGTCATTTTTCTGAGCAGCTCCTGGTGTGCTTCTACCTTGCAGAATATATTGGATGAGCAGAGATTTTAATTCAGACACTTTATTCGGTATCATTGATTCGAGGTTATTTTTTTCTCTTGGGTCTTGTGATAAGTCATATAACTGTACTTTGGGTAGGCCAGCCAATGCTGCATGATCATTTGGTGTTGGGTAGCTCCACCCTCCTGAACCGGGGCACATGATAAGTTTCCAGTTGTCTTTTCTTATGGCAAAACTGCCGTTGATCGAATGATGTACGGTTGCTTCTCTTAGTGGTGAAGAATAATCGTCATTATTGAGAATGGGCATCAGGCTATAACTGTCTTCTCCTTCACCGTCTTTTAGATCGTGGTTTACTATTTCTGCAAAAGTTGCCATCATATCGGTAAGGCAAATCGTTTCATCAGATGAGGTTCCTTTTTTTATTTTATCAGGCCATTTCATCAAAAAAGGAACCCTGTGTCCTCCTTCAAAAATATCGGCTTTATGTCCTCGGTATATGGAATTGGGGTGATGTCCTTTTTCAATCATTTCTTCAATTTTAGCGGCAGGTGCACAGCCATTATCACTTGTAAAAACAAGAATAGTGTTTTCTTCTATTCCATTCTCTTTCATAGCTGTCATTAGTTTTCCCATGTAATCATCAATCATCATTACAAAATCACCATAGGGGTTCAATTGGCTCTTGCCTTGCCACTCTTTTGTTGGTAAAATAGGGGTGTGAGGAGAAGGTAAGGCCAAATAAAGAAAAAATGGGTCTGTGCTTTTTGATTGCATTTCAATGTATTGAATTGCTCTTCTGAAAAAATTAGGTGTCACATCCTCATGAATGAAATCTTTTGAGGTTGGCCCAATTCTCCACCAAGAATATTTTCCTGTATTGACAGTAGAGGTATCAGGTACTTCGGTTACCATACCATTCTTCAAATAGACATAGGGTGCCATGTCCAAAGAGGCGTGATGCCCAAAACTATAATCGAAGCCTAAATCATTTGGCGTGTTTCTAGGGGGTGTGGAAAAATCAATGTTCCGAAAGTCTTCCTCATTCCACCCTGCTCCCAATTGCTCATTTTCGTTTTTCTTGGCCCAATCCCATCCTAAGTGCCATTTTCCTATAAATGCAGTATGATACCCTTTGCTTTTTAAAATGGAAGCAATAGTACTTCTTGAATTTGGGATTAAGGCTGTAGATGTTCCCGATAATGTATTCATTTTCAATTTAGTTCTCCAGCCATATCTGCCGGTTAGAAGTCCGTATCTTGTTGGTGTACAAACAGAAGAAGGCGTATGTGCATCGGTAAATAAAAGCCCCTTATGTGCAATACTGTCAATATTTGGTGTTTTGATTTTATTGTTTTCCTCATAAGCAGATATGTCTCCGTATCCTAAATCATCCGTAAGAACAAAAATAATGTTAGGGTTCGTGTTGGAATTATTTTCCTCATGACATCCTATCGTTAAAGCTAGAAGGCTAAAGAGTAATGTTCGCTTATATATATTCTTTGTCATTTTTAATTTTAATTTTATTGATGATCATATTGCATCAGAAATATTATCTGATATCTAAATTAAAAATTTGTAGAATAAGCTAAGAAGAAGTGTGAAAGGGTTTATCTGTATATTGCCTATTAAGAGAGCAGCAAAGTGTGGTCAACTGCTTAGGGGTACATGCTGCATCAGGTAGGTGACCCTTTGATATTGTCTCACCTCCATACTAGGGTTTTGCTATAGTCCATCATTCCCATCCATTCTGGAAAGGCATATCCTCATCCATAAACTTTACTGTTTTTAATAATGCTAGAAGGGAATCTGCGATCGTTTTTTGTTCTGCTGCTATATTGATATTCTCATTCGGATCTAGCTGATGATCATATAATTCTAAGGCCAAGGTGCTGTCGTTTTCAGTAGCCCACTGTACCATTCTGTATCGCTCCGATCTAATGGTTTTGCCGAGGGCATGCTTTCTGTAGTAAAAGCTCCGGGCCAACTCCGGGCCTTTAGCATCCGGATTTTTTAGCAAGTCAACAATGCTTTCGCCATCCAAATCAGTTGGATATTCTATTCCACATAATTCAGCAATAGTGGGGTATAAATCTATAGATTCTACAAGCTGATTCATGACTACACCTTTTCCGGCATAGTCCGGCACTCTTATGATCAAAGGGCTGCGAGTAGCTATCTCAAAATTTGACATTTTGCCAAACATGCTATGTTCGCCCAAATGCCATCCATGATCAGACCATAAAACAACAATAGTACTTTTAGATAAGTCTAATCGTTCGAGCTCATTCAGTACTTTCCCAATCAGTGCATCTATATAACTGACACAGGCATAGTATCCATGTTTGAGCTTTTTTGCACTCTCTGGCAAAACTGTGCCTGGGCCATCGGGCCATGGGTAGTGCGTCGTGACCTCTGGGCTCTGATTAAGGCTATAAATATTACTCAAGTTTTTGGGGGCAAAGTTGTTGTCAGCCATTGGTATTTCATCCTGTTTATACAAATCCCAATATTTTTGGGGAGCATTAAAAGGTAGATGAGGTTTATAAAAGCCCAGTGAAAGTAAAAAGGGTGCTCCTATTTCTTTTAGATGCTGAAGTTGTTTTATGGCCTCCAGTGCATTCAGGCCATCAGGATAGCCCTCATCAGGAACTGCTCCTGCTTCATAAGGTATTCGAGGGGTCTCCGTTCCAATCCTCATGGCGGTATTATGTGCATCTCCATTGGAATAAGCAAAAAATGCGCGCCATGGTGTTTCCCACATGCCTACGGCAGTGTAGGTGGTATCCCAAGAGAATGGAATTTGAGGAATACGTTGGTCTTTATCCATCACTCCACCAGGTTCATGGGTAATTTTGCCAATACCAATGGTCTGATAAGCATTTTTTTTGAGCAAATGCGGAAGCGAAATGGGAGCCTCAGGCTCTTGGTCTGTGCCTCTAAAATCTTTCCAGGGATCCCATTGCTGGGAGACTTTGCCTGTCAGCAAGGAAGATCTTGATGGTCCACAGATGGCAGATTGTACGTAATGATGATTAAACAAATAGCCTGTTGATGCCAAGTTGTCAATATGGGGTGTTTGGATGATTGGATTTCCATAACAGCCTAATTCTGGACGAAGATCATCCACATGAATAAAAAGAACATTATACTTTTGAGGCTCTTCTGTGTTCTTCGGGCCACATGCGCAGAAAAAGAGTAGTAGTAGGCTAGCCATAGCAGTAGTCCATATCTTATGGTGTGCAATGGTTATCCTTCTATGATATATTCTTTTACTTTTCGGAACCAGAAGTGAACTCATCAATGCTCGTTTATTAGTGAAAAAGGCTTGTTTCGTGCAGTCAGTTATTCAAATGAGTTGTACCTAACGACCTGTACATCCGCAAAAGGTAGCTTACTCAAAATAAAAATCTTTTTCACATCTTCCAAAGTCTACTTTCAAAGTATGTTTACATTTTATTCAAAGGAAGAATACAAGCGACTAGTCAAAATTGCTTGTATCATAAAATCCAGCCTATAGGCAGGCACGGTGTCAGCGCAAAAATAATAAGAAACTGACGCCCAATTAAAATGAGTATGTGCTCCAGTAACTAGAAGTTTAGAAATTCCCATTTCACATTATTAGTTTAAATGACTCTGTTTGCATATTGATTTATTGTTTGTTTCTCCAAACTCATTGTTCAATTGAATTGACTTATAAAGCTTAAATGACTGTGGTGCAACTATCATACCCCATACCAAGAAGAGGGGAACTGTAACCCAAATCGGTAACAAAATGATAAAGGATATCCAGAAAATAATAAATAGAGCAACTCGTCTTAGGGCAACTCGGATTTGAGTATTAATTTGCTTTAATGATTGACCTTTTGCTGACATCACAAAGTAATTAGGCCTAATAAACCATCCATTTGCAAATAGAATAAGCAGAAAAAAAGGAAAA
>JAKVAQ010000069.1 GCA_022447665.1 Crocinitomicaceae bacterium
ATTTCAAATGCTGTTTCTGGTGTCGTAGGCATTAAGATGAAATCATATTCATCTAATATCGCTTTAGTTTTATCCTGAATAACACGCCTTACTTTTTGACCCTTAGTGTAATAAGCATCATAATAACCATGTGAAAGTACGAAAGTACCTGCCATAATTCTTCTTTGAACTTCTGGACCGAATCCTTCACTGCGAGATTTCTTGTATGTTTCTTCAACTCCCTTTGCTGTTTCACTTCTATGTCCATAATGAACACCATCAAACCTAGACAAGTTTGAAGAAGCTTCAGCCGTTGTCAACACATAATATGTCGGAACCATATAATCTAGGTATGGGAAAGAAACTAAATCCACTTCGTGACCTTGTTCTTTCAATCCTTTGATTACTTTATCCATGGCTAACTTGATTTCAGGGTCATTCCCATCCATCTCATAACCTTCTTTAATGATAGCCACCCGTTGCTTTTTTACTTCTGAAATTTCGCTGTAATTCTCAACAGGTTTAGAAGAAACTGTAGAATCGTAATCGTCTTCACCAGACATGACTTCGAGTAATAATGCAGAATCATCAATATTATTTGTAAAAGGACCGATTTGATCAAACGAGGAAGCGTAAGCAATTAAACCATGACGACTAATTCGTCCATAGGTAGGTTTTAAACCATAGGTTCCTGTAAAACTTGCTGGCTGTCTAATTGACCCCCCTGTATCACTACCTAGAGTTGCCGTGCATAACCCAGCAGCTACTGCCGTTGCAGAACCACCTGAAGAACCACCTGGGACCATTTTGCGATTAACTGCATTTAAAACTGGGCCGAAAGCAGAGTTTTCATTTGAACTACCCATTGCGAATTCATCACAATTCAGGCGTCCAATAATAATTGCATCTTCGTTTAGAAGACGTTCGACAGCTGTTCCGGTGAACAACGATTCAAACCCTTCTAGAATCTTAGATGAAGCAGATACAACATGCCCCTTATAGCACAAGTTGTCCTTCAAGCCTATCACCATTCCGGCCAAACGACCTGCAGTACCATTCTTGATTTTTTCGTCGACAAGCGCTGCCTTTTCTTTAGCAGATTCTTCGAACACTTCTAAGAAAGCATTCAAGTCATTATTCGCTTGAATTGCCGACAAGTATCCCTGTAAGATACTCATAACTGTATCGCCTGAAGAAAGTGCCTTTCTCACATCAGCATACGTTCGCAACATTGTAAACGTGTTTATGATTTTTTCTCTTCAGACTCTTCTTCCGGCTTAGCAGAAGCGTCTTTAAATTCTTTAACTCCTTTACCAAGCCCCTTCATTAATTCTGGAATTTTTTTTCCACCGAACAAAAGAAGCGCCACAACTAAAATTGCGATTACTTGCCAAGGGCCGAATACTCCTAGTATCATCTTTTCGTTTTTAATATTATTATAAAAATAACAAATAAGGTCTTAATACTTATTTAAGCAACATCCAAAAGATGTTAAAGAAGCTCTATTATAGTTTTCTAGCTACTTCAACCTGCTCGTATGCTTCAATAACATCACCTTCTTTAATGTCGTTATATTTCTCAATGTTAAGACCACACTCGTAGTTGTTCTTCACTTCCTTCACGTCATCCTTGAAACGTTTCAGCGAACCTAAAGCTCCTTCGTGAACAACAATTCCATCACGTATAATACG
The DNA here is from genome assembly GCA_022447665.1 of Crocinitomicaceae bacterium. Taxonomy (GTDB): domain Bacteria; phylum Bacteroidota; class Bacteroidia; order Flavobacteriales_D; family Crocinitomicaceae; genus JAKVAQ01. The sequence continues at coordinate 1,671 of JAKVAQ010000069.1, forward strand.
AATTTTCGAACTACGTTTAATCAATCCATCTGTTACGAAACACCCAGCAATTGTTCCAACTTTAGAAATGTTGAATGTTTCTCTAATTTCAGCGGTACCAATCACTTTCTCTTCGATATCCGGAGAAAGCATTCCCTCCATCGCAGCTTTAATTTCATCGATTGCTTTGTAGATTACAGAATATAATCTAATATCGATTTGTTCCGTTTCAGCCAACTTTCTAGCCTGCATCGATGGTCTTACTTGGAAACCAAGGATGATCGCGTCAGATGCCGAAGCTAAGTTAACATCCGCCTCAGAAATTGCACCTACACCTTTATGAATGATATTCACTTGAATCTCTTCAGTTGAAAGTCTTAATAAAGAATCAGAAAGTGCCTCTATAGATCCATCAACATCACCTTTTACAATTAGGTTTAACTCTTTAAAGTCTCCAATTGCTAGACGACGCCCAATCTCATCAAGTGTAATGTGTTTCGTTGTACGTAAACCTTGTTCACGATACAATTGTTCTCTTTTAACAGCGATAGATTTCGCCTCTTTTTCATCGTCTAACACATGGAATGTATCACCCGCGGAAGGAGCCCCGTTGACACCTAAAACCGAAACTGGTTTAGAAGGACCAACTTCCGTAAGACTAGTTCCATGCTCATCATGCATCGCTTTAATCTTACCATGGTTCCTACCAACAAGAATAGTGTCTCCAATCCTTAACGTACCCGTTTCAACAAGCATATTCGTTACATAACCTTTACCAATATCTAAAGAAGATTCAATTACAGTTCCTTTGGCATTTCTATCTGGATTTGCCTTAAGGTCTAACAATTCAGCTTCAAGTAAAATTTTCTCTAGTAACTCATCAATGTTCAAGTTCATTTTCGCAGAAATTTCCTGACATTGATATTTACCTCCCCAATCCTCAACAAGGATATTCATTTGAGAAAGTTGTTCTTTTACTTTGTCTGGATTTGCACCAGGTCTATCAATCTTGTTTATTGCGAATACCATAGGCACCTCTGCCGCTTGCGCGTGAGAAATAGCCTCTTTTGTTTGCGGCATTACATCATCATCAGCTGCAATAATAATTACAGCAACATCGGTAACTTGAGCACCACGGGCACGCATGGCTGTAAACGCCTCGTGACCAGGAGTATCCAAGAAAGTCATCTTACGATTATCTTTTAATGTTACACTATATGCACCGATATGCTGTGTAATTCCTCCGGCTTCTCCCTCAACAACATCAGCATCACGAATTCTATCTAGTAAAGAAGTTTTACCATGATCAACGTGACCCATTACTGTAATGATTGGCGGGCGTGGTTTAAGATCCTCTTCTTTATCTTCAATAACAGGAATGGCCTCTTGAACTTCAGCACTTACAAATTCGGCCTCGAAACCAAATTCTTCAGCAATAATTTGAATTGTTTCCGCATCTAAACGTTGGTTAATCGATGCGAAAATACCAAGCGACATACAAGCAGAAATAACCTCAGTTGAGCTTACATTCATCATAGTAGCTAACTCCGAAACTGTAACGAACTCGGTTAACTTTAAGATTCTTTCTTGCAATTCTGCGTGTGCTTCTTCCTCTAGTCTTTTAGCGGCTACATTTTCACGTTTTGCCTTTCTGTTCTTAGAACCTTTAGACTTACCTCCCTTGTTAGATAAACGAGCTAAAGTATCCTTAATTTCTTTTTGGATATCACGTTCTGTAATTTCCGGTTTAGGTGCTTTACCTCCTTTCTTGTGACCGCCACGGTTATTACCTTGATTTCCTTTATTTTGATTTTGTTGAGACTGTTGTTTATTAACATCAACCTTACGAACACGCTTACGTTTTCTTCGTTCTGCTTGCGATGGTCCTTTAGGTTTCTCAACTGGAAGAACAATCTTACCGACAACATTTGGCCCCGCTAATTTAGTTCTTTCGACACGGATAGTTTCAGTCTCCTTAGATGGAACAGGATCTTTTGGCTTTTCGTCAGACTTCGGTTTCTCAGCAGCTGGTTTTTCAACTTTAGGCTGTTGTTTTTCCGCTTTCTTAGGCTCTTCCTTTTTGGAATCAGTTTTAACCGGTTTTTTACTTTTATCCGGACGGGTCTTGGTGTTTATTTTATCTAAATCAATCTTACCAAGAATCTTCATTCCAGACTTATCTTCCGACTCCTTAGCTTTAGGCTCCTCCTTTACTTCAATGTCTTTTTCCGCTTTTGGTGCCTCAACCTCAACTGGTTCTTCCACCACTTCAGGTTTTTCTTCCACCACCGGTTCTGCAATAGGTTCATCTACAACAACTGGTTCTGGCTCAACAACCACTTCTGGTTCTGGCTCAACAACCGGCTCTGGAATTGGAGCTTCTGCTTCTTTCTTATCTCTTAAAGAAATTGTTTCTCTTTTTTCATGAGTAACAGATGTCTTTTTAGACTGCTCTTTCAAACTTTGGTCCGCAGCAAATTCGGTGCGCAACATGTCGTACTGTTCCGGTGCAAGCTTCGTGTTTGGGCTAGCATCTATTGATACCCCATTACTCTCAAGGAATTCAACAAGGGTAGACATCCCTACATTCAATTCTCCTGCTGCTTTTCCTAATCTAATTGGTTTGGCCATAAAATTATGCGTCCTTAATTACTTTTTAAATACGTTTTATTTTACAAGACACGTAATTCTTGCGGTCTAAATATACTGTTTGTGCTTGATTTACTCAAACTCCGCGTTCAGAATTTTAAACACTTCTTCAATAGTTTCTTCTTCTAGGTCCGTTCTTTTAACTAAATCTTGAACACCTAAGTCCAACACAGACTTCGCTGTATCACAACCAATCGCTTTCAATTCATCTAAGATCCACCCATCGATTTCATCTGCAAATTCTTCTAAATCTACATCTTCTACATCGACTTCTCCTTCTCTATAAACATCTAATTCATAACCTGTTAGTTTCCCTCCAAGTTTAATGTTATGTCCTCCTCTACCAATTGCCAGGGAAACCTGATCCGGCTTAAGGTAAACCTTTGCTCTTCCTGTTTCCTCATTAATTTCAATGGTTGTTATTTTCGCAGGGGACAATGATCTCTGAATGAATAACTGAGGATTTGTAGTATAATTAATAACATCAATATTCTCATTCTTCAATTCACGCACGATTCCGTGAATACGTGAACCTTTCATTCCAACACAGGCCCCAACCGGATCTACTCTATCGTCGTAAGACTCAACGGCAACTTTAGCTCTTTCACCTGGCTCACGAACAATACGCTTAATCGTAATTAAACCATCGAAAACTTCAGGAACTTCAAGCTCGAATAAACGCTCTAAAAATTCTGGTGCAGTTCTAGACAAAATAATCACCGGACTACTATTTCGCATATCAACCTTAGCAACAACCGCCCTTATTGATTCACCTTTCTTAAAGTAATCAGATGGAATTTGCTCAGACTTAGGAAGTAACAGTTCGTTCCCTTCATCATCAATAACCATGATTTCTTTTTTCCACACCTGGTAAACTTCACCAGTAACAATATCGCCAATGCGTTCCTTATATAGTTTGTATAAATGGTCTTTCTCAAGCTCCATAATACGAGAAATTAAGTTTTGGCGTAAAGAAAGAATGTTACGTCTACCAAAATCAGCAAATTTAAACTCTTCTGTTACCTCCTCACCGA
>JAKVAQ010000007.1:0-40718 GCA_022447665.1 Crocinitomicaceae bacterium
TAAAATTTGAGTCTAATCCCGAATATGAAGTATCATTTTGTAATTGACCTATGCATACGAATGAGACACAAATACTACAAAATGCTATTAGAAATTTCTGGTAATTCAATTTTTCAATTTTCTTCGTGCTACCCGCTCCGCTGGATTTGTAATCCTGCGGAATTAATACTATGATGTTCCGCGAATCCCTTCGCGTGGTAGGTGAGGTTGACCTACATTTTATTTTTAAAATGCGCCTGAGCGTGGAGAAGCCCTGCAGATATAAGTAGAATTTTGAATGCCGGCATTTCGACAGGCTCAATGACCTAACTCTATGCTACTGCTCCTTCAACCAAGCTATCCCATCTTCTAACTTATCAAATGCACGCAATGGGTTCTTGTTTTTGCGAAACTTTGCGTAAAGGTTGAATAAGATTTTTTGACCTATTGATGGAATTATAAAAGCTTCAGCTTTTACCGTTATAGCATGATTTTCTACATACTCTCTGGCCGCTTTAGAAATGGTAGCATACTTCTCTGCATGTACAATCCTACAACACGTAGTATCTACACCATGCTTCCTTTGAAAAGCAATGTTTTGCTCAACATCTTCAACTTCTAGTCGTGTATCTCTTAATAACTTGAGATAAAAAAGTTTGGGCTCCAAAAAATACGCCTCGAACTTATCCGTGACTAATTTCTCAGTAACTTTTTCCTCAGGAGCGCTTACCATTGCACACCTAAGATAATAAAATTCAAGTAATTTGAAAGATTTAGTAGGGTGAGCTTATCTCATTTTCTTGTTTCCACGTTTCCCTTTATTCATTTGCGCCATACGCATTTGATTACGAGAAGTGGCTCTACCCATTTGCTTACGTAAGTCCTTGATGTAGTCGGTAAGCATTCCTTTAGTATCATGCTTTTTAGCCTCGGTAAGTAAGGTTTCAGCCTCTTTTCTACGACCAGTGCTCATGCAAATTGCAGCTAAGTTCATTTTAGCCATAGCCTTGTCATGGTCATTCTTCAAGCCAATAGAAAGTGCTTTTCTAAACAAACTCTCTGCTTGTCCTAAAGAGTTTTGCTGTCCGCCGGCTAAGCCTGTTAAGTAGTAAAAATAAGCGCGCTGACGCTTTAATAAGAACTGTGGCTGCTTTATGCGTCCCAAATACTTTTGTGCTTTTTCGTAGTTCTGTGTTCTCATTTGGGCCAATGCCAATAGAATATTTTCGTTTCTAAAAATCAAAAGAACAAAAAGCGCCGTAACAAAAATGAACATGATTCCCCATCCCCATGATCCTGTTGCGAACAGGTATCCTGTATAGAATAATGAGCCTAAGGAAAGAACAAGTTTAATAATTAATGATATCATAGTTTAATCGTCTATTGTAGCAATACATTTTAGTTCAATGGCTATAGGTGTAGGCAAGGCGTTAATTTCGCAGGTTGTTCTGCACGGCTGATTGTCTTTAAAGTATTCTGCATACACCTTATTATAGGTATGGAAATCACGCTTCATGTTTACCAAGAAAACGGTAACGTCAACCAGATTATCCCAGCTTGATCCTGACTCTTCAAGAATTACGCGAATATTATCAAATACTGAACGACATTGTGCTTCAAAGTCAAAAGCCTTGAAGTTACCGTTATGATCCAATTCTAACCCTGGAACACCAGAATCATTTGCATCAGATCCTGCTACTCTTGGCCCTACACCAGACAAGAACAATAAGTTTCCTACTCTTCGAGCGTGTGGGTATAATCCTACTGGTTTGGGAGCGTTTTTCGCATTAATTCTATCAGCCATAGCCATTATTTTCCTGCAAATATAAGCCTAGAATGTACTTTTTCGATGCTTAAATGCGTAATTTTGGGATAAGTTATGCTGAAGACGTTTCAAAAAAAATGGCATCTAATAATTTTGGGCTTGGCTTTCGTAATGAATCTGATCTCATTATACTTTGGTGGAAGCATTTATTCAGCAACCTCCAATCAATACATTACCCACTTGAATGAAATGGAGAACATTTCAAATTATTCGGTGGACGCTATTCCTGCACTGAGCCAACTGGCCGCTTTTGTGACAATGCCTTTTGTATTATTAATAATGTTCTTCGCCTTTATGATTCGAATTCGTTCGAATAACACGAACAGAAGAAAGGTAGCCGGTGGCATGCTTATGGCCATTGGAATTATTTTTACGGTGGATGTGAGTACTATTATTAACCCTGATTATTTCGATTTTGGAGGATGGGGTTTTGTATGGATTACCCTTTCAATTTTAATTATCGCGGGTAATATTTATAGTTATTTCTTGAAGGAAAAGGTTTAATCCCATAACAGTCTTTAACAAATAATTAACTTTTCACTCAATAGATACTACACTTAATCAGCTATTTACGATTTTGGCACACCTGTTGCATTTATTTCAACAAGTTTAACAAATTAAAAATTAGCTATTATGATCGCAAAAAAATCAAAAAAGGCCGACCTGGAGCGCAAGCGCTTCGCCTTCTTTCAAATCGGGTTGTTGGTGGCAGGTTCTTTATGCTTAGCAGCATTCGAATATGCTTCACCTATTGATAATCACAAAACAGCTCAAATCGACTTTGGAGCTGATGACAACACTTTCTATGAAGATCCTATTTTCGATGTTGTAGAAGAGGAACCAGAAAAGGTTGTTGAAAGTAATCCTGTTGTATTTACATTGGATACGGATACACTTTTAGAAATAGAGGAAGATCCCGTTAAAGTAATTGTAAGTACAGGAAAAATTAAGGTTGATCCAGACGCGACTTTTGATCCTTTCGCAGATATCGATTTAACTATTGGTACTCCTGTTGATCCGATTATTGAAGTTCCTGACAAGGATCCTAGTTTTATCGGAGGATTAGAAGCAATGTATGAATGGATAGGAAACAATGTAGAATATCCTGCAATACAACAAGAAATGGGACTTGGTGGAACAGCTTATGTTTCTTTCGTAGTAGAAAAGGATGGAAGCATCTCTTCTGTTAAAACTCTTAATGAGGATGACGGTGTAGATCAAGCATTCCTAAACGAAGGAAAACGTGTAGTACGTGCCATGCCTAAATGGATTCCTGGCGAGAACATGGGTAAAACTGTTCGTGTTCGATTCATGATTCCGATCAAGTTTACGACAGAGTAATTTAAATTAATTAATACTAACAAATTTGTTAAGCTGCCGTCCTTCGAAAGAGGGACGGTTTTTATTTGTTTAATACCGAATATCAAATCAGCCATCCGTAATGTTCCCATTGATGTCGCGCGAATCCTTTCGCGTGACTTTGTCTTTTAACCACGCGAAGGGATTCGCGCGTTAGCCGGGGGTAATGTTCATAGTATTACCATCAGGACAATCATTATTTACAAGTGTTGACGAAAATGTTCCAGCAATAATTCGCTCTTCTATATTGAAGTAGGTTATGTTTACAGCGCCAGGATTATCAGGGTTGTGGTAATAAATACATTCTTCTGTACCATAATAAATATATGCTGATTGAGTCTCACCTACTACATCCATTTCGTTAAACCCCGACATCATCAGTAATATAAACTAGAAAACCTATATTTTCAACTCGGTCTTCAGAATCTATTTTATTACCAGCTATTGCAAGTCTTTTAGTTGTTTGATCGAATTCCATGCTTATCTTGGGTGCACCGCCAATAGAGCCGCCAGCGTTCGGGATAAATACGGCCCCGTCAACCCTGCACGCAAATGTGTTCTTCCCTTCAGAAGTTAAACACGGAAGCCCATTATCATCACAAGGAGGTTCTGGATCTTCTTCACAAGAAAACAATGCGATAAAAACAAACTCAACAAAAGCTAGATTTTTGAATATTGAGCCGTGCGAATTCATATTTATTAGTTTCGAAATTTCTGGACTTCGAGACGATTTTCGCTCCTCAAATCCCTCAGTCACCTCAATTTTTTCTTAATCTACTTTTATCTTGAGGTTTTCGAAGGGAGTAAACGTCTATTGATTCTGATACTGGTTCGAGTACCCTTCTCCTTCACCATTATCATACACATCCGGACATCCTTTTTTAGGGAATAACCAAGCAAACTTAATGGTAAACGCCAATGGTAAATAACGGCTTTGGAACCACGTATGTGAAGGGTTTAAATCGTTAAACTGGAAAGCGGTAAGAATAGGAACTCTTACTGATGGCACAATAAAAAATCCATCTCTTGGCTTAATTCCAAATCCAAATGAATAGTTTAATTGCGCCACTAGTTTTCCTTGATTATTTTGCGCCAAAGGAGAACCATAATTATCATCTGGATTTCCTCCATACAATCTATAATCCACATTTAGTCCTAAACCTTGGTCAATGAAGTTCCACATGTTCAGCTGAATTACATTGTGAACATTGGCTCGTAAAAACGCACTACCAAAGTTGAATTGTCCTCTGGACACATTCCCAGATTCATCTTCGTATTTCTCTTGGCCACCATAATGCTTCACACCAAGTCCCCAGTCAAAGTAGTGGATGATTTTCTTTTGCTTTTTCATGAGGTGGCACATACCCGCCTCTAAATAATACCCCGGTAAACCTGATGCGGTTAAGTCGTACGGACGACCATCATCATCAGCATTGTTACCCACCATGTACGTCAAACCTGGATTTACAAACCATCCCCACGGGCGGTAATGCGAATTACTATGGCTATAAATAGCATCTCTTCGGTTTGATCCGAATTTTTTAGAATTATTTCTTTTGTTAGCACGGCCTTCGATTCCACTTCCAATTTGGGCATCCACAGGAAGCACCATAAGACCAATAAAGAGTGTAAACAATAACTTTTTCATCGTACAAAGTCTAGGGTAGCCGAAAGTTACGACAATTTTTTGGGTGTTCGAAGCCACAGAAGTAAAGTATTAAACCCTCAAATATGAATTACCACGGAGTGATAACGAAAATAATGTGAGAAGTTACGTTTAAGCTTGATGGAAGAATTTCTCTTCAACAGCTTTTTCAGGTTCAGATTCAAGTAAACTTAAAATCTCTTGTTCAATTTCTGGAGAATCCCAAATCTCCTCGATATTAGGCTTGTCCATTACCTTTTGCATGATGTTATGCTGTCTTACACCTGTATTCCATGCATCAGAATAACGAATGTTCGAGAATGAAACTTGGCTGTAAAGTGGAATCCATTTTTCAGGATGCAATTCACTTATGCGCTTTTCGATCTTCTTTTGTAGCAAGAAGTCAGGATCAGCAACATAGTCGCGCATTACATAATAATTGTGGTATGAAAGGTCTTGTAATGCATCTCCATCTGGCTTTCTTAATTCTTGATATTCTTCAAAAACCGCTGGCCAATTTTCATTGTGCTTCTCTGCCAATTCAGCCATAATTCTACAATCTTCCATTCCTCCATTCATTCCTTGCCCGTAGAAAGGAACAGTGGCATGAGCAGCATCACCCATTAAAGCAACTTTACCATGCGTCCACGGATAGCATCGCATAATGGCTAAACCAGAAAGTGGATTTTCATGCCAGCTTTCTAATAAGTCAGGACACATCTCGTAAAAGTCTGGGAAGGTAGTTTTGAAGAAGTTCACAACATCTTCATCTGTTTTCAAGGACTCAAATGAATTTTCTCCTCCTTCAAAAGGCATAAATAGTGTACACGTAAATGTACCATCTTCATTGGCTAAGGCTATTAACATAAATCGACCTCGAGGCCAAATGTGTAGAGCATTTTTGTCAAGCTTATAAGAACCATCTTCATTCGCCGGAAGAAGTAATTCCTTGTACCCGTCTTGAATGTATTTTTGGCTAAAATTAAAACGACTAAGCTTTTGGAAAGCGTTGTAGCGCACTGCAGAGAAAGCACCGTCCGTAGCAAAAACTACATCGGCTTTATCTTCAAATATTTCACCAGTACTTGAATTTTTTAGATGTACAATTCCATTTTCTGTATCTGCATCTAAACACTCATGGCTATAGTGGATTGTAGCATCTCCATATTTTTCAGCAACGTCCATCATTCGAGCATTTAGCCCTCCACGAGAAACTGAAAATATTGCTTCACCTTCTTTGCCATAAGGCTGGTGCGTTTCTTCACCAGATTCTGCGTGCATGATTCTACCATACATTGGAATAGCTATAGGTTCAACTTCTTTATGAACGCCTGCTTTTTCTAATGCTGTCCATCCACGTTTTGAAAGGGCAAGGTTGATAGATTTTCCGGCAGTAATCTCTGCTAAACGAATATCAGTTCTACGCTCGTAGATAGTTACTTTGTAGCCGAATTTTGATAAATAAACAGCCCAAAGTGATCCCACCAGGCCGGCACCGATAATAATTGCTTTCTTCTCTGTCATCTGTTTCTCCAATGTTTTTGAAAACGCGAGGAAGACATTAAACTGTCACGTGTTTTCTGAGTCTTTCTATTACTAAAAATAACCGCCATACGCCACATAATTAATCCGGCAAAAAGCACGGCAATAACCTGTACCATGAGCTTAACCATCGGGAAGGAGTTTGAGGCTTCTCCCGAATAAAAGGCTTTGATTATTTCCGGATCGTAAGTTTCTAGCACTATTGTATGGCATTAATCAAACATTGCCCAAAACGAGCAACGTCGTTAAATGAATTGTATAATGGAACCGGAGCAATTCTAATTACATTCGGCTCACGCCAATCTGCTATAACTCCTTGTTCTGTCAATTTATCGAACATCTGTTTTCCTTGTCCGTGAGCTAGGATAGATAATTGAGCGCCGCGATTTTCAGTACTCTTAGGTGTAATGATTTCGAACGTACATTTATCCTTGTAGTCTTCTGAAATCTCATTAATTACCTCTTCTAAAAACCCGGTAAGCTTATTTCGCTTTTCAATTAGCTTGTCCATTCCCACTTCATCAAATATTTCCAACGAGGCCAGGTGGGCCGCCATTCCTAATACAGGGGCATTCGAAAGCTGCCAACCTTCCGCTCCGGGCATCGGGTTAAATCCAGGCTCCATTAAAAAACGTGTTTCTTTATCATGTCCCCACCATCCTGCAAAACGTGGAAGATTTTTATTGTTGGCGTGACGTTCATGAACAAATAATCCCGACACTCCACCTGGACTTGAGTTCAAATATTTGTATCCACACCAAGCCGCAAAATCAACTCCCCATTCGTTTAATTTCAATTTAACATTTCCAGCGGCATGCGCTAAATCAAATCCTGCAATAGAACCTACATTATGCGCTGCTTTGGTAATGCTTTCCATATCAAACAACTGTCCTGAGTAATAGTTCACCCCACCGATCATAACCATTGCAAGCTCATCTCCAAGCTCATTAATCTTGTCAATAATATCTTGCTCGGTGATTAAATGATCGCCATCTCTTGGTCCAATTTCTACAATTACATCTTCCGGCTTAAAACCATGAAATTTAGCTTGTGATTCAAGCGCGTATTGGTCAGAAGGGAAAGCTTTTTTCTCACACAATACTTTGTTTCTTTTTCCTTCCGGGCGGTAAAAAGAAACCATCAATAAATGGAGGTTAGTCGTTAAACTATGTGTAACTACTGTCTCAATTGGTTTAGCGCCAACTATTTTGGCAATCATTTCTGTGAGTTGCTCATGGTAAGAAAACCATGGTCTGCGACTCTCAAAATGTCCTTCTACACCAAACTCAGCCCAATCATCTAATTCTTCTTGAATTTTGTTTTGAGTTGTTTTTGGTTGCAGGCCCAATGAGTTACCAGTGAAGTAGATAGAATCACTTCCTTGATGTTGAGGAATATAGAAACGTTCTCTGTAAGAAGCTAGCGGATCATTTTGATCTAAAGTTTCAGCTCTTTCTACAAAACTTTTGGCGGTAATCATGGTTTAATTAATTTTGAGTCTTCAAAGATAATAAAGTATCAAAGAATATGCGAGCAAGAGAGAGGTCGAATACCTTATTTGAAAAAGCAAAAACTCTATTTCCAGGCGGTGTTAATTCACCGGTAAGAGCATTTAAATCAGTTGATGGTGCTCCGCTTTTCATGAAAAAAGGCGATGGTCCCTACATTTGGGACGAAGATGATAATCAGTTTATAGATTTCTGTTGTAGCTGGGGTCCACTGATTTTGGGGCATAATCACCCTAACATACGTGAAAAAGTAATTGCGACAATCGAAAATGGAACTTCTTTTGGAACACCTACAAAACACGGAAATGCATTAGCTGAGCTGATTGTAGAGAATAATCGTTTCATAGATAAGATTCGATTTGTAAGTTCGGGGACGGAGGCAGTAATGTCAGCTATTCGTCTTGCACGCGGATATACTGGTAAGAACAAAATCATAAAATTTGAAGGTTGTTATCATGGACATGTAGATGCTTTAATGGTAAATGCTGGTTCTGGATTAGCAACATTTGGTACTTCATCGTCTGCGGGAATTCCGGATGGTGTAATTAATGAAACTGTCGTGGTTCCATTAAACGACGAAGAAGCAGTCAAAAAGGCTTTTGAAATTCATGGAGATGATATTGCTGCGGTAATTATTGAACCTATTCCTGCAAATAATGGTCTTTTGCTTCAAGAAACTGAGTTTTTGACCTTCTTGAGAACGATCACTAGAGTGAATAGTGCCTTATTAATTTTTGATGAGGTTATTTCAGGATTTAGAGTTGGATTTGAAGGTGCAGCAGGTGTATATGATATCCAACCAGACATCATCACTTATGGTAAGATTATAGGCGGTGGTTTACCAGTTGGAGCGTATGCAGGAAGTACTGAAATAATGAGTAGAATTTCTCCAGATGGGGACGTTTATCAGGCCGGAACACTCTCTGCGAACCCTGTCGCCATGTCAGCAGGCTATGCTCAGCTTGAAGAATGCGTAAAACCTGGATTTTATGAAGATCAAGAAAAGCGTACAAAACGTTTTGTAAACGAAATAAACACCTTTGCAGAGGAAAATAAAATTGATTTTAGACTAACGACGATCGGTTCTATTTTCTGGATGAAATTTACTGATGAAAAGATCCAAACGGCCGCTCAAATTAATCCGGATAGTATGGTTACTTTCAGTCGATTATTTTCAGCGCTGCTAGAGGAAGGAATTTATGTTGGGCCTTCAGGTTATGAAGTTGGTTTTATTTCGAAAGTCCACACGGAAGAGGTCTTAGATTCAGCTATTGAAAAGTTCAAAGCTGCCTTAAGCAAGATTGCTTAAAAATCTTTCTAGCTCCACAAATAGAGGTAGAACAACAAGGAGTCCATCGACCCCAACAGCGTAGTAATTGAATTTGCGTTCAGGCTTAGAGTAGAGGATAAGAATCGTGGCCAAAACGAATGATGTTAGAATAGCTATAGGATATTCAATCAAATAAATTAGCCCTGTGTAGCTAACACAAAGGGAGAACATGGCAATAGCTTTTCCTCCATTTACTCCAAAGACTTGAGGGATGGTTCTAATTTTCTCTGAGTCAAAATGTATATCTCTAATGTCAAAGGGAATAGTAATGGCCAGAATAAAAAAGAAGGCGATTCCGAATGAAATTATAAGCATGTTCAATTCAATATTAACTCCAGAAGCAGGTATTAATGAACAGCAAACGGCATAACTTAAGCTGATTAAGATGATTTTAGCCCCCGGTATTTCTCGTAGGCGGATATTGATAAGTGGGATCTTTACCACATAGAAAAAGGAAAAAATACCTACGATAGACAATTCCAAAATGATCTTGAAATTTAGACCAAAGAAGTATAATCCAGCAAACGAGGCAATCAAGGTCAAGACTGAAATAACCTTTATGTTTCGAATGATCCACTCTAACCGTTCAATCCCATTTATTTCTTCACTTTTCTCGGCTAATTTTGCTTTAACTATTCTTTGAAAATTATAGGCAACAAAGGTGAGACAGCCAACCATAGCGATTGTTTTAACATCAGGTGGAATAGCGTAAATACGATAGAATAATAATGTAAACAGCGCAGCACCAAGGCTGATCCAAAAATTGCTGTAGAGTAGGAACCTTATCAAATTAATTTTTCTTGAATATTCCGTAGGAAATTAATCCTATACCAGTACCTACAAAGCCGCCGCAAAGAGCAGAGAACATTCTTTTTTGCTTAGCAATTCTATTGTATCCTCTGTAGTAATAGGCATTTCCTTTCATATTGGCTTGTAGAATTTGGTGCTCTTTTACTTTGAAAGAAGGTAAAGCCCAAACCAACGTAAACGTGGTAGGAACCAAAACCTGCATCATACTAGGTCGAGATCCGAATAAACCAGCTTCCAAATCGGGTGAAGGATTTCCAGGGACAGTTAATTCATCAATCGACTTTTGTGTAAGGTAGGTGTCCCATAGCGAAAATCCGAGCCCAACTGCGATACTAGTAACGGTGACTCCCCATGGGTTAGAGGTGATTCTTGCATCACGGCTTCCCCATGTGGTTTCACGTGATTCTTGCACCGTTAAGTAATCTCCTTGTAATTCATCTTGGCGGTAATAAACGGTTTCTCCTTGGGTATTATGCATAGAAAATACACGCCCCATTTCAAAATACATGGTGTATTCCCCATCTCTATCGAGCATTTTAGTGGTTAAAAAATTACCTTCAACTTTCGATTCAGAACCATAGTAGGTGTGTCCGTTAAGTAAAGTAATCGAGTCGGTAGCCATAAAATCTTGAGCCACAGAAATAAGTGGGACAAAAACCGAAATAATGATGAAATAAATTCTCATGAATCTGCAGTATTACAGGTTAAACTTAACACTATTTACAATTATTTTTAACAAAATTCAGAATTTGAGTTAAGATAGCCTTGTTAATGGAACTCTTCTGATGCAATACTGGTTATATTTGTACGCTATAATAAACGTAGAATAGATGAATTTCGAGAATAGACACATTGGAATAAACGAGGAGGATAGAAATGAAATCCTAAAGGCGATTGGGTATAATTCTGTAGATGAATTAGTTGATCAAACGGTACCATCGCAAATTAGATTGAATAAGGAGTTAGACATTGATGAAGGGTTGTCTGAATTTGATTATCTAGCAAAGATCAAAGAGATCGGAGCAAAGAATATCATTGCCACGAATTTCATCGGTCAAGGGTATTATGGAACAAAAATTCCTTCTGTAAATCTTAGAAATATTTTTGAAAATCCAGGATGGTATACGGCTTACACTCCATACCAAGCGGAGATAGCTCAAGGTCGATTAGAGGCCTTATTAAATTTCCAAACCATGGTTATGGATTTAACGGGAATGGAGATTGCCAATGCTTCGTTATTGGATGAAGGAACAGCTGCTGCTGAGACTATGATCATGTTTTATAATTCAAGATCTAGAGCTCAGAAAAAAGCTGATGTAAATAAGTTTTTTGTTTCTGAAAACTGTTATGCACTTACCAAGGATGTAATTACAGGTAGAGCGAAAAGCATGAGTATTGATCTGGAGTTCGGTAATCCTGAAGAATTTACACCTTCAGAAGAATATTTCGGTGCATTCATTCAATATCCTGATACTTTTGGAGATATTCAAGATCCAACTGCGTTTATCAATAAATGTCACGAAAAAGAAGTACTTGTAGGAGTAGCAGCCGATATTATGGCCTTGGTTATGCTAAAATCACCTGGCTCTTGTGGTGCAGATGCTGTAGTAGGGAATACACAGCGTTTTGGTGTTCCAATGGGATACGGTGGACCGCACGCTGCATACTTTGCAACGAGAGAAGAGTACAAAAGAAATATACCAGGAAGAATAATTGGTGTTTCAGTTGATGCGGATGGAAATCAAGCATTAAGAATGGCGCTCCAAACAAGAGAGCAGCACATTAAAAGAGATAAAGCAACTTCAAATATTTGTACAGCACAGGCATTATTAGCCGTAATGGCAAGCATGTATGCCGTTTACCACGGTCCTAAAGGATTGAAGAAAATTGCTGAAGAAATTCACACAAAAACAAATGCTGTAGCTAAAGCTATTTCATCACTCGGATTAACCATAAAGAATTCAAAGTATTTTGACACTTTAACGGTTGATTTAGGAGATCGCAAGTCTTATTTCTTGGCGAATGCAAAAGGTGTAGATACGAACGTTTATGACCATAAAGACACTTCATTAGTTTCATTATCTGTAGATGAGGTATCTTCAATGGAAGACCTTCAAAACTTGGTAAACTTATTTGCTAAAGAAACAGGAGGCAAAGCTGATTTAGAAAATGGTGCTATTGCACTTGAAGGTAATCATTTAAGAACTGATGATATTCTAACAGCGAAAGTTTTTAATACGTACCATTCTGAAACTAGAATGATGCGTTATCAAAAATCATTAGAGAACAAAGACTTGTCTTTAGTACATTCCATGATTTCGTTAGGTTCGTGTACAATGAAATTGAATGCGGCTTCAGAATTGATTCCTTTATCAATGCCAGAGTACGCGCATATTCACCCGATGGCTCCAAAAGAGCAAGTTGAGGGTTATTTAGAGATACTGGAAGATTTAACAAACGATTTATGTGAGATTACAGGGTTTGCTGGAATGTCGTTACAACCAAACTCAGGAGCTCAAGGAGAGTATGCTGGTTTAATGGTAATCAAAGCATACCACGAAGCAAATGGTGATCATCACAGAAATATTTGTCTAATTCCTTCATCGGCACACGGAACTAACCCTGCTTCTGCTGTTATGGCAGGAATGAAAGTGGTTGTTACGAAATGTGATGACCAAGGAAATATTGATATTGAAGACCTACGAGCGAAAGCAGAAGAGCACAAAGACAACTTAGCTGCTTTAATGGTAACTTATCCTTCTACGCACGGTGTATTTGAAGAAGCAATTATTGATATTACTTCAATTATACACGCCAATGGCGGTCAAGTGTATATGGATGGTGCAAACATGAATGCGCAGGTAGGATTAACTAATCCAGGAAACATTGGCGCTGACGTTTGTCACTTAAATCTTCACAAAACATTCGCAATTCCTCACGGTGGTGGTGGACCCGGAATGGGACCAATTGGAGTAGCAGCGCATTTAAAGCCTTTCTTACCAGGAAACGCGGTAGTGGACTGGGTAGGTGGTGAAAAAGCTATTCACGGAATTTCTGCAGCACCTTTTGGTTCAGCTTTAATTCTATTAATCTCTTACGGATACATCAAAATGCTAGGTAGAGACGGCGTAACTAACTCTACTAAGAATGCTATTTTAAATGCGAATTATTTAAAAGAAAAGTTAGAGGCACATTACCCAATTTTATATAAAGGGAATAATAATACTGTTGCGCACGAAATGATTTTGGATTGTAGAGAATTCAAAAAGACAGCGGGTGTTGAAGTAGCAGATATTGCGAAGCGTTTAATCGATTATGGTTTCCACGCACCAACGGTATCATTCCCGGTTGCAGGTACTTTAATGGTAGAACCAACAGAAAGTGAAGACTTAGAAGAGTTAAAGCGTTTTGTTGATGCTATGATTAGCATTCGTACTGAAATTGATGAGATTGAAACACAAGGGTTAGATCAAAGCAATAACTTGTTGAAGAACGCTCCACATACGGCCAATTGTCTGTTAACAGATGAATGGAACATGCCTTATTCAAGACAAAGAGCGGCTTACCCATTAGATTATCTAAGAACAAATAAATTCTGGGCACCAGTAAGAAGAGTAGATAATGCCTACGGTGATCGTAATTTAGTATGCAGCTGTTTACCTTTAGAAGCTTATGCTTCTGAAACGGTTTAGACTTGCAATAATTCTTTAAATCCTAATAATTCAATGATTTGCAGGGGCCGATCTTAATTTGTATCTTCGCCCTAATTGAATTATAATGACACAACTATGAAGAAAATTTACTTATCGCTTGTTGCGGTAGCAATGGCTGGTGGCGTCTTCGCGCAAGCACCTTATGCTACTGAGCAATACGACTTCGCTAAGACTGGAAAGCATAGCGGACAAATCACCACCGTTGACGGAAGGACATTTGATAGTGGAGACAGAACCGACTATTACACCGAAAATTTTGATGCTATGTCAGCATTAGACGGTACTGGTACAAACTGGCTGGCAGAAATTGCTTCTGGTGGAGTTGGGTTCGAACTAACAAGTACAGGCCATGCAAATGATGCAGGTTCAACCTTTACAATTCCCTCATTAGCTACTAGTACACCTACAAAATGGATACTTTTGGATTCTGATTCAGATGGATCAACTGGAGTTATTGAAAGCGCAACATTAACGTCTCCTACGATTGACGCTACGGCTGCAGGTACTTTACCATTGAAATTGGAGTTCGATCAGTTTTTTGCTGAGTGGGAGCCAACTGACGATCCTGAATATGACACTTTATGGGTTGGTATTTCAGATGATGATGGTGCATCATGGGAAGAAATTAGAATATCTGACGGAGTAGGAAGAGAAGGAAGACCGAATCCTGAAACAGTTTCACTAAATATTTCATCTTTAGTTGCTCCTCCTTATGATGAATTGAAAATCAGATTCCGTTGGGACGGAAGTTGGGCATATGGATGGCAAATAGACAATGTGAAAATCGCCGAATTACCTGACAATGATTTAACAGTTACATCTGTTTTTAGAGGAGATTTAGTGAATGCGTTTATGTATTCTAAAGTTCCACAGGCACAGGCACAAGAGTTTATTATTGGAGCAGATATCCAAAATATTGGGTTTTCTGATCAAACAAACATCGTGTTGAACTGGGAAATTTTTGATCCTTCAATGAGTTCTGTAGGATCTGGTACTTCTTCTACGTCAATTGCGACTCTTGCTAATGGTGAGAACGATACTATTTGGGTTTCTACGGGTGTTACTCCAACTGAACTAGGAACTTATACTATAGAGTATAATGTTTCTGCAGATGCTACCGATGATGCACCTGCGAATAATGACGTAACTGATGATTACTTTGAATTAACAAATGATATATATGGTGCGGATTATGGTGATTTTTCTACTTCTTGGTATAACTGGGGAGGTAATGACAACCTTGAAGCAGCAATAGGAAACGTTTATGAAATTGTTACAGATGGAGTTATCGGAGCAATTGATGCACAATTAGATGATAGTGAAAATGTTGTAGATGAAATTGTTGAGTATAGAGTATTTAAATATGATACTGACTCAGAAGAATTCATTGAAGAGGATAGAACTGATGAATACACTGCAGTAGCATCTGATCAAGGAAACATAGTAAGAATAGTATTTGACTCGCCGGTTTCGGTATCGGCTGGAGATATTGTTTTAGTATCTGCTGGTCATTTCGGTGGTGATCCTGGAACAGGATTCAGAACTGCAGGTAAAGTAGGTACTGGAGCAGTACAAGGTACAGATGCCGTAGGAGCTAGTCTTCCAACGTCAAGTGAAATTGCTGCAGTTGTAAGAGCAGTAATGACTGACTTTACTGGAGAAGAAGAATTAGCAAAAATGGAGAACTTCTCTATTTACCCTAACCCTGCTAACGACTTCTTAGTTGTTAATTTAACTTTATTCGAATCAGAAAACACTGTTGTTAATGTATTAGATATCACTGGTAAAGTGGTTGAGACAATTAACTTAGGAACAGTTAATGGTGATTCAAAAGTGAATATCGATCTTAACGAGTACACCTCAGGTGTTTATTTCATTGAAATGACTAACGAAGATGGAAAGCAAGTGAAGAAATTCATCAAAAAATAAGAATAGAAAATATTTTAAAGGAAGCCTTCCCAATTAGGGAGGGCTTTTTTTATTGTATCGTACTTATGCGGATGGTAATGGTATCCATCGCCGCTTCATATATCTTATAAATAGTATCGGATGAATAAGAGTACATTTCTAAAGCAGTGCTGTATTCCTCGCGGGTAATTTCATGCTTATCAAAAATAATTTGAGAAGCCGAATCTAAGGCTTGTTTATAAATATCAGGACGCGAATACATGCGATGATAATGCGACTCTATTACGTGCAGATCAACCAATACAGGAATAAAATTTTCGCGTGCTATATCCGGCTCAACATAATCATTTCTGCTCTGATCGCTATCACAAGAGATCAATGCAAGAAAAGAGATTCCTATTAAGTAAAGTCGCTTCATTGAGAATTGAATTACCAGGTAAACCTATTAAGCTCCCTGAAACCTTCTTTTACAAAGGTAAAAGTTTAATTATTTCCTTTTCTTAAACTCATACTTTGTATTTTTAGTGCATGTCTTTCACAACAAGGTTTGGAAATGGAATTAAGAAGGCACTTCCGTCGCCTTTTACAATCGCTATATTATTGACATTGCTAACCTTTGTTTTAGCGATTGTATGTACACGGCCTGCAGAAACCGGAATATTAGAGTATACGGCCGATATGGCTTTGGCATGGGAAGCTGGATTATGGAATCCTGGAGGTGGTGGACTCTATTTTGCTTTTCAAATGATGTTGATGTTGGTGTTGGGACATATTTTGGCCCTTTCACGACCGTTTGAGTGGCTGATCAATCAACTGACAGATGCTTGCACAACAACAGCACGAGCTGCTTTAATTGTTACCTTTTCTACTGTACTAATAAGTCTTTTTAATTGGGGATTAGGATTGATTTTTGGAGCAATTTTAGCCAGAAAAGTTGGCGAGGTTTTCACACGTTCAAATAAGGCATTAAACTACGGACTTATTGGGGCCGCTGCTTACTCAGGGTTAATGGTTTGGCATGGTGGATTGTCGGGATCGGCACCGCTAAAAGCGGCAGAACCGGGAAATGTTCAGAGCATGGTAGACCCTAATTTAGCAGGTCTAATTCCTGATAGTATTGATCCAGCATTAACGCTTTATTCACCTATGAATATCACGGTGAGTTTATTGCTCATTCTTCTTTTACCGGCACTTATGTATCTAGTGGGTAAAAAATCCTCTGGAGCTATCCCAGAAGTGGAGCCGTTGAAGGTAGAGAGTGAAGTAGAGGAAGAAGCGGAGGGTGCCGAGCGATTAGACGCCTCAAAAATCTTTGCGAAAGCTGTTGGAGTGTTGATTCTGTTTTTGGCTCTCTATAAGGCCCTAATCGTGCCTGAGGAGATTTCTTTAAAGTTCCTCACACCAAACTTCATTAACTTATCCTTATTGGGATTTTGTTTGGTATTTCATTCGAATATTAAAGCAATGCTTAGGGCAGGTGATTCTGCCATTAAGGGAGCCTTTGGTATTCTACTTCAATTCCCATTCTATTTTGCCATTATGGGGATTATGGTGGCTTCTGGTTTAATTGAAATCATATCAGAATCCATGGCCAATAATTCTACCGAGTTTTCGCTTCCAATTTATACCTTTTTCTCTGCTGGATTGGTGAACATTTTTGTACCGAGTGGAGGTGGGCAGTGGGCCGTTCAAGGACCAATTATCATTAATGCTTCATTGAGTTTAGGACTTCCTTTACCAAAGGCAATTATGGCCCTTGCATACGGCGATCAACTGACCAATATGCTGCAGCCGTTTTGGGCCTTACCTTTATTGGGTATTACTGGATTAAAAGCGAAGCAAATACTGCCTTATACTTTAGTGCTTTTCTTTGCCGGAATGGTAATCTTCTTGCTAGGATTAGTAATCTTCTAATTACTTTTCGAAGAGTTGGGATAAATCTTCAAAGGCTTTGAATTCAAGTGCATTTCCTTCTGGGTCCTGAAAAAACATGGTCGCTTGCTCACCTACTTCACCTTCAAATCTAATGTATGGTTCGATGATGAACTTTGTTCCAGCTTCTTTCAATCGTTTAGCTAGGGCTCTCCAGTCTTCTATTTTAAGCACCACACCAAAATGTGGAACAGGAACACCGTGGCCGTCAACTTCGTTTTTAATAATTGGTTGAGGTTCGTAGGATTCTTTCTGATGTATAACCAATTGATGGCCGTAAAAATTGAAGTCCACCCAATGGTCGGAGCTACGTCCTTCTTCACATTTTAATACTTCTCTATAAAAGGTTCTGCATGGCTCTAGGTTCTTAACCGGGATAGCTAAATGAAAAGGTCTTAATTCCATAAGCAAAAAAAAGCTGCTCAATGTTGAGCAGCTTCAAATTTATTTAATGTTTAGTTTCTTTTTGAGGTCTTTCGATAAGGCATCTTTATGTAAGTAGATGTTCATTGTTTTATACTTAAAGAAAGCTTCTGAAGCGAAGAAGTAACCATCACAAGTATTGTACTTCGTTCCCCAAGAGTTCTTAATTAATAAGTACTCAGTACCTTCTTGATCCTTGTAAAGACCTACAGCGTGCATTCCATGATCATCTGTCGTCATTTTAGCATCGTATGCCATTTGTCTTTTCTCTTGAGTAATCACTTCTTCTTTTACAGGCTCCATAAAGCAAGAAGCTTTTTTATCAGAACCAGCGTCAGAGAAGTTTCTATTGTTATTTCCTTGAACGAAAATAGTTGACTTATCCTCAGGAACAATCGC
The DNA here is from genome assembly GCA_022447665.1 of Crocinitomicaceae bacterium. Lineage (GTDB taxonomy): Bacteria > Bacteroidota > Bacteroidia > Flavobacteriales_D > Crocinitomicaceae > JAKVAQ01. The sequence continues at coordinate 18,374 of JAKVAQ010000007.1, forward strand.
TAAACCTGCACGGAAGTTAAAGTAATCTTCAGATACGTCAGATCCCCAAGCAAAAGAGTAACCATTCATAATAGCATCTTTAGCTGCTGCCCAAAATTCATCTAAAGGAAGGTTGTAAGAAGTACCCCAAGCCCAGTTATCAGGAACAGCAATCATACACTCTTCATAAAAAGGGTGGTTGGTGAAAGAAGTTAAAGAAACATAGTCGTCCATGTTCATTCCTAACTCATCTCTATATGTGATTGGGTTGTACTCTTTTCCATCTTCAGTGAATTTGAAATCTTCAAGATTTTCTGGAATCGTACCTAAATAGGCATTCAAAATACCACGAATAGCACCTAACCAAGAATTACTTAATCCTTCGTTATCACCTAAATCATTCTTTGTTTTAAGCACACCTTCCATAGCACCTTTAAGTACTTCAGAAAGCTCAGCGTGGTTGTGACGAGATGAACCATTAACTAATCCTGTAAAAGCAGTTGTAGGAACAATTCCGTAACGCTCAATTACCCACATAATATCATGAAAAGCTCCCCCTTCATCGAAGTTGGCTTTGCCATCCATTCTAATGTACTTTTCAGCTTTTCCTAAATAAGCAAAGTAGGCGATCCACATTTCAGAAAGGACTTTTTCGCCTTTCCCCATTCGCATTAATTCTGTTTCAAAAAATGATAGGGTAGAGAAACTCCAACAAGTTCCTGTCCATCCTTGAGATTCTACTGGAGTAGCTTCAAGTTGTTTTATTTTTTCGAATTTGTATTTACTGCCTTCGGCATTTGTAGTTAGGTCTTGTGCATTTGCCTGTAATCCAACGAATAACAAGCTAAGTCCTAAGATTAATTTTTTCATTCTTTAAGGTGTTTTTAACGTGAGCTAAAGTTAATTATTAAGCTAAAGTAAACAAGGGATTAATTATACTTCGTTGCTCTATTACCTTAAGGAAGTAAGAATAAGATGATAAGTGGTTAGATGTCTTTGCTCGAAAAGAGAATAAAGAAATCTTGTTCTATAGCTTGGTATTTAAAACTGGGGTGATCATGAACCGTAAAATGTTCTTGGTGATTTGAAAAGAGATACAAGCAAGGAACTTATCAAATCAATAAAAAGAAAATCTTAAAGAGAGCAGGGGCGGGCACTTTTTGGAGGTCATTAAAGAAGCAGCCTCGAAATCATCAAATGTGAATAGTTCTCAATTTAGGAGATATGGTAACAGCGAAGATATATTCAGAGCAATCATGTTGCAGAAGGCGTAGTCCAGCTAACTGGAGAGTACTTGCGTAGCAACGCTAAGGAATATACTAATAAAATTGGCTTGTTGGCGAATGTCGTAGTTGTTGGATTGGATTGTGACCTGATATAATCGCGCGACATTGAGTTGAGGCGGGTTCTTTCATACCCTTTAAGTCCACAGTTAAATTAACAGTTACAGAAGAATTTAGGTCTAGATGTATCTCTAGAAATGTGCAAGTTTCTCTATACCCATATGCATTTCCAATACGTTTAGTTGTTTTAGCTCAAAAGATGTTTCAGATAACCTAAAATTTCTGCACGCCATTTCTTGAGATCTCCCAGATATAAAGTGATTTGATCAACTAAGCTTTATTTATGCTTAAATTTTAAGGTTTAGATACGCCCTTTTAGAAACCCAAAAGAATTTGGAAATAAATGCACTTGAATACACAGGACGGTCTCAATTTTTGATTTAAGTTTTAATCGGGGACTAGGCATTTAAGCGTCTCGTGGATACAAGCAAAATAAGTGAATTCTTATTTAGAATGATTATAAATAAGTATCTTTGTTGCACAAATTTAAGTCATGTATATTCGGCTAACAAGCGAGGGAGTTGTTAAGGAAGTCAGTTCGAACTTGTTAGAGGTTCTGAGAAAAACGCAACTTCAAGTTATTGGTCGAAGTTTTGTCATTTTATTCAAAAATAAGAGAGACATCTTGCCTTTAGGAGCCCGTTTTCTGAAAATAAATACTGTGCAAGGCGATTCAGAAAAAGTTCACAAATATTTCATAGGAGGTTCTTATGTATGGATTAAATGGAATTTCACAGTTTCAGATAATCAAGATATCATATTAATAGGAAAGGATGTTAGCTGTAAGTTAAAATTCAAGCCTATAATAGAGAGGCAAAATAAAATCCTCAGGCAGCAGAACAAGAACATGATAGCCAGTCTAAGTTATGCAAAATACATTCAAAATGCTCTTCTCCCTAGTCCTCAAATTCTAAATTCATTTAGAGGTAGTTTCATCATATACCACCCTAAAGATATTGTAAGTGGTGATTTCTATTGGTTTTATGAAAGCAACAATGTAATTGTGGTCATATCAATAGATTGCACCGGACACGGTGTTCCAGGAGCTTTGATGACGGTTTTGGTGAATTCTCTGCTAAATGAAATAATAAAAATTAAACAAATACAATATCCCCACGAAATTTTGGAACTATTAGACAAAAATCTGCAGCAGTCTCTTCACACATCAACCCATAAGTTAAATGATGGTTTAGATACTAGCATTTGTGCGATTGATTTGAAAACGGGGACCCTAAAATTTTCAGGCGCACAGCAAAATCTGATCGTTGTCAGCAAAGAAGAGGTGCGTAAAATAAAAGGAGGTAAATTCCCTATAGGGTACTTTCCACATAAACAAAAATTGATGGAAACTTTAGAAATTAAATTAGAAGAAGGGGATAAATTCTACCTCCATTCAGATGGTTTTATTGACCAATTTGGTGGAGAGAAATCCAAGAAATTTGGGACGAAAAAATTTTTAAGCGTTTTAGCTTCAATACGAAACATGAACATGGATGAGCAAAAGCAAGTTCTCGAGGATACCATAAAAACATGGAGAGGACAAGAGGAACAAATAGATGATATCTTAATCTTGGGTTTTGAGTATTGATAGCATGTTGTCTTAATAGAGTCCATCAAATAAAATTTTAGAGCGTGCGATAAAAAATATTTTATGGAAGGTTTACAAATAATCCCTTAACAATTAACTGGTCTGGAGTCATAATAACAACACCATTGAGATGTTCTGTTATCAGTTTGTCTATGATCAAGTTAGGTGGCCATAACCATCTTTTGCATAAAGGATTGGTTTTAAGTCTGTAAGGGTGTATGTATAGGATAGCAAAAGATTTGCAGATAGGGCAGGACTATTATGGAATAATGTACCGGGTGTATAAAGAATGCATGTATTGTGATCGGACAAATACATTGAGGACTCATGTTCAGCATAGCTTTTCTGGATATGTTGATTGGATAATATTTCGATACAATCTATGAATGGTCAATATCAATCAACATTTTTCGTGCGAGTTCATTACTGCTGTTTCTGGTGGAGCCTCTTCTAAGGCTGAGGTTATCCTTATTTCAGATGATTCTCCAGAGGTTGGATTAATCAGTTAGTATTACTATCTAGAACGGTATTATATTCGACCATGACTGCAGCCAATGAAAATGAAACAGATGAAAAATTAGATCTGTAGGCTCGAAGAAACATTCATAATATCCTCTCAAAAAACGGTAAGCCTTCTTACTCTAATGATACTCACCAATCATGAGGTCAAAAGGTAATAACGATCCTACAGTTCTCTGCCACTATTTTACTAATCAAATCAATTGAGTTGGAGTTTGACTTGCTGTTTGCACAATGATCAACAACGAACGAGTTTAATGTATGAGAGTTATATGCTCTAATACCAGTTTTAAGTCCCCAGAAGGTTCCCTCATCCCAGTTTAGATCTAATGGACCTCCTGAACAGTCACCACTTGGTCCGGCTAAACATCTTCCTATTACTCTGTATTTGGCATCTAAAGAGTAGATTCTAACTCCATTAATTTCTGGGGTAGTTCTTGTATCATGGAAATCACAACCTAAAAACGAAACGCCGTAAACTTTATAAAGAGTTACATGCGCACCAAGTGGAGTATCATCTCTAAAATTGTCATTCCACTTAAACTCACAATTTATAAATTGTGACCTATCACTCTTTAGTATCGAGGGATCCGAAGTATAATAGTTTTGATATGTGCCGAAAGAAGCCGCTCTTTTACAATTAATAAATGAAGTATTACTGCAGTTGATGATACCTCCATTTTTATCCCATGCGCCACTTTCACCGTTCATTATTCCATTTTCTGCATGTTCAATTATAGCTCCATTTTTAAGGTATAACCTGCCATGGGTTGAACTCAATTGTTCAGCATCTCAATCTCCCCAAACTTCAATTCCTCCCCAGAATCCGGCACAATCATTTGTGATTGTCGCACCATCAATCGTAAGTCTAGCACCTTGCTCAACGTAGATTTTTTTATCTGTAAGCATATTGATGGTGGTAGTCTCGGATGCACCGCTCGGGGTTTCAATACGTAAATGTTGTCCAGGTAAAATTCGAATACTTTGTCTTATGTCTTGACTTGTTGTCCAAGTTTCGTCAGAAGTTATTACTATTTCGTCATCAGTACCTGGTTCTCCAGCTAGATTGAAAGGGATTTTTACCTTCCATACTGACCTACCAAAGGTAGAAGCATATAGTTCCTTTGTGCAATAATCGAATTCAAGGTCAGTAATAAGACACAATGGCAGTCCGTTGTTGAAACACTCCCATTGAGCCATGTCATTGGTTCTGTAATAAACTCCTGCATCAGTTCCTGCAAACAGTAAATCTTTATAGCCGTCTACATAAAGAATAGTATTTACCGGTAGGTTAGGTAATCCATCAGAATAGTCATACCAAATACCTGATCCTGGTGAGTCTGTTTTCAAGACTCTCCATTTCTCTTCAATATATTCATTATCGTATCGTGAGACTCCATCAAAAGATATCCATACTAAAGTTTCATCAGTAGACGATATAGCAATATCGCTTATTTTATTATGTAGGGGGCCAGTCATGGGATAATTAGGAGATGATCCCGATTCATTATCATAATCGACTGAAGATGTACCAATCACTGGTGAAAATGTATTTCCAGCATCACCTGAAACCCATAAATTCCAGCCATATTCAGCATTTAGAGAGACATAAACTTTGTCTGTGTTACTTTCAGCTACTGCAATTGATGTTACATTACTCGTACCTAAATCTTCTGCGCTAGCGCCCGCTGGAAAGTTGAAAATAGTTGGTCCATCAGCAATATTATCAGCGTCATAACTTACAATTTTTGCGAATTGAGTAGGAGATGAACAACTCATACTGTTATGTTTACTTATCCCATTATAAAACATGTTTGGAGAGCCCATGCTACCTTCAAATGGCATACCTAAATATGTGTCTCCACAATTTAAATCATCCGCGTTATCAATACCTGACCATGCTGCGCTATATTCGAATTCGTTTACCTGTGGATCCGCGTATATAAACTTGGAAGGATCTTCGCTGTTGACATATGAGATCGTACCATCACCTGAACCAAGATTTGACCATAAATCATTTTCAAATTTAAAACTTGAATTATCCATGAATCCTCCTAGCAGAAGGTCCCCCCCTCTCCAATATCAATTGAGAATACTTGTGAGTTTCCTAAATCACCATTAATCTCTACAAAGGAATCACCCGAATTCTCACTTAAAGAAACTCCTCCATCATGTCCAACTACAATTATATCTTCCGATGAATTAAGTGGATTTCTCATAACGAACATATCTCTAACATCGATATGACAGCCTGATGAAGGTTCGCAAATAGTATTCTGATCAAATGGATATTTTTCATAAACGGAAAACCCTTCATTATAAAACTTGGTTGGTTCGGCGTAGGATCCAGAGCATTCCATTTTTGTAAATCCATTGACTAGATTATTGCCCGTAGCAAAACCGAAGTTGGTAAAATTAATTCCATCTGTAGTAGCAAAAACTGTTCTCGAATCACTATGGCCACTTTCAACATTAATCCAGAGTCCATTTCCGATCTCTTTGTTTCTTTCAAACTTCGCAACACCTTTGTAAGCAGACCGAATAACCACATTTCTAATCCAAAAATTATCCGTATAAACGAAGTCACTGACTGTTTCTAATCTTAACACTAGGGACCTATAATCAAATTCTTCCAATGTTGCTGTGCTCGTTATTCCATCTAAAAGTATATCAGAAGTACTAGAAGAATTGTCATATTCGTATAGAATGGTTTCATCAAATGTAGATGGATCAATCCTATATTTATATGAGACTTTTAATTTAGTTTTGGTAGGTAAATAGGCGTCAACATTAACAATGCAACCAGTACTAAAATTAAATTCTTCATTTTCCAATCTCCCGACTTGATACAACGTTGAAGGAGCTGAGGGTTGACATTCTAACGTCTCAGTTCCAGAAGAAGTACCTAAATAATAGACGCTTGAAGGATGACCATCTGGTAAGGTCGTTATGTCATGTGTAGACCATTCCTGAGTCCAAAGGTGAATGTAATCATCATATATATCAAAAGATTTAATCATGCCATCGATCTCAAGATAATCCCATGTGACCCCTTCGTTGTCAGTATAATAAACTCTTGTTCGGTCTAAAGTTTCATCATCGACTGATAAGAATATTCTTCCTGAAGCAATGCACTCAATGTCTTTAAAGTCTCCAGAAGGAGCGGAAGTCATTGTGATTTCAACCCAATCAACACCGCTATTCGTTGATTTAAATAATTTCTCATCAGTTATGAAATAAGCAATATTTTCGTTACTCGGATTAAAGATTATTTTATTAGTGCTTAAATAAGGATTAGTTACTGCCAGCGAAGTAGAAACGTTCCAAGTGGATCCCATGTCAATGCTATAGAGTATGCCGTTTCCAATACCGTAAAAAGTTTTGAAGCTAATACCTGTCGAGGCCAATAAATAACTTGGATCTGAGCTTTTACCAACGATGTTTCCAATTCCGAGAGCTGCGAAATCTAGGTTATCCGTGGTATTTATCCAATTGACTCCTTTATTGGTAGTTTTCCAAATACCAGCGGTATTACTACCTATTACAATATTATTGATATTAGAAGGATCTACGTAGACTGCGCTAACATGACCCATTTGGGCACCGACATCATTTCCAGTGGGCCCCAAAAGTTCCCATGGTTCACCGATATCATTTGAAAAGCAAAGGTTATTATCTAAGTAATACTTATACGCTTTTCCATATCCATTCGGGTCATAATAACTTGCTGAATCAGTTATCATCCTTCCAGATACCCACCATTGCCTGCGGTAAAATGTTTTAACATCTTTTCCAAGATCACAGGGTCATTGAAATCAATCAGTGATCTCATTTCGGTCAGGTATTCATTGATGAATTCAACTGTATGTCCCTCGGATGTCATCAAAAAATGATAGTTCTCCATCATTTCATTGAAGAGTTCTTTATTGTACAGACCGGACCCGGGAGGTGGTGCACTTACTTGTGCAAAAGTAAAGTCAATAAACAAAATGGAAAGGCATAATAATGCCAATGAATTTTTCATAGGTAATAAATTTTGGGTGCTCAAAACTATTAAAGAATATTTTGATTGTTAAATAAATTTAGATTTCCTTAAAAATTTAACACCTACTTAACTTAGAATTAAGTTTTTAATCAAAAAAAGGAGGTTGTCTTTAAATAGAGACAGAGATATAGTGAATGAAATCGATTTAGGCTATTTCTTTAAAATCCACCCAGAATAACCCTCACTACGAAGGTTTGACAGTGCATTTTCAGCTTTGTCTTTAGAAGAAAATCCACCTGCAGTAACTCTATGAAGACCTTTGTTTTGGTCGTAGATACTAGCAGAGTATCCTTTACCTGATAAATCGTTTACGAGATTCGAAGCATTCGATTGCACACCAAAACAACCCACAATAACTTGGAAGTTAGCTCCTAAATTTGGTTCTGTATTGGTTTCTTGATTTATTTCTTTATCCAATCGAACGGGGATATAATAATCTTCTGCCAATTGCATGTTGTAAATCTTAACATCGTCATTTAATTCCGAAGTAAGTTCGTCCCAAGATTTTGATTCAGGAATACCTTCTACTTCAAAAGAACTAACACGTAGTTCGTATGACTTGTCCGTATGTCCGCTGAAAGGATTAAAATCGGCAAATTGAATTTTACCGGTATCCAAGAAATCCGTTTCCATCGGAATCCAATAACTATAAAAGGCAAAAGGTACTATGGCGGCTGCAACAGCATATTTTACCCAACTTCTGTTTTTCCTCGCTCTACGAAGCTCCTGCGAAGTAGAATTTTCATCTTCCTCTTCTGCTATTACAACATCTTCTGGTTGGGCATCTAAAGTAATAATCGGTGTACTATTCTCTTCTTTTTTAGGAGCAGGTTTAATTTCTTTTACTACTGGAGCTATAATTTTCTCAACCTTCTCTTCTTTAATCTCCGGAAGAACAATTTTCTTTTCTATTGGAGTTTCCTGAAACTCTTTTTCAGCGACAATAGGTTTTTGTTCAACTGCCGCTTTTTTAAATGAAACAGGTTTTAATCCATAGGCTGCCAAACAAAGATTAATTTCTCTGTTTTGCTCAAAAACCACAGCTTTCCCGTTTTGATAGAGAAAACCGAGTTCACCAATGTTTACACGCTCGCCTTCATCAAGTGCTGAAATCCATCGTTTAACTTCCTCTTCAATATAATTCACGGCAGAAGGGTAGTCAAGTGACTCCTTCTTACCTACATAATCTGCAAGAAGTCCATCATTATTTGATAAGTGAGGGTTAAAGATCACCTCTTTAAAAGGAGGATAGATTTTATTTTTGACTACATCAATTTTTGCAGGAATGGTATTTCCTACAAAACCACCAAAATCAGGAAGAACAACACAATTGTGCTTCTTCAACAATTCTGCGATATAGTGCTGAAGTGTCATATAACAAATTTACGTAAAAAGGGCTGTTTTGTTACGGTTTAAGGCAAAAAAGAAGCCTGAAATGTCATGACATTTCAGGCTTCACATGAAGAAGGCTACTTCAGCCTAAGTTTACTACTGTTGCGCTAACCAAGCATAATACAAGTCAAAATAGCTTACACTCTCTACCATAATCACTCCTCCAGTAGTATCGCCATATTTTGCTGGTATACCTCCTGTATAAGCTTGAATTCCACCAATTGCTACCCCGGGTAATGAAGTCATATCGGTCATTTTAACTCCATCTACAAAGTATACAGCATCTCCTGGGCGTGACCCTCTTATGATTGGCTGGTTACTTCCTTCAGGCATTTGAATATCAGAAGCTGTTCCTGATAAAAGCGCCAACGGATCTCTGATATATGGACTCTTTTTTATGTCTGTAGTAGGAATTCTGTATGAGATAATATCTGTTTCTAATTTGATTCCGTTTCCATTAATTACAACGGGATCAAGCATGTTATCATTCTTTAGTACCACTTCTAGCTTAGTTAAACCATCTGGATGCACTTGAATGTTTTGGTACACCATTTCGCCACGACCAATAGCTGTAGATTTTACGATGTACGTTCCTGGTTTAAGCGCATCAAGCGTATATTTTCCGTCTAAACCTGCTCTTGCACCTATTTTTCCTGAGGCAGTCTCAATCCAAATCGTTGCCCCTGGCACTACATCTGTTGAATCGGCATTCCAAATTGTGCCGTAAATTGTTCCTGTTGCAGTTTGGGCGTTGCTGAAGAAGCATAATAGCAATGCTCCAAGTAATAATCCTATTCTCTTTTTCATACGTCTAATTTTTGCGTGTTCAATAATTAGATGCAGTGAGGTTTAGAATTCCATAAAAAAAATTGAAATTTTATTTTTCAGGGAGATGGTAAAGGATGCCGTCTTGGAATAAAACATGTATCCCTGTCTTTATACCAGCCACTTGTAGCGCTTCGTTGGTCCAAGAATTACAGGTATTAAACAAATGATAATTTCCTTTGGCTTCATAAAAGTTATCATTTTCCCAATAACCTCTGTTCGGAATAAGAATTGGTTTTTCATTTTTTACTTGAAACGAATTCAGGATAAAATCAACCAAGTCTATATAGTTTTCCTCTGGTATAAGCAGTTTCCTGCAACGGTCATTTATTGTTGGTTCCTGTTCTTCATATTCTATGTGCATGGCCGTTCCTGAAGGAAGCACCGCGGCGTTTAAGGCCGTTTTCAAAGTTAGGTCATCCCATGTGGGAGTGTCAAGAAAGAACCCCTTATCTCCCCAGCCTATTCTAATGTACTTTGGATGATTGACCTTAGGATAGTCGGAGATTGGAACAAAGGTTTCCCAATCCATTGATGCCGTTTTTACGGGGAGGCAGACATCGGTATGAACACCATTAGAAATGACATACATTGTGTAATCGCCCTCTTCAAATATTTCACCTGTAGGAATGAGCGCGCCTATGATCATCACAGAAAAATAGCTCATAAAAAACATAAGAAAGGCTTCAAGAAATCTTCCTATCCCTTTTAAAATCCCTTTGGATATTTTTAGAATCAAACTCATTTACCCAAAAAATTAGCTTTAATTTTGGAATAAATGGCAGAGAAGCTTGAAAATATAAGGAATCTTAACATAGATGATTTAAAGTCATTTTTAGTTGAGAATGGAGAAAAGGCATTTCGTGTAAAGCAAGTATACGAGTGGATTTGGAAAAAAGGTGTGCGTTCTTTTGCCGAGATGCGAAATATTCCAAAAACTACAATTGCTTTATTGGAGGAGAAATACTTTATCGATTGTATTTCGATATCAGATCAACAAAAGAGTAATGACGGGACTATTAAGTGTGCATTCAAAACACACGATGGTCATATTACGGAGGGCGTATTGATTCCAACATCAAAACGTGTAACGGCATGTATAAGCTCCCAAGTTGGCTGTAGTTTAGCTTGTAAGTTTTGCGCTACAGGTAGACTAAAGTTGATGCGAAACCTTACCCCAGGAGAGATTTATGATCAAGTATTACTATTAAATAATCTTGCGAAAGAGCAATATGGTCAGCATTTAACGAATATCGTTTTCATGGGAATGGGAGAGCCATTATTGAATTATAAGAATACCTTGTTGGGAATAGAAAGGATTACGGATGAGATTGGATTGGGAATTTCTCCAAAAAGAATCACGGTTTCCACGGCTGGGATTGGTAAAATGATACAAAAGTTAGGAGATGATGAGGTGAAGTTTAACCTTGCACTTTCATTGCATGCAGCCAATGAAGCTAAACGTAGCGATATCATGGAAATCAACGATTCCAATAATCTTGAAGTACTGGCTGATTCTCTGAAGCATTTTTATGCCAGAACAGGAATGCGACCAACCTTTGAGTATATCATTTTCAAGAATTTTAATGATGAGCTATCAGATGCGGCAGAATTAGCTGATTTCTGTAAAAACGTACCCGTTAAAATTAATATCATTGAATATAATCCAATTGATGACGGGGAGTTTCAGCAAGCAGATGCGCACAAGGTAGATGCTTTTGCGAACTATTTAGAATCAAAAAACCTTATAGTTAATGTGAGAAGGAGTAGAGGTAAAGACATTGATGCAGCATGTGGTCAGTTGGCCAATAAAAATGCCTCTATTGCGTTAAAAGAAAGAGCACTTAAATGAGATTATTAATCTTCATATTACTTTGTATTGGATCCGTTTCCTATGGACAGTTTTCCAATGTAGTAATAGGTGATTCGAATGATCCTTCGCGTGTTCGAAATTTTAGCGGTTTTATAGGAACAACGAAAACAGCGCTTTTTACCCTGGATTACATTTATTTAAATCGAAAAAAACAGGAGCTTTTAGTTTCTAAATATTACAAGACCGATTTAAAGGAGATGCAGACCACAGATATATTTTCTAATCCTTATGAAGATTATTGGTCTGACCCACAAGAACTATACTTTCAAAATGGAGAGTTTCAACTTTTCTCGATTTTAAAAGATGTAAGGGATAACTATCATTTATTGCGCTTACAACGCTTCAATGAACACCTAGAGTCCATTTCCGATGAGGTGATAGATACGATTAGACCGGAAGAAAAGGCCAAATTTATTGAGGAAGAAAGTGGTGATGGGTTTATTGTTAGTTATTATGATAAGTTGGCAAAGATTAAAGATAGGTACGTGCGAGTTCTAGCATTAAATCCTGATGGAACAGAGCGGTTTAGAGAAAAGGTGAAATCACCTGTGGCTTTGCAAAACTTTGTGGTGGAAGATCTTATTTATAAAAAGAATCAGCCCTTGTATATTCTGTGCAATTATAGTTTGATTTCAAATGCATCATTGACGAATTCTCAGGATAGACTGATTAATAATAAATATACTCTTTGGGCGTATGATCGCGACCATAAGTTTTTGAAGGAGTTTGAGATGCGCTTTAATATAAAGTGGGCGCATGGTGTGAAAATGGAGCTAAATCAGTCTGATGAATTAGTGATTTCTGGCTTCGTAAATGAAACTAGGAATAGGTCTGTTAACGGCGTGTTTACAATGATTGTAAACAAGAATTTTGAGGTTATAAATTCGAGTACGGAGGCTTTAGAGATGGATGTGGTGAATCAATTTTTATCAGAGCGAGAAATTGATAAGGTGAAAGAGATTGATGGTTTGTACTTACGAGAAATGATAATGATGGAGGATGACTCTTATTATTTATTAGGGGAGGAGTATGACAAATATACCGAACGAAATTATGATCCTAGAACGAATATTACCACTACAATAGATCACTTTTATTTCTATTCGATTTTGGCAGTTCACTTCACGCCAGAGGGAAAGGTAAATTGGGCAAAACGTATAGGTAAGATGCAAAATTCTACAAATGATGAAGGTTACTTTTCATCTTTTGCAACTTTCGCCAATAGGAATGAACTATACATTTATTTTAATGATCATAAGGACAATGTGAACTTGCCTAGTGATGCTAAGGACATAGAGGACTTAAATGAAAATAGAAGGTCAGTCATTGCTGGTTTACAAATTACAGCGGATAGCATTAGTGCAAGAAAACTTATTGGTCCTTCTAATTATGACTTTTACTTGAGAGCAAGTATGTCTAATCAGATTTCGGATGAATATATTTACCTCCAAACAGAGGGTAAAAGGAGTGGTAGAATCTTGGCGATCCCTTTAGAAGAAGATTAGTTTTTTTCCTTTTCTTTTGCCGCTTTAAAGGCTTCTGACTTTTTAAGTTTATTCCCCATAAATCGGCGTAAAAGAGCCATTAACGCGGCCAATAATGGAACTAAGAAATAAAGGCTCCATTTTTCCCATGATTCCGCAAAGCACATGATTAAAACTAATACAAGTGTTATTGCAGCGGCAACCCACCAAAAAATTTCAAGTGATCTATTTACTTTCGCTAGGCTCAGTTTCTGGCTCATGTCTTTCTCCTTCGTATTGTGCGGTTACATCGTGCATCGTGAATTTACTAAAGGTTTCGTCGGATTCCATTCCGTAACCTCTGGCCCAATAGCCGTCTGTATCCGTAATTTCAAAATATTTATCTGTTCTTACTTTCTTGAGCGCTTGGTCCCAAAAGAGTTCTTCAGTTTTAAGAGTTTGTCCCTCTTTATAGTTTGTAAAAATAACATTATTTCGTGCATTAAATGCCTTTTTCAATTCGCGGAGCTCACCGTAATCGGCAGAAAGTGTGGCTGTTTTACTACCGTCATTTCCAAAGAAATTCACTTCAAACCCGTTTTTAAACAATTGGCGTTCATCTTCGCCCGTATAGCGCTCCATTCTTGAAGCGATTATTTCAAACTTTATTTTTCCTGAATCGGAAAACATGGTATGGAGTCCTTCTACAATTTCACTTGGGGTATCATCGGTCGCCGTTACGCGTTGAATTTTGCCCAGATCATTCTCACATGAAACAAACATTCCCGCCAAAATCATGGCAGGAATGTAAATGTATTTTATGATGTTTTGTCTTTTCAACTATCGAATTGTAGTTGTTTCTCCCCAGCAGCTTAAGGTAACTGTGCCACCTGTACTAAGGCCAGCGTCGAATAACATTTGGTCATCTGGAGCATTGTCTAAGTATTTGCTGCTACTAGCGCTAGCACCGTTAGCAATTGCTTTCTTAACGTAGTCGTTTGCTAACCAGTAGTTCGCTTTTCTATCAAAGGTAGATTCGCCACAATCGTTTGCTAAGGCAGCAATTGCGTTAGCACAAATTAAAAGGGCATTTCCTTTATGCTCACCACCAACAGTTTTTGCCGTGTTGAAAGCAGACTTGTAGCTTCTCGCTCTGTACAGGGCGTTTGCTAAAGAGTAGTGATAAAGGTCTTTGTTTTCTCCTTCACCTTCAAGCTCTACCGCTTTTTTGTAGGCGTCCACCGCTGCACTAAAACTCTCTTTCTTAACTTGTAAGTTTCCTTTAAAGAAATAAGCTTCTGCCGTGGGATCTATATCCAATTTAGCATCCAAATACTTACCGTAAATATCACTAGTCTGACAAGATTTATTGTCTAATAGACCTAAGTACTTGTTGATCTCTTCTAAACGTGCTTCTTTTTCTTCAACCGAAGGTAATTCGTCGAATTTTTTCTCCATTACTGGTAAAAGAGCCTCACAATCTTTTGCTACCTGTAAAAAGTATTTGTCAAGAAACTGTTGTGTTGCGGTGTACCCTTTAATTTGTCTTTCCTCTTTTACCGCTGTATATTTATTAAGCGCAGCGCCTGTATATTCAGAAAGTGTTACGTATTCTTCAATAATCATTCCTCTAACACTTTCTTGCTCCTCAGCAGGGGTGTTATTGAATTTATTCACGATTAGGTGCGTGAAGTAAACTTTAATATGCGTGTAAGAAGCTTCACTTTTCAGATTGTGAATAGCATCCATGTATAACGTATCGATTTTTCCAAATCTCTTGTCTTTATTACCTACTAAGAAAGTAGCATAGTCTGCTTGCCATTTGAAGTCTTCTTCAATTTTCATTCTTTCTTCGTAAATCCAAGCAATAGTGTCGTTTAATCCTTGAATTGCCGCATCATCTTTTGGCTCCGCTTTTTTTGCAGCCTTTAATAACTGTAAATAACCAACTCTACCGTTCTTAAAGAATTTACCGTCCATTGCTTCACCCTGAGCAGTACAAGCGGTGTATGCCTTTCCCCAGAAGTTCATTGCATCACGATACATTTTTTGCTTTAAGTATTGGTAGTACAAGCTTCTGTATTTTGCGCAGTCATCAGTACTTTCTGCATCATCTTGGGCTGTTGCAGTATTGAATCCTGCAAATAGTAATAATAAAAGCGTAAATAATTTTACCGTTTTCATTGTTTTAATCTTTGTTGTTTTAGTTAAAAAGTCGTTTTCTGAACCAGGCATTGTCGTATCCAGGTGTCATGGAGAAACCGAGGAATACTCCAGCGTATTGTTCTCTAATTAATCCGTTTTCCTGAGTTCCGAGGCTTCCAAGATTGAATCCTAAATTAATGTTAGTGTTCGATCCTTTACTACCTGTCAGCGGTATACCAAATCCAAAACTCATGCCATAATTACTGATTTGTTGGTATGTGTCCATGTTATTGAGTATGCTGTATTCAAGCATTGTGTAGTTAAATCCAATGCGGTATCTTATTCTAGATAGAAAATCATCCTCTTTTCCATATATTGCGTCAGGGGTATATTCAAGTCCAATACCCGCGAAAAGACGATCGTTTAATTGTGTGAAAGGCCCAGAGGTTTCGAAGGTTTCCGTGTATTTTGACCATGCTTGGTAATTTACATCAGCACCTATTCTCAACTGGGATTCGTTCCCATACGTTGGGTTCTTTCGGTACTCTATTCCAAACTTATATTCCTCAGGTAAATAAAGTGTACCAACATTGTTAGTTATTGATTGAACGGTATCCTTAATTTGAATTAAAGCACCCTCATAAAAGCTTCCTTGATAAGAATAAGAGATTAAATCTTGAAATCCACGAATATTTAGTCCAGGAGTATAAGTTGCGCCCACGGCAAATGTTGTCGACTTTCCCTCTTGATCTTCACTAATTCGAGGTGTGATTTTCGTGAAAGAATAATTAATTCCAAATTCATATCCAATATCAGACATTCTTAGTGAGTTCTCTACGCGTGAGTTGTAGGGATCCGATAAACTGTAACCAATTGGGAAGTTTTCAAATGATCTTGATTGCTTAACGGTTCCGAAGAAGTAGTTAAAGTTCGCTCCTAAGGCAATTCTATGTGCTTTCGATACAACAAAGGTGTCAATTATTGTTGTATCTCTCCTCTGACGAATTACGGTGTCCTTTGAAATCGACGTAATTGGTCGATATCCAATTCCTAAAAATACTTTGCTAATGGCTCCAGATCCTTCGTTGATTGATTGTGCAGTGGTGTCACTGTCAACCACAGTATAATTTCCAACGGTGTACCCTCTGAAGGAGTAGGGCTTTAGGCCAATGGCTGCGCCCCATTTATTTGCTATAGGAAGACCTAATTGAAATTGATTTAAACCAAAGTATTGCTCATTTGAGGTATTGGTTTCGGTAGAGAAATTTGAAAATTTACCATTAAATCCAACTTGCATTACTGGTAAATAACGGGCAAGACTGCTGTATGAAGCAGGATTATTGTAATTGATTATTGTAGAGTCAGTAGCTCCAAGAGACACATTGCCAAGACCTGCATAGGCAGCATAATTGTCCATTTGTAATTCACCAATGCCAAGTACACTGTAAGGATTTTTCGTTCCCTTCTGACCAAAAGAAATTGATCCTAAGAAAATCAAAACAGTTAAATACGTTAAGTGCTGTTTATTCAGCATTGTACTCTAAAATTTCGTTTAGCCCTAGTAGCGTTAAATTTGAATTTGCAAAGATGGGGTTTTTATATTCTTTATCAAAGAATTTCGCATCTCCTCCGGTCATAAAAATTGTTAAGCCTGGGAACTGATCAGAATAACGCTCAATGAACCCATTTATTTCATGGAATAAACCATGGTGAGCACCATTTCTAAGGCTTGTTTCTGTATTTGTTCCAAAGTTGAATTCAAAATTTTCAGTTTCAAGCAATGGAAGTTTGTCGGTGAGTTGGTGTAGAGCTTTGTATCTCATGGCTAGTCCTGGAGCAATATTTCCGCCTAAATATTCCCCATTAATCACTAAATCATATTTGACACAGGTTCCTAAATCAATGATGAGTGAGTTCCCATTCGGATTTAAGGAATATCCACCTACGGCATTGGCTAATCGATCTGCTCCTAGACTTTTAGGTGTTTCATATTTGTTGTGAATAGGAATTGGAGTTGAATTTGTGAATTTAAGTACAGGTACCAATGCAAAATCAAAGTTATGATTCGTGACATTTGATAGGATTACTCGAGATACTTCGGGTAATAGATGATTGATTTTTTTCTGAGCGGAATCAGAATCATTTCTTCCAAAAAGGAATTTTTCTACTAATTCACTTTCATTAAAAAGCGCAATTTTAGTTGATGTATTCCCCTGATCAAGAATCAATTTCATCCTACAAAAATGGTTAGATTCTCTTGCATAGAAAAGAAAAAACTAAAAAACCGTGTTTTTCTTTATGAACTTTAGATTTGATTGTTATCTTTGCGCCTGCTTAGGAATGAGCAAAAGGCGGTGATGTAGCTCAGTTGGTAGAGCAACGGACTGAAAATCCGTGTGTCGGGGGTTCAAATCCCTCCATCACCACAAGACCGGTAGACTAGATCTATCGGTCTTTTTTTTGTCCGAACGAGTCGAATTCTATTCGAACGAGTGCTGGTAAAAAAAATAACGCATTGTTAATGCGGTCTTGTGGTTAACCTTTTCGATTCACGCAGTAAATCCCTCCATCACCACAAGACCGGTAGACTAGATTTATCGGTCTTTTTTTTGTCAGAACTAATGGATTTATAGGAGAGCAACAAAAAAGGAGGCCAGAGCCTCCTTTAATTATTTATTTAAGAATCGAGACTGTTCCTCGGTCTACATGAGTTTTATCTGACATGGTTTCTCCAAACTCGAGTTGCCAAACATAAACTTCATCAGTAACAAGTCCTTGACCTGCGTATGTTCCATCCCATCCAATAGTTGGATCATATGATTCAAATACTATTTCACCCCAACGGTTAAAAATTGTCAGGTGATAATCATAAACATCAATTCCTGCTGATATAACAGGCTTGAATACTTGATTCAAGTCGTTCCCGTCAGGCGTAAATGTATTCGGAACATAATAAAGAATTATGTCTTTAATAACGATGACCTTTGTAGTGGTGTCGTTACATCCGTTAGCATTTTGAGCAATAAGGGTTATTACATAACTCGAACCTGTTTCAGAAGGGAATTCATGAATTGGATCTACCGCGTTTGATTCAGGTGAATAATCACCGAAGTTCCAGATGTAGGAATCAGCATTAATACTCTCGTTTGTAAATTCAATTTCAGTATCCATGATCGTAATCTCTTCCGTATAAGGGAAACTGAATGCAGCAATTGCATATTCAGAGATACTAACATAGTCAGTAATAGTTGATGAATTCGTGCAACCTTCGGCAGAGGTAACCGTCAAGCTAACATCAAATAAACCTCCTGTATCATAAGTGTGCGAAACCGATCCGCAAGATGCAGCAGTTATTCCATCACCAAAATCCCAAGTACAGTCTGTTCCTGTTGGAGCAGAAAGATTGTCAAAATTCACAGTATGCCCAATACAGCCAGCGAGGATATCACCTGAAATAATTACTTCTGGTGTTGGATTTACTGTAATGTTAAAAGTGATCGGATTACCAACGCATCCACCAGGTGAGGTAGGAATTAATTCAACCGTTGCTATGATTGGAGCCGCAGTGGTATTAACCGCAGTAAATGTTCCAATATCTCCAGTTCCAACAAGTCCGAACCCAATATCTCCACCTGCGATAACTGTCCAATCAATTGTAGCTGGAGTATCCGTTGTAAATCCAGGTATGGTTAAATCTTCACCATTACAGATACTCAAATCTGAAACTGGTGTTACAGAAGGAACTTCACTAACCGTGACGTCAATAGTTGCCATGTCATTTGAACATGGAGGTACACCATCTACTGTATATGTAAACGTATATATTCCTCCAGTTAATCCAGACACATCAAAAACACCAGTAAATGGGGTGAATGAACCTGAGCCTGTAGTTTCTATCCAAGCTCCTCCAAAGTCAGCTCCTACCAATAATGTATTGAGATCCAAAGTAGTTCCTGCTGTATTACAAATTGTGGTTGCATTATCAGCACCAGCTACTACTTCTTGCTCAATTGCAACAGTAATGATTGCGTTATCATCCGCACATGGAGCAACAGCAGTTAACGTGTAATCAAATGTGTATGATCCGGCAGGAACCCCTGTAGCATCAAGAATTCCTGTTCCAGGAGTGAATTCTCCTGATGGTACTCCAGTTGTTTCAGTCCAGATACCACCTGCATCTGCACCTACTAATAAGGTGTTAAGATCTAGTGTAGAACCTGCTGAATTACATAAGGCCCATCCTGCATCTGGTCCAGCAATCACTTCTTGTTCAATTGTAATCGTCATGGTTGCAATATCTCCTGGACATGGACCAGCGGCCGGAATACTATATTCGAATGTATATACGCCAGCAGCCACACCTGAAGCGTCAAGAATTCCTGTAGCCGGGGTAAATCCACCAGAAAAAGTTCCACTAGTTTCGGACCAAGTTCCTCCCGCATCTGCACCAGCAAGGAGGGTGTTAAGGTCTAGTGTGGTTCCTGCAGTATTACATAGAGCCGATACGTTATCTGCTCCCGCGGTAGGTAAATCTGTTACCGTTACCGTGAATGTTGCCATGTCGTCAACGCATGGAGCTACTGCCGTTAAAGAATAATTAAATGTGTAATCACCAGCCGCTAAACCGTCAGCATCCAATATTCCAGTTCCTGGCGTGAAGGCGCCAGATCCAGTTACTTCTACCCATGTTCCTCCCGCATCTGCTCCCACTAATAGAGTGTTTAAGTCTAGCGTAGAACCGGCAGAATTACAAATTGAAGCGACATTATCCGCACCAGCGTTTACTTCTTGTTCAATTGTAATTGTCATGGTTGAGATATCTCCAGGACAAGGACCTACTGCAGGTATGCTATATTCGAACGTATAAATACCGGCAGTAACACCTGAAGCATCCAGTTCACCAGTTAGTGGTGTGCAGCCTCCCGATGGTACGCCCGTAGTTTCGGTCCAAGTACCACCTGCATCAGCACCAACGAGTAGTGTATTTAAATCTAAAATAGTTCCTGCTCCATTACAAAGGGCAGTTGCATTATCTGCTCCTGCGGTAGGAAGATTGGTAACCGTAATTGTGAAGTTTGCAATATCATCTACACAAGGTGCAGTTCCAGTTACGGTGTAAGTAAAATCGTAAGTACCAGCGATAAGACCTGAAGCGTCAAACACACCAGTTGCTGGATTGAATGAACCAGAACCAGATGTTTCAGCCCATGTTCCACCTGTATCAGCACCAATTAATAATGTATTTAAATCAAGTGTAGAACCTACACTATTACAAAGAACAGCAGTATTATCGGCACCAGCATTCGCTTCCTGTTCGATAGTAATAGTTATGGTCGCAATATCATCAGGACAAGGAGTGGTTCCAGTAATGGTATAATCAAAAGTATAGACTCCAGGAGCAACACCTGATGCGTCAATAATACCTGTTCCTGGCGTAAATCCGCCAGAAGGAACACCAGTTGTCTCTGTCCAGGCGCCACCTGCATCAGCCCCAATGAGTAAAGTATTAAGATCTAAAGTAGTTCCCGCAGAATTACACAAAGTGGATGCATTATCGGTACCTGCATTGGCTGCTTCTTCGACTGTAACAGTAAAATTAGCTACATCATCTGCGCAGGGAGGAGTACCTGCTATCGTGTAAGTGAAAGTATAATCACCAGCAGTTAAACCAGCAGCATCAAATACACCGGTACCAGCAGTGAATGAACCAGAAGTAGAAGTTTCTGCCCAAGTTCCGCCAGCATCAGCCCCAACTAACAAAGTGTTGAGATCAAGAGTAGACCCTACAGTATTACAAAGAGAGGCAACATTATCAGCCCCAGCATTCGCTTCTTGGATAATTGTAATGGTCATTGTAGCCACATCAATAGGGCAAGGCGCGACACCAGTTACCGTATAATCAAAAGTATAAGTTCCAGCAGCAACACTGGAAGCAGCCAGTATCCCAGTACCAGGTGTGAATCCACCTGATGCAGTACCTGAAGTCTCTGTCCAAGCTCCCCCAGCATCGGCTCCAGTTAATAAAGTATTTAAATCTAATGTTGAACCAACAGAGTTACATAATGTTGAAACATTATCAGTTCCTGCGTCTACCGCTTCTTCAACTGTTACAGTGATTATGGCGAAATCATCTACACAAGGAGGTACGGCGGTTACTGTATACATAAAGCTATAGAATCCAGCTGCTGTAGAACCGGCATCTAGCTCACCTGTGCCTGGTGTAAATGCACCAGAAGCAGTTGCAGTAGTTTCTGTCCAGGTTCCTCCGGCATCGGCCCCAACTAATAAGGTGTTTAGGTCAACAATTGATCCTGCCGTATTACAAGCTGTAGTAGTATTGTCAGCACCGGCGGTAACTTCTTGTTCAATTGTGATCGTAATTGTCGCAATATCATCTATACAAGGAGCGATGGCCGTAACGGTATAATCGAATGTATAAACACCCGCTGTCACACCTGAAGCATCAAGCTCTCCAGTTCCCGGAGTAAAACCACCTGATGGCACACCGGTAGTTTCTGTCCAAGTTCCACCAGCATCGGCTCCAACTAATAAAGCATCTAGATCTAACACTGTACCCGCGGAGTTGCAAAGTGAAGCCGCATTGTCAACTCCCGCGTTTACTTCTTCCTCAATAGTTATGGTAAAGATTGCAACATCTCCTGGACAAGGTCCTACCGCAGGAATTGTATACTCAAAAGTATAAATTCCACCAGCAACGCCAGAACCATCTAGTATTCCGGTTAACGGGGTAAATCCGCCAGAAGGAGTTGCAGTAGTTTCTGACCAGGTTCCACTAGCATCAGCCCCAACTAATAAAGTATTAAGGTCTAAAGTAGTCCCTGCAGTATTACAAAGAGAAGCAGTATTGTCAGCTCCTGCATTAGGTAAGTCAGTTACAGTTACTGTAAAGTTAGCAATATCATCTACGCAAGGAGCGACAGCTGTAACCGTATAAGTGAAGGTATAATCACCAGCAGCCAAACCAGAAGCGTCAAATACTCCAGTACCTGGA
This sequence comes from Crocinitomicaceae bacterium, assembly GCA_022447665.1. GTDB lineage: Bacteria > Bacteroidota > Bacteroidia > Flavobacteriales_D > Crocinitomicaceae > JAKVAQ01. The sequence goes on from JAKVAQ010000007.1 coordinate 40,558, forward strand.
GTAAATGCACCTGAGCCAGAAGTTTCAGCCCAAGTCCCACCAACATCAGCTCCTATCAATAATGTATTTAAGTTTAATGTTGTACCTGCAGTATTACAAAGGACAGCTATGTTATCAGCTCCAGCTGTTACCTCTTCTTCAACAGTAATCGTAAAGTCAGC
>JAKVAQ010000007.1:40817-64754 GCA_022447665.1 Crocinitomicaceae bacterium
GTAATGGTAAAGTCAGCTACATCGTCTGCACAAGGAGCAACAGCTGTAACGGTATAAGTGAACGTGTAATCACCAGCAGCTAAACCAGAAGCATCGAATACACCCGTTCCTGGTGTGAATGAACCTGAACCAGAAGTCTCTGCCCAAGTTCCTCCAGTATCAGCACCCGAAAGTAAAGTGTTAAGGTCTAATGTCGTTCCAGCCGTATTACAAAGTGAAGCGGTATTATCTAAACCAGCCGTAACTTCTTCTTCCACAGTAATTGTAAAGTCAGCCACATCATCTACACAAGGAGCCACGGCAGTAACTGTATAGGTGAATGTATAATCGCCAGCGGCTAAACCAGAAGCATCAAATACCCCAGTTCCAGGAGTGAATGCTCCAGAACCAGAAGTCTCTGCCCAGGTTCCTCCAGCATCGGCACCAGAAAGTAATGTATTAAGATCTAAAGTAGTACCAGTGGTATTACAAAGTGAAGCGGTATTATCCGGACCAGCAATTGGCATTGGGTTAACGGTTATTGTCATTACAGCCGTGTCATTATCACATGGAGGAAGAGGTACAGCAACGTAATGGACAGTATAAACACCTCCGGCAACACCGTCGGCGTCAAAAATTCCTGTAGAAGGGTCAAAACCTCCTGACGCTGGAACTGTTGTTTCTTCCCAATATCCTCCTGGATCTGCACCAACAAGTAAAGAATTGACATCGATCGTGCTCCCTGGAGTATTACAAAGTATAGTTGTAGCGTCATCCGGACCAGCATATGCTTCTCCACTAAAATCAATAACAACAGGCTCAACGTCGAAACAACCGGAGACAGGATCAGCCATCATTACATAGACGACATCACCAGGTGACATAAAAGTAGAGGGCCAAATACCGACAACTTGATCTGCAGAATCTGGTATTACGGAGTAGAATTCGGTTATTGTTCCTGGTGTTCCCGCTAAATCGGTGACTACTAAAGTAGTCAGATCAAAGTCGCCACATTGTGGTCCTGGATCGGTTATAGATATAATAGGGGACGGGGTAATTGCAACGACTATATCTTTTGTAATTGTCGTAGAGACACAAGCTGCTGTAGGTGTACCTGTAACAGTATATAATGTATTTACGGAAGGAGAGGCATCCGTCGCAGGTCCGGTTGTTGTAGTTAAATCAGTGCCCGGCGTCCAAGCCCAGGTAAAATTGTCAACTCCTGGACCTGAAACTGAAATCGTGGTTGGTTGTCCTGCACATGTCCATGCGGTATCAATAACAGGATTACATTCGTCTATGATTCCTGTAGAGCCCGCATAATCGAAGAAGTATAAACTTGAAATCGCGGCGTCAATATCTGCCGCGTTCAAGATGATTGTAAATTGTATGGTATCAGACTCGCCTGGTGCCAAAGTATAAGTTCTATGTGCTAAAGAGATTGCCACGTCTCCAGTTCCAGCCGCTCCAACAGCCGAAGTGAATCCCGTTCCATTCCAGATGTTTGATGCATCGCGGTTTGCGAATCCCCCGTAGGTTACTCTGTAGTCTGGACCAATTGCACCAATACCCACATAAGATGGGTGAGGGGTAGCTTGAGATGCACTTACAAGAGCCTTTTCACATGCAGGTGTAGGCTGCGCCTCGATCGCATTATTTGTAGCAAAACCACCACCAATAGTTTGATTATTGTCAGGGTCAAAATTTCTGTAATAGTAAACGTCAGTTAATGTTCCAGCTGTAGTATTTGTTAGAATTACTTGTGTGTTATAATATAACTCTGTAGATACCAAACTATAGGTGATGTCTACATCAACTCCAGCCACAGCACCTTCCCAAAAAACCTTAATACAATCGCCTATTTCAGAATACCCAGTGATATTTCCTGGAATTTGATATGTACCCACACGGTTGTTCGAATAATTAATTCCACCTACTTCAATTCCAAATCCGTTTTCCGGCGAACCAGGTAAGAAGAAATCTCCATCATATTGAACCCAACCATCGGCAGCAGGGTTTGCAACGAAACCTAATCCGGCAAAACCACGTTCGTGAGAACCAGCTAATGTCGGTGCGCCTTCGTAACCTCTTTGATTGATACCAACTTCCACAAGGTCACCTATCATGTAGGCAGAGGTACCAACGATTTGGGCGTTCATTGAAAAACTTAACAATGCAATAAATGGGAGGGTAAATGATAATTTTTTATTCATGGTTGAGCGCTTTTTAGTTTTTTAGATAGTAAGTACACAAATCACTTAGATATGCGTTCCACCACGCAAGATCTTTCGCTTCACTCATGCGTTCATTATGAAGCTGTATATAAGCTTTACCAGCTGAGAAATCGCCAGAAAGGGTAATGAGATTATTGGAATAATGACCTTTCCAGACGTCTAACTCTTCTTCTGTTGTAAACCCTAGCTCGGAAATACTCATTTCATAATGAACCTTCAAAGGCTCGTCATCGCTCAATGTGATGCAAGCAGGAGCGTCTAAGATTGCATTTCCGTAAGTGCTTGATTCTTGGGCGTATGTATTAAAAGCCAGCAAGGCTGCGCCAATTAGCGTTAGATAAAGGTCTTTAAGTAACATGTGTAAGGATGGCTTTATTAAAAGACGGCCTTTTTTTTACTTAGTTGCCTGTATGCGAAAAATTTTAAACAGTTATGGAGAAGAGTCTTTAATTTTTAACAAACGTTATTCGTTCAAGATGTCAATAACAATTCTTATTAGATTTATTTGCTCGTTTAAGTGTCCTTTTTGAGCCTCGACGTTAATATAGGGAATATTATTTTTTCCGCAGTGAACAGAAAGAGAACCATCATTTACACAAGTGGCATTGTCTTGTAAAATGGCATTCAGCCCTAAATTTTTGTAAGCGTCAAAATAAGGAGGGTGAGTTGTATAAATAAAATCATCAGGGTCCCAAGTATCGACGATGCTTAATCGCTTCGTATTTTCCGACTCATCTCCACCTTCTGCATAACTATTGATGGTATAGTTTACATCGGTATTATTGTGTAGCGTGACTACTATTTTATAATTGCTGATGAGCTTATTGATAGCTTTGTCTAATTCCTTAACCGCTTTGTTTGCACGAAATGAGAATTTTCCGAATTCTTTTAGTGTAGCTTTTCGCCCTTTGAATGTATAAATGCGATTAGGGTCGAATTCATGTTTGTTTTTGCCAAGTTGAAATTCAATATTTCTTGTTCCTTTATGATGTAAATAGGCAAAATTTACAGGAATTGTTTTTCTAATTTCTTTTATTGCTTCAATACTAGTTTGTTCATCTTCATGAACATTTAAAAATATGATATCGTCTAAGACAGAGCCCTGAAAAAATCTGAGCTCTACCTTAGAATCTCCAATATTAATTGTTTGTGTAGTTTGTGACATACAAGGTGTTAGAATGAACAAGAAAAAACTAAAAGTAATGTATTTTCTCATCAGGTGTTCTACTAAATTCCACCACCATTAGTGGTTCTATTCCCACTATTGTTTGTATTGGTTGAACGTGTACCGCCGCCAGTTGTGGTTGTTTTAGTTCCACTACCGGTTGTTTTAGTTCCACCAGTATTCGTGTTCTTTGTCCCTGTATTATTAGTGTTGGTTGTTCTAGTTCCACCTCCAGTTGTAGTTGTTTTAGTTCCACCTCCGGTTGTTTTATTTCCACCAGTATTGGTGTTCTTTGTCCCCGTATTATTAGTGTTGGTCGTTCTAGTTCCACCTCCAGTTGTAGTGGTTTTAGTTCCACCTCCGGTTGTGGTTGTTTTAGTACCTCCAGTATTAGTAGATTTTGAACCAGAGTTAGTGCCCGAATTACCAGTGTTAGTAGTTCGTGCACCACTATTAGTACTCGTTCCACCACTACCTGTATTCTTGGAACCAGTGTTAGTACCACCTGTATTTTTAGAGCCAGCATTGGTTCCTGTGTTTCGGCCGGTGTTTATGCTTTGTGCCTTATAATTAATAGTTGTTTGATAAGTAGTTTTCTTATCACCATTTGTTGCCTCAACTCTAATCGTGTTATTCCCAGACTTAAGACGAACAACAGCAACAACTTCTTTTGACATTGAACTGTAAGTGAATCCTGTGAAAGCGATGTTATTTACAAAAACTTTAATGTTCGCTTTTGATGTTACATTTTCCACTTTCACTTTGTACATGTAAGTTGCAGTTCTAACATTAGCTGAACTTCCAGCTGGTGAAATCGGTGAAACCACCGGAGCAACTGAAGATTCTGAGCTTGTAGTACCATCACCAATAGTTGGTGTTCCTCCGCCTCCTGTAGTTGATGTACCAGATGAAGAACAAGGGCTAACTGGACGTGATTCGCCAATTCCCCATTGTGGTTCCATTGAAGCATTTATACAAACTGACCATTGACCAGGTGAGCCTGGATGATTCTTATTTAAATTTACATTCAGAGTTCCACCAGAGAAGAAATACGTTTTTCCAGCTCCAACTGCGTAAGGTGCACCACCTACATCGGCATCTCCTCCACCTGAAGAAGCTGTGAAGTAAATAACATGAGCCGGGCCATTATACGTGAAAGATGGATTTGCAACCAAATAGTCTTTATTGTAAGTACCTGAAGGTGTAATCAGGCAGAAATCGCTCGCTGCTCCGCCCATATCAATTCTAGGCCCACAAGGGTCTGGTGTGTAATCATAGTTGATCGTATATGTTACAGTTTCAGAACTGCAGTCATTAACCATTGATACGTCTACAGTATTTTTACCAGGAGTTAATGCTAAACCACTTACTGTGATTTTTCCAGCAAAGAATGAGAACGGTACTGAAGAACCATTTAGGGTAACACTAATGTTACTTGTAATAACATTCGAAGCACTTAGTTTAACGGTATAAGTTGGTTCCGTAGTAGTGACTGTGGTCGTGTTCGGCGTGATGTATGAATATGATACCTCACTACAAGGTGGGTGATATTCCAGAGTAAATGTAGCAGCACTTGTCATACATCCATTCGCTGTTATCGTTACCGCGTTATCACCTTCTACCAACGTTAACGTTGCCGTAAGTTCATGCGTAGCAGGATTAAATTTAAATGGTAAAGATGCACCACCCATTGTTAGTGTTAAGTCATCTGCTGAACCAACATTTAATATGGTAGAAGACAGATTAAAAGTGGTCGTAGAAACAGAAGTAGAGGTATTATTCAATACAATTGATGGCGAGGCGCATGGTGGTTTCGTAATTGTATAAGTTAATGTTTCAGCACTACAAGCATTTGATACATTAACTACCACTGTATTCTCTCCTTCAACCAATGCTAATCCATTGATGTCAATATTTCCTACAGTAAATGCGAATGGAGCAGGTGTTCCATTAAAAGTCACAGTAATGTCATCTGAACTTGAAACGTTTGTTACAAGCAAGCTTATGTTTGTTAAGTCATCTTCAACAACAGCTGACATAGAGCTAGGTGAAGTCAAAGTATAAGTTACTGGAGAACAAGGCGCCTCAAACAATACATTAAAGTAGTGTTCGAAAACATCACACCCGTTAGCTGTAATTCGAATTTCGTTTAATCCTTCATTCAAATTAACTGTAGATGAAAGAGCTCCAGTAGCCGAATTGAATTCAAACGCTTGAACTCCTCCGTTTAATTTTACCGTAATATTCGATGCTGCATCAACTCCAGTGACAATTCCTGAGAAGGAGTAAGTTGATGTTTCAGATGAAGAATGTGCGTCAGTCATTGAAATAGTTGGTGATTCACAATCAGCATAATCAATGCTATAGGTAACTGTTTCTTTGCTACATCCATTGGTCATAGTTACAACAACAGCGTTAGCACCAGATGTAAGGTCTGCAGTGATGTTTATTCTGTTACCAGCAAAAGTGAATTCTGCAGGCTCACCGTTTATTGTAACTGAGATACCTTCTGTTGTAATATTGAAAGCATTAAGCATTAGATTAGTAGTAGGCGAAGCAGAACTTAATTCAGTTGTCGCAGGTCTGAAGAGCGCATATGTCACTTCATCGCAAGGCGAATTGTATGTTACATTGAATGAGCTAGTAGCAGTTTCACATCCATTAGCTGTAATTTGAATTGTATTTGCTCCTTCTGATAATGTAACTGATCCGCTTAATGTTTGTGTTGCGGCATTGTAAAGTACTGTGATTGGTGCACCATTTAATGTAACTGCTAAATCATCTCCTGATTCAATGTTTGTTACTGTGGCTGTGAAATCATATCCAGCTTCAGCAGTCTCGTCCGAATGCGAACCAATTGTAATTACTGGTGCTTGACATCCGTTATAGTTAATGCTGTATTGTAATTCAGCCGTACTACAAGCATTCTTCAGAATAATGTTTACAACATTTGAACCTTCTACAAGGTTGATTACCGGAATTGTAATTACGTGAGTCGCAGTATTCAAGGTGAAACCAACAGGAGTACCGTTGTGTAAGGTTGTTACTTCACTCTCTGAAGTTATACCAGTAGCAGTGAATGAAATACTGTAAACAGGTTCAGTAGTAGTAACCGTTGACATTGTCGGAGACATTGGAGCGGTCACAATAGTCTCACATGGAATTTTTGCATTGATGGTATATGATTTTGACACCTTCTTACATCCATTGACAACAATCATTACTGTATTTGCTCCTTCAACTAATGCTATGTTCGCATTGAAGTTTCCTGTTGCCAATTCAAAATCAAAATCGGCAGGCGCTCCATTTACAGTGAATTCGATTTCACTGATTGCGTTCACATTTGTAATTGTTCCAGCTATCTCCATTGCTAGATTGTCAACACTCATTCCAGAGGTTAATCCAGGCATATTAATCACTGCTGGCTTACATCCGTCGTAGTTGATTGTGTAATCTATTAGCTTCTCACTACACTCATTTTTAAGTGAGATTTGAACAGTGTTAGCACCATCATTTAAGGTAATTCCCGTAATTGTAACGTTTCCAGTTACCGGATCAAATGCGGCAGGAACTGCAGTTCCATTTAATTTTGCAGAAACATCGGCAGCAGCAACCACATGTGTTGTATGTAATGTTACAGCATATGCACTATTCGTTACAGTTATCGTATTCGTTGCCGGAGAGATTAAATTTGTAGTAATCTCGCTACAAGGTTCTTGTCTAGAAACAGTTACACTACTATTTGCGGTTCCACATGGAGTAGTAACGCTTACAGAAATGGTATTGTCCCCAATATTTAGACTTGCCGTAGCCGTTAGAAGTTTTGTTGCTTCATTGAAGCTAAACGGTTGTGAAATTCCATTGACTACTAAAGTAATCTCAGAAGCATGAGCGTTAAGAACCGTTACCGAAACAGGAACAGTGTTCACTTCAAAAGCGGTTCCAGTTAATGGCATCAAATTCTTGATCACCGGAGTTTCACATACTTCTCTTGTAATCGTATAGATGATTTCATCCATACCACATTCGTTAGCAGCTCTTATTTTCAACGCGTTTGTTCCAACAGTTAATCCAATTGTAGGAATTGAAACTGAACCAGAAGCGGCATCATAAGTAAATGCAACAGCTGATCCGTTATTCATTACACTGATGTTATCTGCTGATTCTACATTAGCAAGAACAGCGTTGATGTTCGTGGTTTCCGCATCGGTTGTGAATACAAGAGGTGAAATTGCTGTTACCTCCGGAGCAGAACATGGTGTTTCTGGCAATACATAATTCAGTGTAAAGTTTGATCTGTTCGTACCACAATCGTTTGTTACAATAACAGTTACAGCATTAGAACCTTCGTTCAGTGTTACACCTTTGGATGCAATAGATGTAGAAGGATTGAATGACATGTATCCATTACTAACTCCATTCAGTAATAACTCTATTGTTGTACCAGTAGAATAATTGTTGATTTGCGCATCGATATTAATTGACGCTTCTTCAACAGTAGAGAATGGTACAGGAGAAACGTATCCAATAGTTGGAATAATACAAGGCTCAGTATTCGGAATGTAATTAATAACAGTTACATCATTCGCTGTTCCATCAACATTAGTTACCGTTACTTCAAACACATTATTTCCTGCCATTAAATCGGCCTCGTAAATAATTTGGTTTGAATGATTAAACGTGTAAGCTGCGTCTGGAACAAGCACACCATTCATCTTCAACGTTATCTCATCTTTATTTAAAATATTCGTTGTTGATGCTGTAAGAATGTAGTTGCTCACTGTAACCTCATATGGAGTAGAGGCAGGATTAATCCATTCTACCATAGGTGGCTTAGGCAAATGCTTTTTCTTATAAACTATGATTCTAGTATCCGAATCTGTACCAGATAAATTTGTTCCTGTTATTGTAATTGAATTGTTTCCTTCAACAAGAACTAAAGGAACAGTAACAACCTTCGTTACAGGATTAAATGTGAAATCATTTGTGCTTGTTCCATTAATTAATACTGAAATATCATGATAAGTTTCAACGTTTAGAACTGAAGCGATCAAGTTCAAGTTTGGTGACCAGAAAGTCTGGTAATTCGAAACAGGATAGGTGATTTCTACTAAAGGTGGTGTAGCTGGTTTAGGTTTCTTATAAATGATAGTAGTTGACTCAATATCCTCACCATGAATATTCGTTCCTTTAATCTCTATGATGTTAGATCCCTCAACTAAATGCGTTGTAAAGTTCATTAGTTTAGATGAGGTAGAATAGGTGAAGAATGTAGATTCTACTCCATTAATTTTTAATGTGATATCAGCCGCTGAAGCTACATGCAACACTTTTGCTGTTACAACATAAGTAGATTCATAAACTGTTGTCAGCCCAATGTTAGGATTAATGAATGTAACTACTGGTGGCTGCGGAGTTTCCGGTTTGCGGTAGATAATGGTTGTTGACTCTTCATCAAATCCAACGCTATTTACACCTTTAATATTGATAAGGTTAGCACCTTCAATTAATGGCGTATTAAATGTTACTTGTTTTGATGAACTATTGTAGTTAAATGCTGTTGTTGGCACACCATTTATAGACACAGTAATGTTTCCTTTCGCATGAACATTTAGCACACTTGCTGTAATGTTAATGTTGTTAACAGCAGTTGTGAATGGATCCACAGCAGGATAGATATAGTTTACTACTGGTGGTTGCTCAACAGGCGGCTTAGTGTAAATTACTTGAGCAGTTTTACTATCTGAACCATCTGCATTTGTTGCAGTAACAGTAAAAGTATTCATTCCTTCCATTAACGTAAGCGTAGTGTTCAACACATCTGTTGTTACGTTGTATGAGAAATGAGGAATGTTAACTCCGTTAAAGAATACTTGAATGTCGGCCTTAGAATCTACATTTAATACAGTCGCTGAAAAAGCAAATACGTTGTTATTTGAAGTGTAAGGTGAATAAGGCGGATTTGTAATCGTTACAATTGGTGGATTAGGCACAACAACCTCTTCTTTTTCATAAATAATGATTGTTGTTTCATAATCCATTCCTGCGTCATTCGTAGCTGTAATTTCAAATAGGTTTTGACCAGGTTGAAGAACTACATTACTAGCAAACGCATCTGAATTAGCATTGTAGGAGAAGTTATTATTTATTACACCATTTTGCTTGAATGTGATGTTTCCTTTCCCGTCTACATAATGCACATTGGCAGTAAGATTAAAGAACTCACTTGAAGTTGTATGAGGACTAGCGTTAGGATTAGTAATATCCACGATTGGTTTTTGTACCGGTGGTGGAGGAGTAACTACGGGGTCAACAACGGGATTAGTATCCGTATTATCGAAATTGTTTACATCAGTAACGGGCTCTGGATCATTATCTACAGTTGAACTACCTCCCCAAAGTTGAAACTTCATAGTACCTGAGAAGTAGTGGTACATATCATTCGTTGTGCTTGCACTACCATCAAGGTTGTTAAGCATTCCGTCAAAATCATTGTTACGTGTCCATGTCTGCTTGTACTCAAGACCCATAGCAAAGTAAGGAGCGAACTGATATTCAATTCCGGCACCAAAACTAGGCATCCAATCTACCTTGTACTCACTAGCAGTGCCAGCCACATCCGTTTCATAATCTCTATCTCTAGATAGGATGTAATTTGTTTGTGATGGATTACTCGTAAACGTACTTGAACCATAGTTGTACAACGAAGTATTGTCTAATAAATCCATAGAAGTGTGGTAACCAGTAATACCAATTCCACCAAGTAAATACATGTTAATACCTGTACGTTCTCTTAATCGGTTGGTATTTAGAGTTAGCTCTAATGAACCACGAAGTAATTGCGTTCTATGATTGGCCACAAAGAAGCCATACTCGTCTTTATACCCTTGAACATTGTCACCCAAATAATCGATAGAAGTTGAAGTACTATCAACTAAGTAACGGCGGGTATCCTGACCTACAGCCCATGCATGTAGGAATCTCCCACGTAAATCCCAAGAAAACACTTTTCCAGGTTCTTTATTGAAGGAATGACCAAGCACAAGTCCATAACCTCCTCTTAACCTCCAATCCATTTCGGTTTGAGAGGTCCAGACAACGCCTGAGTTTAGTCCAATATACCAGCGAGAATCACGATCGTAATTAACATAAGATTGAGCAAATGACTGCGCTGTGAAAACAAATAAAAATATACAAAGGGTAAAAATTCTTTTCATACTATAAATTTCTATGGTTAAATGAGCACGTGCACATTTCATACCAAAGTGGTAAATATAACCTTTATAATAATAAGATGGTTGCTTAAGGAGCTTGGAATCAACGGTGAACCCTGAGTTTAATAAAAAATCACGATACTGTTAATTTACAATATAATTTGTTGAATATGTAAACAGTGCTATAGCTAGAAATTAAACTTCAAATCCCGCTCGTTCATCACATCAAAACTGACTCGGAACTGGACATTCTTCGGTTTTTGCGCATCAGGGAGCACAAGGGAATTACTATTCCAAGAAAATATGACGTAAGCACCTATCCTTAAGCGCTGCCGGGCAAATTTGAAAATTCGCTCAAGACCAAGGAATGCCTCGGTATAGAAATAGTTATTGTGTTCAGGCAAAAACAATGCTCCTCCTCCAGCTAGCGCTTGTATTCCAGTCTTTTTCATGAAAGGAATTTTGTTTACAATAGACCCATTAAAGTGGTGTATATAATGTAATTCAAAATAGAAATCTTGTGTCTCGTAAGAGGAATCTAAATTTTGGAAAGCCCATTGAGGAGGGATAAAAAGCCATTTAAATAATGGGTCTGTATTAGCTTTCATGAAGAACTTCTTATCTATACGAAACACAGAATCCTGATTAAAGAATTTACCAGTTCTAATTCTATAATTACTCAATCCCCAGAGTCCAACTTGGACACTATGATCAACAGTTAAACTCACGTAGTCAAAGTCCACAATAGAGCTGAATGGGCCATCATATCCTTTTTCCCAATACAATGAAAATTCGGGCCATTTAGAACCAATGATTACTTTTCTATTCGGTTCACTGCGATATTTCTGGAAAGGCGTATAAGAAATTCCAACGATATGTCTGAAAGCATTATACGGATCGAATTGGGTAGGAGGAGTGTTTTCAAGCACTTCGAACATCCAAGAATCAAAATTATAATCAGAATCAAATGGACGTCTATTATCCAACGTGAAGGAGGTGTAAATAAAGAATCCGTTGAAGAGCTCAATGTTATGCCAGAGATTAATATTTCTGTTTTCGTAATAGTTACTTCCTTGTAGCCCTGAAAAGAAGGCGTCCCATGGATTAATTTGTCTAGCCCATTTACCTACTTGCCAGCCGTAAGAACCAAACTTTTTTGGGGCATACCTATGATAAAAGCCTAATCTTCCACGAAGATCCCAGTTATTAAAACCAACAGTGATATCCCCAGAAACATCAAACCATTGTTCATTCTCGAATTTTTTAAAAAAGTCAAATCCGGGCCCAATCCGCACTCCTGCTGGTTCAAAAGGCTCAACTAGATCAGTTATTGACGATAAATACCATTGTGTCTTCTTCTCTCTATCCCGGTGCTCAACACCAAACCAAGCGACTTTTAGGAAGGTAATTTTATTGAAAACTGCATCAACGGAATCGAGATACTTCTCGGAGGTGTAAATAGCGGTCAACGAATCTTGCACAAACTTTTTTCGTTGCTCTTCTACTGTTAACGGTATTGGTCTATTCTCATCCCAAAATGTACTATCACGTTCGTATGCTTCGTCAACGGTTAAGCCAATTTCATTGCTAAAAAACTTTTCGGGGAAGGTTTTGTTGATTTCGTAGTTTGAATAATTTACGACCGTGGTTCCTTTAACCGTTTCTTTTCCATACTTGGTGGAGTATTCAAAAATTTGATTTCTTACTACCCAAAATGAGTCAAGTTGTTCATATTCTTGAATGATTCTGAAATCGTCATAAACTTTTAGGTTACCCTTGCGCATTGATAAATCAACCTTGGTAAGTACCCAATCATTTTTCTTCACCCAAAGGAATCCCTCCATAGTAGTTGTTCCCACATTTCTTGAATCAATTTGAATTTTATAAATGGTATCGCCTTCTACTACATTTAGTTCCTTCAGCTTGTATTTATAACTCAAAATTCCTGAGGGATGAAGCGGAGACATTATTGGCCCTCTATGTAAATCGGGCTTATTTAAAAGATTCTTGTAAAAGTTGAATTCGCCATTCACCGTAGTTTGAAAATAGATTTGATCAGGGCGTCCAATTTTCTCAACCCCATTTCGAATTTCCTTAACGTTGTTTGGATATTCAAAATGTTTAGTCAAGGAAATTTCAATCATGTTCAGACGATTTCCATCCCCATTAATTTTGTTTTGAATTTCTTCTTTTTGCTTTTCAAATAAATCATCTGGTTCGCCCGAATCATCCTCCTTTTTTTTCTTTTCCTTGTACTCAAATGTTTCAACTCCTTTAATGTATACGTCGACACTATAATTCTCAAATTGCTTTACTAAATCTCTTTTATGTGCAATAACGTTTTGAACGATTTCCCAACCAATGTTTCGCTTTTTGGTTTTTATTTCTACAGTATTGAGTTCAGTATTATTCTTTAGATAAACGTTATGCTCTGTAGGTTCAAGTTTATCTACAACTACTGTATGAGTTTGTTCTTCAAACCCCACACTGCTATAAACTACCTCATAACTTCCATAATCCACTCCGAAATAGTACTTTCCGTCCTCATCAGTAATTCCCCCGATATTGGTGAAGTTTTTTACGTAGACTTTAGCGTAGGGAATAGGATTATTATCTGAATCCAATACATACCCATTAATACTCTGCCCTAAGGCTGATAAACTGAAAAGGAAGGTAAATAGAACAAAACTCTTTTTAAGCATTGTGGGTTAATTGTATTCGTATGACGCGCTATACCTTAACAAAGTTACAGCTTGCATCAAATTATATACGTCAAAAAGTGTTAAACCTTAAATAACTGATTTATATGGCACAACTTAGTATTTATTTTACGGCTAAAGCTTAACTAGGGTTGTACGTTAGCTCAGTATTTAAGGCAAGTGTCTTACAACCTAAGCTCAAAAGCTGCGGTGGATATAGCTAGTGAACCTCAAAAATGTAAGGTTTGAGTTTTTTAATGAGCGTTTTTCGGTACTTGTATTGGCTAGGTTTGGTACTCGAAATACTAAACTCAAAATCTTGCTTCACCAAGGTTTCTAATCTATCTCGTAGTATAATGTGATTTATAGAATAGGTAACAGATTGTTTTTTTGAATTGTTGGCTGTAATTACTCCTACTAGCTCTCCTTTCTCGTTGAAGAGCGGCGCTCCGCTATTACCAGGGTTGGACGGCATGGATATTTCGATGTAATTTTCATCACTTTGATAACCTGATTCGGAGCTAACATCCCCTTTTGTGTAAACGATTTCTCGTTTTGTATAGCCAAGGGTAAATACTTCTTCTCCTAACTCCAATTCATTTTTGTAAAATCGAAATGGAATTCGCTGGAAATCCTCGAATAGAGAATCTGGAGCTTTTAGAATAGCCATATCCAGCAGACTGTCCTCAAATATTACATCTGCGAAAAAAGTGATTGTATCAATTCTATGCTGCAGAATCATTTGGTCAGCGCCATCGAGTAAATGTTTCGATGTTATAAAATAACCTGAAGGATCGAACATGAAAGCTGTTCCTTTTGGTTGTCTAGGAATGAATGAAGGTGTTTGAGTATCTCCAACATTATAGGTAGGTTCAATTTCCATTAAATAATCTTCTTCAAAATACTCCTCTTCCGTAGCCTCTTCCATTTCCATCATTACTTGGTCCGCATTGCTGTCTTCAGCATAAGAAAGTTCATTGTAGGCGGCACCTTCGGAATTAAAGAAAGTATTGGGAATTATGAAGACTCCAACAATTAAAATTGCGGCAATACTTAAAGGAATTAAAACTTTAGGTTGTAAGAAAAACACCTTCTTTTTCGGGTAAAGATTTTGATGAATGCCTTTGATTTGATTTCTAAAATCTTTCAACTCAGCCGCATCTGAAATCTCTTCGAAATCTTGTTTATAGCGTTCAAACTTGGACTTATATCTCGGATCAGAGGCCAATTTATTTTCAAAGACTTTAATTTCTTCATCACTCAGATTAGCAGTGATATAATCATCAAATAGCGTTATTTCCTTCTCCGTTATCACTTTTTACTTGCAATTTTTTTAGTCGGTTAAAGCATTTGTACTTCTGGTTTTTTGCATTTTCAGCCGAAGTGTAGTGCATCAGAGTAGCAATGTCTTTCATGCTTCGTTTGAAGTAATAAAATTGTTCAATGATGGTTTTACACGGTTCACCTAATTGCACTAATGCTTTTTCTAGTTTTTTTAGCAAGCCTAGTTTTTCATAGTCAGAATCCGGTAAATCATTAAACTCTTCCTCAGCTTTAATTGCATTGGGATCAACATGTTTTTTAGTGATTTTCTTAAGCCATAAATTTTTACTAATACCAAATATGTAAGTACTTAGCTGACTAGTTATTTCAAAACTGGTGTCCTCTACCTTCTTGTACAATAAATAATAAGCGTCCTGAATTATGTCTTGAGCATCATCTTTAGATCCAGAGTTCTTTACCACGTAACTTTCCACCATCGGGTAAACCTTCTGGTAAGATTCAGTGAGGAATTTTTCATCTCTCGCACGAAGTAATTGTACGTCTTGGTTCATTGATTTTTCTGATTCAGTCACGCTCCTTCAATTAAGTGTATCCCGGAATTTTTGAAAGATAACCCAAAGTACAAAAAAATAATTTTTCTGGGTTACTATGAGGTTACCCTCAGGATACACTATCGAACTTAAAATTTTTAAATCATGAAAAGAAATTGGATAACAACTAGCGTTCTATTAATTGGACTAATTCACTTAGCGTCCTGCGGTGGTGGTATGGAAGGAGCAACTTCATCTGATCAAAATGGAGACTATATGTATGTTGAGGATAGCTATGCCCTAATGGAGGCAACAGAAAAAGTTGAAGAAGAAATGTACTTAGTTCTAGACGATGAGGTAGGGAATCAGTTTAATACGGAAGAGTACCATTATATTCCAGAGAATGATTTTCTATCTCCAGGGACAAATCCACTATCAACGTTTTCAATAGATGTTGATAATGCGAGTTACACGAATGTTCGAAGAATGTTAAATGATGGGTATTGGCCTGGTGTGGATGCGGTAAGAACGGAAGAATTGGTAAACTATTTCGATTATAATTACCCGGTTCCTAAGAAAGATGAGGTTTTCTCTGTGTATACAGAAGTTGGAGCTTGTCCATGGAATGAAGAGAATAAGCTTGTGCATATTGGGTTACAGGGGTATACTATGCCAATTGAGGAATTACCTCCTTCAAACTTGGTTTTCTTAATTGATGTTTCAGGATCGATGGGCGATCAAAACAAATTACCTCTTTTAAAGAAATCATACAAAATGATGGTGGATAGGTTAAATGAAAAAGACCGTGTTTCTATTGTTACCTATGCTGGTGACGAGCGCCTTGTTCTACCTTCAACTTCATGTGCGTATAAAGATGAGATTAAAGCTGCTATTGATAACCTGGAATCAGGTGGAGGAACAAATGGAGAAGGTGGAATTGAGATGGCCTATACCCAGGCAGTAGAGAACTTTATTGATGATGGAAATAACCGTGTGATTTTGGCTACAGATGGTGATTTTAATATTGGAAGATCGAGTGGTGGAGAATTAACGAGATTGATTGAAGAGAAAAGAGATCTTGGAGTATACCTTACCATTTTAGGTTTTGGAATGGGTAACTATAAAGATTCAAAAATGGAGTCTTTAGCAGATCATGGGAACGGAAACTATTTCTATGTTGATGACATTTCTGAGAGCAATAGAATATTGGTTGAGAATTTAGCAGGAACGCTTTTAACTATTGCAAAGGATGTAAAGATTCAAGTAGAATTCAATCCTGCTTTAGTTAAAGAGTATAGATTAATTGGATACGAAAACAGATTAATGAACGCTGAGGATTTTGCGGATGACAAAAAGGATGCTGGTGAATTAGGAGCAGGACATACAGTTACAGCGATTTATGAAATCGTTCTCGGAAAAGCAGAGACTTCAGAGTTAAAATACCAAACTTCATCTACGAACCCATCTTCAGAATTGGCAACAATTAAATTGAGATATAAGAAGCCTGATGAGGATAGAAGTAATTTGCTAGAGACAAGTGTTATGAGCAACGATAAAAGATTTGCTAACACTTCTGAGGAGTTTCAGTTTTCAGCAGCGGTGGCGGCCTATTCTTTAATCTTGAGAGAATCAAAATACATTAACGATTTTAACTTCTCTGATGTATTGGAAATTGCTAAGCCGGTCGTGGGCATGAACGATATGTCTAGAGTAGAATTTTTACAGCTTGTTGAGAAAGCTAGGTTGTTATCCGAAGATGTATAGATTTCTGATTTGGTATAATAACGAGGTCCATCTGCAAGGTTGGGCCTTATTTTATTTGTTCATTTTCTTGAGCGACCAAGAAAACGAACCAAAAGAAGTCGCCACCATCGACAAATTTTCCGCTCCTTGCCGCACAAGCCATCACCGCCTCGCCGAAGCTCCAGAATTTCGCACCGATCGTGGACGCCCACCGCACTAAATAATTGATCTAGAGTGGAAAATTAGATACGAGTTATTATGAAATACCTAGAAGATTTCTGATTTGGTATAATAACAAGGCCCTGCCATTTGGCAGGGCCTTATTTGTGATAAACACAAACATTAATTAAAGATAACGCCCGGGAAACCTCGTTTGGATTCTCGGGCGTTTTGCCTGCTTAGCCTGCCACCTGACGTGGCATGGACTCTCGCCTTACCCGCTTACGAAAGCTCTTTGCTTTGGCTTGTACAGTATTAAAATTTGTACAATCAATGCTAATATCATGAGTGCATAGACTTCCATGCTAGTAAATAAGTTCACTGTTTCCATAGCTCGCTGACTTTTCATTACCTCTTTTCTACCTCCTTCTATTTGGTTGTCAGCAAGATCTTTTAAATTGTAATTAATCTGTCGAATTCTAATCTCGATTAGGCCGCGTGTGCTCGAACTATAATCCACTTCAGCTGATCTCTCAAGTTTGCTTAACTCTTCAAAATCCGCGACGAGATTATCGTACTCATATTTTTCTCTATTCGGAATTTCACATTCTCCATACGCAGAGATTAGCGAATCTATTTTTACATTGGTAGCCGTGTAATTTCCGGAGAGATAGTACGTTGAATCGTTCATAAAATTCACCCGATCTTTTTCATGTAGTAGCTGCGTCATTTCAAATAAATAATCCTTCGCCACTAATCTATTTTCATAGATGGATACTACAGATTCATTAATCTGCTCGAACTTTTTCTTATCGATTAAGTTCGTAGCGAGTATTAAAAAGAATACCAGTAATACTCCAAATATCTATTGTAATTTTTTGAATGCCATAAATTCCTCTTCGTATTTCTGAGGACTAAGTTATATTTAGGCAGTTAGAACGATTTTAATCGGAAATTAAAAAGGGATTAGATTTTAAAGCAAAAAAAAGCCCCGTCCAAAGGACAGGGTTCAGATCCGAATAATATTATTGGTTTAACCAACAGCAATAGTAAACCTTGCTTTTTCCCATGCAAACGAAATTCCAGCCTCATCTACAGAGTAAGTTAACGTTTCTGTAATTTCTTCTGACCATTCTGGTGTTACATCAAAACGAAGTACATCTTTTGCCTCATCGTAATGAGAAGAGCCCCAAGCATCGTGCTCTTCAACGCTCCATTCTTCGTTTAATACTACCGTCCATTCAGCACCTTCTTTAGGGATAATAAAGAATGCATAAGTACCAGCTGCGATGTCGTTTCCGTTTAACTTCGTATCAGCCGAGAAAGTAAACGCTGTAGTCTCATTTGCTCCAGCTCGCCATACTTTATCGTACTTTACTAATTCACCCCAAATTGCTCTTTCACGAACTGATGGAGCTCCGTAATCAACATAGATCTCGTTTTCATCGATCATAGCTGTAGCTTCCATTCTTGGGCTTAATAAGATTTTTCCAGAAGGCTCATCCTCTTCAACTTCCTCAACCACTGCTGCCGTTGTATCAGTTCCTTCGTTATTTTCTGTTTCTGTATTTTCACCTCCGCATGATACGAATGTGAAAGTTCCTATTCCAATAATTAATGCTAGCTTCTTCATTTTATAAACTTTGATTTAAAGATACAGTTTTATTCTGCTCGTGGTGTTAATAATTCTTATTGAGAACAGTTATTTACCCACATTGTTCTTTTAACTTCGTTCAAATTCCTTTCCATGGTATTATCAGCACTCGACTGGGGTATAATTATTGGTTTCTTCCTGATTACCTTATTAATAGGAGTCCTTGCTTCTAAACAAGCGGGAAAAAGTTCGGGCGATTTCTTTTTGTCTGGACGTAATATGCCTTGGTGGCTGCTAGGAGTGAGTATGGTGGCAACGACTTTTGCCGCGGATACTCCAAATTTTGTAACGGGTGTTATTAGGGGTAAGGGAATCGCTGGAAATTGGGATTGGTGGGCCTTTCTAATAACGGGAATGGTAACCGTTTTTATTTATTCGAGGTTATGGAGAAAACTCGGAATTTCTACCGATCTAGAATTTTATGAGATTCGTTATAAAGGCAAGGCAGCAGGTTTTTTAAGAGGATTTAGAGCAATATATCTAGGGGTAGTTTTCAATGTATTTATCATGGCCACAGTTTGTATGGCTGGCGTTAAGATAGGTCATGTTACCTTAGGGCTTTCAGCATTTGAAACCTTAGGAATAGCTTGTGTAGTGACGGTACTATATTCTCTGTTGGGAGGATTACGTGGAGTTATCTTAACCGATTTTTTCCAGTTTATCATAGCCATGGTCGGTTCCGTTGCAGCGGCCTATTTTATTATTGATATGCCTGAGGTTGGCGGAATGGACGGACTCCTCAATCATGAAGTGGTAAAAACGAAATTAGATTTTATACCTGACCGAGAAAAGCAACCAGATCTTTGGTACACAGTATTTTTAATACCGCTCGCTGTGCAATGGTGGAGTTCCTGGTATCCAGGTGCTGAACCGGGAGGAGGAGGTTATGTTGCCCAAAGAATGTTATCAGCGAAGGACGAAAAACATGCCACTAAAGCAACACTATTTTTCAATTTTGCGCATTATGCTTTACGACCATGGCCATGGATTTTGATAGCACTTGCTTCCATAATTGTTTTTCCAGAAGTCTCTGATCTGAAATCGACATTTCCGGGACTGCAAGAATCATATTATGCGGATGATTTGGCTTACCCTGCTATGCTAACTTATTTACCTGCAGGGCTTTTAGGTCTTGTTATGGCTTCATTGATATCTGCATTTATGTCAACTATCTCTACTCATCTTAATTGGGGCTCTTCGTATGTAGTGAACGACTTTTACAAGAGATTCATTCGAAAAGATGCGAAGGAGAAGAGGTTAGTAGCGGTTGGAAGAATTTCAACAGTAATAATGATGTTGCTGGCTGCCTTACTTTCAATGGTATTGTCTGAAGCTGAAGAAGCATTTAAGTTGATTGTTCAGATAGGAGCGGGAACGGGATTATTATTCATTCTACGCTGGTTTTGGAAGGCGATAAATCCATGGAGTGAGATAGCAGCCATGATTTCATCTTTTACAATAGCAATGATTTTCTTCATAATAGATAAAGTGCAAGATCCGAATCTACCTCCAGAAGAAGTTTTTTCAATTCCTGGCGATGTAAAACTCTTTATAGGAGTTGGATTGACTACTTTAGTTTGGGTGGTTGTAACATTAATTACTAAAAATGATGAACATCATAACCCAGAGTTTGAAAAACGTGCCTTTGGTGAAGACGGTAATGGATTAAAACATATGGGATTAAAAATCCTAAATGTATTCGTTGGAAGTCTTGGAATTTACGCCGCTTTATTTGGGGTAGGGGCTTATCTATTAGACAAAGGAGTAATAGCTGGTGTGTTCTTGGGAGTTTTTATTTCGTGTTGTTTGGTAATTTATATGTCTTGGAAAAAGATTACTTCTTAAAATCTAACTCCAATCACCCTTCGATCCCGCAAGTGCGGTACTCAGGATAAATTGCTCAGATTGTTGTACTCTTTTTTATTTAATTAAAATCTAACTCCAATCACGCACACATCGTCAAGTTGTTCTAGCTCCCCTTTCCAGTTTTCGAAGAATTCGTCCATTGCTTCTCGCTGTTCACCCATTTTCTTATTTTGCATAGTGAGGATTAGCTTTTTAAATGACTTGGATTTGAATTTTTTGCCATCCTTCCCACCAAACTGGTCGGCATATCCGTCTGAAAAAAGATAAAAAGTATCGCCCTTACCAATAATGACTTCATGCGAATCGAACTCTTGATTTTTGTGAAAATTTCCTACTGGCTGTTTGTTGGCCTTGATTTCTTCAATTTCAGCGGTGCCTTTGCGCACAATCCATAACGGATTATTCGCACCGGAGTATTTTAGAATACGTGTCTTAATGTTGTAAGAACATAGTGCAATGTCCATTCCGTCTTTGACGGTTTCTTCCGAATTGTCGAATTGGTCAATAACCAACTCACGCGTTTTATTTAAAATTTCACCAGGTTCAGTGAGTTTAAATTCCCTAAACGATCTACTCAATGCATTATGACAAATCACACTCACCATAGCACCTGGAACTCCATGTCCCGTGCAATCTGCTGCCGCAAATACAACATGGTTGTCATCTGTTTCGAACCAGTAAAAATCTCCTGCGACGATGTCCTTTGGTTTATATAAGACGAAAGAATTTTCGAAGTAGGATTTGACCAATTTAAGCGGAGGAAGAATAGCACTTTGGATTCGCTTGGCGTATTCAATAGAGGAAGTAATCTCATGATTTTTTAGCTCCAAAATTTCTTTTTGAGATTCGATAAGTAGATTCTTACTTCTGATTTTCTTGTTGTCTTTTGACTTGACGAATAAACCATAAATCACAAATAGGAAGAGTACACCCAGCAGAATTGAGCCTAAGGTAAAATAGAAAACCTTATTTTCTTCAGCCGCTCTTTTTGCGGACTCTAATTTTTTTTCTTTGTCTAGTGCTTGAATTTGAAGCTCCTGTTTTTCTGATTCATATTTAGAAGCTAATTCATTCATTTGAGATATGTTTTCAACACTATAAATGGAATCCTTCACTGTATTAAGCATTCGATAGTAATGCGTTGAGATTTTATAATTATTCTCAATTCTGTTTAAGTCTGCTAAGCCGAGTAATAAGAATGTGGCTTCTCTATTATAATAGTCTTCCGTATAGTCTAGTGCTTTTAAATAATAAACTTTTGCTTTTTCTCTATCTCCTTTTTCCTTATACAATGCTCCCAAATTTTGATACCAAACCTTAATGTTATAATTACCGGGTTGTGTTTGTTCGAAAATATCGACTGTTTTGAGCATATAAGCTTCGGCCAAATCTAGGCTGTCCATTTTATAATAAACGTTGCCTAGATTACCATAAACGTTGGCATCAGAAGCGCCTATGTTATACATAACGTATTCAGCTTTTTTGAAGTGGTAATAGGCGCTGTCTATCTTATTTAATTCAAAATAAGTTATACCTATATTCATGGAGATGAGCATTACTCCGTAAGGGAAGTCATTTTCTTCAAAGGTTTTATTAGATTTTTTAAAATATTTAAAGGCTTGATCGAAGTTGTTAATGTTACGGTAAATCATTCCCATGTTTCCTTCACATTTAGCAATTCCCATTTCGTCGTCAATTGCCCGATAAGCCTTTATAGCCAATTGATATTGATAAATAGCCTCAGTGTATAGCCCTTGCTCATCTGAAAGAATACCAGCAAGCTTATGTGCCATACCCGCCTCCGCAAAGTATTTATTTGCATTTGATAGTTCTATTGACTGCTCTACTATATCAGCTGTGAAATCTATATCGATATATTTCGTTTTCCAAGCTAAGTCATTCAAGGCTTGCGCTTTTTCTGCGCTGGCGTCTAATTTTTGAATTGAATCTAATTGAAATATAAATTCTTCCGGAACGTCAGTGCTAAATGCACTGAGAGAAAGAAAAGACAGAATTACCAGAAGTGTTTTCATGGCAGATTTGAGATTTTTGCTCTACCAAGATATTACAATTTTCCCTTTTGATTTCCTTGACTCTAGTAAGTCGTGTGCCTTTCGAATTTCTGTGTGATTATAAGTATGTCCAACCACAGGTTTGATTTTACCCTCTTTTGCAAGCGCAACCATTTCGCGCATGCAGCGATTTAACACATCAATTTTATTATCGCCAATCTTAAGCATGTTGGTTCCCACAACAGATTTGGAGCGCATCATTAAACCAATCGGAAGCATTAATCCCATTGACCAAATGAAGCCAAGCTTCTTGAAGAATCCTCCCCCGCTTAATTCCGACCCACCAAATAGAACTACTGTTCCACCTGATCCTATCAATTCAAAATCCTTTTTAAACGTCTTACCCGCAATTGGGTTAAAGGTAGCGTCTAAGCATTCTTCACCTAGTATTTTCTGAATCACCTCTTGGTAATCTTGTGTTCGGTAATTCATTACATGATCAGCCCCAAGCTCTTTCATTAAATTGAGTTTCTCATCTGATCCTGCATTCGCAAAAACTTCACACCCTTTTAACTTACAAAGTTGAATGAGTAAAGTTCCTACACCTCCAGCGCCAGCATGAATCATGACTCTATCTCCTTCGAATAAATTCAACTGCTCGTAAGCCATGTAATAGGCGGTAACTCCTTGCGTAGCCAGGCAGGTTGCTTCGCCCATGTCCATATCTCCAATCTCGACAACTCCTTTTTCACCTGTAACGGCGTATTCAGCATACCCCCCAAAACGGGTAAATCCTACAACTCTTTTACCAAGCCATTTTTGATCGGTTCCTTCGCCAATTTCTACAATTTCTCCAACTACTTCATACCCTAATACGCTGGGCATAGGAGGTGCTTCTCGGTACAGACCATTTCTGGCCATTACCTCTGAGTAGTTTAACCCAAATCCTTCCGATTTAATTAATACTTCTCCTGGTCCGGGTTTTGGTGAATCTACCTCTCGAATTTCGAATGCGGTTTCTGGATTTCCTTTTTTAACTAGATAAATGGCTTTCATGATTGCTAAATTAACCAATACTTATTTTGGGTATTTGTGCTTTTTGCAATTTTCTAGAATCGTCGCCATAATCAATTATAGTTCTTGACTTTCTTTTATGAGATTTGAATAAATTATCCCCCTTGTGATTCGGACTGAAGAGTAGGCAAGGAGGGGGACAAAAGGGGGAGGAAATGAATAATAATTATAACAAGAAACTGAAAACATTAGCTAGAGTCTTAAGGACTGAATCAAAAAGTAAAGCAGAACAAGTTCTATGGAAATTAGTATTGAGCAAAGGTCAATCTGGTACTAAGTTCAAGCGGCAAAGACCAATCGGAAATTATATAATAGATTTTTTCT
>JAKVAQ010000070.1 GCA_022447665.1 Crocinitomicaceae bacterium
ATGCACAATCCCATGTTTCCCTTTGAATACATGACCTACCTGACCAGTACGGGAATAAATCAATTCATCAGGCAATGCGATGCATTGTGATGGCACTTCATTCATTTTTGCATAATGTTCAACAGTATTATTTAATAAGTCTCTAATTTTCAATAGAGGAAGTGCTTTCGGTCCCTTATCACACAGAAGATGCTTAGTCTTTTTGTTTATTGCAAGTCCCTGTTTGAGGTCTACCAATTCGCCAATATTATATGTTTTCCAGTTTTGAGGCATTTACATATTCAGTTTAATAAGCTACAACTAGATTTAAGATTTCATCTATTTCTGTCTCTATCCGCTGTTCTAGGTCATAACGTGCCAATTCAAAATCCAATTCGTCAAGCTTTTCTTTGTCACCTTTCGATTTCAAAATAGTAGTTTTCAATATCAATAGAGGTAATATTTCACCAATGAATTGATTATCCCATTCTTTAAGTAGATCCTGAGCTAACAACTTTCTCTGAAGTAATTTTCTTGCAAGTAGGTATCGGTAAACTAAAATTCTAATTTGGCGTGGGGTCGCTGTTTCATAAAAATTCAAACTATTCTCAAGATTGTCTTTATCAGATTCTAAGATCTCATAACCTTCTTCTTCAACTATTTTAGACGTTACTGGGCTCGGTCTTTGTGAAGCAAATAAGCCTTGTGAAAATACTCTCAATAAATTTAGCTCTCTTCTAAGTAATGTCAACTTATCAGGTTCCGAAGATTTGGTCGTATTCTGTTTTTTAGGATTCTGATCTACTTTCTTATGCTTTGATTCTACTTTTCCAACCCTATCTTTTGTAATGGCATTTAGGACGTCCCTTTTGTTTTGTGTTGTGAGAGAAGGTAGCTTAATACCTGCCAAAAAAAGTTTATCCATATATTCATTAGTCATGGAAGCAAGCGTTTTTTCTTGTACATCTTTGTCTCCATTAATATGCATTTCTTTAACCAAGTGATGGTATTTAGAACGTATAGCCATCTTTAATATAGATTCGTCTATCGCGGCTATCACAACTACTCTATCATGAATATCAGGTTCCTCTAGCATGACTCTGAGTGAGTCAATAATTTCTATAATTTTATCTTCACGACATCTGTCAATATCATCAACAAAAACTAAAACTCTTCTATCCTTACTACCCAACCAAGCTTTTAGTAAGAACTTGAGTTCGCGCTGGATCTCGGCTTGGATACCAAGAAATTCTGAAAAAGAGACTTTTCTGGTATATTTCTTGAATAATTCTAATGCCCTTGCCTTGAAACTTCTGTAAATAATTATTAGATACAGAGTAAAAGTCGATATCAAACTGAGTATGAGCTTCAGTTTAAATGAAATCGGGACAGCGAAATACCATATCAAAGAAATTGAGAAAGATATCACAAAGATTATTATGCTTTTAGGACCAAGACGAATTAAATTCAGCCAGATTTTTCGGCAAAACTTGGTTAAATGAAAGGGCTGCTTTTTGAACCAATTCTTATGTTTGCTCTTACCATAGTAATTATCAGCTAAGGTCTCATAAAGATATGCCCAGGAAGCTGGTGTGTCTTGATATTTCCATGCGTGAAATGTGGTGATTAGAAATGATCCGTCAGGATCGTTCTGGATTTCTTTGGCAATTCTATCCCACAAAAAAGTCTTTCCACGCCCCCACTTTCCAAAGATACCGAACATTACTCCTTTCTCCATGCCCTTTATTTGCTTGATAAGACCATGTATATCTTTCGCTAATTCTTCAACACCCAAAACGGCTGGAACTTCTCCGTCAACAAAAGAAATTGGTGTATTTACGAATTCAATTTCTTGAGTAGCGTCTAGGTTCCATTTATCGATTAATTCACTGACTTTATCTTGACGTTCTCTTAACGTATTAATTATATTATTTAGTTCTTCTGGGTCGTCAAGTTCGCCTGGAATAATAGTATCTTCAATATGACGAGCCTTGTCTGGATCACTCTTCTTGTAAAAAGGAAATGCCTCAAGTTCGTCCGGTACATCTTCAGTTTTTTCAAAAGCAAGGAATATTTGATGGTCTCCTTTGATGTTATGTATGATAGAAGACTCGTTAGTGCCAGTGAAAGATGAGTCAAGTAGGTTAGGGGTAAGCACGTTAAATGGAATCTTCACATATATGAGATCAGATTCAAATTCTATATTTGTTATCGTAGTCGCATTTTCGTTCGAGTCATCTTCATCTAATAAATTAATGTTGTTGAAATCAAAACTGACTATTGAAAGAATATCTAAGAATTGTTCCTCAGTAATTTCTACCAAATTATGAGTAGTTGTTAATACCTCAGTATCTTGCAATGAGTCAAGCGTTCTAATATTCTCCCATGGAATACTGTTATCTAGTTTTGAAATAGTCTCATATCCAATTTTGGGATCTGCTCGTCCGGATTTTTCATCAGTAATTCTCAGAATACTAACTACTTCACTAACGTTCCCTTTTTGAAATGCTAGCATGTAATCATCATGTGCAAGTGAATCAAAATTTTCCGGCTTTTGGCGTTGACCAATATTTTCACTAAAAAGGGAATAGAACCTTCTTTCATTCAGGTGATCATTTCTTACATTCCATTCATCATCAATATTTCTAAACCACCAATATCGTTTGGAACCTCCTGCTTTATCACTATTGTAATTAGTGCGTTTAACTTGAAGAACATACCTAATGATCTCATCAACGAGTATTGGATTTCGGTTTATTAATTCGCGAAATAGTACGCCATAGTCTTTCTCACGAAGTAGTTGGAACGTATTTCGAAGCTTTCCTAAGCCGGGAACATTGATGTAATCACCCAATTGGGTCCATTGCATGTCTAGATTGTGGCCATCATTTTTGTTTTCTGTTACAATTCCGATAGCTTTGATCCGTAAAAAACTTGTATTGTCTTGTACGTAGGTAGACTTCATCAAAACAACATCTCCAATATTTGCGCTGTTTACGGCTCTAACATTTCTACCCTCATTACCATTTTCCCATCTTTTTTCAGAAATAAATTGATCTAACTTGCTTTCATCTTCCCAGGTGTGTCCACCTACAAAAATTCGACTGTTTAATTCAGTAAAATTTTTGATTGAATCATCTACAACGTCTGCTATGACTTCGGCTAAGTCATCAGGTTCAATTGACTCTCGCTCTATTTGTTCTTTTTTACCCGTTAGGACTGCTGTATCTAAACCGTGTTTGTTCGCTAGTTCTAAAACATCTTTGAAATCCAAAAGACGAAAAGTATCCTTGCCAATAGTTTTATAGCTACTTTGGAAGTAATCTTTGTCCTCGTTGCTTAGCTCGACGCCAAAAACCAAAAGGAAATGTTGCCTACTGGACTGTTCAAAAGCTGCAGAAAACCTTCCTCGAACTGATTGCAAAACGCTTCCGCGGTTCGAAGGATTGAAACGGTGCTTTACCTCTATGAAGTAGTTTGCATAAAGGTCAGCAAGATCGAAGCGAGATTTTGACGCACCTTTTTCGACAACTACGTCTGATTCTAATTTTAAGGATAGTTCTCTTTCAAGGACTTCTTTGACTAAATTCTCAAATATAACTTCGCTCCTAATTGCCATCTATATTTTATCAAAATTCGCCTCTATCACTTTTTGCAGTTCATTTGATTTATCGAACTGCTCAAATAAGGTGGTTTTCAAACTCGCCATTTTTTCTTCAAATGGGATTCCGTCATCTTCTTCAGCTTCGGTGCCTACATAAATACCTGGGGTGAGTTTGTAATCTTGTTTTTGCACTTCTTCTAATGGTGCGGAGTAGGAAAAGCCAAGTACGTCCTCGTACTTTTCGTTTGGTTTGGTATTTCTCCAATTATGGTAAGTGCCTGTGATTTTTTCAATGATATCATCATTAAACACACGTAACTTACGGCTGGCCATTTCGCCCATTTTAGAGGCATCAATGAACAAGATTTCATTCATACGTTCTCGGTGCAATCCATCTTTACCATCTCGGTTTTTGCTCAAAAAGAAAATACAAGCAGGTATACCGGTTGTCAAAAAGAGTTTGTCAGGTAAACGCACAATGCAGTCAATCATATTATTGTCTACCATGTGCTGGCGCACGTTTTTCTCTCCTTTGTTATTGGAGGTCATGGCACCATTGGCCATTACAATGCCGGCGGTTCCTTTCTTACTTAAATGGCTCCAAAAAGTTTGCATCCACATGTAATTGGCATTGCCTTCTGTGGTAAATTCTTCCCTTGGCCCAAATAGTCTTGGGTCGTTTTCTGGTAATTCTTCTGGGTGCCAACCACTTACATTAAATGGAGGATTCGCAATGATGTAATCAGCTTCTAAATCAGGGAAACGGTCGTTTAACAAAGAGTCTCCAATGCGCACATCAAAAGAAAGATCACGTAAGGCCAGGTTCATTTTACACAAACGCAAAGTACCATCATAACGCTCTTGCCCGTAAATGGAGATGTTCTTTTTGTCTCCGCCATGTGATTGCAAAAACTTCAAGGATTGCACGAACATACCACCAGAACCACAAGCAGCATCAAAGATTTTTCCTTCATAAGGTTCTAACATTTCTACCAACAAACGCACGATACTGCCAGGTGTAAAGAACTGTCCAGCACCTGAACCTTCTGCAATAGCAAACTTGCCAATGTAGTATTCGTAAATGCGTCCTAATATGTCACTCTCAGGGTTTTCTCTTTCTGAGAACTTTTTGTGTGAGAATAGGTTTATTATTCCCCTTACTTGCACAGCGGTTAACTGGCTTTTTACAAAGATTCTCGGTAATATGCCTTTTAAATCATCTCGGTAAGCAGAAATGGCTTGATCCATTAAATCAAAAGCATCATCCACCTTGACCTTAATGTCATCTTGCTCTGCATTTTCTTTCAAATATTCCCAAGTGGCTTCGCGAGGTAAGATGTAGGTATTCTTAGAAATGTATTCGTCTGGGTC
>JAKVAQ010000071.1 GCA_022447665.1 Crocinitomicaceae bacterium
GGAAATGGTGAAAATGAAGAGTACCAGCCGACCCCGTCAACGTCAGGATTATCTCTATCAATTTGAAAAATATACCCTCCAGTTAGGTCATCTCCTTCTATGTCATCTGAATTAAGAGTAGCAATATCAACCCTGTTTTCGTCTTCTTTAATCTTCTCCATAAGAAGGTACACTCCTGTATATTGGTTATTTATCATGAGCTCGCAAAAACGGGTGCGCGAAGCGTAATTCATGACGTCATTCCCTATTTCAAAAGTCAACGCATTTCTTATTAAGCTTTTATCAGAGTAAGGACCGTGTAATATCCAGTCATTCTCTGCCGGCATATCAAGAAGTGATACATTATTATTCTCACCAAATTCATCTTGGGTCTCGAAACCAAAATTTTTCTTGTTAAAAAATTGAGATGAAGCTCCTCGAATTTCAATGGCAATTTGACCGTCATAATCCGTTGGTGGATCGTCCAGAAAGTTTGTTTCACCAATTCCATTGTCGATGATTTTCATATTCGCGACAATTCTAGGATCATCAACAATAGACTGACCCAACGTATTAATCCTTATCAAAGGAAGATTGGTGCTAAAAAATGGCTCAAAAAACCAATCTGGTGTTGGTTCGTAATTCTGCGAGGAATCCGTAATTCCCAAAGAAAAAAAGAAATTGCTCGAAAGGTCTGAAGAAGTAATACCGAAATTGTTTACTTGGATGGCCAGCGTGTTTTGCCCCTCCTGGATGATGTTATCAAAGAAGAGCGGATAGAGAGGATATGCTTCCGGAAGTCCTCCCGCATAGAGAACGGCCTCTTGATCTATTGGTGGAGATTCGTCAAACCCTAAAATAAGATTTGGATCTCCGATATTTCCTCGGCCTATTTCTGTACCATTCAGAAACGCGATAAAAGAGTCGTCGTAATCAGCATGAAAAACTGCCATACTGATATTGGAGGTGTCGAGAATTTCGAAATCCATTCTCAAAATAACGGAAGTAACTGGCCCTACGACAGTCCCGTCATCATCGTCGCCATATCCAATCCCTCCGACACCTTGCTCCCATTCACTATCGTCAAAATTTGGTTCTCGCCAATTTACTGGAGGTGCGGAGGTTCCCAATCTGTATAACCACAGGTCATCTGCGGACACGACCGTTTCCCAGTGATCGATATCACTCTGAGAGGAAAGGCTTAAAAAGCCGAACAAGGAAAGAAAGCATAGAAACTGGCGGATGTACCAAAGCATTCTCAAAATTAAGCATACGAAGCTTAAGGTGCAGGAAAGTGAATGAATCTTGAGGAGTGACCTAAGAATTTAAGATTCTAATATTATCCTATTTAATTGGTAACAACTATTGGTGAATTCGATTCTATCACAATTTCTCTGCCTGCCTACAGTCAGGCAGGTACATTTTCCGATTCCTTCGTCTTCGGGAAACACTCGAAATGACAGGTGTTTCGAAAAGAATTTAGAGGATTATCTTAGTACCAATCCAGGGTATAGAAAAATTCAAGAGATGATTTACTTCCTCAGCTCCACCAAGCGATTCTCATAAACGTTATAACTCGGGAATTCACTAAGAGTCTTCATGTAATAAGTAACATCGAGTTTGTCTTGAGTACTTTCAACAATGGATAGATATTCTTTAGAACCATCATCAAGCTCCAATTCGATATAATTTCCTGTTTTTGAGAGATTCCAATTTCCCTCAGTTATTTCTTCTAGCGGGATCGAATCACCAAATTTTAAAACCGAACCGGATTTTCTCATTGAAAATGCTCCGGCAGAGTCTAATTCAAGTTCAAAGCTTTGATACGAAAGAAAGCCAAACTCAATGGCTGGATCATAAAAAAGAGGCTCATTTTTGGCGGTCCAATTTCCAACAAGATTTGTCCTTGCCATCTCCAACTCAATTGGCGGAGGTAGACTCACCTGTTTGATATTGATAGATAAAAATTCTTGAATTTTCTTTAGGTCATAATTACTCCTTAGATGATTGCCAAGGAGCCCATCGTTACTTTTTTCATAAAAGTGGAATAATCTGTACTCACCTAAAAAATCATCATAAAAGGCGAAGAAAAGAACGCCTCCGATCCACTTCTTATGCCAAGTACCTTTACAGGTAAACTGCTGTCCATTTTTATTTCCTGTAATCACCAATCGGCGGTCATCAATAAGATCCAATTGATATTCCACCTTTACAGAATCCTGTACCGTCAGTTTGAGGCTTCCGTTATAATTTTCGAAAAAGGTAGAATCAGATTTTTCAAAATTAGAGTTTGGTACTTTCTCAAAGTGATATTCATACCAAACTGAATCGACCCAAAAGTTTCTGAGTTCGATTTCCAAAGCACTAATCGACCTAATATTGAAGGTATCTCGCAAATGCCGTATTTTATGATCCCAAGGATTCAGAATGGCTTCATGCGGGTTTGACCTAATATCACTGTAAATCCAGATACTAGCTGAGTCAAAATGAATTATCCTAATCCGATCTGTGTAAACGGAATCTTCACTGAAAAGATCTTTCATGAATGGCAAAGCTCCTTCATCAACGAACTCGGCGATTCGTTCAAAAGTACCTATTCTTAGTTCATAGGAAGAGAGCCAAACTCCCTCATAATCTTGTGAGGATGCATCTAAGAAAGAGAGAAAGAACAGGATAATAAGGGTCAGATTGTTCAACACAAGTTGAAGTTATATACTGACTTTATATTAAAGAAGAAATTAACGAATCGTTAGCAAAAGTAGAGCCTTAAAACCATTAGGATTGGCCGTAAAACTTCGTTGTAAACAAAAGGTGATAGAACTTATCCATCACAAAAACATGAGGCAGAGTGATAGACGAAATCATGATCAGCACGCAGTAGCCAAATGAGATTTTTAGAATACCAAAATGTATGAGACCAAAAAGCAAGAAAAGCCCTAAAAGGGAG
Source organism: Crocinitomicaceae bacterium (assembly GCA_022447665.1). GTDB lineage: Bacteria > Bacteroidota > Bacteroidia > Flavobacteriales_D > Crocinitomicaceae > JAKVAQ01. The sequence continues at coordinate 2,927 of JAKVAQ010000071.1, forward strand.
ATGAGAGAGAAAGGAGTTAGGAGTTTCACAAAACTTGTCAATGACTGGATTACTCCGGTTTTCTTCAAATATCGATACTCCTCATTGAGTACTTTTAGCGAATGAAGAATAACAAAGTAGAGCGTAAATCCAATAATAATTGGCATGAGATAAAAGGAAAACAAGATTAATCCCAGCACTAGAAGCTCGATGATCACCGTGTCATTGGAGAAGACGTTCTTATACCTCAAGAAAATAAGTCCAGTAAGCGTAATTAACGAGCTAACAATGAATACCGAAAGAAAAATAGGTCTGTAATGTACCGACTCGAAAACAGCAAACTCATCATAAGACTTAACGATTAATTCAAGCTCAGACAAATTAAAGAGAATCAAAGCACTGATAATGCACAGCCCCCAGGACATAAAAAAAACTTGATGAAGAATCTTTTGCCCTTTAAAGTGATGAGTAAATTGAGACTGTCCAAAATGGTAAGCCGAAATCAACAAGAAAAGTACATAGGCAATTTCGGGTAGTATAAACCAAAGGGCTACATTCAAAAGAACAATACTGGAATAAACAATAAGAAACTCAGTGTTCTTCACTCTTTTGTTTCTAGTGTAAAGCACATTGTCAATAGCACCATGAGGAATACCGAGGAGAAAAATGAAAGGGGAGCAAATGAACAGTTGGGCTGTTACTGGTTCACCGCCAGGAATGGCTAGTAAGGAGAGTATAATAAGCAGGGATGCGCAAAAAATAAATATCTCCTTGGACATGGTTCCTAAAAAATAGAGACCGCACTCCATTAAAATTTTAACAAAGTGCGGTCTAATTTAATGAATCATTTCATATTAGGCTGCTGCCTTTTTGGACGCTGTTGATGTAAGTGCAATATTATACACTACCAAACCAAATCCTATTTTGTTAATCGCATCAGCTATATTGTAAAAAAGATCAACATTTTCTGAGCCCCACCCGAGGCCAACATTCAACCATCCGCCGGGCATACACATATAACCTATCGGATAAATAGCCCAACCTGCAAATACAAACCAAGCAAGAGTTCTAACTCCTCTTTTCACAACAGGATCTGCGGAATTTGCCGCTAATTGTGCTACCTCACCAAACCATGCAGTATAGGCAATATAGACATATCCTATGGCTGAAATTACACCCCAAATCACCGAATGTGTGGTGTCCCCGCCTTCTGGGTTAAACGCCTCTCCGATGTATCCTGCAACGAGCATCAACACCGAAAAGAAAATTAACTTCCACAGCAGACTCATTTTCGCGCCAGCTGCTTTTGTTAACAGGTAGAATTCAACGCACATAAGTGGTACAGTAAGTGTCCAATCAATGTAACGAAGAACCGTAGGGTTTTCTCCAGTCGCCACATAATAGTCGCGCATATAGTAATAATGCACAGCTGCAATGAACGTAATGAGTCCAGAAACCAGTAGAGAGGTTTTCCATTTACCTTCGACACGTCCTCTTTCAATGAAGAAGAAGATGGATGCGGCTAACATTGCCATATATCCAGTAAAGAAGGTAAACGCTACTGGATCATCTTTTGGGATTACTAATACATCGAGTAAAATCATAAAAAGTTGGTTTAAATTTCCATTGAAAACGCCCACTAGAATCAAATTGTTTAACTTTTAACTGGAACATCTTAAACAGAACAACTAAAATCGGCACTATTCGAAAAACCAGAGATTGTCAAGATTGCGCTAAAATGATTGATTCTACAAGGATTTTTGAGCTTGCCATAAGTGTTGTTATTAATCACAATATTTTTTAAATAAATTTTAAGGTACCCTCAAAATGATAGCATAAATCGGGTGAAATTTGCGACATAGAATTGGTGAAATTTGCTACATGAGTAGAATCCTATATTATGGTCTGATTATTCCATTATCCCTACTTCCATATTCTATTTTGTATGGATTGGCAGACTTATCCTATCTCATAGTTTACCGTGTGATCGGTTACAGAACAAAGGTGGTAAAGAACAATCTAAAGAATTCGTTTCCAGATAAATCTGAAATAGAAATTACAAGGATCGAAAAGGCCTTTTACCGCCACTTAATGGACTTGGGAGTG
>JAKVAQ010000072.1 GCA_022447665.1 Crocinitomicaceae bacterium
AAAATTAATGCATCTGTATTACTGGCCATGATGCCTAAACTCATCATTACTGGGGCTAAAGCGCAAACAGTATAATAAAGACCTAAGTTTAAAAGTAAACGTCCGGTAATCTGCGTCTAACAAATATTTATAAGTCTCGTAAAGTTAAAACCAATTAACCTTTGGAGTAACTTATGAGAATTATGCGCAGCCAAGAACAATGGCAATCTATCATTGAAGACCAACAATCTAGTGGTTTAACCATTATTGATTATTGTCGCCAACATAAACTCTCACTGACTAGCTTTTATGCTCACCGTAAAAAGCTAGATTTAACGCAACCTGGATTTATTCGCGCTAAAGTGACGCAACAAATTGAGTTTGAGACACGCTCAGAAGAAAATATTAGTCTCCGCGTTGGTAATGCAACTCTCTCTTTACCAAGTTCAACCTCCGCTTCGTATCTTGCTCAAATATTACGCGAGTGTGCCTGATGAAAATGTTTGTGGATGTACCCGAGGTATTTTTACATCGTGATTTTGTTGATTTTAGAAAATCCATCAATGGACTCGTTGGTATTGTGGAATATGAACTTGCTCGTGATGCTTATACTAGTGCGCTATTTGTATTTTGTAATAAAGCCAAAGATAAACTCAAAATTTTGTATTGGGATAAAACAGGTTTTGCATTGTGGTACAAACGACTTGAGAAACAAAAGTTCAAATGGCCTAGCAAAATATCGACTCAAGAATTTACATTGAGTTCAGAGCAGCTTCAATGGTTATTATCCGGATATGATGTCCTTGGTCATGAGCCTCTACACTATCAATCACAGATCTAGTTTGATCAAAATAGCAGTCAACGATCGTGTACATGCCCTTGATATTATTTAAGTTCGAAAACAGATTAGACTTAAAATACTTGCTAAACTACGAGCATGAAAATTGATGCTAATTCACTGCCAGACGACCCAGAACAACTCAAGCGTATGCTGCTTGAGTTGCAGAAAATTGTTATCAAAAAAGATGAAATCATTCATAGCTTGCTTGAACGCTTTGAAGTAGCCAAACGAAAACAATACGGTAAAAGCTCTGAGCAATTACCTGGCTCAGGTGAAACCTTTAATGAAGCTGAAGAGATTATTGATGAAGCGGATAAAGCTTTATTAGCCGAGTCAGAAATAAATAAAAGTAACGCAGTTAAGAGCAAACCTAAACGTAAGCCCCTACCAAAAAACTTACCCCGTAAAGTCGTCACTATAGATTTATCTAGTGAAGATAAAACCTGTGATTGCTGTCAGAGTAAACTACATCAAATCGGTGAAACGCGTAGTGAAAAGTTAGAGTTCGTACCAGCACATATTAAAGTGATAGAAACTATTCGTCCAAAATATGCGTGCAAGCAGTGTGAAAAAACAGGCACCAAAAATCATATTAAGTTAGCACCTATGCCAACAAGCCCCATTACAAAGGGTATTGCAACAGCGAGTTTGCTGAGCCAAATTATTAGCGCTAAATATCAATATGGCTTGCCATTATATCGACAAGAAAAAATGTTCAATGATTACGGTATTGAACTGAGTCGTAAAACCATGTCTGATTGGATCATGCGTTGCGGAGAATTATTTTATCCGTTGTATGAGAAATTAAAAAAGACCTTACTTAGCCAAGCTGTCATTCATGCAGATGAAACGCCCTTAAAAGTAATTAAAGAAGATAAAAAAACAAGTTACATGTGGGTGTATTGCTGCGGTACAGATAGACCGACGATTAACATGATACCGAATATCGTTTTATTTGATTATCATAATAGTCGCGCCGCATCTTGTGTGGTTAATTACCTTGATGGCTACCAAGGTTACTTGCAAGTTGACGGTTATAGTACTTATGGTAAAACAACAGCAAAAATAGCAGGTTGTATGGCACATGCACGTAGAAAATTTGTTGATGCAAAAACGGCGCAAGGTAAAAATAAAACAGGCAAAGCAGATGTTGCTTTAAACCTTATCGGAAAACTCTACGGTATTGAAGCTTCGCTAAAAGACAAAAATGTTGATGAAAAATATCAAGTACGACAAGAAAAATCAAAAGCGATTATCGATAAACTTCATGTCTGGGTAATTAATAATAAAGACAAAATCCCACCGAAATCAAAACTAGGTGAAGCACTTACTTATTGGCTTAATCAAGAGCATAAACTTGTCACTTACTTAGAAGATGGGCGCATTAATATTGATAATAATCGGGCCGAACGTGCAGTTAAGCCGTTTGTGATAGGTAGAAAAAATTGGCTATTCTCCAACACTGCAAAGGGAGCAAAGGCAAGCGCCATGCTTTATAGCATTGTTGAAACGGCCAAAGCCAATAACTTGTTAGTTGATAGCTATTTGAATACTTGTTTAGATGAACTTGCCAAAAAGCCTGAGAGTATTGAGCACCTGCTACCTTGGAACATTAAATGTATTAGTCTCGACTTGATCTGACATTTCGACTTGAAAAACCGAGAGTTACCCACTTTGATTAAGGTGTCGAATCTTAAATCAAAACAAAAGAGGTAACTCTCAATGATCCATACTAGCAACCCAATCATAAAACACAAAGCAGGACTTTTAAATTTAGCTCAAGAACTTGGTAATGTATCTAAAGCCTGTAAAGTCATGGGGGTTTCCCGTGATACCTTTTATCGTTATCAAGAGTTAGTTGATAAAGGTGGAATTGATGCCTTAATAGATAAAAGCCGTAGAAGTCCAAATATAAAAAACCGTGTCGATATAGAAACTGAACAGGCTGTAATTGCATATGCTGTTGAGCAACCTGCCCATGGACAGCATAGAACCAGCAATGAACTGCGTAAGAAAGGGATATTTGTATCTGGTAGTGGTGTTCGCTCAGTTTGGTTACGCCATAACCTAGAAAACTTCAAAAAACGTCTTAAAGCGCTTGAAGATAAAGTAGCTAAAGAAGGTATTGTTTTGTCTGATTCTCAGGTTGCAGCACTTGAGAAGAAGAAACATGATGATGAGGCATGTGGTGAAATTGAAACAGCTCATCCAGGTTATCTTGGTTCTCAAGATACATTTTATGTTGGGAATCTAAAAGGAGTGGGTCGAATTTATCAACAAACATTCGTTGATACTTATAGCAAGATAGCCTTTGCAAAGCTCTATACAACGAAAACTCCTATCACAGCAGCAGATATGCTTAATGATAAAGTTTTACCCTACTTCGAACATCATGAACTGCCGATGTTACGTATTCTGACAGACCGAGGCACAGAATATTGTGGCAGAGTCGAACATCATGATTTCCAGCTGTATCTAGCAATTAATGATATCGACCATACAAAGACAAAAGCAATGTCACCTCAAACCAATGGTATCTGTGAACGATTTCATAAGACAATCTTAAATGAGTTTTATCAAATTACATTTAGGAAGAAACTATACTCAACAATGGAGGAATTACAGCAAGATCTGGACGAATGGATGAATTACTACAACAATGATAGAACGCATCAAGGAAAAATGTGCTGCGGACGAACTCCGTTAGAGACTTTACTTGATGGTAAATCGATTTGGGCTGAAAAAAACTTAGCTCAAATTTAACCTGACAGACACCATGTTAAGATGGGTAACTGTCAGATCAAGTCTGAGCCACTACATTTTACTCGTTTTGTATCACTTCTGAAGCTGTTCCATGCATTACTGCAAGACTCAACAATATCGTTATAATCCTTAAAACATTTATTCGCTAATTCATTTTGCCGTAACCACTGCCATACTTGCTCAATAGGATTCAATTCTGGTGAATATGCGGGTAATTTAATCATGCTCACATTATCAAATTCACCAACAACATTTTCCGTATGCCAACCCGCACCATCCATTATCACAACGCTATGCCTACCTAGTGGTGTGGCTTTTGATATTTGCTCCATGTGGAGCTTCATACCTTCTTTATTTGAAAATGGTACGACTAAAGCCTCTGTCTTTCCATTCGCGGGGCAAACAGCACCAAATAAGTAAGCGTTTAAAAACTGCTGCTGTTTAACTGCTCGCGGACGACTCCCTTTTTCTGCCCACAGCCTCGTGGTGGTATTTTGTTGACCAAACCTTGCTTCATCTTGAAACCAGATATCTACACTACCTAAGGCTTGATCTTCAGGGATCTTTTCGATCAATCTCATTTTGAGTTTTTTTAAAATCTTCTTGGATTTCTTGAGACTGCTTAGGGTGGCGAGAGCGGCTTGTTATCCATGAAAAATTAAGTGCATGTAACAGCCTATAAACATTCGTTCTACTGTATTTCACTCCAAACTTTTCATTAATGAGTGAAACAAGTGTTTCAGCATTTAACCTGCCTCCACTCTCTTTTATGCTGTGCAATTGGATATATTCTTTAAGCTCGGATAATTGAGTGGTCGTAAGTTTTGAACGGCGTCCTGATCTTGTTTTTTCATTTAAACCTTCAATACCATCATTGAAGAATTTTCTAGCCCAATCATTGACTACTTTCCTGCTTACTTTTAAATATTTTGCCGTCTGAGTTCTGTCAGCGCCGTCTTTAATGTGTGATAAAGCTAATAGGCGAATTCGCATTCTGCCATTGGTTTCTTGCGCAATAAGAGCCTTTAAATTAATCGGCTCTAATTTCTCAGATAATTGTTTTTGAGTAATATATTTCATACATACAATTAGATCACAAAATTAGTGTAATTGGTATTACTCAGGAAATAAGCTTTTTAAAGGATTAAAAAATGTCAGATTTGTAGACACAAGCCAAAAACAAATAAATCAATTTTTTAAAATGAATAATTGGCCAAATGATATCAGTGAATATGATTTAGGTAATCGTAAACTGTCTATCATTCCGACTCCAGGACATCAAAACCAAGCAATCATAATATATGATGCACATACTAAATGGTTATTAACCAGAGATAGTTTTTATCCTGGTCAAATTTACATAAAAGATTGGCAAGATTACAAACTAAGTATA
>JAKVAQ010000073.1 GCA_022447665.1 Crocinitomicaceae bacterium
TTTAAGAGTAATGATCCAGATAGTGCTAGAATATTCTGGAGCGATGGGGGCGTACATCAAAATATTACCCATGCCGTCCATCCAGACCCTATTAGCGGTATGCATTGCTGGCATCAAAGAGTAAAAATCGAAAAAGCTGGTGCCAATGACAAATACGGCGACATTTACGTAGATACGGAGAAGTCTTTCCAAAACTATAAAGATTGGTTAGCCAAAACAAGACCTGCCCCTGGCCCTAATGGACTGAGAAGGCCCATTTGGTTTAAAAGACCCTTGAAGCCTGAAAAAGATATTTATCAGATGGGAACAGGAAAGTAATTCCATTGGTTTCTTACGGTTTTATAAAAAAGCTCCAAGCCTTACTTGGAGTTTTTTTTGATATCTAATCCACATCTGTACAAATCTTGCAACATAAATTATAAGTGCACATAGGTGCAAAAAATTGCAACCAAAATTAAAATCCCGCCTCTTTTCTTCCCTTAATTTTATATCAAGCAATCAACTGTAAGGCATTTTAATTTACTCATATTAACTCATTCTCCTAAAAGATCAAAAGACTATCCTTTTAGGTCAAACTCTTAAAATCTATTCATTTGGGTTGTTAAAGCCTAACTAATTGATAATCAGTAGCATTTTTTCATCAAACTTGATTCAATGGGTTTTCATTTTTCTTTAGCATGAATCCTTTACCATCGTTAAGATTTGTAGAAAAAAATACTTCCAATAAAATTATTTTTTTTTGTAAAGCATTGATTATTAGATATCAACAACGCTATTAAAACTTTATCAATAAAAACCAAAAAACATGAATTCAACAAAAATTAACACCCTCTTTTTCATATTTGCATTTCTTACATTAATACCTTCTTTAAAAGCTCAATCTATTTGCAATAGTAGTCTAACAACTAGTAGCATACACAACGGTGAGTTTGGTACAGGTAATTCTTCTTTTCAAATCAATGATCCATTTTTATCAACTCAGTATTCATTTGAACCAACATGGCCAAGTTCCCCTGGCTCTTTTGCCATTGCTTCTTCTACCAATAATGCTCCTCAAGAACTTTGTTGGATAGAAACTACTGATAATAGTAGTGCCTTTAATGGCTACATGCAGATTGTAAATGGAAGTATTGCCCAACAAGTTTTTTATAACAAAACGGTTGAAATTTGTGATAACCTAAGTTTTGTATTCTCTTTTGATATCATCAATTTGCGGAAAGCCTCTTGTTCTCTAGAAGCACTACCCAATATCGCTGTTCGCTTTAATAATGAGACTGTTTTTACTACCAATTCTATCAATCAAAATGAAAATTGGCAACACTTCGAATTTGAGTATCAGGTTCCCTCTGGTTTTGATGTACTTCATATTCAACTATTAAATCTCACTGCAACAGATCAAGGAAATGACTTTGCTATTGATAATTTAGCAATGCAGCATTGTGGGCCAGTTTTAAACATACCAGTCACCAGCTCTTTCTGTCCCAACTCAGGCATTGAAATTATTGCCGAAATAAATAACCTGGATTATCCAAATCCTTTTTTTCAATGGCAACAAAGTTTTGATGGAGGAGTTTCTTGGAGTAATCTAAATAATGAAAATCAATCTAATCTATTTTTAGCAAATCCAGTTAGTGGCCTTCAATACAGACTAGCCATTGCAAATAGTCCGATCAATTATATTAATCCTAATTGCAGAATTACTTCTAACTCTACTATTCTTCAGGCAGTAACACCTATTGAAGTATTCTTAACACCAACGATCTGTGAAGGTGATACCATTTATATTAATAATACCCCAATTACATCTGAGGGAGAGTATACTACGATAATTGCTGGACAAACACCTTGTGACACTATTATGCATAGCTTGGTTTTCACCTTTCCAAGCTATGATCAAACCCTCAGTGCTAATCTTTGTCCTGGTGATAATTTTCAAGGACAATCCTTCCAAGCTGATACGACTTATACTCTATTTTTTAATTCAGAAAATGGTTGCGATAGCATAGTTACCTATGAAATAGAGGTGAATGGGATCGGTGACTTAGCTATTGAAGGAAACAACATTCTATGTAGCGGGGAAAGCACAACCTTATCCGCCAATTCAAATTTCTCATCTTATGAATGGAATACAGGTTCAACAAATAGCAGTATTGAAGTATCTACTGGTGGATGGTATAGTTTATCCGTCACTAATAGTTATGGCTGTAACTTATCAACGAACCTAGAAGTTAGTCTAAGTGACTTATACTTAGTGCCTGGAATTGTTCAAAATTCTTGCCCTGAGAATACTGATGGAATGATAGAAGTTATTGACTATGGAGGTGGTCTTGAGCCTTATCTATTCAGCATTGATGGTCAAACATGGAGTGATACTCATTTTTTCACAGGACTTCCTGCCAATACCTATTCCCTCTCTATGCAAGATGCTCTAGGTTGTGAAACAGAAATTGCTGTAGAACTCAATAACCAAACTCCATTTTCAATTGAAATATTAGGCTTACCATCTGCTGTCACAAATCTTGGAGATACCCTTTTCTTAATGGTTTCTCCAATCAATGAACAATTGACCTATACTTGGTCTGGAGAAGGTCGTTTTAGTTGTTCTACTTGTTCATCAACAGCATGGCTTCCTTTAGGCGAAGGAAACATAAGCCTCACAGCAGTGGATTCCTTTGGCTGTAGCCAACAAATAACTTCCAATATTTTGCTGAGTGACCGATATGGATTTTATATCCCCTCTGCATTTAGTCCGAATAATGATGGGCAAAATGACACTTTATCTCCTTTATTTGGAATGAATGTTGACCAAATTCTTCTTTGGGAAATTTATGATCGTTGGGGTGGAAAAATATTTTCTGCTTCTCCTTCAAGTCCATTTGATTCCGATTTAGAATGGGATGGCTACGCAAATGGGAAACCTGCCAAAGAAGGAGTTTATCTCTATCGAGTACAAATCCAATTTGAGAATGGCCAAACCAAAGAATACGCAGGCGACATCAATTTAATTCGTTAATTCAAAACTCAATAAACCATGAAACCATATTCCCTCACAAGGTACAAATGGTACTGTGCATTGCTACTTATACTAGGGTTTTGCACCAATAGTTTCTCACAAGACATGCCCAAAACTGTAATCGGTAATGCCGGAGACTATTTCGCGCACCTTCAATTTGGAAATATCCACTGGACTGTTGGTGAAATTGCTACTTCTAATTTTTATGGTGAACTAGAATTAGGAGAAGGCTTTCACCAAACTTACTATGATTTGGTTGTAAATACTATCAACCAAAAACCAATTGCTTGGAAGGTAAAAGTTTTTCCCAACCCTACTACCAATCAATTGAATATTGAAACTAGAGATTCAAAGCACATCAAAGCACAATTATTTTCCGCTACAGGTCAGTTAGTTCTTGCAAAAGAAGAAGTTTCTCAAGAAACACAATTAATAGTTAGTCACCTACCAGCTGGTACATACTGGCTACGATTATCTGATAAAAGTGGTCAGTCCCGTAGTTTTAAAATCCAAAAAATTTCTAAATAAAATACTCCATAACCATGAAACAGCTGTTATTAAAACTATTATTCCTATTGTTGGTAACAACGTCCGTTTGGGCTCAAAGTCCACAAAAATTCAAATTTCAAGCAGTCGCACGCGATGCTTCTGGCATTCCTTATGCTAGCGAAAATCTTGCCGTAAGGATTAGCTTGGTTCGCAGTGGTATTTCTGGCTTAATAGATTACTCTGAAAGGCATGAGGTTACCACTTCTCCTCTAGGCGTGTTTGATCTTGAAATTGGCGGAGGTTCTATTCTTTCAGGTTCTTTCGAAAACTTAGACTGGGGGAATTACCCTTACTATTTAAAAGTAGATATCGATCCAAATAGTGGAACAGATTATATGAATCTGGGTACCTCTCAATTGCTATCCGTTCCTTATGCCATTTATGCTGGTCAGGCAGGCAATGGTGGCGGCGGTGGTGATCCTACGGATGAACTTCAAAATCTTATTTATGATCCAGTATCCCAAACGCTAACGCTGACAAATGGAAATTCAGTCACCCTAACTTTCCCTGGTGGTAGTTCAGATGATCAAGTTCTTGACCTAAACGGTACACAATTAAGCATTGAAAACGGAAATACTATTGACCTCGCTCCTATCATCCCTCCAGGTGGTACAGATGATCAGCAGCTTTCGCTAAATGGCACAAACCTAACCATCGAAAATGGTAATAGTGTAAATTTAGCAGCTCTCCAAGATGGCGTAAATGATGCTGATCCAGACCCAAATAATGAAATTCAAACCCTTTCTAAAATAGGCAGTACCGTTACATTAAGCAATGGTGGTGGGTCTTTTACCGATGAAACCAATGACCCAGACGCAGACCCAAGTAATGAATTACAAATTCTTGACCTAAACGGTACACATCTGAGCATATCAG
>JAKVAQ010000074.1 GCA_022447665.1 Crocinitomicaceae bacterium
TGTCCCAGAGTGCTTGAATAACCAATTTTGCATCATCTAAGTTATCGACTGCGGGCGGCTTTGATAGCTGTTTTTTACGTGGCATGAAGTCACTTTGACAGACTGGGGGGATCAATCAATAGGATCCAAGAGATCACTGAAAATAAATATATTTAGCTGTCAATAGGGCCCTGCTGAACGGTTACGGTGGGGGTGAGCTGGGAAACGCATTAACCTATCAAAAAGAAACATTGCGATGATGATCTATACTTATCAGGTATCTATTTCTGCGGTATTTTTTTAGTGGGGGCATAACCGCCGAGCTGATCAAACTCACTGACTTGAGGGGCATCACTCCCTTACCTATGAAAGGCATGACTACAAGCTATTTTTTAGTCATTTAATTGAGCATTTATTTTAGCCCAATATTTTATCTCACCATTAAACCTGTTTCACTTACGTACATCCCGTCTTAATGCTATGAGAACATCATCGTTTTGTTTTATTTTGTTCAGATATGTACTGAACGCCCTGCTTTTTTATTCTAGTGCTGGTTGGTTTACCCGTACTCTAGGTGCAAAAACAAATATACACATAGATATTCATTACCACGTCAGAATTTAAAATCAAGTTTTTAGAAAATAATATTAAGTAAGATGGAATCATAAAAGTTAACTCATTATTATATATTTTTTAAAGTTTTTTATTTCTGCTGTTTACAGACTAATTTTTTTTGGTATAGATAAAATATTAACTTTATTTAAGGACTAGTGATGAGTAGGTTTGGTGAATACGAAATATATATAATTGAAAATGTTGCTAAAGCAGAATTAACACGTTCTGAACTTAAATTGGTTTTAATTATGCTTAAATATAAAGAAAGGGGGTGGAGCGTAGCAGACTCAGCAATAGCGGAAAAGGTAAATATGGAAAAAGCTCTTTTCCAGAAAACTGTAGACAGTCTTTTGGATAAAAACGTCTTGTATGAAACAACAGTAGGCTTGCAATTCAATGATTTTAATTTATGGGGAGAGAAAAATACAAAAAGACATTCATTAAAGAAACTGGATAAAATAGTTGAAATTTTGTTTCGTCACTATCAGTCAAGTTTTGAGCGCTTTAAAAGCGAAATTAAAATAGCATTCGAAGCAGGTAATGGACTAAATTTTCATTTGATTGATGATATATCAGAGGTTTTTGGTGATAGCCAGTCTTGGCTTGGGTGGACAAGAACAGTTGACGATTTTGAAGATGAGTTTGAATTAATTCATTATCTTGAAAAGTCTCTATTAATGCCAGTATTAAACTGTAGCCTCCAAAAGTTAAAAGAGCAGTATAATGAGATAGTTAACCTATATAGTGATAGACAAAGATTAATGGTGTAGGAGATTTATCAGTGCGTTTATTATATAAATTCTTCTATGATCTGATCGATCATGTCTTGTTCGAAGATAGAAATATTCACACGCTCCCCAATCGAAATGAGAGTTTCCATGTCTGGATAGCTAAGTATCCGCAAATCTGTAGCATTTACTTGCGTATGTCCATTTAGTTGACGGAAATATTTATCTATCAAGGTGCTATTGAGAAATGCCCAAAGCCCTCTAGCAAGTAGAGGCTCTAAGGGCTGGCCCATAGCATGAAAGTAGTTAGTCTTATTTTCGAAACCAACTACATCTACATTTGCAATATCTTCCGAGTAAATAGATGCAATCAATCTTCTTTTTTCTTCTTTCGCTGTAAGTCTACGAGTAAGAACATATGTACCATTTTTGACCAACAAGCTAGATGTATTAGGGTTGTTCAATAATGCATTTGGTTTTTTACCACCTATTACTGGCCACTTAAGAGAAGCGCCTTGTAAATGCTGCGGAAAAATAAGAGGAACTGTGCCCTCAACAAAATCCATAGATAAGTTTTCTCTCGTCCTGAAATCAACAACTTTTCCCGTACTTGCTTGAATTCCTAAGTCACTTAAACTGCACGGAAGATTGCCAGCCCTATGAGCTATACTTAGCTCTTCTTTGCTCGTAACGATGTGAATAAAACGATTTGGATTGTTTGTACTAACTACATCTGCAAAAGGGACTTCAAATATATTAGGATTTGGATCTTCTGCACATGAACTTGAAGTAACAACAACCATTTTTCTTTGAGCTTCACCTTTTGTCAGATGAAAAACCACATTTTCTTGTAAGACTTTATCTGTTTTAAAGGCTGATTTTCTGCAATTAAAAACATGAATTTTGTTTAAAGAACAATTTTCAAAAATTAATCTTCTAAAATCGTTGAAATAAGGTCCATTACAAAATGAGCGTGGAGTTATTGCTACTAATTCACCGCCATTCTCTAATAACATTATTGCCAGCCCGACAAACGCTGAGTATAAATTTCCTGTTTCGAAATTCACTTTTCTAAGTGCTTTTCTTTCCTCACTTTTTGCAGAGATTTTTAGATATGGGGGATTAAGAATAGCTTTGTTATATTTTGGTTTAAAATCATCGCTTAATAAAGAATTTACTGAGTGAGAAATAAAATCTTCATTTATTATCTGACTTTTCCAATCAATACCAACTGATTCACAATGTTTTGCACAATGTTGCATTGTATTAGCAAGGTATTCGTTCAATATTTCGGATAGCTCAAAACAAGTTGAATCGATACTACTTGCACTATTTTTTACGTGTTCTACAAATGCTGCCGTCAGCGAACCTACGCCAGCCCCAGCATCTAAAATTCTATGCTCACCATCTCTTGTTTCGAACATTTGCGCCAATAACGATGACACGGCAGATGAAGACATGAACTGCCCTAGTTTACCTCTAAGCTTCTCATCAAGTTTCGTATTTGCTACCACTCGATTATCATCACCAATTTTGTTCAGGCTGACCGTCATTTTTGAGGCTACTTCTATCATTAGAGAGTGTATGTTTGTACAGTATGTTCTGCTGTCAGTATCGCAAAAAAGCTGCACAATGGGAAGATAAAAACCTGCACATCGGTTACATTATGACACTAGACTTTAAGGAAAAGTAATGATGGATAAACGAGAAGAAAAACTAGAACAGGCAAAGGAAATTCTAAAGTCTCTTGGACTACCTAAGCAACAATGCAATGACCGTTCTGCATGGGTTTTATTAGCTTTAGCTAGAGTTAGGCCGTCTGATGATTGGGCTGTTGCTAGTTCTCCGTTACTACCTACAGTATCAATCATGGATTTTATTCGTACCGAATACGGAAAGGATTATAAGCCTAATTCACGTGAGACTATTAGACGACAAACACTTCATCAATTCGACCAAGCACAAATCGTTGATAGAAATCGTGATGACCAATTTAGAGCGACAAATAGTAAAGACAACAATTATTCACTGAATCAGCCAATTATTAGCATTTTAAAAAGTTATCCTCATGGTGATTGGAAAAATATGGTTCAAAAATTTCTTGAAGATGCCCCTTCACTTCAGGAAATTTATGAACGTAAATTAAATAAAACTAAGATACCTGTTTATCTACCTGATGGAAGTGAGATTGTTCTTTCTCCAGGAGCGCACAATCAGTTACACGCTGATATCGTTCATGAATTCTGCCCTAGGTTTATAGGTGAAGGTGGTAAGGTGTTGTACATAGGAGACACGGCTAGCAGTCGCGATGAGGGGGGAAAACACATGGTTTTGCAGACAGAATATTTAAATTCTCTTAATGTTCCGCCTATGTCACATGACAAGTTACCTGATGTTGTTGTCTATGATGAAAAAAGAAAATGGCTTTTTCTAATAGAAGCAGTGACTAGCCATGGACCAGTTAGTCCTAAACGCTGGATTGAACTCGAAGAGGCACTCAAAGATTGCTCGGTCGGTCGTGTTTATGTTACAGCTTTTCCCCATAGAGCAGAGTTTAGAAAAAACGCTGCTGATATTGCTTGGGAAACAGAAGTTTGGATCGCAGATAATCCTGATCACATGATTCATTTCAACGGTGATAGATTCTTGGGTCCCCATGAAAAGCAGCCATACTAACTATTGAGAGTAATTTACTGTAGTGTTAATCAGTGACTCAATTAAATTTTCAAAATTGCTGCCCCACTTATATCTCAAGGTAATAGCAAGGTCTTGACGGGTGGGGGTGAGCTGGGAAACGCATTAACCTATCAAAAAGAAACATTGCGATGATGATCTATACTTATCAGGTATCT
>JAKVAQ010000075.1 GCA_022447665.1 Crocinitomicaceae bacterium
TTTACTTCTCGACTTACTCCTGATAAACTATCTTGGGTCAAATCAATAGTAATAGATTCCTCAACACTGCCAAAAGGGATTTCATAGAAAACACCTTTGACAAACCATCCTGTCCCGGCTCCAAACGCTTCATCTATTTGTTGATCAAACCCCTTTTCTTTTTCTGCTTCTTGTGCAAAATTGAAAAAAGGAACTAATAGGAATAGTAGCGAGAGTAGCTTTTTCATGAGTTAAGATTGTGAGGCAAATATAAAAAATTAATCGTTCGCTTGAAGGCCAAGTGCTTCAAGTGCTTGAGCGAAAGTTTTCGGTTTATATCCCAATTCGTTCATTGCCTTGTCAAGGATGAAACCGGTCCTTGGAGGTCGCTTTGCTGCTTGGTTTAGGCTGGTCGAAGATATAGGCTCAATATTGTCTATTGGCATATTGTGAAACTTACCTATTTCAAGAACTAAGTCGAAAATGGAGTAAGTTTTAGGTCCGGAAATATGATAGATTCCCTTGGCGTTTCTTTTGCCCGATTCAATACATGCCCAAGCTAAATCATCAGCCCAAGTAGGCGCTCTGAACTGATCATTTACTATGGTTAATTCTTTTCCAGATTGTAATGCTTCATGAGCCCATAGTACAATATTGGAGCGCGATAGATTATTTCCTTTTCCAAAAACAATGATGGTTCTAATGATGGACCAATTTCTATAATCAGCCTCTATTAAAAGATCTTCGGCATCTACTTTTGATTTTGCGTAGATGCTTAAAGGGTTGCGCTTGTCTTCTTCCTTATAGGGGCCATTCTCTCCATCGAAGACAAAGTCTGTTGATAAAGATACCAGTTGTGCTTCAATGGTTTTCGCTGCTTCAAAGCAGTTTTTGGTACCAGTAACATTTATCATTTGACAGGTCTCTGGATTCGTTTCGCAGGCATCAACATTTGTCATTGCTGCGGTATGGATGATAACATCTGGTTTAAATTCTGATACTACTGAAAAGGTATTTTCTTTATCAGTAATATCCATTGACTTAAAATGCGAGTCAGGTAAATCCGGGTTTCTGTTTTCGCCTTTTGATGTACCGAGAAAATGAATGTTCTCTTTGAGAAGTTGACGGACAATTTTTTGTCCTAGTAAACCATTTGATCCAGTGATTAAGAATTTCATGCAATGCCAATAACAGTGTTGAATTTCTTTATTTGTTCAGGGTTACCAAGTACGAATAATTTGGCATTAGGCATTATTTTCATGTCGGGATCAGGATTTATGGTGTACTCTCCGTTTTCATCTCTGTATCCAATGACATTGCACCCAGACTGTGATTTTTCTTCTAATTCTCCGATGGTCGTATATTTGAAATCGTCTGGTAAATCTTTAAACGAAATCTCCTCAAGATTTACAGCAGCTTTTCCTGAAACTTTAATTAAATCAAAGAACTCCATTACGTCCGGAGTTACAACTAGCGAAGCCATGTGAGCCCCACCCACAGTATCCGGCATAATCACGTTATCAGCTCCTGCAATTCTTAACTTACGCATGCTTGAATAAGAAGAAGCTCTTGAAATAATTTTAAGCTTAGGATTTAATTCTCTTGCTGATAAAACCACGAAAAGGTTATCCGCATCCTTTGGAAGAGCCGTGATTAGAGCCGTGGCCTCCTTAATATTGGCCTTGATTAAAGTCTGATCGTCCGTTGAATCTCCCTTAATAAAAGGCACGTCACTAAACTCTTGGTTTTCTGTGATCTCCGTATTTCTCTCGATCACAACGTGACTCTTTTTGTAGAAATTTAGATCATGTGCAGCTTGTTTACCGACACGACCAAATCCGCAAACGATGGTATGATTTTCCATTTTTTCTGCTGTTTTAAGGGACTTATATTCTTGAAAATATTGCTTGTATTCACCCCCCACAATATATGAGGTAATTGCTGATATTGCGTAGGCGAAGGTACCGAAACTGGTAATGATGAGTACTGAAGTGAAGAACTTACCGAAGTCTGAAAGTTCATGAACTTCATTGAAACCAACCGTAGAAACAGTTATGATCGTCATGTAGAAAGAATCGAAAAACGACCATCCTTCAACTATCATAAAACCAATCGTTCCAGTGAGAATAATCAACACTAGAATTGCTATGGCATAATAGACCTTGGCAAAATATTTATAATTTAGTAACACTTAGAGCTCCCAGATTGATTTACGTTTACGTTGAAACTTGAATAAATGTTTATGCTCGAGAATAAATGCCATAATTAAGTAGATAATGATGGGAGACCCAAGAGCAATAAAAGAAGCATAAATGAAGAAAAGTCGAACTCGTGCTACTTCAACTCTAAACTTCTTAGCCCACCAAGTGCTTACACCAAATGAACGGAGCTCGAAGAAGAGTGTTATTTTTTGAAATAAGTTCATTTTTTTAGTACTTCATTTCCTATTGTACAAAATAAGCATTTTTTAGCCGAACACCATTTATTTTTCTGCTCAATTAAGGCTTGAGAATCAAAAGCGGTCTTTAGGGTTATGCCCATAGATTTCCATTCCTTTGTAATAGAATTAATTTCCGGTTTTATAGATGAGAGTATTTCCAATGCCTGATCTTTAAGAGTTTGATCATTTTTATAAATCCCCATCCCAAACAGATAAGGAACCACGGCATTAATTCTTATAAGGTCATATAGCGAATTTGAAATAGCCGAATTCTTGTCTTTTGAGGGGACACCAACTCTAAAATGATTTGACCAGTATGCTGAGGGCTGAATTAATTTATGATCAAGTGAATTTGTGGTCAATTTTTCATAGAAATTTGGTAGAGAGATAAGCGCCGCCATCTGGGCGAGTTTGAAATCAGGAAAATTTGACGGACGCATGCGAGAATATTTCCAATTGACCTTATTCATTGCGTGAAGCTCGAATTTATAAAAGCTAAGCTTAGACTTCTTCACTAATATTCGCGTGTATTCGTCTACAGGTTGATCTAAAAATGCACCCATTCCTAAAAGCAGAGCTTCAATTTCTAGAGGATCACAATTCAATTTGGAAATCCATTTAAGTTGGAATCGTTTCATGAGCTCTCGCATTGGGTCTCTGTTAACTTTTCCTCCAAATACTTCTGCCAATAAAAGGAGCAATACTTTAACATGGTTTCCTTTCTCAGATTCGAGCATATCAAGAACTCTTTGGGATTTTCTCTCTAGTCTTTCTATTAGGGCTTTCTCTTTTTGAAGCTTGATTAAAAAAGGATCCACCGCAGTTATACCTTGCGAACAAGGAATTTCATTCTTGGTTTTTTGAAGATCAAGGTAGTTTTGGTAGAGACTCATGTCAACCCGATCTTTTATGACTACTGTAGGAACTGGATGTCCTTTAATTAGAACTTCTTTATCATCTTCAAAAACCATATGTACAATCACGTTATTGTAGGCATTATCAGTTTCATGTTTATGTGCGTACCAATCGCTTGATTTTACGTGAAATTCAATATGACCTGCCCAGGTAATGTTATCAAATTCTACCTGTGCGTTGAGAAAATCTGGTCCCGCATTGAAATTGTGAAAACCAAAGTTTTTAATTTTTATACTTTGGTGTTCAGTCGAAACAAACTCTTTCCCGAGTTGTTTGGTTTTAAATAAATAATGAAGAAAATCTTCTTTCATAGGTGGGGTATCGAATTTAACATTAAAAGTCATTTTCTCTACCAACATATCCGTAATTTTGTGCGTTCCTAATCACGATGAGATTTCTTACCTCCGTCATATTTATCCTTTCTTGTTTTAGCTTAACTCTAGCACAAGAAACCTATACCTTAAGTGGCCATATACTTGATGAAAGTTCAGGAGAAGAAATTATAGGAGCTACGGTGAAAACTGAGGTTGAAGGGAAAATTGTTGGCGCAGTAACTAATGTTTACGGTTTTTATTCACTAACACTTCCTAAGGGAACTCATATTATAAAATATTCATTTGTAGGATTTGCCACGCGAATTGATACTGTAGAGCTGAACGGTAATCTTAAACAGGAAATCTCGCTATCAGAATCCTCTATGCTGCAAACGGTAACTGTTAC
>JAKVAQ010000076.1 GCA_022447665.1 Crocinitomicaceae bacterium
ATTGGTTATCAGTAGTTATAACAACATCATATAGGGAATCTTTATGGAAATTGACTGGTTCATATATAGAAATTTTTCTTTGCTCATTCAAGGTTTTGCTGTTCCACTGAATAGTTCTAATATTTCCCTTAACCGATTGGCTGGATTCCCAGGTAATATCTACTTTATAAACCGTGGTGTCAATTTGAGCATGGCCAAAGGAAATAAAAAAAACTGATATCAATAATGAAAGAATCTTCATGCTTTGTTCTGTTGTTTTCCACGGTTGCTTTATGAATCTTGACGACCAAAGGAAGTCATGATTTTATACCGCTTGTTAGATAGCTTTATATAGCAATGTATTATGGCATTAATTCACTTTTTTTAGCTATTTGTTATTCGCCTTCTTTTAACTCAATAAGACCTATTTTTTTCTGAACTTATTGGTTTCCTCAATATCGTCTATTTCTGGCAATCCAGGTGTCATTGTCGTAATATTGAATTTTTTTACTGTTCCATATGTTTGTGGTTTATTGAGAAATCTTGTAATAATATTATCATAGAAACGAGCGTATGTAATAGCTTTCATCCTATTTTCATTTACTTCTTTGATTAGCAGTTCTGACATTTCTTCCAGATAATCATTTGGATTTATTTGTTTCGGGAAGTGCAATAATATTGGACTAAAAATATCTGACTTTATTTTCAATCTATCTGTTGACGGATAGCCATACTGATTAATTATAGACTTTACTTTGAGGTAATTTTGATAATCTAACGCATACTGTAATTGCTTTAATGGATTATCCTTTTACCCTTCAATCGCCCTTTTGTAAGGCAACCATGGTTCTTTCGTCATGGTTTTTAGGAGCTGACATGGACACGTTTGTATTCGGTTTCGTCTGTTGAACTTGTAATGAAATTCTTGAAGGTAGCAGTGCAGATGTTTTAATGAAACATGGTGATGGATGCCTCTAATCCAGTTCTTAAGGTTGAAAATGTGCCAGTGAATCAATTCAAAGTTCTCGCCTGATGAGGACGGGAATGATTCATGCCACCGACCACCAACTGCGGTTTCGTATGCTTTCCATCCATCGGTTGTGACTAATGCTTGTACATCGATCATTTTTTCAATCCCTTTCTTTAGATCATCTGAGCTGTAACCATCGATTACAACAGCATTTGCGTTTTTAATTTTAGGCTTCTCACTAGGGTCTGTCGGGTATTCGACCTCGATAGCTACTTGCACTTTTTTCTTCTTCCCGTAACTCCGACCAGGAGATCCCTTCTCAGCACCGCCAATGACCGTCTCGTCAATTTCCACGTTATCAAACAGCATTTGAGTTCCTCCTGATTTCATCGCTTGTTGCACTTTTCGCTTGAAGAACCAAGCCGTTTGTTGCTTAATGCTAAACTGCCTAGCTATCTCAGTGGTGGCCATGCCTTTTTTCATCGTAGACAACTGATAGGTAATAACAAACGCCTTCACCAAGCTGAATTTGACCTTATGGAACAGCGTGTGTGCTGTGCACGATTCATCATAATGACAACGCTGGCATCTCTTGTGATACCATGTTCTGTCTTTAACTGAGCATTCGTGTCCACAACGACGGCATTGGTAACCGTCACCCCACTTTTGTTCACATAAGAAACGACGGCAGTCATCTTCAGTCTGGAAGTCCCGCATGAATGAAATTAGATCTGTGTACTCCTTCATAGTTGTATATTTACAGCTAAGAAAAAGACGCAGATCGTAAGGAATTTACGTGCTTGAGAGGTAAGAGGGTAATCCGTTTGCTTTAATGAATCCTCTTGAGCTTCCGTAATTGTCCAGTTAACGGTATTTGTGTAAGCTATGTATTTGTCTATATCTCCTGCTTGGCTTAATTCTTTGACTTTTTTTAGTATGTATATGTCAAGTGTCCCCAATTGAATTACAGAACGATATTTACTATCCATCTCACTCATTTGATTAATTGTATAGATTAAATCAATACGTGTGTTCTCTGGTATTGTAAACTCAATTCTTCGATTTTGTTCCTTTTTGATTTGAACGTAAGAATAAAAAAATAATAAGAGAATGATTAAAATATTAGTTGTTTTATTCATTATACATTATTGGTGTTTTTATGCTCTCTAACGTTCTGGCTAAATGGCGTTTTAAGGCGGTTTAGCTTTCATTATTATTGCTTTACGTCAGATTTTGTTATTTCTCTCCAAGTATAGGTTTTATGGACTATTTTCCAAGAACCTTCATATTTCACTAATAAAAAATAGTCGGTATAAATTTTCCAATTCGGGATTAAGATTTCAGCTTTTGCAATTGCAGCATCTTTTTCATAATCAATTGATATTATCTTGCCAATTCTATTTGCTTTTTGACCCTCCTCAATTCCTCCTATATAGTCTTTACCACTCCAAACTCTCAGACTGTCATCTTTGGTGACTGAATAAAGGTTAAAATCAGGATGGAAGGCCTCTTTTAGTTTATTTATTTCTCCATTGGCTGTTCCATCAATATAATTCATTAATGTTTCAGTGATTTGTGCAATTTCAGATTGACTATTTTCGACTTGAGCAGTTGTAATCAAGCAGAAAATAGATAAGATTCCTGCGAATCCAAATTTGATTGTCATCATCATATTATTTCTTGTTTCCATTGGTGCTAACCTTCCGGCTATGAAGCGTAGTTCTGCGATAGCAGAATAAAAGGTTAGTTAGGTCGGTGATTTTTAGCCATTTTTGGGCACAGTTATTTTATTTTCAATTCTATCAAATGAGATTATTCCTTTTTTTGTCAATTCATTACTTAAGTCATCTGCATAATTGTGTGCGAATTTCTCCTTATCAGCTTTTGGCAGTTTGAAATACCTGTCATTTCTTTTTTCCCATTCTTCAAATTCTTCATTTTCAGTTCCTGGTCGCTCAACAAACTCTAAGTAATGAACGTAATGTCCAAATTCGTGAGGTAGAGTTCTGTAAAGTTGAGTTTTTCGTACATTCTCAAGTTTGTACTCGGCTTTGAAGTATCTTTTATCATCAACTATTTCATGTCCATCATTTCTTAGTCTGTCTAACTCATGTTGTGCGTTAGGAGATAACTTTTTAGACCATTTAAATGACTTTGAATAGTCGATTGCTTCAATAACTATTGCGGGCAAATAATCTCCTTCAAATTCATAGGAGTAGATAAGTCGTCGCCAAACTTGTGAAAGAGTTTCTTCTTTCCTTTTTGGTTGTCTCAGAATAACGAGTTTAAGTTCTCCATAGTCGTTACTTGGAATTGACCTTATTATCTTTTCAATATCGTCAACAGTCCAAGCATGTTCAGATTTTTTCCTTGTCTGTTCTGTGACAAAAAGGAACTCATGCTCGTTAATAATTCGCTTTTCCTTTTCATAATTGTCAAGACGTTCATAGAAAGATTTCAAGGTTATGGCAGGTTGAGAAATTGTCAATTCATTATCCTGTCCGTGTCCCTGCTTCTTGGTACCTATGTTTCTATTTCGTCTTGTAGGAATGTACATCTTTCAAATTGTGCCCAACGATGAGCATAAGCGTAGTTGCAAGGATACGAGCAATTAGCGCTTATGCAATGTTGTAGCAAGTACATTCTATTATGAACTACTTTATCTTAATAGATTTAAAAAAATCGTTCCTATAATTGGGTTCATTAAACAACCCACCATATTCAATTGTGGTAGTAGAGCTTTCT
>JAKVAQ010000077.1 GCA_022447665.1 Crocinitomicaceae bacterium
TTGGAGATTTTATGGTTGAACTACTTAGAGGGGGAGAAAGTGTTGGTCAATCCACTCTTACGAGATTCTACAGTCTTCATACCTTTGTTTTGCCATGGTCATTAGCAGTATTTATGCTTATGCACTTTTTAATGATTCGTAAACAGGGTATTTCAGGTCCTTTATAAACTCTTATACTTAAACCATTATTAGTTCTCCTATATGTCTACGTTAAAAAAACCAGATCTATCTGATCCAAAATTAAGAGCAAAGTTAGCTAAAGGTATGGGCCATAATTATTATGGTGAACCAGCTTGGCCAAATGATTTACTATATATCTTCCCTGTAGTTATCTTAGGAACTATTGCTTGCGTAGTTGGATTAGCAGTTCTTGATCCTGCAATGTTGGGAGACAAAGCTAATCCATTCGCAACACCCCTTGAAATACTTCCTGAATGGTACCTCTATCCAGTTTTTCAAATACTTAGAGTTGTTCCTAATAAACTTTTGGGTATTGCACTTCAAACATTAATTCCACTTGGATTAATGATTTTACCCTTTATCGAAAACGTTAATAAATTTTCTAATCCATTTAGAAGACCAATAGCAATGTCTGTTTTCTTATTCGGAACTTTTCTAACAATATATCTTGGTATTGGGGCATGCTTGCCAATTGATAAATCACTAACCTTAGGACTATTTTAGGCTTAAATTTTAAACATATCTAGATCGTTATACTCATTTCTTAAAAAATGATTCATTAATAAAAATCCAACAATTGTCCAAGTTTGATATGTTCTTGATTGTTGTCCAACCCAAGTACCTGTAGGACCATCAAAATATTCTGCCCATTCTTGCTTAGGCAATTGATTAAGTTGACACCAATATGATTCCTCTATTAAAGATTTCATTTCTTCCATGAGAATCACATCATCAGAACCATAATTTTTTTGATGCAATAGGACAGCTGTACCAAAAAACCAAAGTAAACTTGGCCAATGACCACCATTATGGTAACTCCAAGGCCAATTCTTTGGATCCGATCCAGTTTTATTTTGCCATTCTTCGACATCCATATGAGGATGACAAATTCTCATAGGCATTTGAGCCATCAAATGCTGTCTGTTATGTAAAACTAATCTAAATAAAGCTCTTTGTTCTTCAGGAGGCAGTACTCCGAACATACATGCTAAAGAATTTCCTAAACTGTAAAATCGAAAGTCAGGCCTTCCTGTCCTAATATTTCCTATTAAGTAACCACCTCTATTCTCTAACCAATCTTGTAGCCATGAGGGAACTACTTGAGGTTGAACGTTAAATTCATTGAAGTGTTGATCATCTCCATACTGCTCAGTTGGCCTTCTTCTTAAAATTTGCATTGTTTGGCTGGTAACCCAATAATGTTTTAAAAGAAAACTTCCTAAATCCTTAACCCATTGATTTGTAAGAATAAGTCTTTGGTCTAGAAGTCTACTAACATGATCTGCTCTACTTAATTCCATTAAGTTTATACAACTTTTTAAACATCCATGAAGTAAAACTTCAACTTCTAGAGGTGCTCCCCATACATCCATAGGTCTATCAATCATAAATGCGCAATCTGGAACAAAAAGTACTGGAGTACCCTCAAATGTTGGATGTAGAACTAGATCTAGTAGAAGTTGAATACCTCTTTGAACGCTTTGACTTTTTCCGAAGGCATAATCACCGCTTTTATTGACATAATACCAACATAAAATGGGCCACCATAAACTTGCATCAGCTGAAGTAATCCTCCCTATTGATCTCTGACCATAGTCTCCAATGAGCTTTCCATTTTCTTCAACGAAACTAGTAGGAAATACGCCACGTGTTTGGTAATTAGTGCTTTGTAACTCAAGGCATACACTTAGGAACTTTTTGACAATTTCGTACCGTTTTTGGGTAATGAGGTAAATCATTACAGGAACATTGTCTCTTAAAAATATTTCTCCATAATTTAATTTTTTATTTTTTGTTGGGTGTTCTAGTGCAGCAACGCTTCCCACTAACTCGCCTGATATTTCAACCAAAGTCTTTTCGAAGTGTTTTTTTGCATTTGTTACAATTTTCTCTTCATCAGAACTTGGTCTTACTCTTAAATTTTTTTGACTAAATCTTTCTGCCATTTCATTTATATCCCTTTATTTAAGCCTAGTTGTTTAATGAGACTTTGAACAAATAAAAAATTAATAAAAAATTTTTGTATAAAAGGTTGCACAATTACAGTCGGATGGTTTAGTATTTTCTTCTGGGCAGAAATATTCTTTTTGCATTATTCAAGCAATTACCTTAAATCTGATTTTTGGTAAATGAATGAATTTTTTGAAGATTTGATTTCGATCATTATTTTCAGCCAGAAGAAGGGTTTTCCCTTCTAAATGAGTTATACACTTGTTGTTTAACTCTGCACCTAGAAAATTTAAAAACTTAGGAACTGATGCTTTTATTGCGTCAAGAATAACTAAATTTTTTTGGTTATTTCAAGATGTATATGCAATAAAGGTGTGAGGTCCCGTCAAGAATATATAAAAATGTCATCAATTGCTAACTTTTGGCTTTGATGCAAACGGATCTGAGATCTTGGAAAGTCACTTTAGAAATATTTTTAATGTGCACTCAATGTAATCCTTAAAATTTAAGGAGGCTGAAACTAAATACAAAAACTGAAGTTTTTATTTGGATAAAGCAATTCAATTTGAGTAGATTTATCTACAAAAGGATTTGAACACAACGGAGAGTTTGATCCTGGCTCAGGATGAACGCTGGCGGCGTGCTTAACACATGCAAGTCGAACGAACCTTCGGGTTAGTGGCGGACGGGTGAGTAACGCGTGAGAATCTGCCCTCAGGAGGGGGATAACGGTTGGAAACGACCGCTAATACCCCATATGCCTACTGGTGAAATGAATTTCGCCTGAGGATGAGCTCGCGTCTGATTAGCTTGTTGGTGAGGTAATGGCTCACCAAGGCTACGATCAGTAGCTGGTCTGAGAGGATGATCAGCCACACTGGGACTGAGACACGGCCCAGACTCCTACGGGAGGCAGCAGTGGGGAATTTTCCGCAATGGGCGAAAGCCTGACGGAGCAACGCCGCGTGAGGGACGAAGGCCTCTGGGCTGTAAACCTCTTTTCTCAAGGAAGAAGATATGACGGTACTTGAGGAATAAGCCACGGCTAATTCCGTGCCAGCAGCCGCGGTAATACGGGAGTGGCAAGCGTTATCCGGAATTATTGGGCGTAAAGCGTCCGCAGGCGGCTTTTCAAGTCTGCTGTTAAAGCGTGGAGCTTAACTCCATCATGGCAGTGGAAACTGAAAGGCTTGAGTATGGTAGGGGCAGAGGGAATTCCCGGTGTAGCGGTGAAATGCGTAGATATCGGGAAGAACACCAGTGGCGAAGGCGCTCTGCTGGGCCATTACTGACGCTCATGGACGAAAGCCAGGGGAGCGAAAGGGATTAGATACCCCTGTAGTCCTGGCCGTAAACGATGAACACTAGGTGTCGGGGGAATCGACCCCTTCGGTGTCGTAGCTAACGCGTTAAGTGTTCCGCCTGGGGAGTACGCACGCAAGTGTGAAACTCAAAGGAATTGACGGGGGCCCGCACAAGCGGTGGAGTATGTGGTTTAATTCGATGCAACGCGAAGAACCTTACCAGGGTTTGACATCCTGCGAACCTCTTAGAAATTTGAGGGTGCCTTCGGGAATGCAGTGACAGGTGGTGCATGGCTGTCGTCAGCTCGTGTCGTGAGATGTTGGGTTAAGTCCCGCAACGAGCGCAACCCACGTTTTTAGTTGCCAGCATTTAGTTGGGCACTCTAGAAAGACCGCCGGTGATAAACCGGAGGAAGGTGTGGATGACGTCAAGTCATCATGCCCCTTACACCCTGGGCTACACACGTACTACAATGCTACGGACAAAGGGCAGCAAACTCGCGAGAGCTAG
>JAKVAQ010000078.1 GCA_022447665.1 Crocinitomicaceae bacterium
TTTGTATTTTTTAGGCGCACAATATCATCCAATCCATCACCATTCATATCTGCAATGGCGATGGGCGCGCCACTTTTCCCGAAAGGGTCACTTAAAAGAAACGTCTGATTGGAGAAACTGAGTTGACCACAAAGAGAAGAAAAGGATAAAATAGTTGCTAAAAGGGCAGTTATCTGTTTCATTTTTCAATCGATTAATGCTTACAGACCATTCAATAGAATAAGAACTAATGAACGAGAAAGACATTCTATTCTAGGTCTGTCGGAGATATGAAGGCATGTATCCCTCATACTTAGTGTGTTTCACAATGCTAAAGAATCAAAATTTTGAGTGGCCATTAGTTAAAAGTTAACAGACTTATTGTTTGAGGAGTAAAAGTCTATTAAGGATGGCCCCTCCCTATTTTCATCTATAAAGTTCACAAAATTTGATCAAATATTAATGGCAAATGTATGGCAAATTCTTCTTTACCATAAATGGGGTAGGATTTTATTCATTGTTCTTTTTAGAAAAGGCCGATTAGAATAACTTTTAGATCGTTCTATCTACTTTTGAAATCGATTGTTTAGAAATTTACAGGCAATAAATCCGAAAATTGACCATGATCACCAATAAACTGAAAAGCATAAATTTGAGTATCCAAGTCTTCAAGGCTAACCGTTATGCTGTTAGCAAATTGATCGAGTGTCATCGTTTTGACTAAGCGTCCATCAACACTATAAATATTTAATATACGATAGTCTATTTTAGCGGAAGCTGAAATAAAAAGATGACCTTCTGCTGTATAATATTTTAGTCTTTCTTGATCAGATTTCTCTATTGTTCTAACTGGTCCCACATCCCATTTGGAATAGCACAAACCCGGTAAGACTACATCAAAAGCTTCTGTAAAATCTCCTGCCATATAAATATGTTCTTGAAAGACCGCAGCAGCTGTAACTTGATCATCAAAAATTCCATTATATCCAAAAACATATTCGTATACCCCTGATGCATTCAAATTATTCGTTGGTTTTATATTTCCATAAAAAAAATTTCGATCATCAAGCTGAATATATCCATGCACAAGAGGTGGTTTTTCTTCATTAAAAGTCCAAATCCAAGGTATGATGGTATCTCTCACCTCTCCATCTCGATACTTTTTAAAAACTTCTGAACCTGGAACAAAACCACCTATAAGAAGAAGTCCGTTGTCAATATGCTCCAATTCATGAACTGGCCCTAGTGCTACATCATTCGTTGGCGGAAGCCAACTATTTCCCCACCATCTAGCCAAATGATCTACTTCGTATTGAATGATATTTTCATATTCTGCATTAGCTGCAGTTAAAGTAAAATCTCCTCCAATAAACAGTTTGCCTTCAAAAGCCCTTAATATTCGAACAGTATCATTAACACTCAAAACATTGGGTAAACTAGTCAATGCGCCATTTTCCAATACCAAACCATTATTGGACCAACTTGATTCACTTTCATCATAATACGCCAAATATGAAAGTTCCTGATTATTCAAATATTGAAACGCCCCACCAATGTATAATTGCCCTTGGTAAGTTTCCATACTATAAATATTGCCAGTGTAACCACTTTGTAAGCTGATCCATTCTTCCTCATTCCAGTAAGCAATATTACTATAGTTATCTTCCCCATATAACTTGAAGTTGCCTGAAATATGTAATTGATCATTATGAAAGTGAATGTCATAAATAGCTCCTTCCACCCCGTCGCCTAGTGTCATCCAATTTTCGCCATCCCAGCCTATTATACTATTGGCCGCTACGCCATCTACTTCCGTAAAATGGCCCGCAAAATACAAGATAGACTCATCAGGAGCTACTTCCATTACATGGACATCTCCTTCAATGCCTCCTCCATTTCCTATCAGCTGCATATCTTGAATATAAGGAACACCATATAAAGGTTGAATCCAAGCCAATTCTTCCTCAGAAAATCCATTTTCAGAAGCCCAATCCAGTATTTTAGGATATTCCACAGCTAATTCATTTATAGTCGCATAGTTGTGATTAGATTGGATTTCTTTTATTAAATCTTGCTCTCCGGTGGCAGCAAGTAGGTAACCTACCGCACAATGTGTCCCAAATATATCTACGAAATAGGGCATACTTTTTTGGTGAAAGGTATTGATGGGAAAGCATCCTCTATTCCAGTATTCATGTAAAACATCTAGGTTTTCTAATCTTCGCTTTTGTTGCAAAGGGGTAAGCTGCTCTTTCGCTTTTGCTCTTAAAATTTGTTCTACAGACGCTAAGTGCATTTTAATAAGATGATCAGAATATATTGTAGCATCTGTCTCTTTGATAAGATCAAATTTGGATACGGACCAATTTGGATTAACGGATTGTAGTTGTTCCAAGCTTACTTGTCCAGATAATTCTACTTTTATAAGGACCAATAAAAGAGGGATAAAAAGACAGATTTTCAGTTTTCTAGCGAATGACATGAGCATATATTTTAATTGATAGACTTCACCAGTACTAAAATTACGACTTTCGTCAAATAGCTCCAAATCAATCATTTTGATTAGTCAGGTTTCTTTTTTTGTTAAAATTTGGCTGTGATCAACAACAGCTCTATGCTTACCAACAGCAGCAGGCTAATTAGATTCCGTTTTTGAGTATTTCTCCCACTAATTACACTCCATTTACACTGTGACACCAAACTTAATTTCCGTCTTAAGCTGTAAGAAGTATTAAGAATTTACTTTTCAATTAAGATTCAAATAAATAAACACAAGAACTATGGAGAATTTTATCCAAACAATGATCACTGAAGGTGGTAAACTACTCGTCAATTGGGGTCCCAAGGTATTAGGTGCTCTTGTAACACTCATCATTGGTACGTGGATCATTCGATTTATTATGCGTGGTATGGAGCGAATGCTGACCAATCGCGCAGTCGATGATACTCTACGTCCATTCATTCGCACCTTGATCTTATTTGGTTTATATACCATGTTATTCATTACCGTTGCAGGTATGGTAGGTATTGAAACTACTTCCTTCATTGCCATTCTAGGTGCTGCGGGCTTGGCCATTGGTCTGGCATTGCAGGGCAGTTTACAAAACCTTGCCGGAGGTGTGATGATTTTACTATTCCGTCCTTTTAACGTAGGTGATTTGATTGAATGTGGTGATGGCTTTGGTTTTGTGAAGGAAATCTCTGTATTTGTTACTTTCTTAGAGACGTTCCAAAACAAAACGGTGATTATCCCTAATAACGTATTAGCTTCCGGTACTGTGACAAATTATTCTACCAAAGGTAATATTAGAGCAGATATCCCTTTTGCTATCCGCTACGATGCAGATACAGATAAAGCAGCAGAGATTGTATTGAATGTTTTGAAAAACTCTGATAAGGTATTGAATGATCCTGCACCCTCTGTTTATGTAACGGAGTTAGGCGAAAATGCAGTAAAGATGGTAGCACTGCCTTTCACGACAGTGGAAGACTATTGGGACGTATTCTGGGGATTAAGAGGAGACATCAAAAAAGCATTAGGAGCTGCTGGATTTGAAGCGGCTTTACCGCAAAGAGTGGTAACAATGAAAAATACATAAAAAAGTTGAGGTGGAATTCATAGGATTAGAATTCCACCTCCATTTATGATGATGATATGACTAGTTAAAACTTGACGACTAATCTTGGTCTTTGATAAAGCGTTATCCATTGCCTTTCTGCTTGTTGGAATATTGGCTCATATCGTGGCGCTAATTCCTCTAATCGTTTCACTCTCTCCATCGTCGTCGGATGTGTTCTTAAAATCTTAGGGACAACTGCTTTTTGTACTGGTGTAAACCAAGTACGTCCTCTCCTATTTAGGAAGTTCAATTTCTGTAAGGCTTTCGCCAAACCAATT
>JAKVAQ010000079.1 GCA_022447665.1 Crocinitomicaceae bacterium
TTTAGGTCCCAAAGGATTCCTTTCCAAGTAGTTTTCTTTTTGGTTGGGTCGATCACAATAGCACAAGCTTTTTCATCATCCGATAACCAAAGTTTCCCAAAATTCTCCCCTTGAAAAATGGAATATTCCATCAAAGTTGTAAAGCGCTGATCTCTTTTGGAATCTTGTTTCACAGTGAAGTTCGCCGATTTATTACCATGAAAAGAATCAAATAGAATTTGAGCTATTTTTTTGTTTTGGGTTAGATTCATTTTTTCGAGAATGAATAGGCTAAGATATTGAAAATAATAGCTTAATGATTAGAAATTCCGCAGGATTAAAAATCCAGCGGAGCGGGAGAAATTTCAACCAGAGGATACTTTATCCCAGTTTGAAGAAGAGGTTTATCTCGATATGATTCTTTCATCTATTCGATGATTCTTGTTAATTAGACCCAATAAAGATACAATTGCTCAAGAATTAAATCTTGCGTTTTACTTATACGTGAACAAATCCTTTTCTAGCATTGTACCGGTCTCATCATAGAACTGCACCTCGGTTACGAGACCTTCAGCATTGTAATAGATTTTGGTTTCGGTAGAGAGGGTTTTACCTTTTTCGTTGGTTAAGGTATTTTCCATTTTAATGCAGCGGTTTTCGGCATCATAAGTAAAAGTCGTAATATCGGTAACTTGATCAATATGATTTCGGGCTTCGGTAAGCAACTCATCTTGCACCACATATTCCGTATAACTACCTTCCAACTCTTTGTTCTGCTGCTTCACCGTTCCAGCATTTTCCTCTACCAGATAGTTTACATAGTCTACATACATAGCAGTATCTACCTGAGCAGATCCTTCCCCTAAATACTCCACTGTGGTAATGGTCTCTTTCGCTATAACATCGTGCACCAAATCGTAATTATGCTTCATAGTAACCGTTCTCGCATTTCGCTGATTAAAATCCGTACGTTCATAGTACACGATTTGATTTTGATCATTGAATTCATATTTACCAAGTGATTTTTTGCGGTCCTCAAGAATATAAAACTCCGAGTACTTTATTGAAAAATTAACACGGCTAGGATTGATTTTTCCCTTTCTAAACGTGGTGCTTGTTTCTTCTACAAATCCGTACTCTGGGGACTTTCGCATTGACGAGACAGTCATTTTGGAATAAACGCTTTGATGGAATTTATGCAGGGTACTACTTTTGAGTGTAGCATAAAGGTTATCACCAAATTCTTGGGCATTGGACTGGGACAAAATCCCGATTAAAAGAAGGAAGTTAAGTAGGGCTAATCTTTTCATATCAACGATAAAAGATAGAAATTATCAAAGATTAAACCAAAGAGTTCGCAAGGGAAATTGGTGAAAGTGAGAATTTTAGGGGTAAATCAATAAAAAAACCCAGTCTTTATGACCAGGCTTTCTTATTACTCAAACATTCTATTTCAAGACGGTGACATGCCCTGTATAGGACTTGACTTCATCTGATTGATTCGTATTCACTTGGATCTTCCACACATAGACTCCATCGGCAACCAATTCATTGCCATAAGTTCCATCCCAGCCCACAGAAGCGTCATAAGATTGGAATAATATCTCACCCCACCTATTAAAGATCAGCAACTCATAATTGTAAATGTCAAACCCATTTAAAATCGGTAAAAAGACTTCATTTGATTTGTCTCCATTAGGTGTGAAAGCATTCGGCACATAAATACTAAAATCTTCAATTACACTTATGGTTTCACATGCTAGATTTTCGCATCCACTCGCAGAAACTGCAGTCAAACAAACCGTATAAGAAGTCTCTTGCTCCGGTAAAGCATGGATAGGTTCA
Organism: Crocinitomicaceae bacterium; assembly: GCA_022447665.1. Lineage (GTDB taxonomy): Bacteria > Bacteroidota > Bacteroidia > Flavobacteriales_D > Crocinitomicaceae > JAKVAQ01. The sequence continues at coordinate 1,825 of JAKVAQ010000079.1, forward strand.
AAATCGGTTGATGTCCAGAAATACGGATTGGTTGTATCGAGCGAAGTAATCTCCCAGAGATATGAATCCCCATTGTAAGTTGTGTTTGTGAACTCTACATATGGATCTACGGTTGTAGGCGTTGTAGGATTAAAAGTAAAGCTTACGTCAGGTAATTCGGTAACAACATTTATAACCTCAGTAACAATAGAGTCGCATCCATTTACAGCAGCAAAAACACTTTCTACAGTCATATCCGCTGTAATAACTTCTGTTACTCCATTAGCAAAAGTATAGGTGTCGTTCTCGCAAATTTGAAGACTAATTGTATTGTATACTGGATAAAAGACAGTAATATTCTCTGTCACCAACGAATCGCAACCACTTATCGCTACAAAAGGTGTTACGACTGAAATATCACCCACAATTATCTGTGAAGTTCCATCAGCAAATATATAGGTTTCGCCTTCACATAGATTCACATTCACTGTATTACTTAGGAATGGTAATACATTTAAGTTCTCTACTACAATCGAATCACAACCATTAGACCCTAACAATACGGAAGTATAAGTCTCATTTAATATAACACTTGTAACTAATGTGCCGTCAGCATAGGTATAATCAGTTCCCGAACAAATATCGACTGTTACTGTGTTCGTTGTTGGTAAAAGCATTGTAACATTCTCTACAACTGTTGAATCACAACCGGTAGCAGATGTTAATACAGTAGTTATGGTAGTATTTGCAAGGATTGTTTGTGTTGTACCATCAGCGAACGTGTATAAAGCTCCCTCACATACAGAAACATCTATGGTGTTCGTAACAGGTAAGACCATAGTAACATTCTCGATCACCGTTGAATCGCAACCACTCACTGCTGTTAGAGTCGTGGTCAATGACACGTCTGCTGTAATTGTCGAAGTTGAACCGTCAGCAAAGGTATAAGTGTCCCCTTCACATACATCGGTATTGATGGTATTGGTTACAGGTAATAACATGGTAACATTCTCTATAACTGTTGAATCACAGCCATTCGCTCCTGTTAGAACTGTAGTTAGGGATACATCTGCCGTAATCGCTGAAGTTGAGCCGTCGGCAAAGGTATAGGTATCACCCTCACACACATCAGTATTGATAGTATTGGTCACTGGCAGTAACATGGTGATATTTTCAATTACTGTTGAATCACAACCATTCACTCCTGTTAGAACGGTAGTTAGCGATACATCTGCAGTAATCGCTGAAGTTGAGCCGTCGGCAAAGGTATAGGTATCACCCTCACAAACATTTGTATTGATAGTGTTGGTCACTGGCAATAACATGGTGATATTTTCAATTACCGTAGAATCACAGCCATTCGCTCCTGTTAAAACTGTAGTTAACGATACATCTGCTATAATCGCTGAAGTTGTCCCGTCGGCAAAGGTATAAGTGTCTCCCTCACATACATCAACATCAATAGTATTGGTTAGTACAGGTAAAACATTTACGTTTTCTGTTACAATAGAATCACATCCTGAAGCAGCTATTAA
>JAKVAQ010000008.1:0-44945 GCA_022447665.1 Crocinitomicaceae bacterium
CATGGAAATCGACTATGCGGGCGTAGAAGATTTGTTGTCGTTTAAAATGGACGAGAACAATATGTTTGCCGCTACCTCCGAAATTTACGTAGAAGAATATCCTGGAGAATACCTAGAATTGGTTGAAATTGTAAAAGAACTTTTAGAACACACTTACAATGATCAGGGTATGGACAATGAAATTTCTGAAACAAGAACTGAGGTAATAGATGGTATTGAATTTAGCACCTATACGATAGAGGTATACCGGAAAGATGGTGTGATTTTGATTAACCAAATTATATACTCCGCCCTAATCAATGGATATGATTTTAACGTTACTATGACTTATACTGAAGAAGAGGATAAAGTTGAAATGCTTGAAATGTGGCGTAACTCTACTTTTGACAAGAGCGAGTTTGATTCCGATTATGATCTAGAATATGATGAAGAAATAGAAGCTCAGTACGAAAAGATTATCAATAAGGCAGACTCGTTGTATGATCTTGGTCGCTATGATAAGGCTTCAGAGCTTTATGAACGTGCAACAAGTATTAAGCCTGAAGAAGAGTATCCTTTTGATATGCTTGAAGAAATTGAGAGTTTAAAGAAATCAAAAAAGGAACCACAAAAAATGCAGTTTCTTTCCCTTTGCTAAGAACCGACGTTCTTTATTGCTTAGTTACATTGAATTTTATTGTGCTCCCATTTTCAGGTAAGAAAATCACATAAGTGTCAGTAGCCAAGGTCTCACAATTCACTTTAGGTGAAGCTCCGTTTAAAGTTCCTTCAACCAATACCTGCCCTTGTAAATTCAAAATTTGGTAAGTCTCGTTTTCGAAGTCACCATCCAATACAAAGTGGTCATCCGCAGGGTTAGGGTAAAGCTTATAATCAAGAGATTGATCTTCAACACCTGTTGTATTTACATATTCAACAATAAGGTAAATAGAATTTGTTTCATCAATATCATTCCATTGCCCGGCAGAACCTAAAGGCCAGTTGGTGAAAGCTATTGCTAAACCATCTTGTCCTGAAAAATCATCTGGTTCATCTTCCCAGTTATTGTACAAACCGCCTACGGCAGAACCAGTTGAGGTGCCCATCCAAAATTGCGGACCTGTTCCGTCATTGTTTCCGTCCCAAATCCAAGTACCTTCAGTTTCTAAATCATTTCCGCCAAGCCATAAATATGAAGCTCCACCGCCATCGGGAGCCACAGTAATTGAAGCGGTTATGCTGGCTAAGTTCACGTGATGAAAAACAGTGTCTTGCTCTTCAAGTGAGTTTATTTCTACAAGATATCCGCCCCGCTCAACAGCACAAGCGGCAGCATCAGTCCAGGTTTTATTTTCTTTTATGATCTCGTAGTTGGCCCCTGCATAAGTAAAGGAGTAAACATTTCCTTCATCGCTTACACATTGTCCAATAGCGGATATAGAGATTAATGTTGTTGTAATTAGAGTAAAAATTTTCATCATTTCATTTTAGTAGTTGTGCAACTTGACGGTAGCATTAGGTATGGGGTTGCTTCAGGATAAAAAATAAATCTATTAAATCTATAGAATAAAACAACTATTGAATATTTATGTTGTCAATATGTTCAAACGCCCCCGAAATGACTCAAAAAATTCAGGTTAATTCTGTTGATTTAACCATTGAAATTTCCAAGAATTCTTAGCTTACAGAGTGCAGAATAATTGATAAAAACTCTGAATTAGAAACGATTAATTTTTTTCATTCGTTGAGCTTAGGTCTTTCCTTTACATTTTCGCTGAATGTTCTTTTGACGAAATAGAGCTCACGTATCAGAGTTTGAATTAAAAATATTAAACACCGGACACAATATTATATAGCATAGTGTACCAGAGCGCAATTTAATCTCTCATTTAATCTGGTAGGAATATTATACAGCCAAAGCGTGTTCGGTGTTTATTTTTCAAAGTATTTCACCGTCTCTGCAACGGCCCTGTTATAAGGCGTTACCTTAAAGTCAGGAAAACGAAGTCTGAACTTTTCCCACGACATTACATAGTCATTTTCAAATTGGAAAAGCATTTCGTCTACTTCTTTTACCGCAGGAACAAAAAGTGAAAGGAAAAGCTCCATGAGTTTAGGAACAGCTTTAATTTTGAATTCGTTTCCGATGGCCTTGTTAAAATGTTCTAATAAATCCGTTGTTGTAATAGGTTCACCAACAGGTAAGTGCCACACCTGACCACAGCAATCTTCATTTTCAGCCAATAAAATCATGGCGCGCGCATTATCGTGGACATAAGCATACGTGTGTAGCTTATCTGGAGTAGTCATAAAATAAGGATCTTTTCCCTTAAGCATTCGTTCTAGAAAGGAAATATAAAGCATAGAGTTTGTAGCTCTTTTTCCGTAGAAATCTGCTGAACGAGCAATAGTTCCGCTTAGTCTTCCATCTTGAATAGCTTTGATCATCATACCCGCGATTTTTTCACGGACTATACCTTTTTTTGTAGAAGGGTTGAGTGCTGCATCTTCCTGAAAAGGTTTTGGAAATGGTGTATGATACATGTAAACGTTATCCAAGAAAATAAGTCGTGCTTTTTCTTCCACACAGGCATTAATCACGTTTTCCATAATGGTAGGCCAATCTTTTTCCCAGACTTTGTGATTATAAGGCAAACCAACACAAAGATAAACTAGTTTACTACCAGCTATGGCTTTTTTAGCCTGAGCAGGATCCCTTAGGTCGGCATGCATTACTTCATGACCTTCAATTTTTGAACGCGTGGTTACGGCACGTGTTTTTACTTTCTTTTTGGCCAGTTCATCAAGTACAGCATGGCCCATTGCCCCGCTTGCACCTAGAACGGTATGTAGTCTATCGTCTTGTTCTAAAGGTGTGGTTGAAGTGTCGCTCATTATCTTGGGAATTTTGGGTAGTGAAGATACGGATTTTTGGTTGTTACTTCATATCCAAAACAATCCTCAAACTTTCTCGGTTACTTTTCAATTCAGAATTTTAACTCTTTCTTCAGTAAAGAATGTACTAGAGTTTTCAATACTTCAAAATTATTCGTAAATAATATACGAGATTCATTAAACCTCTTTTCATTCCAAATGTCTCTCTGTTCCAATTTAGGAAGGTCATCCATTCCATTGATGTAAAACTGAGCCAGAGGCTTCAAATCTTCATTTCCTTCTTTAAATTCCCAATACAGAGATTCCAGGATTAACAAATGATCAACATTATACTCAAAAGGGTCTTCTAGTAGACTTTTTATGCGTTCTTTTTGTACTTCTGTCATGGATCACCAATTTTCTTTAATCCCTCTTACTCTATCTGTAAACGTTTTCGAATTGATCGCGTCCGTTCCAAATCGCTCCTCAAATTTTTCTTTGATTCGTTCTGACCTTTCTTAATTTGAATCCAATCCTTCAGCCTTTAAAATTTCTTCGGCAAAATCGATTGAATGAATAGTGGTTCGTGTAACAATGCTGTCATGAATTTTAGGCTCAACGTAAAAGCCCCAATAGGTGCAAAGGTCATATAAGAGATACCGGAGTTCTCTTTCCATTGGAGGCGTGTTTTTGTCTACTTTAAAGCCCACAAAGTATTTTTATTCAACTGCAAAATCACGTTTAAACCAGTCTTTAAGAAGGTTTTCAATTTCATTTGGATTGTAGGTGTTCGGATCCCTTCTTGACTGAATATAGTTCTCACGAGTCATTTTTTCAGCAATTTCACCTACTGTTGTCAATTCCAATTCAATACCTAGTGCATAGGCTATCCTGAATCCCACGATTGAAATTAATAAGCCAATTAGTCCATATTCCCATGAGAAAAAGAATGAAACTAAGGAAGCTATGAATAACAACAAAATAATACCAATAACAAAGGCGGTAGGACTCAATATGTTTATTTTGAATCCGAGAGAATTTTCTATTCTGCGAATTTGTTTTCTTCGCCCTTTCCTTGGAATAATATCAGAGATTAAAGTTGAGGTTTCAATGGTCTGTTTATTCAACTCGATACAATCGCTTAAGACCTTTCTTATCTTATAAAATGCTTGTTGTGACGTGCAATCATCTTTATGCGAAAGTTCAATTTTATTCTTAATATGATCACTTAATTCATTGAAAGTATGAACTTCATACAGTTCTCTTCCGTGAAATTCTATTCCAAATGATTCCTCTACACGTCCCAAAAAGTCTTCTAATTCGTCTCCTTCAATATTTTTAAACTCAATGTCCTGCATGGAATTTGCCTCGGGTTAATCTCCCATAAATTTAAGACAGATTTTGAAACTGGAGTATTGAAAAATGGCTTGTTAAATCGACTTTGTGTTACAATTGGGCAATAAAAAAGAGCCACATTTTCATGCAGCTCTCTTATACTTTTGCTCCCCCTCAGGGACTTGAACCCCGGACCCTCTGATTAACAGTCAGATGCTCTAACCAACTGAGCTAAGGAGGAATTTACTCTCCGCTTTAACGCAAAGCGAGGGCAAATATAAATAATTTAAATTATTCAACTCCTTTTCAGAGAAAAAAAATTGGGGTAATGTTTTAAAATCCGTCTTAAAAGATTTCTTGCTCAAATGCAGCAAGCTCTTTTTCATCAGAATAGGCCGATGCCTCATCCTCATTATAAGCATTGCCTTGATCGGTATTCTCTTCTTTAAGATTGTTAGGGGTTCTTAAAATATTTGTTTTAGCAACATTTAAGCGTATTTCTGTTCTTACACTTTTGTCATCATTTAAATAACCTTTCGCAACAGGTGTACCTGTAATTTCAACTAGGGTTCCTTTTTTAAGAAAATCAACAATACGCATATTTGCGCCATCTCTTTTCCAAATAGTACAGTTTACCCAGGTCGTTTTTGTACGCTGTTCACCAGTACGTTTGTCTCTCCAGTTTCTGTTGTGTGCAACAGGGAAGTTAATAGCAACAATACCTTTATCCATGTTTCTCACGGAGGCATCCTTCCCTATGTTTCCAATTAGTTTTGTTTCGAACACAGTAGCCATAAGTCAGTAAATTTTTAGTAAATCAACAACAAATTATGACATTTTAGTCAATTACGCAAATAATTAGCGTTTTGAGACCTAACTTACTCGTAATAAATTAGAAAGGCATCGGGAAAGCCTTTTTCCTGAACGTGCTTTTGTGCTTGCTTGGCTTTTTTCTTCTCTGTAAAAGGGCCCACGTAGTATTTGTACTTATAGATACTAGAAGTTTCAATGAACTTTCGCTCCACACCGTATTCAAGTTTTTTAAACTCAGGAATGTCTAGTGCCAATGAGTCAATCGAGGCCATGATTTGTACTTTCCAATGGGCTTCTTCAATTATAGGTTCATCCTTAGGAGGTGAAAAATCGATATCGGGATGCTGATCCTGTAAAAACTCTCTTGTACCTCTAAATATTGCTGAGGCAATAATCTCTTGTCCGTAAACCGAATTCAAATAATTCGCTTCGGTAGAATTGGTAATGAATCCGCACTCCACCAGAATTGTTGGCATTTTTGTGTATTTCAGAATCTGTAATGAATGGCCTAAATCGGCAGCTGTTTTTACCCCACGACTTCTTCTACCTGCTCTACTTTTAAATTGTTTTTCAATGGCCTTAGCCCAAATATGGGAGACCTTAGAATCATAGTTGTGAATGTGCGATTCGGTACCGGTAACGGAGGTATTGTTACTGCCGTTGATGTGAATAGACATCATATAATCCACATTTTTATTATTGGCCATATCCACACGCTCGTCTAAACTTACTTTCACATCTTCAGTTCGGGTGTAAAGTACATCAACATGGGAGAGATTATAGGTTAAATAGTTCCCAACCTTTAAAGCAATTTCTAGCGCCAACTCTTTCTCATCACGAATGCCATCATCTACCGGTAAATGTCCAGGATCTTCACCACCGTGACCAGGATCAATTAAAATGCTGATGTTTTTGTCTTGTGCAAAGCCAAGTGAGGCAAGACAAAATGATAGGATGAAGAAGGTACTTCTCATGGCTCAAATTTAATGCGTAGTTTCGTTTAACTTTGATGATTCTCTTTGGAAGTATTCATGCATAAATGTTCAAAACATGTACCAAATAAACTATGATAAAAAGTGGGCCGCAATCTATTGGGTAGCGGGCTTTGGCACAGGGCTTATTTTTCTTCTGGGAGGAATTATTTTGAAAGATCCCACTTTACCCTTATACGCTTTTTCAAGTGCTTATTTGGCTGCAATTGGCTTTTCAATTCATAGAAATCCATATTGTATTTATGGCTTAACGGAGATTAAGGTTTACGGGCATTTTAAGATGGTGAGAAAGGTATATCGATTTGATGGCCCGAGTGATGTTAAGATCCACAAAAACAGGCTGTATATCAATGGAAAAAAGCTTAAACTAAGCGCTTGGATGATGGATAAGCAGGATTGGAAGCGAATGATCGAACTCTATTCGCCAGACGAGAGTTTCTTAAACGAGTTAAACGAACTATAACGGACGCATTTCTAGTCTCAAAATATCGCCAACCATAAGTTTATAATCCTCTCCAACTTCTTTCATATCTAAGTCATCTTCTTCATAAATCCAGAGAATCTCAACATTCTTCTTTTCCCCAGCGCGTTGAAATAATTGAAATAAATTGAGAAGAATACTAGAAGTTGAAGTATTGAAATAGTCCATTTCAACAATAAACCTTAAACTATCTTTTGGACATTGAATGAAATCAAGCATCCAGGTTCTAAGTGGGAAATAGAAGTCCTTCGCATCTTCAGGAATACTAACACCTGTTATTTTTAGCTCACCATTTTCTAAATCACCATTAATCTCTGGTGTTTTAGTGGTTCTATTAACACTGTAAACTTTAGAATCCATATTCAGAATGAAATTAAGTTCCTTGGTTAAACTTAAGCATTTTACTTTTTTATTTGGATACCGCGTTTTAGAGTAATGGGTTACGAATTCGGAAAGTTTTTTAAACGAGCTTTAATTTTCTTCCATGTTTTGGTTTTGATGCAAAAAGTGATAACGACAAAAAAAGTGAGAAGATGGTAATTCCGGCTTGGGTTTCAATAATATCTTGAAAAAGGGCAGAGGTAATTAAAATTACGGAAGTGAGGCAAAAGAAAAAATCGAATCGGTTAGGGGTAAATAGAGGATAAAAAATGAGAAAGGTAAATGCTAAGAATCCAAAGATTCCCATACCTATCCATGTGGTTAGATACTGATTGTGCGAGCGCCATCTATTTTCTGGGCTCAAGCGCGACTCCAGTTCATTATAGGCTTCTTCAAACTTTTGAGTAATATCACCTATTCCTACTCCAAAAGCCCAATGCTTTCCTAATAAATGTGTCGCAGTGCGTAAATGTTCTTTTCGTTGGAGCATGGTACTCCCATTGGGGTCTGCATCGGCACGATAACGGAAAAGCTCTAAGAGTAATACATCTAAACGTGCCATAAAACCGTTCTGTGCGTTCATACTCGTACTTCCATTTTCAATATTAATCACGTCTTGAGGTAAAAGCTTTGTAATTCCAGTGGAGTCTTTTCGTTCACCCATAGAGGTTAGGTAACGCATTATGGTTCCATAAAGTGGTTGTTCTTTTTTATCCGTTCCGTCATAATCTAGGGTAGATACTTTATTCCATTCTTGACGCATTTCATCATGCTGAACATAAATCCAAACCAGGTTCCCGTTTTCGGTGAGGGTAGATGTGGTGTCGTGATAATAAGGATTTCCACTTGGGGAGTACAATTCAAGTTCAGAGAAATTTACCTTTTCTTGATTTAAATAGGCTTGGGTACGCAGGTAAACCATAACTGATGTAATGGTGATCCCTAAAACCAGGGTTATGGAGAACGCAAATTTTAATACGCGTGCGTTTAACCGTTTAAACAGATAGTACACTGCCAAGACGGCCAAAATAGCGAAGAGAATATACCCTGTTAGTACTTGTGATTTATAGGTATAGAACATTAACCAAACCATTATAGGAATGAAAATGAACCAAGGGAAACTTCGCTCCACGCTCAAGTATAAGCATGCACCCAAAGCCAGCGTAATGCTAATGGCGAATCGCACATGGCTCAAGAAAAGAGACATTTCCCGAATATCTTTATCAGGCGTATAATTGACGTAATTAATTACAGACGCCAGGCATACGGTTAGAATAAAGAACATCAAAATCCACTTGAAGAAAGTATGAGAGAGCGGTTTTTGAATCCCCATGACCAATGGAATTACAAAGAGCGGAAGCTTCATTCGAATATCCTTAAACCCATAAGCAATATCATCAGACCAAAGTAGGGAGGCAAAATGCCAAAGAATAAAGAAGATGAGTACCCAAAGAAATTTATTCTTTTTTATTCTTTCCCAATACGCTTTAAAATCAGCTTGAATAATAGCGTTAGAGATAATCCAGATGGTACCAATGCTCATGAGAACATTATTAATACTGATTCCTACAGCGAGAATTAATAGCGCCGTAAGATGAAGGTACTTATGAGCTGGTAGTTTTAGCCACCTGTCAAACATGGGTTAATCTTGGATGTTGAGTATGGACTTATAACGAGCGTTGTCGTTTAATATTTTAACGGCCTCCTCAATATATTTATCGTTTACCAGGCTATATGCTATACGTCCTTCTTCATAATAATATCTTCCCACTATTTCGAGCCCAATCAATTCTTTGATTTCTGGTTTGAATTTTTCTAGGTCATCTTCTTTTGAAGGTTGGAATTTTGCAAAAAGAGCATCGTATTCTGATTGCGCATCTTGATAATATGATTCCTTTTCGGCAGTTTCTTTTAAAAGTTCCATCATATCGCCAGAAGCAGTGGTATATTCAAAGTCTTGTTTTAATGCGAATTCTACAAAATCAGTGTATAAGGCGTCGTCAACGGTAAACTCGGTAGCTGGCGCGATGCTTTCATTATTTAAGAAATACTGTGTCGCAAAATCAAAGATGATATTGTTAACGACTAGCGTAGCTGTTAATCGCGAGTATTCTGGTAAATCAACTTTAACGTCTGGTTCAACTCCTCTACCATCAATTACTTCACGACCATTTTTAGTTTTAAACTTTTTAATGTATTCTTCAGAAACGGCGGTTGCGCTAGAACCAACTTCACGGTTTGAGTAATCTAGTTTTTGAATACATCTTCCACTAGGTGTATAATACTTTGCAATGGTCACCTTCATTTTAGCGTTGTACTTTAAGTCTAATGGACGTTGCACCAAGCCTTTTCCGAATGAAGTTTCTCCCACAATAACCGCTCTATCTAAATCTTGAAGAGCCCCAGAAACAATCTCAGAAGCTGAAGCCGATCCACCATCAACTACTACAACAAGCGGGATGCTCAAATCTTCCGGTTTAAGTAACGCTTTGTACTCTCTGTTTTCTTCACCGGTTCTTCCTTTTATCGCTACAACATCAGAACCTTTTGGCACAAACATGTTTACAATTTTAACCGCTTCAATTAAGAGTCCTCCACCGTTCCCTCGTAAGTCAAGAATACACTTGTTCATGCTGTTCGATTTCTTCAAGTCCTTAAAACCTTTCAATACATCCAATCCAGCAGTTTGGGTAAAAGAGTTGAGTTTAATATATCCCACATCATCATTTACCATTCCGTAAAAAGGAACGGGCCCTAGCTTAATTTCTTCGCGTGTAATTGGCTTTATCAACTGATCACCGTTACGCTCTACAGTGAGCTGAAATGTACTTCCAGGCTTTCCTTTTAGCATTTCTGAAACTTCCGATGAACTCAAACCTTCGCAACTTTTACCATCAATTTCTAAGATGACATCACCGGCAATAAATCCAGCTTTATCGGCAGGGTAGCCTTTATGAGGTTCTACAATGATTACTTGCTCATTTACTTGGCGTATGATGGCTCCGATTCCACCATACTGTCCGGTAGACATTAGTTTATAGTCTTCAATTTCTGATTCAGGGAAATATACTGTGTAGGGGTCAAGCTCTAAAAGCATGGCATCTATTGCCGCTTTCATTAAGGCTCCCGGGCTTGGTTCATCCACGTAATTAATGTCAACCTTTTTATACACCTCTTCAAATAATTCTAAGTTCTTCAATAACTCAAAATCATATTCTGGATCCTGTGCTCGGAGCGATTGAGCAGAAACCGTAATAACTAATAATAAGGCGATTAGGTGCTTCATAATTTTTCCTCTAGTTCACGTAAAATTAATACTAATTTCTCCTGTATTTTTTTGAAGTCAGTCTTTTCCTCACCATTGTATATTAAAAACAATGCCAAATCAAGTTCTTTTTTCGCTGCGGTTTCGAGTAAAGATGATTTGTTAAGGCGGTAGGCTTCCCTAATTTGGCGCTTGATTCGATTTCTTTTTGCCGCACTTTTCACTTTTCGTTTGGGCACTGAAACAGCAATTCTAACTCCAGGATTATCGGACGTTGAATTGTATTTTAGTAAGAGAGGAAACTTCTTAAGGACTTTACCTCCTTGAAAAAGGGTATCGATTCGCTTGCGCGAAACTAATTTTTCATTTTTACCAAAGGTAAGAGCCACAGTTAGGAGAGTTTTTTTAATTCTTCGTGTGCCTCTTCTAGTTCTGCATAGAAGTCTTCGCCATATTTGCGGATTAAAGGCTCTTTTAAGAATTTGTATACGGGTACCGAAAGATCTTTGCCTAAGGTACAAGCATCTTTGCAAATTGGCCAGCGATCATAGTTCAACGCCTCGAATTTTTCAAATTTACGAGAACGAATAGGGTAGAGATGACAAGAAATAGGCTTGTTAAATGGTATTTTTCCGTCTTTATAAGCCGTTTCTACCGAACATTTGGTGATTCCATTATTATCGCGATAAACAAAGGCACATTCTTTTCCTTTTACCAAGGCCGTTACTGGTTCATTTTCTCTATCAAGGTAAAATACACCTTTATCATTGACCGCAGCTTTGCCTTCTTCGGTCATGTAGGGCTTAATTTCATCAACGTAGTCTTCCAGTAAGTCCACTTCTTCCATGGTTAGCGGAGCACCATCGTCACCCTCTACACAACAAGCACCTTTACAAGCGCCTAGATTACACACAAATTCTTCATCGAAGATATCGCGTGATACCAGTTTATCACCTATTTCTAGAATCATAAAGCAAAGGTAGTGGTAATGAAAGTAACAGAAAAGTGAATGACACAGTTATCTTAGTATGCAAAGTTTCATTTATAAATGTTTTCTGGCCTCTTGGGTATTGTTATTGTACGTAGTATTATTTCATAAAATATGGAATGGCGAATTGAACTTTTGGGAGTTATTTTTTTGGCTAGATAAATGCAAGGACCATCAGATTGAGGTGATACGAGCTTGCAAACTAGGTGAAGTAATATAATTGTATATTTAGATATGAAAGGAATTATTTTGTGCCTATTATTCTTGCCTCTATTCTCTTTAGCTGGGACGATAGAGAATAAATATTTAAATGATTATGATTCCTTATTAATTGAGAATAATCTTGATTGGGAAGAGATTAAAAATGGATTCCTTGAATATGGAAAACAAGAGTTCAGTTCTGATGATAAGGTAATCCAAGTTATTGATGCAGTTTATGAATCAAATCCATCTCATAAAAGTCAACTTGTTAGTTTAGAAAAGTTTGAACATATATCCCATTTTTCGAATTACTCCGGATATGTTTTAGGTGGATTCATTGAGTCATTGAGTAATTATGTTACTCCTAGTGCGAGATGGGAGACATATGATAATTATACCCGGATTTACCTCTCAATATATGGATTAAGCTACTTTGGTTATAAGAACGTATCAACAGGAACTTTTTGTAGCAAGTTGAAGATTATCTATAAAGAGTTTGAAAATAAAGAATTAGCTGATCGGATCATTTTGGCATTGTTTATTGAACAGATTTTCAATGCAGATTATAAGCAACATGAAGATATTTCGATACAATATTTGGATAAAAAAGAACGTAGAAAATTCTTTAAGAATGACAAGAGTAATGCTGATGAAAATGACCAAGCGCAAATTGATCCGAAATTTTTAGGTGGTGAAAGCGGATTAGGATTTTATATACAACAGAACATTGTCTACCCATCTAGATCAATAGAAATGGGAGAACAAGGCACCGTTCATGTACAGTTTGTAGTAGAAAAGAATGGTTTGATTTCCGATATAGTCGTCGTGAAAAAGATATCGAAATATCTTGATGAAGAGGCAGTAAGAATAATTAAGGCTCTTCCAAAATGGATGCCTGGAAAGTTCAATGATAAGCTAGCACGTGTGAGATTTACAATTCCGATCCAGTTTCGTTTAGGTTAATTTCTTACATCATGTAGCTAAAACCATATTCATATTTCTAAACAAAAAAAGGGACCCTCATTTGGGTCCCTTTTTTTGTAAATAATAAGTGATATAAATTAATTGTTTAAGGCTTCTGCACCTCCAACTATTTCTAGAATTTCATTTGTAATAGCTGCCTGACGTGCTTTGTTGTATTCAAGCTTCAATGATTTTTGAAGTTCACCTGCATTGTCAGTTGCTTTATGCATCGCTGTCATACGAGCACCATGTTCACCAGCGTTAGAATCTAATAAAGCGCTGTAAAGTTGAATTTTAAGCGTCTTAGGAATTAGCTCAGTAACGATATCTTCTTTATTAGGTTCAAAGATGTAATCGAGATTAGCGTTAGCTCCTTCAGTTTCTTCAACTTCGTTTTGAACGAGTGGTAAATATTGCTCAACTTTAACTGGTTGCGTAGATACACTCACAAACTCATTGTATACCAAAACAATCTTGTCAATATGACCTTCAGTATAAGCGTTCATGATTTTCTCTGCAATAGGGGCAACATGGTCAAATGTTAGGTCTCCCCATACATCGTTAAGGTTCTTAGGTAAGAAGGTTCCTTTGATATTGTATTGTGTTCTTTTGAAAGAGTCATCAGCTTTTTTACCAATGCAAAGAACAGATACATTTTTATCAGTGTAATCTTCTTTGATTACAGCAAGTGTTTTCTTTATAACGTTGTTATTGAAACCACCGCATAAACCTCTATTTGATGTAATAGGAACGATAAGAACGTTTTTCACTTCTCTTTCAGTGCTGTAAGCGTTCTCTTCCCCATCCAATGTAGAAGAAAGATTAGCTAGAATTTCTCCCAATTTATTGGCGTAAGGGCGCATTTGAGTAACAGCATCTTGTGCACGTTTTAATTTTGCAGCACTTACCATTTTCATCGCTGATGTAATTTGCATCGTTGATGAAACTGAAGTAATTCTATTTCTAATCTCTTTTAAGTTAGCCATATCTTATAAGATTAAAGCGTTGCTTTAAAGGTTATTTACTCTCCGTATTTTTCAGCTATTTCAGTAGCTACTTTTCCTAATACTGAAGTCAATTCATCTGAATATTTTCCAGCTGCTAATTGATCCATAACATCTTTATGGTTAGCGTTAAGGAAGTTTAAGTATTCCTCTTCGTATTCTTTTACTTTGTTCAAAGGAACTTTAGTAAGTAATCCTTTAGTACCAGCGTAAATAATAGCGATTTGGTTCTCAACTCTGTAAGGGTCACCCTCTTTTTGCTTAAGGATTTCCACGTTTCTAGCACCCTTATCAAGTACAGCTTTAGTAGCAGCATCAAGGTCAGATCCGAACTTAGCGAATGCCTCTAGCTCACGGTACTGTGCTTGGTCAAGCTTAAGTGTACCTGCTACTTTTTTCATTGACTTAATTTGTGCTGAACCACCTACACGAGATACTGAGATACCTACGTTAATTGCAGGACGTACACCAGAGTTAAATAAGTTAGACTCTAGGAATATCTGACCATCCGTAATTGAAATTACGTTAGTTGGAATATACGCAGATACGTCACCTGCTTGTGTTTCAATAATTGGAAGTGCTGTTAACGAACCACCACCTTTAACTACCGGCTTAAGTGAATCAGGTAAGTCGTTCATTGTTTTAGCAATCTCGTCATCCGCAATTACCTTAGCAGCTCTTTCTAATAATCTTGAGTGAAGGTAGAATACGTCACCAGGGTACGCCTCACGTCCTGGAGGACGACGTAATAATAGAGAAACCTCACGGTAAGCTACTGCCTGCTTAGATAAATCATCATAGATAATTAATCCTGGACGTCCAGTATCTCTGAAGTACTCACCAATAGCAGCACCTGCGAATGGAGCGTAGAACTGCATTGGAGCAGGGTCAGATGCATTAGCTGCAACAATAGTAGTGTATGCCATTGCACCAGCAGCTTCTAACTTCGCTACTAATCCAGCTACTGTAGATGCTTTCTGTCCGATAGCAACATAAATACAGTAAACAGGTTCTCCTTTATCGTAAAATTCTTTCTGGTTGATGATAGTATCAATACAAACAGTTGTTTTACCAGTTTGTCTATCACCAATTACTAGCTCACGCTGACCTCTTCCGATTGGAATCATCGAGTCTATCGCTTTAATACCAGTTTGTAATGGCTCAGTTACAGGCTGACGGTAAATTACACCCGGCGCTTTACGCTCAAGTGGCATTTCATAAGTTTCCCCTTCGATTGGTCCTTTACCATCAATTGGGTTACCCATAGTGTCAACAACACGTCCTACAATTCCTTCACCTACTTGAATAGATGCGATTTGGTTAAGACGTTTAACTGTATCACCTTCTTTAATATCTGATTTACCAAGCAATACCGCACCTACGTTATCTTCTTCAAGGTTAAGTACGATAGCTCTAAGACCAGTTGAAAATTCAACCATCTCACCGTACTGTACACTGTTCAATCCGTAGATACGAGCAATACCATCACCTACTTGAAGGACGGTACCTACTTCTTCTAATTCTGCTTCTGACTTGTATCCTGAAAGTTGTTCTCTTAGGATCGCCGAAACTTCTGCCGGTTTAATATCTGCCATTGTGTTAGCGTTTAATTAAGTAATATATTTTTCAAGTTTCTAAACTGACTAGAAATGGAAGCATCCAATTCTTTGTCATTAATACGAACAGTGAACCCACCAATTAAACTAGGATCAACTGATTCATGCGTAACTAAAGTTCCATCCACCATAGACTTAACTTTAGCTAATATTTTTTCACGTGCCGAATCTTCAAGCTTAGTAGCCGAAGTAATGTACACGTCAACAATTCCCTTATGTGCTTTGAACTGCTCTACAAAGCTTTCTGCAATTTTCAATAACATGCCTTCACGACCATTTTTGGTAATTAGGTTAATGAAGTTTACAGAAACCTTCTCCATTTTTGAATCGAATAAATCGCTAAAAATGGCAGCTTTCTTTTTGCTGTCAATAATCGGACTAGCAAGAAGGTTTTCCATGTCCTTAGATTCTTTAACAATCGTTGCTAAAGACTCCATGTCCTTGTTTACCTTGTCTTCTATCTTTTCGTCGATAGAAAGGTCCAATAATGACTTCGCGTATCTTGATGCTACTCTAGTACTCATTGAGTTCTTAGTTTAAGCTAATATCTTCTGCTAATCTATCGGCTAAAGCTTTTTGCTTTTCATCCGATGCCATTTCGCCTTTAACTATTTTTTCAGCAATTTCTAATGAAACAGCGGCAACAGTAGTTTTTAATTCTGCGATGGCAGCAGCTTTTTCTGCGTTGATTACTTGCTGTGCATCAGCAACAATTTTATCGTGTTGAGATTTAGCTTCTTCTTTAGCTTCAGCAATTACTCGCTTGCTAGTTTCTGTTGCTTCTTTCAACATTTTATCTCTTTCAGCACGAGCTTCTTTTAATAAGTTCTCGTTCTGCGCTTGAAGCTGCTTCATCTCTGCTTTTGTTTTATCAGCTAAATTCATAGCCTCTTCAATAGCAGATTCTCTTTCGTTCACCGCATTAAGCATTGGCTTCCAAGCGAATTTTTTTAATAAAATCAAAAGAATAATAAACACTAATCCACCCCAAATGATTTGTCCCCAAGCTGGAGTAATTAACGGATGTAATTCTAATAATACCATAATAGTTTTGTTTCTAAGTTTTTGTTTAAAAAGGCGGGCCAGGCAATCCCTAGCCCGCGCTTAATTTTTACCCTTGTAAGAATGCTACAACGATACCGAAAAGGGCTGCACCCTCTACTAATGCCGCTGCAATAATCATTACAGTTTGGATTTTACTTGCAAGCTCTGGCTGACGTGCCATTGCTTCTAAAGCAGATCCACCAATTTTACCAATACCAATTCCGGCACCGATTACGGCTAAACCTGCTCCAATTGCTGCTACTCCCATGTTAATTTATTATATAGGTTAAACAAAAATTTACAATTTAATGGTGCGCACTTTCAGTGGCTGATCCTATATACATTGCTGCTAGCATTGTAAAGATGTATGCCTGTAAAAGAGCGACTAAAAGTTCTAATACTGATATAAATAATGTCATTGGCACCGATAATGCCGCCCATCCCACGCTCTCGTTCACAAAGATGATTGAGATTAACGATACTACAATAATGTGTCCTGCAGTGATGTTCGCAAACAAACGTATAAATAATGCGATTGGCTTGATAAATATCCCTGCGATTTCAATCGGTAATAGAATAAGGTATAAAGGAAGCTTCGCGAAGAACGGCATTGAGTTTCCTAAAGGGTCAACAATATGTAACCAGTAAGTTTTTCTTGAGTTAAGCATTTGAATCACAAAAGCAATAGTTGCTAATAAAATTGTGATTGAAATACTACCCGTCATGTTCGGGTTTGAAATGAACGGAATTAATCCTAATAAGTTTCCAAAGAAAATAAAGAAGAATAAAGTAAGCAGGTAAGGCACAAATTTCGCGAATTTGTCTTTTTCAATATTTTCTTTTGCAATGTCTTGTACGAAAACAACACCAGGCTCTGTCCATTTTGCAATTCCTTTCGGTACTAATGTGTTGTGCTTTTTATAGTTCTTCGCCGAACGGGTAAAGATCAAAAGTAATAAGATCGCTACTAAGAACATTGTTACTACGTTTTTAGTAATGGAGAAATCAGTTGTGATTTTTTTAGCGTTTGTTGGGTGCCCATCTTCAATCTCAACGTGAGTAGCTCCGGCTTCTAATTGATAAATTTTTTCGTGCGACTTAACAAAACTCATTCCGTTTTTCTCGACAATGTGATGTCCTGTGTCATCATGATGGAATTCAGAAGACATGAACGTTACTAGTCCATTATCTGTCCAAAGAATAATTGGTAAAGGAATAGTTAATGCATCTGCAATGTGAATTTCGTGTGCGTCTAATGCGTGATGAATAGCATGTTCAGCTGCGTTGAATTCTTCTTCCTCACTACTAGCAAATAGAGAAAAACTTGCTAAAACTGCTAAAACTGAAAATACACCTTTCATTAATTTCATACCAAACTCGATGTTAGTTCGTTGCTGTAAATTTTGCGCAAAGATAGTTAGAAATGGAAAACCAGAAAGAATTAAAGCCCAGCTTTTTTATCTTATTTTGTTTTTTCGTCCAATGGATGGTTTATTAGTGTGACTACGCCAATAGTTTCGACCAATAAAAGTGGGAAGAAGAAGATAAAGAATTGGATCACATAAAACTTGGAAGAATCGGTTTTAGGAATGATGTATGGAATCAACGCGCCAGCGAGGGCTACAAGCTTAAATGAGGAAGCGTACAGATAGGGTTTAATGGCTGATTTATTTGCTGTGATTCTTGTGTACACCATCCAAAGCAAGAGGGCGCTGAACACGAAATTTAAACTTCCGAATAAAATTGAATGCGTTTCAAAAATTTCTTGTTTTAGATAAACATGATTTAAGCTAAATATGGCCACAGTGAAGATTAAGAGGACGATAAGTCTTCGAAAAAAGAGCTTTTTCATTTTTTACCAATCTTTAATGCTTCTCGTATAACGAGATATAAGCCGATAAAAACGCCAATGAGGGAAAAGACCAATGCATAGATTGGTTTTTCATTGTTTTGATTTTCGTCCAGATAATTCCCGAAAAGGGCGCCTGCAGTTATAATCACGCCCATTTGCAGACCAATTCCTGCGAAACGCATTAGCGTATTGGGTTTGGGTTTAGAATCTTTTTTGGAAGATTTGTTCATGAATTAGTAAACTAACTCGGACTCTTCTTGTGATTGAGAAACAGTTTCAGATGCAGGAATGTTAGTTGTGGTAGAACCTTTACCTAATTGACAGTTACCATTAAATTCAGCACCTAAGTGAACTTCAATTTTTCCAGTGGTAATGTTGCCAGTTACTTTGGCTGTAGACTTTAACGTAAGTACGCCATCTACTTTTATGTTTCCAAGGATTTCGCCTTCAATATCAGCGTTGTTGCACGTGATTTCACCTTCGATTTTTCCTGTAGGTCCGATTACGAGTTTACCTAAAGTATCTATTGTTCCTATTAGGGTTCCGTCTAACCTAAAGTTGCTTTCTGATTTAACATCACCCTTTATGTTGGTTCCTTCAACAATACGGTTCAATCGATCAGGAGAACTTGTTGTATCCACCTTGCCATTATTTCCACCTTTGAACATATCTCCAATTATTAGTGAGGAACAAAAATATAAAATTTCGCCATCCTTTCAAAATGAGGAATGTTAACGATGGTTAAGGCTGCTTCTCTTTTTTCTCGATTTTGACGAGATCTATTTTGGATTCACTTACTTGGGTAACGGTGAAAGCGTAGTTGTCATTTTCGAAAAATGCACCTTCTTCGGGAATGTCTTCTAGTTCATGTATGACGTATCCCGCTAAGGTGTCGTACTCCTCGTTTTCATTGAAGTCAAAGTTAAATTCCTCATTCAAATAATCGATCTCAGTACGTCCTGCGAAAACAAATGTTTTTTCATCAATTTGTTCTTCGATATTCTGTGAAATATCATGCTCGTCTTTTATCTCACCGAAAATCTCTTCAATAATATCTTCCACCGTAATTAAACCAGAAGTTCCTCCAAATTCATCTACAACAACTGCAATGCTGCGCTTCTTTCGGGTAAATTGTTCAAGAAGATTCTTTACCAACACTGCTTCAGGAACAATATCTATAGGTAAAAGCATTTGTTTTATAGATTCTGGCTGAGAGAAGAGCTCATATGCATGCACATACCCGATAATATTATCAAATGAATCGCGATAGATTAGGATTTTTGAAAGTCCGGTTTCAATAAATTTGGCTTTAACGTCTTTTATCTCATCTTCAATATTCATTGCTACCATCTCGGTTCTAGGAATCATACATTCCCTTGCTTTAATGGATGAGAACTCCAATGCGTTGTGAAGAATCTGGATTTCATTATCCATTTCTACTTTATCATCGCTTCGTTCATTCAGATCTCTCACATAATCGTCTAGATCCACTTTTGAAAAAGCGACCTCCGAGTCATCCGTATCCACATTCATAAGCCTTAAAAAAAGGCTAGAAACTCCCATTACAAATACAGTTGGGATAAAAAGCAAACCATAAACGATAACTAGAGGAATAGCTCCAAAAATTAATGTTCTATTTGGGTTGATGCGGAATAGTGCTTTAGGCAGGAACTCTGCTGTAACCAACACGATTAGCGTGGATACAATTGTTTGTAAAAGTAATACAAGTCCGGCATTTTCCGAAAGTTGAAGGAATAGCGGCTCTAGAAGCACAGCCATAAAAATACCATACACGACCAGACTGATGTTATTGCCTAAAAGCATGGCTGAAATAAAACGTCCGGTATTCTTTACAAAGTAAGAGAGAATTCTACCGGTCCAGAGACCTTGCTTTTTGTCAAGCTCAATTTTAAGCTTATTGGAAGATACGAAAGCGATTTCCATTCCTGAGAAGAATGCAGAGCAAATCAGGGTGGTTAAAATGACTAAATAAATCTGGGGTGCTTCGTCCATTGATATGAATACTAATCGAATTTAGTCAAATTACTCGACTTCAGCAAGATCGTATCCGATATCCTTTCTATAGTAAGACTTGTCAAAAGAGATTTTTTCTAAGTTTTCGTAAGTCTTCTCTAGAGCTTTCTCTTGCTTTCTGTGCAAAGAAGTAACGCAAAGTACACGACCACCAGCAGTTACCGTATTTGGTCCGTCCTTTTTAGTCCCTGCATGGAATACTAAAGATTCGTAAACAGTATTTAATCCATTAATGTTTTTCTCCTTTTCGTATGAGCCAGGATATCCTCCTGAAACCATCATAACACCCGTTGCTACTCTTTCATCAAACTCAACATCACGCTCTGATAAAGTTTGAGTACCAATTCCTTCGAAAAGTTCAAGAATATCTGATTTTAGGCGCGGCATAACCACTTCTGTTTCTGGGTCTCCTAAACGACAATTGTATTCAATTACATAAGGGTCATTCTTAACATTGATTAGGCCGAAGAATATAAAACCTCGATAATCTATTTCTTCTTTCTTTAATCCCTTTATTGTCGGGATAATTACCTGATTAAGGACTTTGTCCATGAATCCTGGCTTAGCGAAAGGTACTGGAGAGATAGCTCCCATTCCACCGGTGTTTAATCCGGTATCTCCTTCACCAATTCTCTTGTAATCTTTTGCTTCCGGTAATATTTTAAATGATTGTCCATCCGTTACGATAAAGACAGAAAGTTCCACACCATCCAAAAATTGCTCAATAACCACCTTGGCCGAAGCATCACCAAATTTTCCATCGGTGATCA
The DNA here is from genome assembly GCA_022447665.1 of Crocinitomicaceae bacterium. Lineage (GTDB taxonomy): Bacteria > Bacteroidota > Bacteroidia > Flavobacteriales_D > Crocinitomicaceae > JAKVAQ01. Next base: position 20,593 of record JAKVAQ010000008.1, read on the forward strand.
TGCTTTTTAACTCTGCTTTCGCTTCATTTAAATCATCAAGAATTAAAACTCCTTTTCCCGCAGCTAATCCATCTGCTTTAAGCACATAAGGTGCCTTTTGAGAATCCAAAAAATCATACCCTTCTTCAAGATTGTCTTTTGTGACAGTGCAATACTTGGCAGTAGGGATGTTGTATTTCTTCATGAAGGCTTTAGAGAAATCTTTACTTCCTTCAAGTTGTGCAGCTTCTTTATTAGGTCCAATAATGGTGATATGACTAAGGCTAGAATCTGCTGCAAAAAAGTCAGCAATTCCATTTACTAGTGGCCCTTCTGGTCCTACCATAATGAAATCGATCTTATTTTCGAGCGCGAAGTCTCTTATGCCTTCAAAATCATCAACCGATAAATCGATATTCGTTCCTAATGCGGCAGTACCCGCATTACCTGGCGCAATGAATAGTTTATCGATTTGAGAAGATTGAGCAATCTTCCAAGAAATTGCATGTTCACGACCACCTGAACCTAAGACTAAAACATTCATAAAAAAGCTTTTTGCAAATGTACATTGTGAGCTAAGAAAAATGAGATTTTCTTATCAACATTCAGTGTGAATTTTCAATAATTATGTGTTTCGTATTCCCAATCTTTAATGGCTTCAAATCTTTCTTGAGCTTTAATTGCCGAAGGATGTTGCAGAATCGATTCAACAGTGACCTCAGGTAGCTCTTTTTCTGCCATACCTTCACGCACAAATATCAAATTGAAACCACGTTGATTTGCACCAACCAATCGGTAACCTTTATGTTTAGCTAACTTAACCATAGCTACTGGCGATGCTCCATGATAATCTGGGTGCTTACCCGGATAAATATAGTTAGCATCATACGGCACAACGATATCATTATATCCAAATTCGATATGAGTTTCAATGATTACTACTAACGGTTTAACTGTTTTTAGTGCTTTCCATACATAATAATCATTTCCATCTATATCTATGCTCATTAAATCGATGTCTCCTGAAAACCCCTTTGAAGAAACAAGATCATTAATATTTTCTGCTGTCACCTTGCTGCAAAGAAATTCTGGTTGGTACATCCAAGGGTGTGGATTTTTTGAGTAGAAACGTTTACCTCTTTCAATGGCAGTTTCATTTCCATCAATAAAAAGTCCATGGTAACCAAAATTAAAGTAGAAGTTAGCACAGTTAGAATTCACGCCGTCGTCGGCTCCAATCTCAAGGAAAGTTTTATTGGGCATTCCAAGTATGGTAAGAACGAAAAGCAAAAGTCCGTCTTCTTCAAACTGAGAAAAAACACGGAATCCTGTATCTTTAAGTTTGGGAGTTTTACCTGCATCCTTTTGCTCCAAATAATTCAAATAAAGTTGGCGCTGTTGAATTTGTACTGTAGGAGAGAAACGTTCTCTTATCTTCAGTTTGTAGAAATATTTCTTTAATAAGTTTTTCATTCTTCAACAGGATTTGCCTTTAAGTACCAGTCAATTTCTTTATCCCATTTCGACTTTACAGTCATCGGTTTAACGGAATATATTTGTTGTTCCGGCTCTCTTTTTTCAGAGATGGAACCAGTTGTCCACTCCCCATCATTATTTTCATCTATAATCAATACCAAACTGTAATCCCCGGGGATTAGATCATTAAAATACAATGTGTTTGCATAAGGTACTTGGGTAATTATTTCTTTGGAAGAATTCATTAACTGAACAATTACCGATTGTGTAAATACCGTATCCATATTCACTTTCAAATTACCGAAATACGAGCTGTCGTTATTCTCGAAGCTTAAGTTAATGTCAGCGTCTGAATAATTGCCGTAATAAGATTTAACTGCACCAGAGTCTAAATGAAAGATAGAGGCGGTAGTATTCAAGGTTTTAAATGTTATAGTGCGCGGTTCAATTATTTCGTATTCTATCACAACTTCATTAGAATCTACATCTAAGAAATAGTAGGCGCCTTCAATGGGATTGATAGGTTCACTTGCGGTGATTTTAAGATTTTCTCCTGGTAGAAGCATGCCCTTGTTTAAGTTATTCGTCAATTGCATTTTACCCATTTCAATTTTGTCTGGAACTCCTTCGTAAAATGGTTTTAAAGTATCGACTTCTCCATTGTTGTCCAGAATAAATTTCATACCTGAAGTTGGTGATTTGGCTAGCCAGAATATGAGCGAGTCTTCTGATCCAGAATCCTCAGGTACAAGGTCTATATCAGAACGAACTTTGAAATTTTCAAGAGGACAGGAACCTGAGAAAGTAATGCTTCCGGGGTAATTAAAATAAACTTCTTTCAATTCACATTCGTTATCTGCTGTTAAAAAAGATTTCATATCAATCTCAACAGAATCTCCCGCATATACTCTTCCCGAAGGTAAAAAGGCAATTTCTTCGTTCTCGTCTGCTATTAAGTTTCTGTTCTTATCGTTAATGGCGAAAATATCATAGGAACCTCCCTTTAGGTAATTGAAGTTAAAATGACCTGACGCGTCTGTTTGTGCGATGTATGTAGGTTTAGTTTTGTAAATGATGGAATCATAAGAAATGGTATCTTTTGGAGGATAGAGGCCAACCAAAAGTCCTTCGCTTGGAAGATTGGTAAAACCATTTACAATATGTCCGTGTAAAGAGAGGGAGTCGATAAAGTCACCTGTAGAAAAGACATACTGAAAAACAGAATCATTTTTTTCGGTAAAGTCTTGAATCGCTCCATTTATATTAAGCGTATAGGTGGTGTTTTCCAATAGATCTTCCTTAAACTCAATAAATACTTTTTTGTTCTTGGATCGATATATGGGGGGTGTGTTGGGTTGCGGCGTAATAATAATATTATCGATTGGTTTATTCAGTGTGATATATTCGTCAAAGGCAAGCACCATTTCAGTGCCGCTAAAGTTAAGTGCCCCGTTTAGTGGATTTGTTTTGGCAGAATCAATGCGTGGAGCCGTAGTATCTTTAGGACCACCAGTAAGTGGCGCGTTGGACTGTGCGCAGGCAATCAAGAATAATGCGAATATGTAAAAGCTCTTTTTCAGTTGATTGTTTTTGCAAAGATTTCTACAATTTTCTCCAAATGAATTTGATCTACTTCACTAAAATCAGCAAATTCATCACTGTCTACATCTAATACGGCTAAGACTTTATCTTCCTTAACTACAGGAACTACAATTTCTGATTTGCTTAGAGAGCTACAAGCGATATGGCCAGGAAATTCATCCACATTATCCACGATCACAGTTTTTTCTGTTTCCCAAGTATGTCCACAAACGCCTTTGCCTTTCTGAATTCTTGTACAGGCTATGTCTCCTTGAAATGGACCCAATACAAGTTCGGATTCAGAGTCAACGAAGTAAAACCCAACCCAGAAGAAACCAAAAGTTTGACGCAAAGCAGCAGCAATGTTGGCTGCATTAGCCATTAGGTTAGATTCATCAGAAATTAGTGCTTCAATTTGAGAGGTTAGCAATTCGTATTTCTCCGCTCTTGTGCCTTTTTTCGCTATTTTTAAGTCTTCAGCCATATGTGAAATTCTTGCAAAATTAGTTAATCAACGAAAAGGTTAGCAGATATATTATCAGAAAGGAATTTTCCAGATGTCGTTAACGTATAATTACCGTCTTGAAAATTGAGATGACCTGCATCGAATTCTTTGTCAAATATTGGTTTAGATTTTTCCCATAAATCTTTTGAAATATTAATAAGGTCATTGACTTCTACACCCCATTTAGTTCGAAGTCTAGTTAGAATATATTCGTTGAATTGATCTGTTAGACTCAAAAGCTCGGTGGTTGTAAATTCTTCCTTGTTTCGAATCGCTTTGATGTATCTAGGGTTGTTGGCGATATTCCAAGAACGTGATTCATTGAAGTAGGAATGCGCTGAAGGGCCAATTCCTAAATAAGGTTTGTTTCGCCAGTAGGCAGAGTTATGTTGTGAGATAAATCCCTCTTTAGCAAAGTTTGAGATCTCATAATGGTCATAGTTATTTTTGGTCATTACCTCGATTAAATACTTGAATTGCGCATTGCTTAATTCATCTTCGGGTAGGGGAATATTTTTGTTTTTTTGAAGGTGACCAAAGTAAGTGTTTGGCTCAATGGTTAAACAATAGGCGGATAGGTGGGGGATGTTTAAATTTAGAAATTTATCCAACTCCTTTTTCCAATCGTCAAGACTCTGATTAGGAAGACCATAAATTAAATCAATGGTAATGTTATTAAACCCGTTTTCCTGGGCGAGTTTGATACAGTTTAAGGCTTCTTCCGAATTGTGAGCGCGATTCATGTACTCAAGATGTCGCTGTTCAAATGACTGGATGCCGATGCTTAATCTATTGACCCCTATTTCCTTTAGCTCTAGTAGTTTTTCGCTTGAAAGATCGTCAGGGTTGGCTTCTGAAGTAATTTCGGCCGAAGATTTAACTGAAAAGTTTTTGTATACCGCTTTAAGAATGGATTGTAGTTGACTTCTGGTTAATAGGCTTGGTGTACCGCCACCAAAATAGATGGTTTCAATAGTTTGATTTTCTAAATGAAGTGCACGCAAGGAGATTTCTTCAAGAATGGCTTCTACAAGTGCTTCTTGATTTGATAGGTTCGTAGAAAAATGAAAGTCACAATAATGGCACTTTACCTTGCAAAAAGGCACGTGAACATATATTCCAGCCATTAAGGTTTACTGTTGATTCTCTTTCTTTGCGTATTCTTCCGCAGTTGGCTCTTTGAAGTATACTTTCTTTAAGTCTAGGTATCTCATTCCGTTTGTTTGGAAATTTCTTACACTAGCTTTAAGTAACATCATGTCTTCTCCATACCATAGCACGATAAAAGGAGCGTCTTCCATCATTATTTTTTCGGCTTCAGCATAAGCAGCATAAGCTTCTTCAGCCGTTGCAGAAGTAACCCCTCTTTCAAAAGCAGCATCAAATTCTTTGCTTTGGTATCGCGAGGAATTCATATAAGAAGGCAGATTTGGGTCATCAGGTACTATTGCACCATAAGCATTTACTAAGAATGTTTCAGGGTTAGGATAATCAGCAAACCAAGTTGATCTGAAGATATCTGCTTTACCCATTCCTTGGTTCTCAATAAGCTCGTTGAATTCAACTCCTTCAATATCAAGATTAATGTTGAGTACGCTTCTCAGTTGATTTTGAATTTCTGAAGCAATTAGATAGTATTGATTACCTAACCTAAATTGCATGCTTAGGGTAGGGAAGCCTTTTCCTTCTGCATAGCCAGCTTCGGCTAATAATATTTTTGCTGTATCAGGATTGTATGAATAAGAAACAGCTTCAATCCCTTTAAAGTCATAATCGCGAATAGTTCGAGGTAACGGTGGAGTCAAACCATACTTACCTATTTCGTAAGCTTGGTTTTTCATGATTTTTTCAACTAGTTTTTTTCGGTTAATTGCGTAGTTTAAAGCCTGACGAACTTTCTTATTTTTCAATACTGGATTCGTTGTGTTAAACTCTAAATAAGTCGTCGATAGTTGAGGTTCCGAAACTAAGACATATTTCGGTGGTTTACTGTCGAAATCATCAATTCTTTCTTCAACTACTTCTGAAATTTTCGAGATAGGAACACCAGGTACATAGCTCATTTCACCCGACCAGAATTGGTCCATTTGAGCTTCTTGATTTTCTTGATAAATGAAACTTACTCCATCCAAATAAGGGTATTTATTTCCTTCTTCATCTGATTGGTGATAGTTATCGTTTCTTTTAAGCACAACGTTTTCCGATGAAGATTCAGTCTCATTATATACAAAAGGTCCTGTTCCTACTGGAATATAAGGGTCGGCCCCCATTGATTCTTCTGGGTAGATTGAACCGAATATTGTGGCAAGTTTTAATATAAATACTGCCGAAGGCTCTTCAAGTTTAAGGGTGATGTTATTACCCTCTGCTATTATTCCTTCAATTGATTCGGCTTCCCCGTTGTAATATGCGTCGCCACCCACTATTGTATTTTGAAAAGTATTGTAGGCTATGTTTTCAATGTCATTCGCATAAACCTGCTCAAAAGAATAAACCACGTCATTAGCAGTTAAAGCTCTACCTTTTCCGCCATCAAAGCAAACATTATCATGAAAGTATATATCTTCTTTTAATGTAAAGTTGTATTCCAAGCCATCTTCTGATACGGTCCATTCCGAAGCTAAAGAAGGTTCAATTTCGAGGGTCTTTGGATTGTATTTAACTAAGCTTTCAAAAACTTGATCGTATACTTGAGCTGTTTCTAGTTTTTGCACGTAATTAACTGGAATACATGAGAAGTAACTATGAACAGGCATAGTGAAAACCCCACCATAAATACTTTCTTCAGTTTCAGTATCATTCTCTGTGTTGTCCGAGTCTCCACCACAACCAGTTAATAGAAACGTGGAAGAAATAGCAACAACGAACAAAGACTTAAATAATTTCATGGTTCAGAACAATAGAATATTATGAGTCAAATATAAAGTAATTTTCGGTTCGTCGTTTCAATTATTTCTATCGAGCGAATAAAAACCTCCATTGGTAGAAAAAAAAAGGTTGTTTGTCTTGGTTTTTAATTACATTCCATATATTTTTGCTTACTGATTAAATTGCGTAATAACGTATTATGTTGAAAATTAAACTTTTACTCCTAGTGTTCATGGTGGGTATGACTTTCCACTCGTTAGCGGATCTTTCGCTAGAAGGGCATTATCAAGGTAAAAACTTGTATGTTTCGAATCCAGAGGATGAATTTGGATTTGGTTTCTGCGTTACCAAAGCGACGGTGAATGGAGATCCAATTTCTGATGGGGTTCAATCAAGTGCTTTCGAAATCAATTTCGAAGAGTTTGGTTTGAAAATCGGAGATCCAGTTTTCGTTGTGCTGACGCATGACGTTGGTTGTAAGCCTAAAATTTTGAATCCAGAGGTGCTAAAACCGAAAAGTACATATGTAATTCAAAATATTTCTTGTACTCCAGATGGACAATTAACTTGGTCAACAACGGGAGAATCAGGTAAGTTGCCTTACGTAATTGAACAGTATAGATGGAATAAATGGGTTCCGGTAGGAGAAGTTGATGGAACTGGTACTTCAGGTGAGAATTCATATTCATTCAAAGTATCTCCTCATTCAGGTGAAAACAAAGTGCGCGTGGCGCAAACAGATCATACGGGACAGAAGAAACCATCAAAGGCCGTAACGTTTACTACTAACATTGCAGAGCCAGAGCTTCAGCCGAAGAAAGTAAAAGGATCGATAAAGTTTACTGCCAATGGTGCCCCAATTGAAACTAAATTCGAAATCTACGATGCTTATGGAAACATTGTGAAAAAAGGTGTTGGCTCTGAAGTAGATTGTTCGAACTTGAAGAAAGGTGCCTATTACATCAACTACGATAATAAGAACGAGAAGTTTATTAAAACTTAGCCTCGTTACAATGAATATTTAAATCCACTCGAAAGGGTGGATTTTTTTATACCCTGACATTATGAAAATTGAACATATTGGAATAGCAGTTAAAAGTCTAGCCAGTGCTGACGCCGTTTTTGAAAAACTATTCAATCAACCGGCCTATAAGAAGGAAGGCGTCGCCAGCGAAGGTGTCGAGACATCGTTTTATCAAATAGGTGAGTCGAAGATAGAGTTATTAGAAGCCACTAATCCAGATAGCGCTATTGCTAAATTTATTGAAAAGAGGGGAGAGGGTATACACCACATAGCTTTTGAAGTTGCCGATATTGATGCTGAAATTCAACGTCTAACGGCAGAGGGGTTTCAAATGATTCATACTACTCCTAAGGATGGAGCAGACAACAAAAAAATCGCCTTTTTACACCCAAAGTCAACTTCTGGAGTGCTGGTAGAATTATGCCAAGAAAAGGACTAGACGTTTAAGATAATTCGGAAGGTAGTTCCAACATTAACCTCGGATTCTGCAACGAAGACTTTACCTTTGTGGAATTCCTCGACAATTCTCTTTACAAGCGACAGACCAAGACCCCAGCCTCGTTTTTTAGTAGTATAACCAGGCTCAAAAACAGCCTTTAGCTTATTAGCTTCTATGCCTTTTCCATTATCACGAATATCAATATAGACTTCGTCTTCTTTTTGAGAAATTGCCACTTCTATATGCCCTTTAGATTCCATTGCGTCAACAGCGTTTTTCACGATGTTTTCTATCACCCATTCCATCAAAGCTATATTGACCGAGGCTTTGATTTCAGGACTTTGTTGATTGACTTCGATTTTTACTTTGTCACTTACACGCATTCGTAAATACTCGGTGGCATTTTTAACTACTTGAACCAGGTCTTCTTCTTTTAAAAGGGAGTCAGAACCAATTTTTGAGAAACGGTCGGTCACCGTTTTAAGTCGTGCAAGGTCTTTTTCAATTTCTGACGTTATAGAAGAATCTATTTCTTGGGAAATTAATAGCTCGTTCCAAGCCATAAGAGATGAAATAGGAGTGCCCAATTGATGTGCGGTTTCTTTTGCCATTCCGGCCCAAACTTGGTCTTGTTCTGCCTTTCGGAAAGTACTAAAAGCGATGTAAGCGATGAATATAAACAGACCAATGATAAAGAAAAGAATAAAAGGGAAGTACTTTAGTTGTGTTACTTCAGCAGAGTGCTCGTAATAAATAACACCTTTACTTTCAACACCTAGATCAACCATTATAGAGTCGTTTTCTGCCACCATTCTATTGATGGTCTCTTCTTGCTGAGTGGCATCAAAGTCAGGTATATTAGTTGCGATCATTTCACGCGATTGTTGATCAATGAACATTACAGGCACTAAGTATTCATTTGTTACCAATTCGTTAGTAAAAGCATCTACCAAAGAATCTCGACTGCGCTCGAGGGCGTTCATCTTTAACGTCTGGTAATACACGGAATCGAAGTAGAAGATTTTCTGCTTTTCATCGGCGTATAGATCAATAATAATAGGTTCATGTAAGTCTCGCCAAAAACCTAGATATCGTGTTAAGCTATCTTCTTTAGCTTTTTTAAAACCTTCTTTATCATCTTTGCCTATTGCATCAATAATAGATTCATCTAAATGAGTCACATTATAACTGCCAACTATATTTTCATTGAGGTCAGTAAGAATCATCGGAATATTGTCGTTGTCGCGCAATATTGTTAGGAGATAAGAATAGTCATAGTCGGAGCAAAAGGACTTATTAATCTCACTCATTGTTAACGACCAGATTTCTACCTTACGTCGTTCCTTTTCCTGGATGTCTTGAAGAACTGAGCCTAATTCATCGAATGTTTGATTAGTAAGCTTTACCAAGTTCGACTTGCGTTGCACTGCTTCCGCCCATTGGTTAATTCGATCAACTTCCTTGGCTTGTACCTTCTGAACTATTGTATATGAAAACCATAAAGAGGCAAAAATTAGAATTAGCGCAAATCCTAATAATGCAATTTTCCAACGCTGCTTTTTATGGTAGAGATTCATTTGGTTCTTTTCTGGGTATTGGTATAACTAGATTATTGGTCAATAATTATATCCACATCCTTTTTTTCTTCTTCTTCCTGTTTTTTCTTCTGACGGTTAAAGAAGTTGTTATTAAAGATTTTGTTTTTGCTCTTCGAGGTATCTTTCGGATTTAGTTCTTGTTCTTCTCCTTCTTCATAAAATATAAATTCTACCTCCGGTTCTTTGTTTTGCTGTTTTTTCTGAACGGTTGTATCATTTTTGAATAGGCCAAATTCAGTTTTCATCATTGATTTAATGTCTTCTTTTTCATCGGCCATATTTTCTTTAATGTCATTTTTTCTTTCTTCTTTATCCAAACCATATACTGGATCATCTAAGTTTCCTGACATCGAAAGGTAAATAACAATTCCTAAGCCGTCGTCTTCAATTTTCCCAAACTCAGTGTATTCGGGTTTAGATTTAAGTTCTCTAAATCGGAAGCTGAAGTGATAGTCAATATTGTTTTCAAAATCATGCCATCCATGCAGATTGACGTCAAGTGCACTAGAAGCAATTTTCATTTTAGGAATGAAGACTTTACTATTTTTAATTTCAATAGTATTCGATAAGTTTTCGAATGAAATATTCATGAGTTTATCCTCAAATTTATCGATGTGTTTATTAAGTAAAAACTTGAGTCCTTTATTGCTACGCATATAGTCGGTGATAGCTCTCATGGTTTCCATTCCTTGAAGTTTCCCATTTTCAATGGTAAGATTAGTTTTGGAGTAAATTTGATCTTCAATAATAGAGAAGTATGGGTTAAACCCTAGCATTAAATCGATGTTTCCTCTTGCCGTACCGGTCAAGTTTTCGCTAGTAACTTCGGTTTGATCAAAGTTTTCCCATTCTGCAAAGAGCTGCTTGATATTTATTCGGCTATACCAGAATTTACCCTCTATTAGATTTCCGTCGGCAAGATTATTATGCAAGGTTATCCAACCATTTACATTGCCTCCTAGTGTATTCAATTTAACATCTTTTGCTGTGGCTTTGCTACCACTCATGAGAAGTTTACTTTTAATATTAGTAAACGAATGGTTGTCCCAATCAAGCTTTTTGATATCAAGATCTAGGTTAAGATTTAAGTCTGATGGAAGTTCAAAAACAACCGGCGGACCATTTGCATTTTTGTTGTTATCAGGTAGAAATTCATTTAAGTTGAAATTTGACGATTCGAGCGTAGCTATAACTCCTAATCCGCCTGAACCTTCGACAAATGGTACAAAATTCTTAAGAGCACCATTTAGTTTAAAATCGGATAGGGCGGTTTTGATTGAAAGGTCTTTTGCAGAAGCGTCTTTATCCTGTACAATAATATCACCGTTGATGGATGTATAATAAATGGTTTCGCTTTTCCCTTGATAACGTACATTATCGAAATTTAAATTTCCGCTTGCTTTCTTTATTTCAAAAAGCTCTTTTCGATATTTAGGGTCGAAAAGTTGTATTTCAGCATTCATCTTGGATTTAAGGTGGCCACCTAACTGCTCAAATTGATTTAAGCGAAAGAACTTTTTAACCGCTCCGAGATCAATGTCTGCTAATACATTTGAACGAATAATAGGTTGATCGAAATTGTCGATGCTGGCATTTCCTGAAAATGATCCTTGTAGTAGATTAAAATCGAACTTTTCAAAATCGAGTTTTTCTATGTTTTTATTTGGATCGTTTTTATAGTGTCCCAGCAAATTAATATTTAGAAGACTTAGGTTATTCACAGGTTCTGTTAAGCTAGCATTTTCAATTGAAAAATTTGCTTCAACTGCAGGAACGGCTTCGCCAATAAATTCGCCTTTAATGGTAGCGTCAAAGGCCATAAGTCCTTGTCCATTATAAGCCTCAAGTTTTGTAGACCCATCCTCTTGAATTAGAATACTGTTGGCTAATTCATACACTTCAATTTCTTTTCCTGTTATTGTCAAATCAATGGTAGATGAATCAACAAAACCATTAATAGAGAAAGGCATTTCTTCAACGTCCAAATACCCATCTTTAAAGGTGTATTTGCGTTCTTTAAGATTTATATCAAGTATTAAATCAGCGTGTGACTCTTTGTTCTGAATAAAAGCAAAGGCACCACTTTTTACAGCGTCAATATGAAAATCCGAATCTACCTGAAGCTCGAATTGTTCTTTGGAGAAATCACCGGCAAATAACCCTTCGTTTATATCTAATTCATAGTGTTGTGCGGCTTGCAAATTTGAGTATTTGAACCTAAAGTCTTCAATATGCAACAATTCAAGGGAGAATTGGAAATCCTTATCCGATTTAATGGAGTCTTTTCTAGATTTTAGGATATCAAAGTTATTGGCTCCCTCTTTATTCATTTTCATGTTGAGAAGGCCATTTTCGATATTTACGCGCTCTACGTTGTAGTCTTCATTCCACAGATCCATCACATTAAAATGCATATAAAGGTTCCCTGCATAAAAGAGTGTGTCGTGTGAATTATCCTCTGGAAAAACCTCTTCAATATATACACGATTGAATTGTAAGGTAGCGTATGGGAAGCTGTCAAAAATAGTGAGATCTATATCCATGACCTCAACATCTGTCTTCAGGTTTTCATTGAGTTTGTCTATGGCAAATTGCTTGATGTCATCTTCATATATATGCAGTATGACAGTCAGTGTTGTTACCAAAAACAATCCAATAAAAAAGGTCCAAAAAATGAACCTTCTTAATATTTTCCAAAAACGGCGCATTCAACATATGAAGGTACGTTTATATTACCCCTGAATGCGCTTTGGTTACAGGAGGTTATTAACCTCCTTGCGTGAATTGACTAAAATACTTTATCAAGAGCCTCTAGTCCATCTTCAATCGCATCGACTCCCTCTTCAAGAACATCTCCTCCCCCTTCAATAAGGTTCTGAGCTGAATCAATAACAGTATTTAACGTCGAGTTGGAATCTGTAATGGCCTCATTTATTTCATTTTCAAGTGCATCCACACCTTGTTCGATAGCATTAATACCTCCTTCGATTTTTTCTCCTGTGGTGCTTTCTCTCTCAGCTTCTACTTCCTCTTCGCTTGAGCAGGCAACAAATAATGTTAGTGCAAATACTCCTAAAAGAACTTTTTTCATTGTTTTATGTTTAGCTTTTGCGTACTAATTTAAAAAAATCGAATTTGATCAAACTAATCATTGAATAAATATTAAATTTGATTTAGATGTTTAACCATAAATTATAGAAAAAAATGGCTTTTAATTTACCAGATCTACCATACGCGCATGATGCATTAGAACCGCATATTGACGCAAGAACAATGGAAATCCACCATGGAAAACACCATAACGGATACACAACAAAGTTGAACGCAGCAATTGAAGGAACAGATTTAGATTCTAAATCAATTGAAGATATTTTAAAAGGACTTGATATGAATAATGGCGCTGTTAGAAATAACGGTGGAGGTTATTACAATCACTGTCTTTTCTGGGAGGTGATGTCACCAAATGGTGGAGGCGAACCTTCAGGAGAATTAGCAGATGCAATTAACGCAGCTTACGGTTCGTTTGAAGAATTTAAATCGGCATTCTCAACAGCAGCAGGTACTAGATTCGGATCAGGATGGGCATGGTTATGTGTTCATTCGGGTGGAAAAGTAGAAGTATGTTCTTCACCCAACCAAGACAATCCACTTATGCCAGGTGTAGGTTGTGGAGGTACACCTATTTTAGGATTAGATGTATGGGAACATGCATATTACTTAAACTATCAAAACAGAAGACCGGATTATGTTTCAGCATTTTTTAATGTCATTAACTGGGATGCGGTTTCGGCAAAATACGCCGCTGCAAAGTAGTTTATTAGAATTCAATTAAATACTAAAGGGACCAAACATTTGGTCCCTTTTTTTCGTTAAATTAGTGAGATGCGAAGATTATTGGGTTTTATTCTCTTTCTAGTTATACTTTCCTCTTGTATTAAGGATAAGGCTGCACCTTATGTAGAACCTGAGTGTCCGACTATTATCTCATACGAAAGTGATATTAAGCCTATCATCAACACGAGCTGTGTAACTAACATGGGTCCTGGGACTGGTTGTCATGATGGGTGGATTTTTGAGTACGATAACCTTGCAGCTACAATCACTAATGGAACCACTCCGAATCGCGTATTTGAAGTAAGAGATATGCCCATAATTTCCGAAACCTTTGGTACTGATTCTTTGACTGCCGAGGAACTTCAAACTTTCAAGTGTTGGGTGGAGCAGGGGTATCCAAATAACTAAAGCGCCTTTCCACACTTCTAATCATCCTAAATTTCTAACTTTGCGGCCATAAATTTAGTTATGGATTATACGCATAAATCTATTGAAGAGAAGTGGCAATCTTACTGGTCTCAGAACAAAACTTTTGAGGCAAAAGTAAATGACCAACCAAAATATTATGGATTAACCATGTTTCCTTACCCGTCCGGCGCAGGGCTGCATGTTGGTCATCCTTTAGGGTATATCGCTTCTGATATTTATGCGCGATACAAAAGACATTTAGGATTCAATGTTCTTCATCCAATGGGGTATGATTCTTTCGGACTACCTGCTGAGCAATATGCTATACAAACCGGCCAGCATCCAGCTATAACTACCAAAGAAAACATTGCTCGTTATAGAGAGCAATTAGATCAAATTGGTTTTGCATTTGATTGGACGAAAGAGGTGAAGACTTCTAATCCCGATTATTATAAATGGACACAATGGATTTTTAAGCAATTATTTGATTCTTGGTATAACAACGAAACGAATAAAGCGGAAAGAATCTCAACGTTAATAGAAAAGTTCACCGCTTCTGGTAATGCCGAAGTAAATGCTGTATCCGATCAAGAAATTATTTTTTCTGCCCAAGAATGGAGCGAGTTTTCTGAAAAAGAGCAATCGGACATTCTAATGAATTACCGTTTAACCTTCTTGGCGGATAGTTGGGTAAACTGGTGTCCTGAATTAGGAACCGTTTTAGCCAATGACGAAATTAAAGACGGTGTTTCAGAACGAGGAGGACATCCAGTAGAACAGAAACTAATGCGTCAATGGAGTATGCGTATCACGGCTTATGCTGAACGTTTGCTTCAAGGTTCGGAAAGTATCGATTGGACCGATGCAATTAAGGAACAACAACGCAATTGGATTGGCAAAAGTGCAGGCGCTTCAGTTGAGTTTAAAGTAGAAAATTCTGATAAAGTAATCGAAGTATTCACAACGAGACCTGACACTATTTATGGGGTTAATTTCGTTGTATTAGCACCTGAACATGAATATGTTTCAGAGCTTACAACTGCCGAACAGAAAGATGCTGTAGAAGCCTATGTGAGAGAAGCTAGCTTAAAGTCTGAAAGGGACAGACAATCGGATGTAAAGAATATTTCGGGTGTATTTACAGGTGCTTATGCTATACATCCGTTTACGGGAGAAAAGGTAGCTATTTGGTTGGGAGATTATGTTTTAGCGAGTTACGGTACAGGAGCAGTAATGGCAGTTCCTTGCGGAGATCAAAGAGATTGGGATTTTGCCAATCATTTTAATATTGAAATCAAAAATATTTTTGAGGATATTGATATTTCGGAGGCCGCGTATACGGAGAAGACTGGAAAAATTGCTGACTCTGATTTCTTGAATGGCTTGCCGGTTAAAAAGGCGATTAAGACGGCGATTTACGAAATTGAGAAAAGAGGTTTGGGAAAAGGAAAGACCAATTATAGATTAAGAGATGCGGTATTCTCAAGACAGCGATATTGGGGAGAACCTTTCCCGGTGTATTATAAAAATGAAATTCCAACCTTGGTTGATGATGCTCATTTACCCGTTGAATTGCCTGAAGTGAATAATTATTTACCAACAGCAGATGGAGAACCACCATTGGGCAATGCTAGTGTTTGGAGTTGGGATGAAGAAAATAACAAAGTGGTTGAAAATTCAGCGCAAAATGGTTCTTCAATTTGGCCGTTAGAGTTGAATACAATGCCAGGTTGGGCAGGTTCTAGTTGGTATTTCTTGAGGTACATGGATCCGCAAAACCATGAAGCTTTTGTGAATAAGGAAAAGGTAGAGTACTGGAAGCAAGTTGATTTATATATTGGTGGTTCTGAACACGCCACAGGTCACCTCTTATATGCGCGTTTTTGGACAATGTTCTTAAACGATATGGGCTACATTGATTTTTCTGAGCCCTTTCAAAAAATGATCAATCAAGGAATGATTTTGGGTAAATCTGCCATTGCTTTTGTGGATGAAAACAATACTATGGTCTCTTTTGACTCAATTTCAAAAGAGGATTTAGTTAACTACCGAGAGGTAAGAATTTGGATTGATTTGATTGATGGTGGAGACAATGTTGATGTTGCGCGCCTTAAGACTTGGCAGCCTCAATTTGCCGATATGAATTATCAGTTGAATGGTAATGGGGAAATGAAGGTAAAGCGAGAGGTGGATAAAATGTCTAAGCGCTGGTTCAATGTTGTTAATCCCGATGATTTATGTGAACGTTACGGAGCGGATACGCTAAGGTGCTATGAAATGTTCTTGGGTCCGCTTGAGCAGGCAAAGCCTTGGGATACTCAAGGGATTAATGGTGTACAAGGATTCTTGAAAAAGATGTGGCGTCTGTTTTTTAATGATGGTGTGCTGAGCGTTTCAGAAGAAAAACCTTCCAAAGAGGAATATAAAGCGTTGCATAAGGCGATTAAAAAGGTGAGAGAGGACTTGGATAGGTTTTCTTTTAATACTTGTGTATCTACCTTTATGATCGCTGTGAATGAGCTTACAGATCTAAAATGTAATAAGAGAGAAATACTTGAAGATTTGGTTCGTTTAGTATCTCCTTTTGCGCCGCACATTACTGAGGAGTTATGGAGTCAATTAGGACACGAAGCAAGTGTCTCTAGTCAAGGTTTCCCAGAATTTGTAGAAGAATATTTGGTGGAATCAGATCATGAATACCCAATTTCTTTTAATGGTAAAATGCGTTTCAAGCTTAAAATGCCATTAGACCTCTCAAAAGAAGAAATTGAAAAGACTGTATTGGCGCACGAGCAGAGTGTGAAATATATCGATGGAAAACCACTTAAGAAAGTGATTGTAGTTCCCGGAAAGATTGTAAATATTGTAGTTTAGACTACTGTTTTAAAATCCTACCATTGTAGGCAGCGCCATTGATTGTCATTGAGTAGAAGTAGATACCGTTTGTAGCTTCTTCACCGATTTTATTAGAACCATCCCATAGAATTTCTTGCTGACCAGTTAAATATTGGTTCTCAACTAATTTGTTTACTACACGTCCGTTCAAGTCGTAGATATATACACTTGTGAGTGCATTTTCTCCGGCATCGAACGTAATGGTCGTACTTGAATTGAATGGGTTTGGATAAACTTTAATCTCACTTTCTTCATTATACTTTGCCATTTCTGTGCTCAGAAATTCGGTTATAAGTTCATCCTGATTTATTAATTCATCTCCTGACTGATATGCCATAAAGTGGTAATAAATTAAATACATTTCGTCGGTTGTATTGAACCCTTCGCTAATGTCTTGCGGAGGGTCATAAGGATTGTGCGTATTCCCCGCAGTATTGTCATAAATGGCTCTACTTTCAATATCAGAACCGGCTGGAACATATTGTAAGTACTGGAACCAATAGAAATCTTGCCAATCAAAATCATAATGAGGTATTCTAACAAACTTCACAGTGTCAGAAGCAGGAGTAACTGCAAACGATTGCATGTGTGACCCTAGTAAGTGCATATGCGGAAACACGCTCAGGAACGTAAAGTCAAATGGAGTGTCATCGAAGGTGTTGTACAAAGTATCAATTGTACCTGCAGGAATAGTAAAGTCAAATTCCGCGTTTAAAGGCGCGGCATATACTTGACGGAAAGTCGTGGTCATCGGTTCGTCGTAAAAGTAGAAGTTTACAGTCGTGGCGTCCCAAGTACCATAACTACCGTGTGGGTAGTGCATTGCGAAGACTACATTTGAACCAGCGCCCATAACCATTCCACATGAAAAATCGTCGTTTGCTGGAAACACTGTTGGGCGTGTACCTGGCGTATATCCTGCCATTAATGGTTCACTTGATGGGCCACCACAGTCGCCACCAATTGTGTCTGTCGGATAATCGCCATCTTCATCATAATAAACAAGACAATGATGAACCGTTGCAGAGTTTCCAGGCACAATCTCAATTGCTCTTACCCTTCTTTCTTCAGTTAAACCTGTTGGCATGGAAATACATACATAATCATCTTGAACAACAGTAGCCTTACTCATGTAATTCGGCATTGTGATAGAGAGGTCTGGAGTTCCTGGTAGTATTTTTTCTCCTGTAAAAACTGGCGCTGGTGGAGCTAACGCAGGATCACCTTCCAATCCTCCTTCATTCACCCAGTTAATAATGGTGTTACGCTCAAGAGGTGTCAAGATTTTTTCGTCAAAATAATGCTGAAAGGATGTATCTGCCTTGTATGGAGGCATGTTATTTGCTTCAACCTCTGCCTTGATTAATACTTTATAAATATCCGCGGTAGAGTAATCCAATAGGGAGAATGGGCCTATTCCATCCGGTCTGTGGCAGACAACGCAATTATCAAAAAAAATCTCTGCCGTATGCTCGCTCCAAGTAGTTTGAGCGTTTGAGTACATTGCTGAAAGTCCTGCAAAAGTTAGGAGTAGAAGTCTTTTCATTATGGTAAGTCTTTTGTGCTGTTCACACATTACTTGTGTACATAGCCAATAAAGTTATGAATAATCACTTAGATTTCATAACAATTCTACTTATTTAACCGCTTGTTATTTAATTAGTTCGACGGCGATTCTACGCGACTCATTGTCCGTCTCAAAAAGCTGTTCTAATTCTGGTTTATTTTGGAAGCTAATGTTTTGTACAACCTTTTCATTGATATCGCCAATATCTAAAAAACCAATTTTCCCATCTATAAATGCTTGGTTGGTGACTTCATTAGCTGCGTTCAGGGCACAAGGCATGTTTCCACCCTTTTTCAAAGCCTCGTAAGCTAAACGAAGATTAATGAATGTTTCTTGATCAGGAGCTTCAAATGTCAATGATGGATAGTCTAAAAAGTTAAATCGTTCGAAATTTGATTCGATCCTATTGGGATAAGATAGTGCGAATTGAATCGGTAATTTCATATTTGGTAATCCCATTTGAGCTTTCATTGAACCATCTCTAAATTGAGCTATGGAATGAATGATTGATTGGGGGTGAACAATTACATCGATCTGATCTTCCTTAAGCCCAAAAAGCCATTTTGCTTCAATAATTTCAAGTCCCTTGTTCATCATCGTCGCCGAATCGATCGTGATTTTCGCGCCCATGCTCCAATTAGGATGATTCAAAGATTCCTTTACAGTAACAGACTTTAACTCGTTTCTGTTTTTTCCTCGAAATGGTCCTCCTGAAGCGGTTAAATAAACCTTCTCCAGCGGGTTATGAAATTCACCAACGATACATTGAAATATAGCGCTATGTTCAGAATCTACAGGGTAAATATTTACGCCTTTTTCTTTCGCTCTTTGTGTAATTATTTCACCGGCAACAACAAGGGTTTCCTTATTTGCGAGTGCTATGTTTTTTCCGTATTCGATTGCTTTTAGGGTTGGTTTAAGACCTGAAAATCCAACTAGGGCAGTGAGAACAATGTCTATTTCATCCATTGAGCAGACATCCACAAGCGCTTCTTCACCGGTATAACATTTTGTTCCGAGATTCCAACATTCATCATTAATCTTGGCGTGGCCTTCTTCAGAAACAATAACAACAGTATTTGGCTCGAACTCACGAACTTGTTCCATGAGTAAATCAGCATTTGTATTAGTAGTAAGTACACTTACTTCAAACTTCTCTGAATGATTTCGAATGACATCTAGGGCCTGAGTACCTATAGAACCAGTGGAGCCAAGTATGGCAATGCGCTTTTTTGAAGACATGCTTCAAAATTAGCGTTTATACTTAATGGAAAACTAAAAAAGTCACCTCTTTAGTTTTTAACGATCTTTCTTTCGATTACACCAATTGCCGAAATAAATTTCACGACATAGGTACCGTCGGCTTGATTGGATAGGTCAATACTATTTCCGCCAGATTCTTTTGAAATGAGTTTTCCATCCATACCGTAAACTTCTATATCAATAGTTTCGGTTGAAAGTACCTTGACAACGTCAGTGGTTGGGTTAGGAAAAATTGATAAACCAAAGGGCTCATTTTCATTGATGATGGCCGAGTTTGCTAGCCCAACAGTAAATGTAAATGTTGCCACACCGCAATAGGAGTCAGTTACTTCAACGGTATAACTTCCAGCCACAAGCCCCGTTAAATCCTCGTCTGTAGAAGTGAAACTTGATGGACCTGACCAGCTTATGGTGTAAGGAGCAACACCTCCTGCAATCGTTAAATCAATTTCACCATTGCTGAATCCAGCGTTCTCATCCGTGACAACTGCTGTAAGATCTGCTGCAGATGCAGTAAATCCTAAACCAGACAATACTAAGGCGATTAAAATCTTTTTCATATTACTCGTATAAAATGGTACTAAATTCACTTAATATCTCACTTAGTGTTTTCTCTTTGTCCAAGTGGGATTTATCTAAATATTGGAGTTTATTGACATCCTTATTTAAAACAAGGATACCATCATTCAGTGTCTTTTGTGGCTTTGCTATTTGAAGTTGCTCAATTTTTTTCTCAGTTACCTTGTAAACGGCCGAACTCTCCATCACCATATGCATTTCATCATCCTTTTCGAATAAAGTAAATTTGCAGCTTTGATAAGGAACCAATACTGATGATTGTTTCCATTGATAATTTTCAAAATACCAAACCGTCCATTCGTTTTGGCAAGTCACAACCATCCAGTATTTTTCTTTGAAATAGACGGCATCAAAATAGTAAGTGTCAAGCGACTTAAATCGCTGAGCGATATATCTGTAAGGATCATTCGGCGCATACATGTAATTGTCAACGCTTATCAGAATAACATCGCCTGGGTGTTTATAATTTCCCCAGTCTTGCAAACTGTCCAAAGGAATTTTCTTAATTGCTTCATACCTATCATTAAGCGGGTGCTCCAAAGTACTAACCGCAAAAATATCCTTCTCATTGATGTCCCAAGCTAGCTCGTTATCATTGCCACCAAGCATTCTTCCTGCCGGTAAAGCTAAAGATTGAGAAGTTAACAAAGTGTCGTCGATACTTCCTGTGTGGTAGGTTCCAATTTGAAAAAGCGGGTCTATAGAAACACAATGATATTTCCCGTTTTCTATAATGATCTTGCGATCAATAATCATAGCCAAGCTTGAAGAGGCCCATAAAAGAATTGATATGGTAATAATGTTTTTCAAACCTCTAGTAAGTGGTAGTTGTGCTTGTTAAAGAAGATTCTGATAAATCATCCGTGAAAAGACAGTGTTTTATTGAGCCTGGACCCCACCCAATAGTGTATCGGTAACCCCATCCATCGAAAGCGGTAGGTGCTATATCATCGAATGTAGGAAAGCTCACACCGTATGAAGGGTCATAATAAACACCATCGATATAACAGATTTGGTGATTATTAAAAAAAGAACTTGGGTTTGCAGAGCCTTGTCCATAAATCCCAACTTGATCCGTTACGTCTTCAGTATCAAAATCGTAGGCAGTATATGGAAAAGGTAGTAGACTCGTATACGTGTTTTTATATGGAAAAGCAGCACATTCTCCCGATGCAGATGGCGTTCCAAACTCCCAGTTCTTTACTAAGAATCGATTCACTGAATTTCCACAAACTGTATTGCCTATCGGTGTAATATAAACGTAATTATTCGTTCTAACTATTCCTTGTATTTTGATGGTAGCTAGAAAGAGTTTGGCGAAAGTATAGCACTGTGCATTATTGAACATTAATAATGAAGCTAAAGAAGTATTGAATGTATACATTGGGTTATAGTATTTTAGACTGTCTCCTTGCCAATTCAACATTTCTTGGTCTTGAAAATCTGTCCAAATTCCAGCTATAATGTCGCTTTCTGTGCTTTCTCCATCCGTGTTTCTACACGAAATATCGAAAATAGTTCTCCAATGTTGAAAATCCGAATTTTCTGACATAGGTGTATCGTGAGTTACGTACATTACGTTTTTTGTGCTGTCAGCATTTCGCCAAGTTGTTCCATCATCGAAAGAAACGTCCCAGCCAATACTGAAAGGACCGAAATAGCGAGATTCATCAGGTGTAAATCCTGCATCTGCTGTTGTGTTAGGATAAGAGAATTCAAATTCACCAGCGCCCACATTTGTTATTTCTACTTTGGTGGCAGGGAAATTCATACCATCAGGAGCAACCCCCATTACCCAAATAGAATCAGGAGCATCAGCACACATAAAGGTGAAATTGGCTGAAATTTCTGGGGCTGTTCCACTCACATACGCTACGGGCTCTTGCTCCGTCTCACTCACATCATAGTGTGGTATTCCATCAGCGTATATTCCTGAGCCATCATCTTTACGAATATCTAACGTAGGTCCTGCAAAGGTTGCTGTTTCCACCTCAATACTCGAATATGTAAAGTCTTGAGCATTTGTTGTGTGTAGAAGTGCAGCTGCGGCGGTAAGCGTAAAAAATCGAATCATATCTTTGATTTTGATGAGACTAAAATAGTCATTTTCAACGCTTTTTGGTAATCAGTTTTCGTTAAAGCTGTTAATTTCAGAACGAGAGATTAAGTGTAAAATGAAATATTTTTCTTCTTTTTTTGAAGAATTAAATATTCTATTTACCTTTGCGGTCCCTTTTTAAGGGAGTTGCAGGCGTGGTGGAATTGGTAGACACGCTAGACTTAGGATCTAGTGCCGCGAGGTGTGAGAGTTCGAGTCTCTCCGCCTGTACATTTTGAACTTAAAATATGGTCAAGGCTCTGCTTCGGCCATTTTTTTTTAACTAAACTAAAATTATGGAAGTAGTTGAGGAAAAGATTGATAGTTTAAATGCTGTTTTAAGAGTTAAGGTAACAGCTGATGACTATGCTGAAACTGTAGACAAACAATTAAACGATTACCGAAAGCAGGCTAATATTCCAGGGTTCAGACCGGGGAAAACTCCAATCGGACTAATCAAAAAGAAATATGGAAAGGCTGTTTTAGCAGAGGAATTGAATAAAGTGGTAAGTAAGTCACTTTACGATTTCATTGAGGAAAACAAGCTAAATATTCTTGGTAATCCACTTCCAAAAGAAAATGAAGAGGTAAAAGGAGATTTTGATAATCCAGCAGATTTTGAATTTGTATATGAAATTGGAATCTCTCCTGAGTTCAAGGTTGACCTTTCTAAAGGAAAATTTGATTACTTAAAGATCAAAATTGATGGCGAAATGCTTGACAAGGAAGTTGATCAAATGGCACGTCGTTATGGGTCGTTGGTTTCAGCTGAGAAGGCAAGTGAGAAGGATATGATTATGGGAGAATTCACTGAAATGGAGGGTGATAACCCTAAAGAAGGAGGTGTTTCTCATACAGCTACAATTTCATTAGAATTCTTAGAGGATAAGAAGGCAGTTAAGAAATTAGTTGGAGCTAAAGTAGGCGATGAATTTAGAGTAGATCCTGTTGATTATTCAAAGGGTGAGGCTGATTTAGCAGCTATGCTTGGAGTGACCAAAGAAGATCTTCCGAACATCTCTAACGACTTTAATCTTAAAGTAACGGAGATAAAAGAAATGAAGCCGGCAGCGATTGACCAAGCTTTATTTGACAAAGTTTTTGGAGAAGGAAAAGTAAGCTCTGAAGAGGAAATGAGATCAACAATTGAAGGTGATTTAGTGAAAATGTTCGCTAATGATTCAGATAGAGTATTCAACGATAAAGTAGTAGAAGAACTTCTTGAGAAAACTAAGATTGATCTACCAGAAGAATTCCTTAAAAGATGGATTTTAGCTAGTTCTGATAAAGAGGATTTAACGGCTGAAAAAATCGAAGAGGATTTCGAAAACTACCGCAAAGGGTTAAAATGGCAGTTGATTCAGAATAACATCATTAAAGATAATGATATTAAAGTTGAGCCTGCTGAGGCAGTAGATTATGTTAAGAATCTATTGGTAAATCAATATGCACAATACGGTATGCCTGCTCCTGAAGATAACGTACTTGAAGATCAAGCCAAAAACGTATTAGGGAATAGAGATGAGGCGAACAAGATTTATGATAGTCTTTACGCATCTAAAATTCTACAGTATTTCAAGGAAACTGTGAAAATCAAAGAAAAAGAAGTTTCTTACGAAGATTTCGTTAAAGAGGCTTACGGGAAGTAGGATTCCAAATTTTTCTAGAGCATTGAAAATAATACCTATCTTTATGGGTATTATTTTTTTGCCTAAAATTTTCAATCAATGTACGATAAAGACGAATTTAAGAAGTTTGCTACCAAGCACATGGGTATCAGAAGTGAGGCCCTAAACTATCATATTACATCATCACTTACACCATATATCATCGAAGAGCGTCAGCTTAATGTGGCACAAATGGACGTGTTTTCGCGTCTTATGATGGACAGAATTATATTCTTAGGAACTGGTATTGATGATCATGTTGCCAATATTATTACAGCACAGCTATTATTCTTAGAATCTGTAGACCCGAAGAAAGATATTCAGATATACTTGAACTCTCCGGGAGGAAGCGTTTATGCTGGTCTAGGAATTTATGATACAATGCAGTACATCAACCCTGATGTTGCGACAATATGTACAGGTATGGCAGCTTCGATGGGTGCTGTATTATTGTGCGCTGGTGCAGCAGGTAAACGTTCTGCTTTACCTCACTCGAGAGTAATGATTCACCAGCCTTTAGGAGGTGCTCAAGGTCAGGCTTCTGATATTGAAATTACTGCAAGAGAGATACA
>JAKVAQ010000008.1:45045-80210 GCA_022447665.1 Crocinitomicaceae bacterium
GTATTAACAGAGGCTGGGTATGTAGGAGAGGATGTCGAAAGTATTCTTTCAAGATTGCTTCAGGCTGCTGACTTCAATGTAGAATCAGCCGAGCGCGGAATCGTTTTCATTGATGAGGTGGACAAAATCGCGCGTAAATCGGATAACCCTTCTATAACCAGAGATGTGTCTGGTGAAGGTGTACAGCAGGCTATGCTAAAACTTTTGGAAGGTACGGAAGTGAACGTTCCACCGCAAGGAGGAAGAAAACATCCTGAGCAAAAAATGATTAAGGTGAATACTAAAAACATCTTATTCATTGCAGGAGGAGCCTTTGATGGTATTGAAAAAATCATCGGAAGAAGAATTAACACTAACTCGATTGGTTTTGCTTCGAAAGATGAATACAGACCTGACGCCGATAACATGTTACAATACGTTTCACCGTCAGACATAAAGGACTTTGGTTTAATTCCAGAACTAATAGGACGTATGCCGGTATTGACTTACTTGCAACCACTAGATGAGAAGGCATTGAGAAGGATCTTAACTGAGCCAAAAAATGCGCTGATTAAGCAATACATTCACTTGTTTTCTTTGGATGGTGTGAAGCTCAAATTTGATGCAGATGTCTTAGATTTTATTGTCGATAAGGCAGTTGAATATACATTAGGAGCAAGAGGTTTAAGATCGATTTGTGAGGCAATATTGAATGATGCTATGTTTGATATTCCTTCGGACAAATCAATTAAAGAATTCAGGGTCACATTAGATTATGCGCAAAGTAAATTTGCAAAATCTAAAATGGCTAAGCTTAAAATTGCATAAATATGGATAAGAACAAAATTGCAGTAGTAGATTACCATGACTATAGTCAAGGCGATGCTCAAACCCGTGAAAGATTTATTCAAGAATTTGGTGATTCATTCGCCAATATGGGATTTGCAATTGTTCGTAACCATGGTGTAACACCTGAACTAAGAAAAAAGCTTTTTGAAGTTTCAAAGGCCTTCTTTAATTTACCGGAAGACGTGAAGAGATCTTACGAGGATCTTGCTTTGGCAGGGCAAAGAGGGTATATTTCAAAAAACCGTGAGAGCGCTAAAGGGAAAGATGTTCCTGATTTGAAGGAATTCTATCATATTGGACAAACGGTTACAGATGGTGATCCAATCAAAGAGGAGTACCCTGATAATATTTGGCCAAAAGAAGTAACTGAATTTAGAGAAGTTGGCTTAGAAGTGTATAATACATTCGAGCAAACTGGGAGGAATCTATTAAGAGCTACAGCGCTCTATTTAGGTTTGGACGAAGACTATTTTGATAACAAAGTGCACAATGGAAACTCAATTCTAAGACTGCTTCATTATTATCCGGTGCAGGATGTTTCGCAAATACCAGAGGGAGCTGTAAGAGCTGCTGCTCACGGTGATATTAACTTAATTACCTTGCTAATGGGTGGATCTGCCGCAGGTCTTCAGGCTCAGGCCTTAGATGGTAATTGGATTGAAGTTACACCGAAAGAGGATGAGATTGTTATTAATATTGGTGACATGTTAGAACGCTTAACGAATGGAAAACTTCGTTCTACCCAACACCAAGTAATATGTCCTGATGAAGAATTATGGACTAAGCCAAGATTCTCTACGCCTTTCTTTATGCATCCGCGTGCAGATATGGATTTAACTTGTTTAGATTCATGTGTTTCTGCTGAGAATCCTAAAAAATTCCCTGATGCTACGGCAGGTGAATTCTTAACGGAAAGATTGATTGAATTAGGGTTAAAGAAAGCTTAAATTTAGTCCTCAAAAATACTTAATCCCGATTTTTCGAAAGCAGGATTTTTTTTGCTAAAATCTTACCCCAAGAGATAATTGAGGGAGTAAATAACCACCCGTCAATTGCTCCGGTCTACTAGCGTCACTCGATTTGTCACCAAAATAGAATACGCCTCTAAGTTGTGGGTTAAGAAATAACATTTGTTTATAGAAGTAAAACTCGTAACCTACGTATGGAGTGGCAATGAAGGTTGTTATCCTGAGCGTTTCCGGATTATAGGGTTGATCAATGTCAAAATACTCCCAACCAAAAATTAGTCCCACATATGGATTACTCTCCATATTCTTAAATATATTGATGTTGTATCGCGCCATCAAGGCTGCCTGAAATCCTAAACGAACAGAACTCGTGTCTTCACCGACGTTATCGAACATGTTTCTTCTTGTGAACACAGGGACATTTACAGAAGCAGCGTACAATCCCAATGAAAATGAATTGTCAGGTGTTAACGCATAAAGTAAACTACCGGAAAAACCTCTAAAGGCAAAACTAGCAGGTTCAATTTCTAGTCTAAATTTTTTATCGCTAGCTTCAGCATCCTGCGCTTTTGAAGAGAGTGCGGAGAGCGTTAAGACTAAAGTGAGAAAAATTATTCGTTTCATGATGTAGGATTTATCCTACTAATGTACATGGAATAAATGATTAAGCGGCTGATTCGGATCAGTTAAAAGCCTAAAATCATTCTGCTCTAATAATTCAAAAGGTGTGAACAAAACGATTACTTTTATAGAAACTGAGGAATTGAGATGAAAGCATTTTGCTTTACGGGATATGGAAAAAATTTGAAAGAACTTCTCAGTTTTGAAGATCTTCCTGAGCCGAGTGTTGGGAGAAATGATGTATTGATTTCTGTTCGTGCAGCGGCCCTGAATCCAGCGGATTATAAAATTATTTATGGTCAGGCTAAACTCTATAAAAAGTTCGAATTTCCATCACCAATTGGGTTTGATGTTTCAGGAAAAGTTATAGCGGTAGGTAACTCTGTTCAATATTTTAAGGTAGGCGATGAGGTGTTCTCAAAAGTACCTTGGGATCAGAAAGGAACGGTTGCTCCGTTAATAGCAGTATCGGAAGGAAATGTTGGGATTAAACCAAGGAATATTTCTTTTGAAGAAGCCGCAGGTTTACCACTTGTGGGGTGCACTGTGCTAGAAGCATTTAAATATGCCAAAGTAGGCCTAGGGACGCGTGCTCTAATTCATGCTGGCTCTGGTGGAATAGGAACTTTTGCTATCCAATATGCAAAGCACTTAGGAGCTCAGGTATATACTACTACAAGCACCAAAAATATTGAATTGGTGAAGTCTTTAGGGGCCGAAAAAATAATTGATTACACTAAAACTGATTATAGGGAGATTGCCAATGATGTTGATGTGATTCTAGAGTCATTGGGTGGGAAATACACGAAGGAGGCTATTAAAACCGTTAAAAAAGGGGGCAAAGTGATCGCCATTATTGGATATCGTGATAATGAAACACTAAAATCTATTGGAATTTCAGGTTTCTTACGTTTTTTGAATGGAATTCGAGGGTTTAGTTTAATATGGTTAGCTAAGAAAAGAGAGGTTGAATATAAACACATATGGACCTTCCCAAATCGAAAACTACTTGATGAAATAAGGATTTTGGTGGAAAGTGAAGCCGTTAAGCCTATAATTGATAAGGTATATCCTTTTGAAGAAGCTGACAAGGCAATGCTTTACTTAGAAACAAATAGAGCAAGAGGTAAAGTGATCATTCGAATAGAAAACGAGGTATAAAAAAAGCCGCTACAATTGTAACGGCTTCAGTTTAATTTTTTGAGATCTACTCCTTAGTTTTGATACTACATCCAATCGCAACAGTTTCAGTTACTGCAATTTCTTCTCCTGCAATTAATGCATCTACGGCATTCTCAAGGTACTTTTCAGTAACGTTCTCTGGTTCATTAGTGTTATCGTCGATCGCACCAATGTAAGCAACTCTATTTCCTTCTTCAGTTTTCTCTAATAAGTAAACATGAGGGGTTTTAGTTGCACCATACTGAGGATAAATCTCTTGCCCTTCATCTATTAGATAAGGGAAAGTAAAACCTTTTTCTTCAGCTCTTACTTTCATGTTTTCAAAGCTATCTTCCTCATTTACTTCCGGGTCATTCGGGTTGATAGCAATAACCGGATATCCCTGATCCTTGTACTTCGCATCAAGGGCAATGATTCTATCTTCGTTGGCTACGGCATACGGACAGTGGTTACAAGTAAAAACTACGATAAAACCATTTGCCTCTGGGAAATCCGCCAAAGAAACCATATTATCATCAATGTTCTTAAGACTAAAATCAGTAGCATAGTCACCAACTGAATATCCCGTCATTTTTTCTACTTCTTCCTCAACCTCTTCAACCACTGTTGTGGTATCAACACTATCTTCAGTATTATTTTCTTCATTTTCTGTGCTCTCTCCGCCACATGATATTAAAAACGCAGCGGCTAAAATTGGGGTGTACTTTAAAAGTTTCATGTTATTTGGTTTTAAATTTATTTACTTCTTTTTCAAGTTCTTCGAATGTAAAAGACTGTTCATAGAACGTGCTTTCTTCCTGGTTATAGATGATAGTAGCAGGTATAGCGCCGCTCCAGTCAGGATCTATTTTAGGAATCCATTCATTTCCATTAGGATCGTCTAAAACAATGACTTCAGATTTAAG
This sequence comes from Crocinitomicaceae bacterium, assembly GCA_022447665.1. Taxonomy (GTDB): domain Bacteria; phylum Bacteroidota; class Bacteroidia; order Flavobacteriales_D; family Crocinitomicaceae; genus JAKVAQ01. Next base: position 49,550 of record JAKVAQ010000008.1, read on the forward strand.
TTCATTTTCTTTAATAAATGGAATTACCTGTTCATCAATCATTTTGGGGAAGTCTAGACTAATTAGTGTGATTTCCACATCAGGATCTTTTTCACCTAAATCCTCAAAATAAGGTAATTCGGCTACGCAAGGTTTGCACCAGGTTGCCCAAAAGTTGATCACATTGACTTTGTCATTTTTCTTGTTTAGAAAAGGTTGGATCGTTTCAAAGTCGTAAACTTCAACGCTTATATCATCACCCTCAACTACATTTATCGGATTTCGGACAATTTCCTCAATTTCTTCTTCAATTACCGGGTTATTTTCTTTTGTGGATTCACCACATCCAACAATGAAAAGTGAGATAAGTACTACAATTGAATTTCTCATTTAAATCGACTTCTTGTTATATGCTTATCAAACCAACGCTAATTGATTAAGTTCAATGAACATATTTTATAACAAGCCGAATATACTTAAAATGAGATTCGGATTTTATTTTAATACAGTAACGGTTCCACGATCAACGATTCTCTCATCAGAACTTGATAAGCCAAAATCAATTTGCCATACATACACCCCGTCAGCCACTAAGCCCTGGTTGCCATACGTACCATTCCATCCCGCGATGCTATTATAAGATTCAAATATAAGCTCGCCCCACCGATTAAAAATGGTAAGGTGAAAATCGTAAGGTTCATAACCTGTGGTAAAGACAGGTTGAAAGGTTTCGTTGAATTCATCTCCGTCAGGTGTGAAAACATTAGGTACATAGTAAATAACGGGTGCTTCTATGCTAACTGCAGATTCATAAGTGTCAGAGCAACCTATACTATTTGTTGCGGTGAGGGAAACGGTGTATGTCCCTGCTAAACCTTCCGTGTAAGTATGTGATGGATCGATAGCATTTGAAGATCCGCCGTCACCAAAAAACCATTCGTAAGTGTCCGCTCCTGATGACTCATTATAGAAAACAATTTCGTTATCGGCACCTGTAATTGAACTAGAGTAGAATGATGCAACAGGTGACTCCACAACTTCTATGTAGTCAGGGTAGATGAGTGTAGTTGTGCAACCATTTGAAGTGGTAACCGTCAATGTTACGTCGAATAAACCGGTTGAAGTATAGGTGTGTGATACCGGAGAACAAATACTAGATGTAGCGCCATCACCAAAATCCCAAAAACAATCCACAGAGCCACTTGGCGCAATACTCTCGAACAATACGGTATGGTCTGGGCAACCTATTAAAGTGTCTGCACTGAAGTTGGGTGATGGATTTTCATCGATTGTGACTATCACATCATCCGTTATTACACATGCAGTGGCGCAGACTGATCCCGTCAGTGTGTAAGTAGATGAGCCAATAGGTGAGGTAAACCCAACACCATCTAAAACGGGAGCCGACCAAGTAATAGTTGCCCCATCAGGATTATCAGCGGTCAGAATAATTATTTCATCTTCACATCCATTTATATCCGGGCCTGCACTAATATTTGGGTAAGTAGCCATGATCATTATATCTTGTGTTATCGTTGATGAATTCCCGCAGTCGTCCGTTAATTCGTAGGTTCTTGTAATTGTTTCGAAATTGCATACTTCACCGTCCGAAACGTCACTTAAATGCACAATTGTTACTGTTCCGCAATTGTCGGTGGCATCTGTGATTACTGTAATGTCTGGAACGGGTACATCTTCTGTACAAGGTACATTTATCATGGGAGGGGTTGAAGCTGTTGGAGCGGTAATATCTTGAACTGTTATAATTTGATTTACTTCAATAAAGTTGCTGCAATCGTCTTCAACGCGATACGTTCGAGTTATGATTTCAGGACAGGCACCACCATCAGATACGTCAGAAACATGAGAAATTGTTGGTACGCTGCAATTGTCTAAAGCGTCTGTAACAACAGAAACGTCTGGTAATGGAATGTCTCCAATGCATTCTACATTTAATGGTGCAGGATTTGATGCTGTAGGAGGAGTCAAATCTTCAAGAGTTATGATTTGATCCACGAGAGTAGCATTGCCACATTCATCAGTTACTTCATATGTACGCGTTACAATTACAGGACATGTTCCTGCTTCTACATCTCCAACATGCGTAACAGTGGTAGTTGGGGAACAATTGTCTGTAATTCCTGTAACAGCGGTTATATCTGGCGGAAAATCACCGAGACATTCGCCAAATAGGTCAGGCATAGGGTCGGCGACTACTGGAGGGGTAATGTCATTTGATGTGATACTTAAGTTTTCGGCACATATATCAATACCTCCTCCACCAACAGTATTACAGTGGATAACAAAGTTGATGTTGGGGTCAGTTCCCAGCACAAAGTTTAATGTGTATTCAGTGTAAGTAGATGTAAGGTTAATGTTCTCCGAATCCATTAATGCCCCGGTGCCATCATAGGCAAATAAGTCAATATTGGTCCCTCCAAATGACTCTCTTAAAAATATTGATATTTCAATTTCTGAAGTAGGACAAGCTATTACATCAATTGAATATACGTCCACGTCACCAACACCGTTCACTATGTTCCACCAACCAAAAGAGGTTCCGTCTAGCATGTAAGTAGGATTGTCCCAGGTGCCACCTGCCGCTGAAGTGTATAGAAAGTCAGGAATTAATCCTGGATAACCAGGAGTATTGAAATCTTCACTGTAAATCTCTTCTGGACATTGGGCGAATGAACTCTTTCCAATAAATGAAAAGAAAAAAGTGGTGAGTAGAATTAAGCGTGACATAGTTGTGTATTAGAGGTCTTAGCAAATTTATTCCCTAACCTTAAGATAGCCAACGTTTTAGGGTTAGCATAAGGTTAGCTGTCTTGTTAAGTGTTAGAAAATCAAACCGTTAATAAAAATCATCAAGTGTTATATTTGACAAAAAAGAGATACTTTTGTTAAGTTTTAAGTGGATTTAGAAGGTTGATATAGTGCAGATTTATAAACAGATATGGATTTTCTTTCTTTTTTGTTCTGCTGTTATTTGCGCTCAAGAATCGAACGATACACCAATAATTTGGGATTCCTTAGAAGTGAAATGGCGTCAAAGTTATGGTAGTGGAATGTCCTATGCTGATCAAATTCTATTGTGTAATGAACTGTATTCAATTGCTCAGGAAAACCAAAATATTGACCAAGTGCTGCGTTCAGAGCAAATATTTTGTCAAACATTTAATCGGAATGGACGCTCGCATTTATCTTTTTCGAAAGCATTAAAACTAGAGGCTAGATATTCAAAGTTACAGAAGACTCATTACCCTAATTATCACCAATACTTTTTAAAAATACTTGGAGATGGGTATAGGAGTATAGACAGCTTGGAAAAAGCGGTTCAGTATTATCAAGACATTGAATCTATAGATACCAATATAAATACCTCCAGGAAATATAATCTTGCTTTGATGCTTATTGATATAGGTAAACCTGACTCAGGTATTCGTATTATTTCGGAACCGATTATCAAATCGAAAAATAATGGAGACTTGATTGGCCTGCACAATATGCGGGGTCTCTGCCATAGAAAGGCTGGGAATTATGAAAAGGCCATAGAAGACTTTATGATTAGCATTAAGTATATCGATAGTTCAGGTTCACGAAAAGCACTAAAACCCGTTATTTATGGAAATATAGGTTCTTGTTATAGATCATTAGGAGACTATGAAAGGGCTTATGAATTTCTAACTTATGATTTGGAAGAGAATTTAAGGATTGGAAATTATGTTTCGGCCACTTCAGCGGAAATGCTCTTAGCAGAAATAGATACGATAAACGGGAATTATAACAAGGCAATAAAAAGATACGAAGACATTCTTCAGAGAAACTCTTTTGGTCCAATTCCGCAGGCTAAGGGGAGTTCGCACTTGAGTCTTTCAATACTTTATGGTCTAATAGGAAACGAGAAAAAAAGCCAAGAACAGCGATTGTTATATGAGGAATTCATGAAGAATTTTGACTTGGAAAAAGTGGCACAGCAGAAAAATTTAGAGAATGAAATAAACGCCGCAAATTTTGAATCTGCTTTAAAGAATTCTGAACTGGAAAAGGAAAATATTGAAAACAAACTTTTGGTTGAGACTAATTTAAGGGCTTATGAATCTTCACGATCTAACTATTATCTTTTAATAGGAGCGTTAATTTTAGTTATTTCTTTCCTGATTTTCTCGAGATCTAGAGCAAGAACAAAACGTTCGCTGGAATTAACAGAAGCACGAGAGCAAATTGCAGCAAGTAAGGCTGAACTAGCTGAAAAGAATAATGAACTATTGAAACTTCAAATATCAGAGTCTGAGGTTCTCGTTAATCAGGTAAGGTATGAACTAGACTTGAAAAATAGTTTCTCCAGTCGCCTAGTGGAATACATCAAAAAGAATGAATTCAATATTTCTCCTCAAGACTTGAATGCCCTCAATCTATTCATTAATAACGAGCTAGGACATAAGTCAATTTTGTCCGATTATTCTGAAGATGTAAATCTGGCTTTTGTAAGTAAATTGGTTTCTACCTATCCTAACCTAACAGAGACGGAGTTGAGTTTAATTGCATTAATTGTGCAGAATTACTCTAACAAAGAAATTGCTGTTTCGCGCAGTATGACGATTGGTTCCGTAAAAGTGGCGAAGAATCGAATTAAGAAGAAAATGGAGTTGAGTGGCGAAGAGCGTTTGAAAGATGTTCTTCAAAAAATGATAGTTGAAGAAAGCGGCTTAAAGTGATCACGTTACTTAAGTTACTTTCGAAATCCTGAAAATTAACGAACTTTGTATCCTAATGAAAAGAAGAGTTCTATCCAATTGGTCGTTCCTTAGATTATTGTACGCAGTTATGGGAGCTGGTTTATTGTATTACTCAGTCACCGAAAGACAATGGCTAGGTATTATCATAGCATTGTATTTCTTAGCCATGTGTGTATTTGCCATTGGCTGCGCCACAGGAAATTGTGTTGGGGATGAATGTGAAGTAGAAGGAAATTCTTAGTCCACAAATCGCTCATCAACTTCCATCACGGTACCGCAGTTCTTGCACGTTCTTAAATCTAAAGAAGAGTAGAAATGCTTAAATCTTGGTTGAAAGTCTTTCTCGACATTTGTCAATTCAAATCGTGTGTCATGCAATTTTGTATTGCAATTATCACAAAACCACATTAAACCGTCTTTACAGTCTGCTCCTTTTCGAACGCGCTCAACAACCAATCCTACTGAATTAGCCGGACGAACTGGATTGTGGGGGATATTAGCAGGAAGTAAGAACATATCACCTTCTTTGATTTCCACTTTTTTTGCCTTACCATCTTCCTGAATAGTCACAACAATATCACCTTCAAGTTGGTAAAATAACTCTTCAGTTTCATTGTAATGGTAATCTTTTCTAGCATTAGGACCACCTACAATCATTACAATATAATCACCTGATTCCGTGTAAAGATTCTTATTACTTACTGGTGGTTTTAGAAGATCACGGTTCTCATCTATCCACTTCTTAAGATTAAAAGGTCCTGCAATTGCCATAATTAAATTTTGACATTGAAGATAAGAAAAAATGAGTGCTCAATAAAGTATTAGAATATCTTCTTTGGGGTGCCAGCAACGAAATCTTTTAAATAGTATGGTTCGAAATAGGCTAGGTCAGCGAAATCTTGATTTGAGAACTTCTTGTAACTCAATGAAATCATTCCTTTTGCTGAAGCTTCACGGTCTAGGATCAAGTTTGCATTATTATGAATGATTGTTTCACTGCACTTTCTAACACCATCACCAATAAAAGTAACTTTACCTTTTTCAAGATAATCGGCTCTAAAATCTTTGTCTACTTCAATAGCTTCTGTTTCTTCTAGAAGATTTAAATTATTATCGAAAATAGCAGAGTATACTTCCATCCTTCTCGCATCCAACATGGGGCAGATAAAATCGGTACTCACATCAACAAGGTTGGCTAGACTTTCTAAGGTGCTTACCGCAATAAGTGGAATGTTTAATCCATGGCAAATACCCTTCGCTGTCGAGGTGCCAATTCTTAGGCCTGTATAAGAACCGGGCCCTTCAGAAATAGCAACAGCATTAAGATCCTTCATTTTAATCTTGGCCTCGTCAAGTGCCTCATTGATAAAAGAATATAAGAACTCATTGTGCTGGTATTTTTCACCAGACACTTCTTTTAAGGAAATCAACTCGCCCTCTTTCGATGCGGCAACTGAACATGATTTAGTTGAAGTTTCTATGTTTAAGATTAAACTCAATTTGCTAGAATTAAGATTTCTACACGACGATTGGCTTCTGCCTCCTCTTCGTTCTTAGGATCTTCATATATCATTCGTGTATTACCAAACCCTTTTATCTGCATTCTATCACCATCAATTCCATTTTTTTTGAGGAATTTATAAACGGCTTTGCATCGCATTTTTGAGAGTCGTTTAGTAGCAAAGGTGTTCTTGCTGTCTGGAGAGTTAACATGCCCTTGCAATTCTATTCGAACGCTTTCATTTAAAGCCATAAAATCGAGAAGTCGCTTGAGCGCTGGTAAAGCAATAGGAAGAAAAGCATCTGAGGCAACTTCAAATTTAATGTCCTGTAATTCTAATTTTATTCCAGGTGCAAGCTTCACAAGCTCAACAAGTATTAGATCTTCTTCGAGTTCATCCTCTTGATATGTTTGTGAAAAAACGAAATATCCTTTAGTATTACTCTCAACATAAATCTCACCTGTTTTTGTTTTGTCGAAAAAGAAATCGGTCCCAAGGTATGCGGCATACTCGTTATTGATCCCATTTATCGCAAGGTTCGCCTCCACAGGTTCTCCTGTCGCTTTATCTCGGATTTTTACATGTAAAAAAGGAGAGCTGTCGTCAGAACGGTAGTCTTGAATATTAGCTTTGGTTTCTTCAACCTGTCCATCAAGATTATATCTAAGGATAACTGAAGAATTACCCTTTGTAGTTGTATGCACCAGCACATAGAGTACATCTTGAAAATCTACATTTATTTCTGGCTTATAGGAATCATCTGAGTCGCTACTTACCGTTCCAAATGAACTACCATGAGACAAGACATGCATTTCGGGCTTTATATAGTTCTCGTTAAATTCTTCGCAAAAATCATTTTCATTTGCCCTGAAAATGAAATAACTCATGTCATTGGTTAACTCAGCTGAGATGATTTCTAGTTTAAACTTACCCTTTAATCGAGGTTCTAAACGAACCCAAATCGAATTTACTTCTCGGTTGTTAGGATTCAGATTTGTGAAATCTTCATGACCTCCAGAGTTCCCCGGGAATTGAATAGTGGAGGGATAGTCATAGTCATAAACCTCTATTGCTCCAGAACAATCGGCAATTGAATTTGAGTAATTCATTTTAAACCCCTGCCCAAAGAGGGGAAAAGTAATTACCGTAAAAAATAAGGCATATAATACGCGCATTGACCTATAACTCTTATGCTAAGATACGTAAATTTGGAGTGATTTGTTCACTGAGTAAAATTATGGAAACGATTTATAAACGATTAGGAGAAGAGAATTTGAAGTTAATGGTTGACTATTTCTATGAAGAAGTATTTGTAAGTCCAATTATTGGACCATTATTCGCCAATTCTGAAAAAGACACCGTAAAGGATAAACAATTTAGATTTCTAACGCAATACCTCGGAGGTCCATTACTTTATTTAGAGAAGTATGGTGCTCCAAAAATGCGTATGCGTCATCTTCCTCATAAAATAGATGAGCAAGCAAAAGACGAGTGGTTGCGCTTAATGAAAAACGCGATTTATAAATTGGAAATTGATGAGAATTTCAAAGAGGTTTTATACAGCTGTTTTCCAACCTTAGCAGCTCACATGCAAAATCATTAAAGTACCGGTTTGCTTGGCTTAATGTCTTTTACCATCATTTGAAGCGATACATTTCCATTCCAATGATTCTCTTCGAGCGAATAGACAATGTCAAATTCACCATCTTGAATTATGTGGAATTTCTCAGCTAAAGAAAATCCGATTCCGTCAAGTACTATATCTTCATATTCTTCTTGAAATACTTGAAATTTAATATGTTCGTCTTTAAGAATGCGCGAACCTCTATCACGAACACGTTCTGTAAGGAAATTAGGGTTAAGGTTTTCTGGTCCGAAAGGGGCAATTTGCTTTAAGATTCTGAAGAATTTAGGAATTCCTCTTCTTTCGGATTCATAGATGTCGCGGAAATCAATTTTGGTAGCAACTTCAATGGAGGGAACAAGTTGCTCTCTTGATATTTGCTCCTGAACAACTTCGTCAAATTTAGCACGAAATGCATCTACATTTTCAATGGGTAGTGTCATCCCAGCCGCAAAGTCGTGACCTCCAAATTGATGCAGTAAATCACTACAAGCGTCAATTGCATTATAAATATTGAAACCCTTCACGCTTCTTGCGGAACCAACGGCAAAACCATGCGATTCGGTGAGTACAATTGTTGGTCTGTAATAAGTTTCAGTGAGTCTTGAAGCAACAATTCCTACAACTCCTTTGTGCCAGTTTGAATTGTATACTACTGTAGATTTAGCATTCTTTAACCATTGGTTGTTCTCAATAATATCTAGCGCTTCAGCAGTAATTTGACGATCCAACTCTTTTCTTTTTTCGTTGTGTTCATTTATGAGCACCGATATTTCATCGACTTGTTGTTCTGTTCTGGCTAACAATAACTCTACAGCCTGATTTCCTGATTCAATTCTTCCTGCCGCGTTAATTCTAGGAGCCAACGTAAAAACCACATCCTGTACACTTAAGTAATGCTTTTTATTGGCTAGTTCTAATAATTTTTTGAATCCTATTCTCGGATTTTCATTAAGCCTTTTTAAACCAAAATGTGCTAGAATTCGATTCTCACCAACTATTGGAACAATGTCTGCTCCAATGGCAACGAGAACCATATCCAGTGCCGGTAGTACTTCGTCATAAGGAAGCATTCTTGAATGATTAAGTGCCTGGATTAATTTAAATCCCACACCACATCCACATAATTCTTTGAATGGATATTCGCATCCTTTTTGTTTTGGGTTAAGAATAATCGCTTCTGGTAATTGATCGCCTGGTTTATGATGATCGCATACGATTACGTCTATGCCTTCAGTTTTTGCGAACGCTATTTGTTCTATGGCCTTTATGCCACAATCGAGCGCTATAATGAGTGTAAAAGAATTGTCTGAAGCGAATTCAATTCCCGTTTTCGATAATCCATACCCTTCTTTGTACCGGTCAGGAATATAGTACCCTACCTGTTCATAGTCTTTTGTGAGGTATTCATAAACTAAAGCAACGGCCGTGGTTCCATCTACATCATAATCCCCGTAAACTAAGATGTTTTCTCCATTCGCAACGGCTTTTTCAATCCTATCTACCGCAGCATTCATGTTCTTCATTTCAAAAGGATCATGAAGTTTTTCTAAATCTGGTCTAAAAAATGATTTTGCTTGCTCAAAATTTTCGATTTTTCGCTGTCCTAAAATCGTGGCTACAGGTCTAGAAACTCCTACTTTCTCAATAAGCTCTTCAAGCACATCAAAATTTGGCTCTTTTTGAAGAACCCATCTTTTTTCCATATTTTTAAGGGTATGATTAAAGTCTACTTAAATATAATTTTTCTTTTGGTTTCGGTTCATACTTTTTCTCAAAGTGATGAATTTTATTCTCTGTATTTTTCATCGGAGGATATTCCAGGATATGAGCAGGGTAAAATAGCGTCTTCATTTTATGGGGAATATACCCTTAAGGAGACTGACCAGAATGGGCTTCGAATCGCTGCAGGAGAATCGATCTTTGTTGATGAAACAGGTATTTATATTGAAAAGAATAAAGTGCTTAGTATTTCCCGTGAAGAAGTGAGAGAGAATTCTAAATACACTGTTCGTGATGGCTATTTACATGGTGTAATTGAGGGTGATTCTTTAATGGTAAGTTTGGATGGAGAGCTGTACTATTTTTTAGTGCCGAGTAAAGCTTATTTAGTAGAAAAGTCAACGAAGCTTTATGAGTTAGGCGCTAATAAATACATGTACTTTTCCAAGGAGGATGATGGTTTATTGGTTCCTTCAATTGTTGAATTCGCTGGGCGCTCACTAAAGCTTCATGAACTTACATATCCTAATGAAGCTTTTGATTTCACAAAAGCGGAAGATTATTTTGTAATTGAGGGCGATTATCCAACTTATGTGGCAAAGCCAACAGCAGAGGAGTGGAAGAGCATAATTCAGTGTTTTGAACTTTATGAATCATATGTGAAGAAATGAGAATAGGTTTAATATTGCTATTGCTACTAACAGCTATTTCGGCATCTGCCTTGAATTATAAGATAATTTGGGAAGAAGAGGTAGATCAAGAAACCGCCCAGAAGGCTCGTGTATGGTTAGATACTTTAGTCTCGGCGAGTTTTAGGATTAATGGCCAATATCCAGATACATTGAATTTTTACTTGCATCAGGTAAATACCTTGAAAGATGGTGTGGGTTGGGCTTATGTGAAGTATCCAAAGAAAAGTCGTGGGGTGTATATGGATGTAAATGCCCATGTTTCTTTAGATACGCTTCTTTCTAATTGGGAACCTCCCCATGAAATTAGTCATCTGGCAATGCCTTTTATGGGAAAGGAGAATAAGTGGATTTCTGAAGGTTTTGCTACTTATATGAGCAGACATGTGATGTTGGGTTTAGGGATTTATGACGATGAGACGATTATTGACTTTTATCATCAATCCTTCAAAGAGGTAGCTGAGTATTACCAAACTGATGAAACTTTCGAAAGTGTTGTTTTAAATTTAGTTGCGACGGGTAGATATTCTGCTTTTTACAGAGGGGGAGCCATGTATTTTTATGTGTGTGATTATTTCATTTTTGAAAGAAATGGTATTCGTTTAAGAGATGTGGTTCGCGAATATCAATCGACCCATAAGAAAATGGACACTGGATTTGATATGATGATTGATAGTTTGGATGGATTGATAGGAGAACCAATCTTGAGAAAGACCTTATATTTCTTTAAAACTACATCAGCACGAGCAATAATTAATTTTGTGCTTACGCATTAATGCTCTCTTCCAAACAGAAAATCAGCTAAGCTGTACAACGGTTTTTTTGTTGCTTGATCTAATGAAATATTATCAAGATTAGAGATAGCCACATCGTGGTGTTCTTTCATTTTTCGACGTGTTTTTTCGGCTATATTAAGTTCGTTAAAGATGTCTAGAACACGCTTTACTTTTTCTTCTTTGTTCTCAATAGATAGAGCGTCATTTAGTCGTTCAATTTGTTTTTTATTGCCGTCTTCATAAGCAGATAAGAGCAAGTAAGTCTTCTTTGCCGCAATAATGTCACCTCCAACTTGTTTGCCTATTTTTTCACCTTCACCAAAAGAGTCTAGGTAATCGTCTTGAATTTGAAAAGCAACACCAAGATTAACTCCAAACTCATAAATTTTATTTGCATTGTCTTCATCAGCGCCACCTACAATCGCCCCCATTTTAAGGCTACAACCCAAAAGTACTGCTGTTTTAAGACGAATCATTTCTATGTACTCTTCTATTGAAACGTCATCTCGTGTTTCGAAATCCATGTCATATTGCTGACCTTCACAAACCTCAATCGCGGTTTTGTTGAATAAAACGAGTAGCTTTTTAAATGTATCGCCGTCATATTCTTCAAGTTGCTTATAAGCCTCAATTAAAAGGCCATCACCACTTAATATTCCAACATTCAAGTTCCACTTCTCATGAACGGTTTCTTGCCCCCTTCTTAAAGGAGCATTGTCCATTATATCATCGTGAATTAGACTAAAGTTGTGAAATAGTTCTACTGACATGGCCGCTCCTCTAGCTTTTTGGAAATCCCCAGAAAATAACTGCGATGAAATTAAGGCTAGAATGGGACGCATCCTTTTTCCCCCTATTTGAAGGAAATATCTCAGCGGGTGGTAAAGTTGATTAGGTTTTTCGGGTAATTCTAGCGAATTTAATTGAGATTCAATGTAGTTTTTATAAGCTAGTAACTCATTGTTCATGGGTGTGGTTTTTGGCATCCTCCTCTTTATACTTTTCGAGGGTTTGTTCTATTTCTAAGTCCTCCAACTCAATATCTTCTTCCTCATCATACAATTGGAATAACGGCTCAGCTATTGCTTTGTTCGAAATCTTTTTATCCATCCATAAAAGAAGGGTAGGTAAAATTAAAAGATTGGTAAACATTGCTACAGCCAAGGTTAACGAAACTAATATTCCTAAAGCTTTTGTACCTCCAAATTGCGAGAATGCGAATACCATAAACCCAAAGAATAGTACAATTGAAGTATAAATCATACTCGTGCCAGTTTCGCGAAGAGCAACAAGAATACATCTTCTTAAATCATGTTCGTGTGACTTAAGTTCTTGACGGAATTTTGCCAAAAAGTGAATAGTATCATCCACTGATATACCAAAAGCTATGCTAAACACAAGTAGTGTCGAAGGCTTAATCGGGATACCTAAGAATCCCATGGTACCAGCAGTAAAAAGAAGAGGGATAAAGTTTGGAATTAGGGAAACTAATACCATTCTCCATGATCGGAATAGGAATGACATTAAAATACCGATAACGATAATTGCTATCCCTAGCGAAACAAATAGATTTGTAACTAAATATTGCGTACCGTTTGCAGCAACATAAGAAACCCCCGAATATTTAAGGTCCCATTTATTAAGTTCAATTGCTTTTTTCAAAGTATCGTTAAATCCTGCTTTGTCATGGTAGCTAAAGATGAGAGACTCTTCCATCATAAAATCGTCTGCGAGGCTTGTGTTATTGCCAGCCATCATTTTTTCGACTTCACTTTTTATTTCAGGTGAACCGGCGTAAAGAGATGTCAAAGCTTTTTTCTTGTCTCCTTTTTGTACCAAACTGTAGGCTGAATCCCATTCTGCAGCTTTTGGGTTGATAATATCATAAGCTATAGGGCGGATACTATCGACTAAATCTTGTATCTCATAGGATCCTATATCTCTAATCTGTAAAGAAACCCTTGTTAATGTTTGAGTGCTGTCCAAGAATCCATTAGTCCCTGTTGTATTGGCAGAGTTCTCAACATACGGGAAGATTCTCTGAAGCTTATTGATCGATGGAATTTCAAACTTGTCTGGATTGTTATTACTATAAGACATGTTTAAGATCTTCACTGCATCAGCTACTGAAAGTGACTTAGAGAAAACCGAAAATTCAGCTAGTACTGTCTGTAAACTATCAATTTCGTCAAGTCGTGTATAGAAAGTGCCCTTCTTTTTAGTGTCGATCATTATGTCAAAAGGGATGGAGCCACCAAATTTATCTTGTATATAATTTAAGTCTGTTGTAATAGGATCATTCTGAGGTAAGTCACCAGTGATATTCCCAGTGGCTACTACTTTAGATGTTCCCCAGATGGCAAACACTAAAACAATGAAAGTTCCGATGTAGATAGCCTTTCTTCTGTAAAGTGTTAAGTATTCTAATTTCTCTACGGCAATATGCAACCACTTCTTCTGTAAATGTTTTAGGTGTTTCGATTTTGGAACAGAACTATAACTCCAAATGATAGGAAGAATCGTAATAGAAAGTAAGAATACACAGAGTATATTGATGGAGGCAATAATACCAAACTCAGACAAACGCTCAGAATTGGTAAACATGAATGTAGAGAATCCAAGTGCTGTGGTCAGGTTGGTTAGAAAGGTAGCGTTACCTATTTTTTGAATTACCCTTGATAAGGCGAGAGCCATGTTCCCATGGTCAATAATCTCCTTGTGGAATCTATTGATTAAGAATATGCAATTGGGAATAGATATTACGATAATCAGCGGTGGAATTAAGACCATTAATATCGAAAGCTGGAAATCAAAAGCACCTATAGAACCCAACGACCAAATTACACCAAAGAATACTACAACATTACAGATTAATACAATCTTCAACGATCTAAAGAAAATGAACAAGAGCAATGAAGTGACTCCAATGGAAAGTGCAATGAATAGCAGTAATTCAGCTTGGAGTTTTTGTCCAACCATTACACGAATATGTGGCATCCCAGAAACTCTTATTTCACCTAGTATTTCTTCGTATTTGCCTTTTGTCGCCTCTACATCAATAAGTACGTTGGCAGTTTTCATATCTGCCATTATTTCCTCAGAGATGAATGCCATCATCAATGAAGAATTGTCTTCTTTATTGTAAAGAATGCCCTTGTAGAAAGGGTTTTTTCGAATCTGAGCTCTCAAGGAATCAACTTCTTCTTGAGTGTTTGGCGAGTTTTGAGCTATTTTTTCAAATTCGAATATTTCTAGATCCGTATTCTTTTGTATTTCATACATGTGAGCTTCAGAGAAAACAGAATCTACTGCATCAAAAGCGTCTACTTCTATTCCAAAGTCATACCAAGCTTTGAAGTTCTCTAAATTGTAGAGGTTCTCATTATCAATAGCAAATATTAGGAGTGATTCGTTCCCTCCAAAGGTTTTTTTCAATAGTTCGTAATCCTTCTTTGGTTCAGAGTCTTTCGGAAGCATTGTTCCGTAACGGTTGTCAACCTTTACATTTGTAACAGCAAAATACCCTAGAACTACCGTGATAGCCAGTAGCATAGACAAAATTAAGAGTCGTTGCCGAAGTATAAATTGTGAAAGTTTAAACCACATTCTTTGCGTCAGATAAAACCGCAAAGGTAATCAAACCCCAGAAAACTACGTGCTTTCAAAGCATCAATTAATGTTAAGATTTATCGATTGAAAGAAATAAAATCTTCAGGGTTCAAGTACTGTCCTTTTTCCCACAGTTCAAAATGTAAATGAGGCCCAGAAGAGTGACTGCCCGTATTGCCTACCAATGCTATAGGATCACCGGTCTGTATTGATTGTCCTTGTTTCTTAAAAATCTTAGAGCAGTGCTTATAAACGGAGAGGAATCCATAATTGTGCTGCACAATAATTACTTGACCAACTTCTGAATCCCATCCGGTATAAATTACAATTCCTTCAAGGCATGATTTTACTACAGCGTCCTCCGGTGTTGAAATGTCTACGCCATAATGTTTGTTGTTGGGGTCAAAAGAACGTGAGACTACACCTTTTACTGGGGGGAAGAAAAAAGCAACATTTAATAATTCTTGGTCCGGAATTTCATCATTTTCCATTTTGGCTCTCAAGATGGAGTCTTCTACTGATTTTTCAAAATCGGGTTGATAATTACTGGGAAAAGAATCAGGTTGTGCTGTTTCTAGAGAGTCGTAGAAAGGTTCATCATTCAAGATCTTTTTAAGGTCTCTAAGGTAGAGGTCTGTAGACGCTGTTGCCTCATAAAGTGAGTCTATGGAACTTGCATTTTTATGCACCTGATCCATATTTGCTTGGTCAGAGGAGGTTTCAAAGATGTTTCCAATCCCAGTAAATTTCAGCAATAAGAAAAATAGAAATAGTGTGACTATTGTATAGAAGGCCAGGAGACTCAGAATGTTCAATGTAGAAACTTTCAAACTCCATTTCTCATCATAGTTTCCCTCATCGCTGTAGGAAAGCGTATGCTTTTCGCGTATGCGTTTCAAAAATGAAGAAAACTTACTCATGAACTATGGCAAATTTATGGTTTCGAATTAAATATCACTGCTGCTGATAGGGTCTTTTTATTTCCTTACGATTACAGTTAAATAAATGATACGTATTTTGGAATAATTATTGTTCCGTTTATACACAACTATCGTAAGTTTTTTAACGTTATTAGAAGGGGAGGTTTTAGGTTGCAGTACTTACTTTCCTTAAATTTGTTAGAAGAGAGTTTATTAAATTGAAATTGAACAATTTAGCATATGGTTTATTTTTGAGCTTGTTATCAGCTTCGGTTGGGCACGCTCAATTGGTCACGTCTACTGCATCAACACCAACAACTTTGGTTGAAGATGTTCTTGTTGGTAGTGGTGTAGCAGTCAGTGCTGTTTCTTACACAGGTGACCCAAATGCAATAGGTTCTTTTAACGGTTCTGCGACAAATCTTGGTCTGGATAACGGGATTATTCTTACTACAGGGACTGTTCTGAACGAAACTGGGATTCTAGGTGAACAACAGGGTCCTTTTGGTCCGAATGATACAGGTAGTTCAGGAACCGATAATGGTGCTGCTGGTTATGGTCCGTTGACCACGTTAGCAGGCGAAGAGACCGAAAATGCGGCTATTTTAGAATTTGATTTTGTGCCACAAAGTGATACGGTGCGCTTTAAATATGTATTCGGATCAGATGAATATCCTGAGTTCGTGGGTAGTGAATATAACGACGTTTTTGCATTCTTTATTTCTGGTCCAGGCTTCGGTGGTGAGTACAATATGGCTCAGATACCTGGGGGTGGCGGGCCAGTAGCGATAAATAACATTAACAACGGTAGCTCAAACACAGGTCCTTGTCAAAATTGTGCCTATTATATAAATAACGGAACTGGGAGCACGGCTCCTTCATCTGGAAGTGACTTTTACATTCAGTATGATGGGTTTACAACTGTGATGGAGGCAGTTGCGGAGGTACAATGTGGTGAAACATATCACCTCAAAATAGCTATTGCCGATGCAGGTGATGGAGCTTATGATTCGGGAATTTTCTTAGAAGCAAATAGTTTAGAGTCTTACTTGCCTTTAGAAATGACTGCATCTCTACTGAATAATCATTTTGGTGATTTCTCTATGTTGGCGGAAGGATGTGAAACGGCGACGGTAACAGTGAAAAGAGATGCAAGTTTAGCTGGTACGGCAGAGAGTATTCCTTTAGACGTTTTAGGAACGGCAACAGAAGGTGTAGACTTTGAAAACCTTCCAGCATCCATAAATTTTGCTGCAGGACAAACTGAAGTAACATTTGATTTCGATGTGTATTCTGATGGTGTTTTTGAAGGGGATGAAACTTTAATTTTAAGGCTTAACTACCCAAATCCATGTGGGGATGATAATTTCATACTATTGAATTTCGTGATTAAAGATATAGACCCGGTTGTAGTCACTGCTCCCGATGTAAACGTATTATGCCCGCTAGAAGAAGCCACTCTTGTCGCCAATGTAACGGGCGGTTTGCCGGATTACACATACACATGGAGCACTGGAGGAACGGAAAGTACTGAGTTGGTCTCGCCACCAACAACTACAACTTACACTGTAACTGTGGTAGATGCTTGTACTGGAGATGCAGTCTCAGAAGATGTTACAGTTATTGTTCCTGTTTATCCGCCAATGATTATAAACACAACTCCTGATACTTCAGTTTTATGTCCAAATACACCTCTAACCTTGGTGTCAGAAGTTTCAGGTGGTGAAGGAACTTATGTTATTACTTGGTACGAAGGAACCATTCCTGTTGGTTCAGGACCTACCCTTGGAGTCTCTCCAATGGTAACAACTACTTATACCGTCACAATAATGGATGGTTGTGGTGTGGAGATTTCTAGAGATATTACTGTAACAGTAATTGCAAGTGTGCTCGAATTGGAGATGAGTCCTGATCAGTTAATTTGTCCTGGTGATTCAGCAGATATTTGGGTAATTGCTACAGAAGGTTTAGGCGACTACACTTATGAATGGTTGCATTCAGGAGAGACAACTTCAGATGTGCAGGTATGGCCTTTAAATACTACAACGTATACCGTTTCAGTAATGGATGCTTGTGCAACTTACAGTATTGAAGGATCTACAACAGTTAAAGTTGTTCGTCCTACAGCGAATTTCCAAATCCTCAGTACAGAAGCGATGGAGAATCTTTTGGTGAGCTTTAATAATTCAAGTGTTGGAGCACTTACCTATTGGTGGGATCTAGGTAATGGAGAGGAATCTGAACTTCATTCACCTTCTTCTGTTTACAACGCTTCCGGATGGTATGATGTTACTTTAGTTGCGATTAATGAAATCGGTTGTACTGATACTATAATGAAACCAATTTACATTAAGCCAGAGTTTTATTTTTATGCACCAAATGCATTCACTCCAGATGGAAATAGAGTTAATAGTGCATATTCTGTTTCTGTAATCGGAGCTACTACATTCGAATTTCAAATTTTTAATAGATGGGGTGAGTTAATTTATACAACAGAAGACCCTTTCTTCCAATGGGATGGTACTTATGACAATAATGGTATTGTTCAGGATGGTGTTTATGTCTGGAAAGCGCATGTAAGAGATCGAGAGAATATTGATCATACTTACAACGGAACCATCACCGTTTTACGCTAATTATTACATTTGTTGCAAAAAGCATTCTTAATGCCCAAGCAACTGTATTACAAATCATTATTCCTTCTTCTTCTCGGTGCTTTTTATAGTTGTGGATC
Organism: Crocinitomicaceae bacterium; assembly: GCA_022447665.1. Classification (GTDB taxonomy): domain Bacteria; phylum Bacteroidota; class Bacteroidia; order Flavobacteriales_D; family Crocinitomicaceae; genus JAKVAQ01. The sequence continues at coordinate 67,847 of JAKVAQ010000008.1, forward strand.
AGAAGAGAAAGTCGAAGAACCAATCGTCACAGAGAATGTATTTTCTGAATCAACAGATTCTTTGTTTGGTAATCTCTCAGAGCAGCAATTGTATTGGCAGCACCTAGTTTTAACTGTTCCGCAGTCAATGCAAGGAAATATAGATAGTTTACAACGTTTCATTGCAGCGAATGAGCCAGGCGCTTTACGATTAGTCAAATGGAATATAGACTCGATTGAAATCTTAAAATCCCAAATAGATACGCTTGATATTATTCAGCCTGTTTTTATGTGTGATTATTTTAAATTGATTGGAGCTGAGCCGTATCCTTTCTGGAAAACAAGCGATTCGTTGAAGAATTCGTTTTACACGGAGTTTTATATGAAGTCCAATATGAACTTTATAGACTTTGGTTCAGGGTCAAATTTTGAAAATACTAGCTTTTTTGACTCAATTGCCTCGCAAAAAAGTTTGGTACCAATTCTGTCCCATTATTCCGATAAGAATGTAAAAACGGAGTATGAAGATTTTATGAAATCAATTACCTCCAACTCAAATGGTGTGTTATTGGATATCGCCACTTATGATACATTGAATTTTGAGCAAATAAAAAAATCTCAAAATTTTAAGGGGTATTTATTTGTGCGGCCTGAAGATGTGAAAACAAACAACCTTTTAATGAATGGAGTTGATTTCGTTTTTGCTGATGAAACTTATCAATCCGGATTAAATGATTGGAATCAGGAGAATAAAACAGAAGAATTTATTAATTCCACCAAAAGAATACTAGCCTTTAAAGAAAATTTGAAGGGAGAAGGAAGGGTTAATTTTCAATCTGAATTAGACTTTTTAAGACTTAACTATCAGTTAAAATCCACCGCACTAATTAGTGATAAGAGAGACTTGGTTCCTTTTAAGAATAGGTTCACCATTTATTCAACCGAGAAGTTAAGAATAAGGCAAAAAATACGGGATGAATCCAATTGCCGAACGGAAGTGTATAAGCAAAAAAACTTGGCTAAGGTTATTGCGGCTGACGGAAATAAAGTGTTGATTCTTCCTGATTCTATTTCTAAAGAAGATGCAGGACTTTTGCAAAAAATAAAAAAGGAGAATCATTTAATTGTCTGCTTTCGGAATGTATTTCAGTATAATGAGCTTAAGAATCTTCCTCATTTATTGTATCTCCCAAAAACAGAACTGTTAGATGCTGAAATATTGGCTCAACAGATTAAGGGAAAACTAAGTATAGAGGCAAACTTCATTGCAGGCCAAGATATTATAAAAGGAAAAGTAAGGGAAAAATCTGGGCTTTCTAGGGCTAAGCCAGAATTGGTTGGTATGTCCTCGGATACTATTCGTCAAATCGACTATGCGATAAAAACGGCTATGAATGGTAGGTCATTTCCAGGTTGTCAAGTCCTTTTGGCTAAGAATGGCACCATTATTTATGATAAATGTTTTGGTCATCATTCCTATAAGCGCGAAAAACTGGTTACGCCCGAATCTATGTATGATCTGGCTTCTCTTACCAAGGTTGTAGCTACAACAATGATTGGGATGAAATTGTACGAAATGAATGCTTATAACCTAGAGGATAGTTTGGTTGATTATTTGCCAGATAGTTTAAAGCTTCATTTAAAATACCCTAGTACTATAAGAAACATTACTTTCCAAGAATTATTTATTCACAAGAGTGGATTACCTTCAGGGTTCCCAATAATAAATTACATGCAGTATACAAGTTCTACGGTTGGAAGATACGATATGTATTATTGTGATTGGGAGGATAGCACATTTACCATTGAAGTAGCAGAGAATTATTACATGGATAAAGCTTACGCTGATTCCATGTGGCTGAGGTTGAACAGTATCTTTCTAGATCCTGCTAAACCCTATAAATATAGTGATGTAAGCATGAATACCTTGTATTACATGTTTAGTGGTTTACTCAGAAAAAACCCAAAAGAATTTGGTTTCAATCAAACCAAAGAACAGTTGGCAGAACTTAATCTTTTTGAAGAGTACTTGTACACGAATTTCTACACCCCTTTAGGAATGTCTAGAACACGTTACCGACCTAAACGACTTTTCAATAAAAATGAAATAGTACCTACGGAAGATGAGAAATATTGGCGAAAGCAATTACTTCAAGGGCATGTGCATGATCCAAATGCGGCACTAATGGGTGGTGTAGCTGGTAATGCTGGAATGTTCAGCACAACAAATGATTTAGTAAAGCTGATGCAGATGCTCTTAAATAAAGGGATTTTTGAAGGTAAACGCTATTTAAACGCCGAAACGGTTACAAAATTTACTTCGGCGCAAGTCGGCTCTCATCGTGGTCTTGGATGGAATAAACCAACGATTACCAGTAAAGGGTATGGTATTTCTGATTTTGCCACGCTTCAAACATTTGGTCATACTGGTTTCACAGGAACTTGTTTATGGGTTGATCCTGCGAGCGAAATCGTTTATATTTTTCTTTCAAATAGAGTACATCCTACCGTTAACAATAGAATTTATCAATACGGGATAAGAAAAACAGTTCATCAAATGGCATATCGTTCATTGATCCATGAGACGCACTCGCGTAACTAGTTCTTTAACATTGACTATTCTTCCTGTGAAATAATCTAAAAAACGCGTGATTTTATAGGCTAAAGCGGGCTTATTTTTCTATTTTAGATTTATGGTAAAGCAACTATCTTTTTTAACCTTCTTGTCTCTATTTTTAACGGGTTGTGGATCTGGTGGAGAAAATGGTAATTTGAATGATAAAGATTCTACCGAAAATCTTTCCAAAACTTCTATGGAGTTTCTTCAATTAACTCAGGATGAAACAGGAATTGACTTTACAAATACTATAACTGAAACCAAGGAATTTAACTATTACGCATATGAGTATGCGTATAACGGTGGTGGTGTTGCCTTGGGTGATATAAATAATGATGGTTTAATAGATATTTATTTTACCGGAAATCAAGTTTCAGATAAGCTTTACTTAAATAAAGGAGATATGAAATTTGAGGACATTACAGCTACTGCGATACCATCAGGAGCCGATGAAGGTTGGCATACCGGAGTCGTTATGGCGGATGTGAACGGTGATGGATATCAAGATATTTATGTTTGTAGGGCAGGGCCGTGGGAGGATAAAGAGCTATTAACAAATTTTCTTTACATCAATAACCAAGACAATACCTTTACAGAGAGTGCTGTCGAATACGGTTTAGCCATTGATCGTCCTTCTACGCATTCAGCGTTTTTTGACTTGGACAAAGATGGAGATTTAGATGTCTATGTAATGAATCATCCCGGAGTATATAAAGATGAAAGTTTTACAAGTGAGCAATTGCAGAAATCTATGAAGTATGGACCTAAGTCAGATCTCCTCCTTGAAAACGTAGATGGAAAGTTTATTGATATAACAGAAAAAGCAGGAATTGCTTCAAATACCTATGGACTGGGACTTGCAGTCGCTGATATTACTGGAAATGGATACTTAGACATATACATTGGTAGTGATTTCCAAGATCCTGATTTTTTCTATGTCAATCAGGGTGATGGTACGTTCAAGAATGAGCTAAACGAAAGAACAAATCACGTTTCCACATTTTCAATGGGGAATGATGCCGTTGATATTAATAATGATGGAGATCTAGATATTATTTCATTAGATATGGCCAGTGAGGATCATATCAAATCAAAAAGAAATATGGGAGCTATGAGTACTAGTGTATTCATGGATATAGTTAAAGTTGGTTTTCACTACCAATACATGTTCAACACATTGCAATTGAATAATGGAAATGGAACTTTTGCTGATATAGGGCAAATGGCCGGCGTTTCGAAAACTGACTGGTCTTGGGCACCACTAGTAGCAGATTTTGATAACGATGGTCTTAAGGATATTATCATTACAAATGGGTTTCGTAGGGAGTTAAGAGATAATGATTACTTGAAAGAACATAACGCTAAGGTGGAGAAGGGAATTGAGTTTGATCCACTTGAGGAATTAGCTTTGGTAGCAACAACGAAAATCGAAAACTACGCCTATAAGAATAAAGGGGATCTGACCTTTGATAAAGTTACAGCAAACTGGGGACTAAATAAACCGATTAATTCAAATGGTGCAGCCTATGCTGATTTAGACAATGACGGAGATCTAGATGTCGTGTTGAATAACATGGAAGAGGTTTCTGCTATTCTTGAAAATAAATTAGAAGGTAAAAACAATTACATACAAATAAAGCTAGAGGGGCATCAAAAGAATACAGCGGCCCTGGGTGCAAAAGTTTGGTTAGAAACAGATGAAGGTCTTCAGTTTCAAGAGATGCAAACTTCGAGAGGATACCTTTCTTCAGTTACACCAGTTTTACACTTTGGTCTTGGAAAAAGTAAGGTACAAGAGATCACGGTTCAATTTGATGATGGTACAATCATAAAAAAAGAAGCACCAGCATTAAACCAATTACACTCTTTTAGTAGAAACGATGCTAAGGAAGGTGTTGTTGGTATTTCGATGACAAAAAATCAATTTTTCAGAGATATAACGGATTCCCTTTTTAAGCATACGGATACAGAGGTCCCATTTAATGATTTTGAAACTGAAGTTTTGATTCCAAATAAAATGTCACAGTTAGGTCCTTTTATCTCTAAGGGTGATGTGAATGGCGATGGTTTGGAAGATGTCTATGTTTCAGGATCTCTTGAGGAAAGTGGAGCGCTATACTTGCAGACTTCAACAGGGTTTAAAAAGCAAAGTGGTCCTTGGAATAAAGAGAGTACACGAGAAGAGATGGAGTCTTTAATTTTTGACGCCGATAGTGATGGCGATAATGATTTATACGTAGTAAGTGGTAGTAATGAGTTTGCTGGAAATTCGATTTATTTGGGGCATCAGCTTTATATTAATGAAGGAGGAGGGAAGTTTATAGATGGATCTGATCAGCTGCCTCCAATACCAATTTCTGGACAATCAGTAGCCCCAGGAGATTATGATGGAGACGGTGATTTAGATTTATTTATTGGTGGTCGTCAGGCACCAGGATTTTATCCTTTTGCACCTCGTAGTTTCCTCTATTTAAATGATAACGGTACTTTCCTTGATGCTACAGAGAAGTCACCGGACTTAATGCAGCCAGGGTTAGTGACTGATGCTCTTTTCGATGACTTTGATGGAGATCAAGATCTAGACCTAATTATCGTTGGTGAATGGATGGCTGTTAGCTTTTTTGAAAACAATGGAGGGGCATTTACAAACGTCACGGAGAAATACAACCCAGCAAAAGATATAGGTTGGTTCTATAGTATCGAAAAAGGTGATTTTAATGGCGATGGTAAAAACGACTACATTGTCGGAAACCTTGGAGAGAACAATAAATTTCATCCTTCATTTGATAAGCCTTTAGAGATTTATGTGAATGATTTCGATGGAAACGGAACTAACGATATTGTTTTGGCTAAATACCAAAATAATGTTTGTTTCCCAGTACGAGGTAGGCAATGCTCTTCCGAACAAATGCCTTTTATTAAAGAAAAGTTTCCAACCTTTAGTGATTTTGCAAGCGCTGATTTGAGCAAGATTTATGGTGAAGGAAATTTAGAGAGCGCATTACATTATTCTGCTACAGATTTTGCGTCAACCGCATTTATTTCATCGGGAGGTTCATACAGTACTGCACACTTACCAAGTTTGGCGCAAATGTCCCCAATAAACAAGTTTATCGTAAAAGACTTTAATGGCGATGGTAATATGGATGCACTAGGAGTAGGGAATAACTTCGGTGTTGAGGTAGAAACCGTTCGTTACGATGGTGGTCGAGGTGTTCTACTTTTAGGAGATGGTAACGGTGGATTTAATGCATTAAGTCCAAAAGAGTCTGGTTTCCTTGAAAGAAACGACTGTAAAGACATGGAAATAGTGAGTTTTGCCGGTCAGGAAATTATTATAACCGTTTCCAACTCAGCAAAAGCAAAAACATTTCTAATCAAATAATTTATAGTGACTTGGTTCTTCCTCCGTCGACTGGAACATTTATTCCATTAATATAGCTTGCCGCAGGCGAAGCTAGAAATGCAATTGCGTTAGCTACTTCTTCAGGTCTTGCAACTCTGCCCATTGGAGAAGCGGCAGCCATAGTAGCTCTAACTTCTTCTTTTGTTTGTCCCGTTTTCGATGCTTTATTTTCAATAATCGATGATAATCTAACAGTATCAGTAGCTCCCGGAAGCACATTGTTTACGGTTATATTAAACTGTCCAAGTTCGTTAGCAAGTGTTTTGCTCCAGTTCGCTACAGCGCCACGAATAGTGTTCGAAACACCAAGGTTTGGTAAAGGCTGCTTTACCGAAGTAGAGATAACATTAATTATTCGTCCATATCCGCTTGTCTTCATCAATGGAATAACCGCTTGTGCTAAGATGTGATTACAGATTAGGTGCATATTAAATGCTGCCAAATACTCGCTAGTGTCTGCCGCATTCGCCGGTCCTCCAGCAGGCCCTCCAGTATTGTTGATGAGAATCTCGACTGATTTTCCGACTAGGAATGATTCTAATTTAAACTTTAATTCTTCCGGCTGAGTGAAATCAGCGACTAAGTATTGGTGATTTTGATTTTGCGATAAGTCAAGTTCTTTAATTGCATTCTTCAATTTCTCTTCATTTCGAGCAACCAATACACAATTAGCTCCCATTTCTGATAATTCCTTCGCACTAGCCAGTCCAATTCCCTGAGTACTACCACAAACAATGGCGGTTTTATTTGTTAAGTCTAAATTCACTTTTGTATTTTTGTATAAAATTAAACCTCTTTATCAATCCTACATGTTTTTAAATAAAAAATTCCGCTTCATAATTTGTTTATTGTCCTTGACAGTGGTGATGATGAGCAGTTGTACAGGTGGATCTGAAAGTGTAAACGATGACTCTGATTCAACCGAGGTGACAGAGCAAATGTTTTTTGAAGAAGTAGATCCAAATTATTCTGGTGTCGACTTTAAAAACATAGTTACTGAGACAGATTCCTTTAACTTTTACTTCTTCGATTATATGTACAATGGGGCTGGTGTGGCTGTAGGGGACATTAATAATGACGGCCTGGAGGATGTATATTTTGTAGGGAATCAAGAGGAGGACAAGCTTTACTTGAATAAAGGAGATTTTAAATTCGAAGATATTACTGAATCTGCTATTGGGGAATTAGCCTTTGTTGGTTGGCATACCGGGGTCACGATGGCTGATATTAATGCAGATGGTTTTTTAGATATTTATGTTTCGAGATCGGGAAAACCATCGCGTCTAGAAGATTTGGAGAATCTATTGTTTATTAATAATGGTGATTTAACATTTAAAGAAGTTGGTGAAGAGTTTGGTGTGAATATACGTAAACCCACTACCCAAAGCACGTTTTTCGATGCTGACAATGATGGAGACCTAGATTTATTCGTTATGAACCATCCTTACAGTTTTAAAGAGTCAAGTGGTTCGGATACTCTTCAGAGAATGATTGCCAGAATGAAAAATGAGGGAGGGTTGTATACAGACGTTTTTCTGCGCAATGACGATGGGGTATTTGTTGATGCATCAAAAGAGGCGGGTTTAATGAATTATGGATATGGGTTAGGCGTATCTGCCACTGACTTAAATGACGATGGTTGGGTGGACTTGTATATTTCCAATGATTTTTTCACTTCTGATATGTTTTTAATCAATCAAAAAGACGGGACATTCAATGAAGAGGTGAAAGAAAGAACTAATCATATTTCATATTTTTCAATGGGCAATGACGTTGCAGACATTAACAACGATGGATTTGTTGATTTTATTACTACCGATATGGCAAGCGCCGATCATGTGCGATCAAAAAAGAATATGGGTGGAATGGATACTGAAAAGTTTTGGAGAATGGTGAGAAAGGGAGAGCACTTTCAGTACATGTTTAACACACTCCAGTTGAACAATGGAGATGGAACATTTATTGACATAGGTCAAATGGCGGGAGTGTCAAAGACTGATTGGTCCTGGGCTCCTTTATTAGTTGATTTTGATAATGATGGCTTAAAAGATTTACTCATTACTAATGGATATAAGAGAGATTCAAGAGATAATGATTTTAACATAGCTTATAACGAAGGAACTTTAGGTACTGAGGATGTTATGGAGTCTCTTGAATTGATGCCTTCCACCAAAGTAAGCAATTATTTTTTTAAGAACATCGATGGAGTTCACTTTGAGAATTATGGAGATAAATGGGGGGTTGATAAACCGGTAAACACAAATGGTGCGATTCATGTTGATTTGGATAACGATGGTGATTTAGATTTAATTCTAAATAATATGGATGAAACTGCTTCTATTCTTGAGAATAAGTTAAGTTCACAAAACAACTTCATCCAGCTAAGACTAAAAACGACTCTCAAAAATCAATCGGGTATTGGTGCTCAAATCAAACTATATTCGAATGACAAAGTCTTTGCAACAGACATTCAAAACGCAAAGGGTTATGAGTCCTGTCCTAGTACCAAAGTCACTATTGGTCTTGGTGAAGTGAAACATATTGATTCTGCTATCATAAGTTTTAATGGCGAACGAAAAATTATAAGAACCTTAACCGTAAATTCTTTGAACATAGTGGATTATTCCTCACTTGAACTTTACAAGAAAAATAGTAATCAAAAGAAAATATTTGAAAGATTAGAGTCAATAGATTATGAGCATCAAGAAAATATAGTTAATGATTTTCAAAATGAGGTGTTACTACCTCACAAGATGTCTCAGTTAGGGCCGTTTATGTCTAAGGCAGACGTTAATAATGACGGAATTGAGGATTTGTATATTTCGGGCTCTCGTGGCTTTTCAGGAGCTATGTATGTCCAGAATTCAGAGGGCGAATTTACAAAAATCAGAGGTCCATGGGCCGCACAAAAAGAAATGGAGGAATTAGGCTCGTCATTTGTAGATGTGGACAATGACGGTGATATGGACTTATATGTTGTTTCTGGTTCAAATGAATTTAAGTTTGATTCCCCATTGCTTCAAGACCAATTATATATCAATGATGGTTCGGGTAATTTCGAAAATGTGACAGATAAATGGTTACCAAGAATGCAGACTTCTGGTCAGAATGTGACAGTTGGAGATTATGATAACGATGGAGATCAAGATATTTTTATAGGAGGTAAACAGACTCCGGGCTACTATCCTTTTGCTCCAAGAAGTTATTTGTTAGAAAACAACGGTGAAGAATTTATTGATGTAACTGAAAAGTCAGTTGATTTAATGGGACCCGGAATGATTACAGAATCCGTGTTCTCGGATTTTGACCAAGATGGCGACTTAGATTTAGTTTGTGTTGGTGAGTGGATGCCAGTGTCTTTCTTTGAAAATAATGATTCAAAATTTGAGAATGTCACTGACACATATAATCCAAAAAAGTCAGTTGGCTGGTATATGTCCATTTCTACAGGCGATTTCAACCAGGATGGAAGAGATGATTACATTGTTGGGAATATTGGCGCAAACAACAAGTTTCATCCTTCTGAGCAATATCCATTGGAAATCTATTGTCATGATTTTGATGAGAATGGAACTTACGACATTGTGCTGGGTAAATATCAGAATGGTGTTTGTTATCCGGTAAGGGGTAGACAGTGTTCTACGGAGCAAATGCCATTCATTCAGGAAAAATTCCCTACTTATGGTGATTTTGCTGTATCTGACTTAGAAAGAATTTATGGAGCTGAAGCATTGAGCAAAGCATTGCACTATTCTGCTAATAATTTTAAAAGTATTGTTCTATTGAGTGATGAGAAAAATGGCTATTCTCAACAAATTCTGCCGAACGAAGCTCAATTTGGCCCAATAAACTCAAGTGTGGTAATTGATGTTAATGATGATGGTGCGCTAGACATTGTTGCTGCGGGGAATAATTTCAGTGCAGAAGTGGAAACCATAAGGTATGATTCGGGCAGAGGATCAGTTCTCATTAATGATGGTTCTGGCAAATTTGCGGCTCTTTCTCCTTCCGAATCGGGTTTCTTGATACGCGATGATTGTAAGGACCTATTGGCGATTACAATTAAGGGGTCAATAAATATTCTTTCAGTGTCTAATCTTTCTAGAGTGAAACAGTTTAAATTGATAGAATAAATTGTTTCTGCCATGATGATTGAATCACGAAGCGTGAAAAATCCCAAACAACTTCGCTTAATTTAACACTATTTCTAAAAAAATTAAACACCGGTTAAAAAGTAGTTAAGGTAATTAGCAAATCGATCCGGTTTTTCTCTGATTTAAGCGTTTGAGGTTTAAATGTCAAATTTAAATAACATTGTTTTAAAATTTAGGAACGAATAATTTGTTTAAAAATATTGACTGACGTAGTTTTGTACGTTAGACCAAATAATAAATTAAACTATTAAATCTTTGTTATGAGAAAAATTTACTTTTTGATGAGTGCTTTGCTTGTCACTGGGTTAAGTTCTTCGGTATTAGCTCAAGGAGATGATTGTGCCTCTGCGGTTCCAGTTACTCCAGGTGTTTATACCGCGGACGGACCCTTATCTGGTGGAGGAGGAGTCTTTAGTGCAAATGGTGATTGGTATTCTTTTACCGCTCCTTGTAATGGTACTATGGACGTTTCTGCTTGTATCTCAGGCACAGCTCCTGATACCTATTTACTTATTTATGAGGACGATTGTCCGAGCTCATCAGCTGAATCTATTGCTACTGATGATGACTTTTGTGCATTCTTTGGTCCTTCTGCAGTTAACGGTTTGTCCGTGACTGCTGGTACAACCTATTATATCGAGTGGTCTGATACATATGAAGGAACAGGATTTGATTGGGAATTTGATTATAACCCGGATGATGAGATAACTGGTATAGGAGACGTAACTACTTCAGTTTCCTCTGATTTGACGTGGACTCCCGCAGGAGATGAAACTTCTTGGAATGTAGAATATGGTCCTGATGGTTTCATACCAGGCACAGGAACGACTGTTTCTACACTAACACCTTCGGTAACAATAACAGGATTGTCACCAGAAGTGGCGTATGATGTTTACATAACTCCAGTGGGTGGTACAGTTTGTATTGTTACAGCTGAACCATATGATATTACAACTAACCCATTATGTGCCGTTCCTGTCGCAGCGATCACTTCCGGAATTACAGATACTGACGCGACATTAGAATGGGATCCAGGTGCTTCCGCCGAAACATTATGGGATGTTTCTTGGGGGACAATGGGAACCTTAATTGGAGCTGGTACTGATGTAGATGATACTCCATTTGATTCTGAAGTATTAGCCGGATTAACTCCAGATACTGATTATGAATGGTATGTTAGAGCTGTTTGTGATTTAAACTTATTAGATGGTGTTGACACGGTATCTTTATGGGTAGGTCCTATTGAATTCACTACTGATCAAGTTTGTGCTGATCCTTCAGGCTTAGCTGCTACTCCAGCTGCTTTTGAAGCAGATCTTACTTGGACTCCTGGTGGAGCTGAAACTGAATGGAATATAGAATATGGACCATCAGGTTATACATTTGGCACAGGTACATCTGTTGCAGGTGTTACCGCACCATTACCTTACACGCTTACTGGATTGACTCCAGAAACTTCTTACGATTATTACGTACAATCAGTCTGTGGTTCAACTCCAGATTCTTTATCAAATTTTGTTGGACCATTTACCTTTACGACGAATACTTATTGTGATGCACCGACGGGAATATTAACATATGGTATTACAACTGACTCTGCGATTATTGATTGGGCAGATGGTACAGGTACTGATTGGGAATTAGAATGGGGACTTGATGGATTTACTCCAGGAACTGGAACTTTAGTAGTTCTCACAGAATCTGCGGATACATTATCTGGACTAACTAATAATACAACTTACTGCTATTATTTAAGATCTGTATGCGGATCTACTGACGATTCTTCTTCTGTATGGATGGGACCGTTCTGCTTTACTACACAAGCAATTTGTAATGAGCCTATTTCCTTAGATGCAATTAACATTACAACGACTGCGGCTTATTTATTATTTACAGATATTGCTGGTGCGACTTCTTGGAATATTGAGTGGGGAGTTCCTGGTTTTGACGTAGATGCTGGTGAAGAATCTGATTTCGTAGATGGAACAATGGATAATCCTCATTATGCAACTGGATTAATGGAGTCAACTCCTTATTGGTATTATGTACAAGCAGTATGTGGATCTACACCTGATTCATTGTCTAATTGGGCAGGACCGTTCCAGTTTGGAACTGAAATCGTAAACGATAAGCCATGTGAAGCAATTGAGATTATCGTAGATGATCCACAAAGACAATTCCACAACTTCGAAGCAACGGTGGATATTG
>JAKVAQ010000080.1 GCA_022447665.1 Crocinitomicaceae bacterium
AGGAGTAATGGTGATTTTAAATTTGACTTTAATAGTTTTGTAAGCCTGTGTTTTTGCGCTTACTTTATCTAAAATAGCTTTTGCTTTCTCGTCTTGACCAAAGACCAAACCTGAGATTAATGCTAATGATATAAACAATACTTTTTTCATCTTTACTTATTTTGCTTTATGCAATCTAAAACTGTGCCAAAGTTAATTTAAATTTGAGAGAATTTGTTCCAATTCAAGCAAATCTATTACCAGTACTTCTCGCGCTTTACTTCCTTTAAACGGTCCAATAATACCAGCAACTTCTAGCTGATCAATTAGTCTTCCGGCCCTATTGTATCCTATTTTCAATTTTCGCTGAAGAAGAGATGCTGATCCTTGTTGTTGTACAACTAATATTTTGGCTGCTTCTTCAAATAACGAATCACGCTCATCTAGGTTCACATCAGAAGGCCCGTCTTCTCCTTCTCCAACGTATTCTGGTAATATAAGTGCTTCAGGATAGGCGCGTTGGTCCCCAATGAAATTACATATGTTTTCTACTTCTGGAGTGTCAACAAATGCACATTGTAAACGTGTGAGATCATTTCCAAACGAAATTAACATATCTCCCCGTCCAATTAACTGTTCAGCACCCATTGAGTCAAGAATCGTCTTAGAGTCAATGCCTGAAGAAACTCTAAACGCAATCCTTGCTGGGAAATTGGCCTTGATCATCCCTGTAATAACATTTACCGAAGGTCTCTGTGTTGCTACAATCAAATGAATACCTATAGCTCTTGCAAGCTGGGCTAGTCGTGCAATAGGATGTTCGATTTCTTTTCCTGCAGTCATAATTAAATCAGCAAACTCATCAATAACTACAACTATATAGGGTAAAAATCTATGTCCATTTTCTGGGTTTAGTTTTCGCTGAATGAACTTTTGATTATACTCTTTTATATTTCTTACTTGAGCATTTTTTAGCAGTTCGTAGCGCTCATCCATCTCGATACACAACGAGTTCATTGTATTCACTACCTTGCTAGTGTCAGTAATTATTGCCTCATCCGTATCTGGAAGTTTTGCAAGGAAATGTCGCTCTATTTTATTGTAAAGTGTAAGTTCAACCTTTTTTGGGTCAACCATTACAAATTTTACCTGTGAAGGATGTTTTTTATAAAGAATCGATACTAGTATAGCGTTTAGACCAACAGACTTACCTTGTCCTGTAGCACCGGCGCATAATAGGTGAGGAGCCTTTGCTAAATCAAAGACAAAAGTTTCATTAGATATTGTTTTACCCATTACTATAGGTAGTTCCATATCAGTATTCTGAAATTTCTCAGAGGCAATCATTGAACGCATAGAGACCATGTCCGGCTTTGAATTAGGTACCTCGATACCTATCGTTCCTTTCCCCGGTATTGGAGCAATTATTCTGATTCCATTTGCAGCAAGAGAAAGGGCAATGTCATCCGCTAGATTTTTAATCTTAGATATTCTTATGCCCGGCGCAGGAACAATTTCGTAAAGAGTTACCGTAGGACCTACTGTAGCTTTAATCTTTGAAATTTCAATTTTATAATGCCCTAAGGCCTCTACAATTCGGTTCTTATTCGTTTCGAGTTCTTTTTTATCAATACTTACTTGATTGCTACCATATGCCTCTAATAAATCTAGGGTAGGGAGACAGTATGATGATAAATCTAGTTTTGGATCATATTCACCGAACTCCTTTAGTTTTGAATTAACTTCGCTGTCAGAGAGTACTTCGTTCTCCTTTGTTTCTACTTCAAGCTCTGTTTCTGCTTCTAGTGTTTCTTCTTTCTTTTCCTCAATTACTGGCTCTATGCTTTCTTCCTCGACTACTTCGATTTCCATTTCTAACCCACTCGTGTTTTCCTCCTCCGTTTTTTCTTCTTCGAGTTCATCGGATAATTCGATAGTATTACTTAATTGATCTTTTTCTATTTCTTCGTCCTTAATAGTATTGATTGTAACAAAGTCATTTAAACCGGCTTCGGCCGTTTCTGGTTCTTCTTCCTCTTCCTTATTAAAGTACGCCTTAATCTTTTCGAAGTCTGGATTAAATAGACCTATAAAAACAATGAATGATATTATCCCAATAGCTAATAGGGCTCCGAAATTACCAAGCACCATTTTAAACCATAAGTTCAATTGATATCCAAAGGCTCCACCAAATGGAAATGAATCTATCTTTGTAATGTATCCCATCATCATTGAAATGGTGACCATCCCAACTAAAGAAAATCCGATTGTTTTTCCAATAGGCAATATTTTAACTTTCATTGTAAGATAAAGTCCTGTTATGGTCATGATAAAAGGAATAAACAATGAGGCTATTCCGAACCATCTATAGATGAGTAGATGCGAGTTCCATGCTCCTAATTTTCCTAGATGATTGTGAATGTCAATTTCTTCTGTATTGAATATGAAGTCGAAAAGACTAGTATTTAGCACTAAGTCTTGGTCAATCTTCCACGTAAATAAATAGGAGATGCACGATAGAATGATATAGAAGGCAGCACCTAATAGTATAAGTCCTACAGATAGATTGGTTCTTTTGTTTTCTTCAGAAAAGATATTCTTTATAGGTCTGAAAAAATCGAACTTTTTCTTTTCTACTTTTTTCTTGCCCTGTTTCTTTCTAGTGCTACGCTTCTTTATAGCGCCAGATTTTTCTTTGTCCTCTATGAATATATTTCCCGCCATTAATAGGTATAGGTGTTAAATGTCAAAATTAGCGCTATATATAGCGGGAAAATCGGCTTTAGTTAAACTCTCACGAACAACCTTCTGTTAATATTGATTTTTTTTGTTTTTGAAACACCCTTATAAACAAGGTGTTGCAGCGATAGATTAAATTTTTTTTAAAAAAAGATGATTTTTTTTTGAGTTTATGCTTGCCAGTAAAAAAAGAGTCTATATCTTTGCGCTCCCATTACGAACGAGTGATGGTTGAGAAGAAGGAAAAGTAGAGAGTTAAAAGTTGATAGATTGCTTGGAAATTTTGAGCAATTACAGAGACGTTCTTTGAGGCATTGAAAGAAGATATATAGTAAGGTAAAAGAAAGCGTAGAATTATTTCTAAAAACATACAGGATTTTATACAATGGAGAGTTTGATCCTGGCTCAGGATGAACGCTAGCGGCAGGCCTAACACATGCAAGTC
>JAKVAQ010000081.1 GCA_022447665.1 Crocinitomicaceae bacterium
TTTACAAACACAAATTTGTCCTCCTATCTTATCAACTCCAATACCTTCGATTACATTAGAAGAATTCCCATGTGAGCAATTAACAGCCAATGCTGATACGGTAAATGCCAACAACCAATATGAGATTTATATTGAGAATACCCGTGCGCATTTTCAGCAGCGTTATATCGAAGAAGCAATGAGCAGCTTAATCGAGAACTTTGATATGGAGTACCCAGATAAGGAGTACCATTATACCTTATACTACTATGATCAGGCAGGGAACTTAGTACAAACAGTTCCACCAAAAGGAGTAGATAGAGCAGAGGCATCATTAAATACTGGAGATATAAATACTGCAAGGGCAGCCAATACTACCCCAACAGGAACCAATGTATTACCTACACATACCTATGAAACCATATATGAATACAACTCATTAAACCAACTAGTGCGCCAGGTAACACCAGATGGTGGGGAGAGTCATTTCGCTTATGACGAATTAGGAAGATTGGTGATTTCACAGAATGCAAAACAAGAAACAAATGATAAGTATAGCTATACGCGTTACGATGAAATAGGAAGAATTATTGAGGTAGGAGAAATGACCATTGCCAGTAGTTCTTATGAATTTAATGATGGCAAGTTCGAAGCGGCAGGTGGAGCATGGGTAAATGTTTCGGCAGATAACTTTCCTGAGAATTTAACTGGAATTGCTAGAGAAGAAGTTACGGTGACAATTTACGACGAATTAGAATCAGGAACTTTTACTAGTATCCTTTCAGAATTTGCAGATTATAGCGATGGGAATACCCGTAATAGAATTACAGGAGTTTTATACTTTGAGAATTATTTATTGGCTGATGCTTTAACATCTTATGAAAACGCAACTTTCTATGACTATGATGTACACGGAAATGTGAAGGAGTTGATTCAAGATATTAATGATTCGGACCTTGAGCTAATTACCTCAAGTGACCAAACAAGAAAATCAGTGAATTATGAATATGATTTAGTTAGCGGAAATGTGAATCAGGTAACTTACCAAGATGGAGAAACAGATGAGTTTAGCCATAAATACTGCTATGATGCTGATAATAGAATTACCAAGGTTTACACTTCAAACAATGGAAGAATATGGGAGCAAGACGCCAAGTATTTTTACTATGATCATGGTCCACTAGCAAGAGTAGAAATAGGTGATAAAAAAGTACAAGCAAATGACTTTGCCTATACTATTCAAGGTTGGTTAAAAGGGGTGAACTCAGAAGACCTGGACAGAGACAATGATCAAGGAAAAGATGGTAAAGTAGACGGTCTTAACCACATGAACGCGGAAGATGCCTTTGGTTATTCATTGCATTATTTTGAAGGAGATTACCAGGCAAGACAATCCAATGACTTTTTGGCTATAAGTGAGACAAGTACACCAACAGCTCATGATTATGATCTGTACAACGGTAATATTAAAGAAATGTACACTGCAGGAATGAAAGCTGATGGTTCTTTAGACTTGTTACCAACATCACATACCTGGTACAGATATGATCAGCTCAATAGGATTAAAACGATGGATCAGGAGAATATCAATGTATCTGGTTCATCTCCAACTTTAGGAGGATCGAAGTATGCAGCGACATATTCATATGATGAAAATGGTAACCTAACATACTTACAGCGTTGGGCAGATGTTGCAGATGTCAAAACATTGATAGATGACTTTAACTACAACTACATAGCAGGAACAAACCAATTGAAAATGGTAAATGATGCGGTTGCAGGAGCTCCATCTGGCGATGATTTAGAAACACAATCGTTGGCACCAGGAGGAGTAAATTATACTTATAACGAAATCGGAGAATTAGAATCAGATTGGCAAGAAGAAATTGACCAAATTGATTGGATGGTTACGGGAAAAGTCAAGAGTATAACTAGAACAGGAATAAGTACAAAAGATAATCTTGAGTTTACTTATGATGCTATGGGGAATCGTATTGTAAAAGCTGTTTTCGATAATAGTACAGATGATTTAATTTCTAAAACGTTTTATATTAGAGATGCTCAAGGAAATGTGATGGCCATCTACGAATATAAAGTGGAAGATGATGGAAATGGACCTGATAAAAACTTATATATTAGAGAACGAAATATCTACGGATCGAGTAGAGTTGGGATTGAAAATGTAAACGAAATTATTGCATCAAGTGACGCAACAAACGTTAACATTGATACAGATGTAGAACGAAAAGTAGGAGACAAGCAATTTGAGTTAAGTAACCATTTAGGCAACGTATTAG
>JAKVAQ010000082.1 GCA_022447665.1 Crocinitomicaceae bacterium
ATTTCGGGAAACTCGGTCGCTGCTTCTGTCCAGAGTAAAGTTAGTGGAAGCGCCTCTTCGGACAGAGTTGGTATTGCGAGCAATGGAAGTAAATACATTGTTACCTGTACCGCTACTAAGAGCGGAAGTGGATACGAAACAATCCTAGGGCAAAGTAACTAGTTACTTGATTGTCTCAAAAAAAGGGGAGATCGTGTCGTTTTTTTTTATTCATGACTATCAATAGCAGCTCATAGATTAATAGGTAATCTTTTTATACAAGGATTATCCTGTATTTCGAAGTATAGATGCCGCTGATATAATTTCTGAAATCAAGTAAAACAAATCCAAGCCTAGCCTATCTTCTTGATATAATGAACCAGCACATCTTTCTTTTTGAACCCCATGTTCTTGTGGAATTTTTGCGCTTCTTTATTCCATAACCAAGTATCAGAACCCATTTCAATACACCCTTTTTTCAACAACCATTTTTCACCTTTCTCTACTAACTTTTTGGCTACATTTTGCTTTCGAAAATCCTTCTTCACATAAATTGCATTCAAATAACCTGTTGGGGATTGCGAGGCACCTTCCACATAATCAGATTTAATAGAAAATGTCGCGGTACCAATGATTTGATTTTTCACCTCAACCAAATAAACTTTATACCGTCCATCTCTCTCGAGCCTTTTAAGCGCTTTCTTAATGTCTTTGGTTGGATAATCTGCAAAAAGCTTTTTCATTAGGGCATACCAATCATCAAAGTAGTCTGATGTGTACGATAAGATTTTGATTTTTTGACTCATAGGTTTGAAGTTATTCTCTCGGGCGACACGAGGATAAGAAAATTCAAGAAAATATTCATTTCTGCAGGTGACATTTTGAAATTTCAACTCTATTACTAGTAAGTCTGAGTAAAGAGGATAGTTGATTGTGTTTTGAGACTATAAGCATGAAAGAAATAGATTAATCTAACTCAATTTCATTCAGCCTATTTGTGAAGAGTAGACTTTTTCATAGCTGTTAACGATTAACTATCATTGGCCAACCTTTCGAGGTTGGCTTTTTATTTGCTTGAGTACTTGTAAGCTCTAATGGGAAATCCAAAATCTTCGATGACTGCAGTTTCTTCGAAACCATTTACTTCGCAAAAAAAAGGAAAATTTCTTGGATTTGATGTTTCTAGGCAAATACTTTTCCCTTGATTTTTAGCCTCAGAGATGATTGCTTTCAACAAGGCGGTTCCTTTTCCTTGTTCTTGAGGATCAACACCCAAATACCAGAGGTGTAAAAAAGTATTTTTATCAGGATGAGTTTCTTTCACTTTTTTCCCTCACTTCATAACCGAGGAAACCTTCCTCAATCCTACGCATTTGAAAATGAGCTTTAGGTCCCAAAGGATTCCTTTCCAAGTAGTTTTGTTTTTGGTTGGGTCGATCACAATAGCACAAGCTTTTTCATCCTCAGAGAACCAGAGTTTCCCAAAATTCCCCCCTTGAAAAATGGAATATTCCATCAAAGTTGTAAAAACGCTGATCTCTTTTGGAATCTTGGTTAACAGTGAAGTTCGCCGATTTATTATCGTGAAAAGAATCAAATAGAATTTGAGCTATTTCTTTGTTTTGGGTTAGATTCATTTTTTCGAGAATGAATAAGCTAAGGTATTGAAAAGAATAGCTTAATGATTAGAAATTCCGCAGGATTACAAATCCAGCGGAGCGGGAAAAATGGAATATTCCATCAAAGCTGTAAAACGCTGATCTCTTTTTGCATATTGGTTAACAGTGAAGTTCGCCGATTTATTATCGTGAAAAGAATCAAATAGAATTTGAGCTATTTTTTGTTTTGGGTTAGATTCATTTTTTCGAGAATGAATAGGCTAAGGCATTGAAAAGAATAGCTTAATGATTAGAAATTCCGCAGGATTACAAATCCAGCGGAGCGGGAGAAATTTCAACCAGACGATACTTTATCCCAGTTTGA
>JAKVAQ010000083.1 GCA_022447665.1 Crocinitomicaceae bacterium
CAAATCAAAAAAAGAAAAAGAACGTAAAAGTTGAAGCGTTAGGAGAAGCACACATCCAGGCGACATTCAACAACGTTATCATCTCATTGACAAATGCTTCTGGTCAAGTTATTTCTTGGTCTTCAGCAGGAAAAATGGGTTTCAAAGGTTCTAAAAAGAACACGCCTTACGCAGCACAAGTTGCAGCGGAAGATGCGGCGAAAGAAGCACATGACTTCGGATTACGTAAAGTTAAAGTATTCGTTAAAGGACCAGGTGCAGGACGTGAGTCTGCAATCAGATCTTTACACAATGCAGGGATTGAAGTAACTGAAATCATTGATGTTACACCACTTCCACATAATGGATGTCGCCCACCGAAACGAAGAAGAGTATAATTTAATTAAATAACGAAGGGAATCAAGACTGTCGGAGGAAAGCCTTAATTCATAGTCTCCCTTAAATACAATAAAATGGCAAGATATACAGGTCCAAAATCAAAAATTGCGCGTCGTTTCAAAGATCCAATCTTTGGCCCAGATAAAGCATTGGAAAAAAGAGCTTACGGCCCAGGACAACATGGTCCTAATAAACGTAGGGGTAAGCAGTCTGAATATGCTATTCAATTAGCGGAAAAGCAAAAAGCTAAGTATACTTATGGTATTCTTGAGCGTCAATTCTCAAACATGTTCGAAAGAGCGTCTAGAATGAAGGGGATTACAGGTGAGAACTTGCTATTATTATGCGAATCTCGTTTAGACAATATGGTTTTTAGATTAGGGGTTTCTCCTACTCGTAGAGGTGCGCGTCAGCTTGTATCTCACAAGCATATTACGGTGAATGGTTCAGTAGTGAACATTCCTTCATATGGCGTTAAAGTAGGCGATGTGATCGGTGTCCGCGAAAAATCTAAATCGTTAGAAGCAATCACGAATTCATTAGCTGCGAAAACCAACAACTTCGATTGGTTAGATTGGAATCCATCGGCTATGGAAGGGAAAGTTGTTGGTACACCAACGAGAGAAATGATCCCAGAGAATATCAAGGAACAACTAATCGTTGAGCTTTACTCTAAATAATAATTAATCATATTGAAATTCAGCCAAAGGGTTTGAAGGAATATCTTCAATCTTTTAAACCGCGCAACTGAATAACAATTAAAAGAAGAAAAATGGCAATTTTAGATTTTCAAAAACCGGATAAGGTTATTATGATCAACTCGGACGAACACGAAGGACAATTTGAGTTCCGTCCATTAGAACCTGGTTATGGCATCACTGTCGGTAATGCATTAAGACGTATCTTATTATCTTCTTTGGAAGGTTTTGCAATAGCATCTGTTCGTTTAGAAGGAGTTGATCACGAATTCTCTACAATGAAAGGTGTAGTTGAAGATATGACTGAGATCATTTTGAACTTGAAACAAGTTCGTTTCAAGCAACAAATAGAAGGTACGGATAATGAAACTGTTGTTGTATCTATTTCAGGTCAAGATAAATTAACTGCTGGTGATTTAGGTAAGTTTACTTCGGCTTTTCAAGTATTAAACCCGGATTTAGTTATCTGTAATATGGAACCATCTGTTAAATTGGAGATGGAACTTACAATTATCAAAGGAAGAGGGTATTTACCTGCTGAGGAGAATTCTGATTCTGGTGCGGCTTTTGGTACTATCGCAGTTGATTCAATTTTTACACCTATTAAGAATGTAAAATATCATGTTGAAGATTTTAGGGTTGAGCAGAAAACGGATTATGAGAAATTAGTTTTTGATATAGTCACAGATGGT
>JAKVAQ010000084.1 GCA_022447665.1 Crocinitomicaceae bacterium
CCCAGCGATGGTCGCGGCCAATAAGTGAGTCGGCCAAGTGCATGTATAATTCTGTGGTATAACCATCGGCATTGGAACCATAAAACAGTTCTTCATATTATTTAATGCGAATAACAAATTCAATCAAATATTTCATATTCCGATATAGAATATTCTCAATTCGCGAATCGCGATTTGAGAATTAATTGTATCTTTGATTAAAACAATTGTACAAGCATGAAAAAGCACAGTGGCATGCGCCCGCATGATATCGTAGTACTTTTAAAAATTGCCGCCAAAGGTGAACAAAGCTGGTTGATGAAGGACCTGTCTATTGAACTGGGTATATCCGGTAGTGAAATCAGCGAAAGCCTAAATCGTTCTGCCATTGCCGGTTTAATATCGAAAGACAAGAAAAAACTAATGAAACTCAACATACTTGATTTTCTAGAGTACGGTTTACGCTTCGTTTATCCACAACAACCAGGTGCAAAAGTAAGGGGTGTGCCTACTTCGCATGCAGCTCCACCTCTGAGTGAAGAAATAGCAAGTGAAGAGCCGTATGTATGGCCCTATGGCGAAGGAAAAGTTAGAGGAGAGTCCATAGAGCCGCTACATCCCAAGGTTCCAGAAGCTTGCCTGAAAGATGCAGAATTCTACGCACTCATGGCGCTTTGTGATGCATTGCGCGTAGGTCGTGCGAGAGAGAAAAAACTAGCCATTAAAGAACTGAGAAACAGAATATGCTAAAAAACACTTTGATAAATAGAGCCGCCACTAAGAAAATAGCACAAGCCTTGGGAGAACTCAATGCATCTGTTGTTTACGTGGGAGTTGCTATGGTTAGTTTATACATTGATGATCTTTCGGCTGAGGATGTGCGCCCAACAAAAGACATTGATATTTCTTTGGAAATCACCAACCTGAGTGAATTAGAGAAAATTCGGGCCCAATTAATCAATAAAGGCTTTGTGCAATCAAGCGAAGATCATGTAATTTGCCGATTTAGATATGATGATATAAAAGTAGATGTTATGTCTACACAAGCAGTTGGCTGGGCACCAGCAAACCCATGGTTCGGCCCTGGATTTAAACACCTCATTAGTTTTGAAATTGATGGATTGGAAATAAAATGTTTGGCATTGCCATATTTCATGGCTACCAAATTAACTGCGTTTTATGATCGTGGCAGTAAAGATCCGCGCACAAGTCAGGATTTTGAAGATATCGTCTACCTTTTGAATTATGTAACTGACCTTAAAGAGCAAATTTTGGTCTCAGATCAGAAAGTAAAAACTTACCTAATTGAATGTTTTAAAGATATTCTAGAAGATAGCGCCAAACAAGAAGCCATTTTAGGTAATCTTTTCTACGAAGATCAGGATTACAGATACAAGAAAATAATAAGCCTATTAACAGAAATAATCCATAACAGTTAAACAAGTTGAAACCCACTGCGCAGTAGCTCCTCCTGCTTTGTCAATTCGGAGGATAAATGAGCTGCTGCGTCATTAATCAATCCAATCAAGCCCAATTCTTTGAAAATCCCCCACCCCTCCTAAAGGCGGTATCGTGCTATGAAAGCGCCTAATAGATAAACGCAAGGCAAACGTGGTGCGCCAGCAAACGCTTTGGTGTAGTATTTTTTCTTTGGCGGTGAAAAGTACATTTAGCCGGCGGGAGGACTAGGTGGCCAAAAAACAAACCTACACTACCCGCAACACCCTTCTATAACTCCCATGCCGTATGCCCAATTGGTTTTTTAATAAATGAAAAGCACGGATAAA
>JAKVAQ010000009.1 GCA_022447665.1 Crocinitomicaceae bacterium
AAACCTCCCACACCTTGAATTCCTTCAATGATTACTCCAGCTACATCATTTTCTGCGAAGGCCTCCTTTAACTGAGCTGAATTGTTAAGTTCACAGAAGATCACCGGAAAATTCTCTTGGTTTAGGGTCGATGAAATATTCGGGTTATCGGTTACATTTAAAGATGCTGAGGTGCGACCATGAAAGCTATTTTTAAATGCAATAATGGTGTTCTTCCCTGTGTGAAAAGAAGCTAGTTTTAATGCGTTCTCATTAGCTTCCGTACCTGAATTGCATAAGAAAAGTTCATGGTTATTATATCCTGTGATTTCTTGTAGGCTCTTCGCTACTTCAATTTGCTCTGGTATCTCAATAGCATTGGAATAAAAACCAATTTTATCGAGTTGCAGTTGTAATGCTTCTTTGTAATCAGGATGACCATGACCAACCGATATTACGCCATGACCTCCATATAGGTCAAGATATTCTTGATTCTTATCATCGTAAACATGGGATCCTTTTGCCCGCGTTAGCGCGATGTTATATTTACTATATACGTTAAATAGTTCCATTTTAGAAATAATTAGATTTTAGTTTAAGTCCCGTACTTTCCTCGATACCGAACATTAAATTCATGTTTTGAACGGCCTGACCACTTGCACCTTTAACCAAATTGTCAATGATAGAAGTGATGTGGACTTTACCTTCAATCTTCTTTATTTGAAGAAGGTTATAATTCGTGTTTACCACTTGTTTTAGTGAGATTTCATTAGAAGTCACATGAACAAAAGGATCATCAGCATAATAAGATTTGTAGAGCTGAATACATTCTTCTTCGCTGCATTCCGAATTAAAGTAGAGGCTAATGAAAATACCACGCGTAAAACCCCCTCGCATTGGCACAAAATTCAATTGAGGAACATCCTTTGTAGATACTTCTGAAAGTGTTTCATTGACCTCTGCCAAGTGTTGATGCGTAAAAAGTTTGTAGATAGAAATGTTGTTGTTTCGCCAGCTAAAATGACTCGTTGAACTTGGAGATTTGCCTGCGCCAGTAGAGCCCGTAATACCATGAACATGAATTTCAGAATTGACAATTCCCTGCTCCAGCGCAGGAATCAATGCCAACTGGATAGCTGTAGCAAAACACCCAGGATTGGCGATAGCATTGGCTTTTTGGATGGCTTCTTTGTTTGCTTCCGGAAGTCCATAAGCGAATTTTTGGTCGTTAAAGAAGGAATCTTCACTTAAGCGAAAATCGTTACTAAGGTCAATAATCTTAGTACTGGAATTGAACTTATAATTCTCGAGCGCTTTTTTGGAGTTACCATGTCCAAGGCAAAGGAATATAACATCAACCGATGTGTCGATTTGATTCGTGAAGTTGCCTTCATGCATAAAAAGATCTGGGTGGTGCTGGGCTATCTTTTCACCTCCCGCGGACTGACTGAAGCACCATTTAATTTCTACTTCAGGATGTGTCATGAGTATACGTATAAGTTCTCCTGCTGTATATCCCGTGCTACCTATAATTCCTACTTGTATCATGATAATGTGTTTGTTTGATGAAATATTTTTAAGGCGTTCGATTCTATCTTGATGAATCCCTTCACATCCTCTGCACTCCATGTTTTATTCATTTCGCCATAGGTTCCAAACTGATTGTTCATGAGATCATTATCAGAAGAAACTCCTAATAATTGAAAGTGATTAGGGTGGAGTTTGAGATGAACTTTTCCTGATACATTTTTCTGCGTAGATTCAAGAAAAGCCTCTATGTTGCGCATTACAGGATCTAGGAATTTGGCTTCGTGTAAGAACATTCCATACCAATTGCCTAGCTGTTCTTTCCAGTGAATTTGCCATTTGGTTAACGTATGCTTTTCCAAAAGCTCATGTGCTTTAATAATCATCAATGCCGCTGGAGCCTCGAAACCAACACGACCTTTAAGTCCAATAATGGTGTCGCCTACGTGTGTGTCACGGCCAATTCCGTATTGCTTTCCTATTTTGTCTATTAGCTTAATTCCTTTGATAGGTGAGATGGGTTCATCATTAATACCTACTAGTTCTCCTTCTTTAAATTGAATAGACAATTCCAATGGAGGTTGTTCTATGTTCTGATGTGTGTAAGCTTCATTTGGGAGAGATAGGTGAGAGGTTAATGTCTCGTCTCCTCCAATACTGGTGCCCCAAAGTCCTTTGTTTATAGAGTATTTAGATTTCTCCCACGAGGAATTGATTCCGTTGGCGATTAGGTAATTGATCTCTTCTTCGCGTGATAGTTTTTGATCACGGATTGGAGTAATGATTTCCATTGTTGGGTCCAATAGCTGAATGAGCAGATCAAATCGAATTTGATCATTACCGGCTCCAGTGCTTCCGTGAGCAATAGCATCGGCATTGATAGCTTTCGCTTTTTGAACCAATGCAATAGCCTGATGTACACGTTCAGAAGAAACTGAAAGGGGATAGGTATTGTTACGCAATACGTTACCGAAAACTAAGTACTTCACGATTTCAGAATAATAGGTTTCTGTTTCCTCAAGCGTATAATGATTTGTAACTCCGAGAGACTTCGCCTTTTCTTCAATTTTCGTGAGCTCTTGAGAATCAAAACCACCTGTGTTTACGATTGCTGAGTGAACTTCATATCCTTTTTCTTTTGATAAATAAATGGCGCAATAGGAAGTGTCTAAACCTCCACTAAATGCTAGTAATACTTTTTTCTTTTTCATTCTTTTTCTTTTGATTGGTTGATGGGAGGCATAACATTCCTGTGCAAAGGCACATTTTCTTTGATGTGCGCTCTAGGATGTCATAATTCGTACAACTTTTGCATCCATCCCAGAATTTTGAGTCGGATGTTAGGTTGGAAAATGCAACGGGTTTGTAGCCCAAGTCAGTATTGATTTTCATTACTGCAGGACTTGTAGTAATACCAAATATTTTGGCATTCGGGAATGCTTTCCGCGAGAGTTCAAACACAGCAGACTTAATTTTTCGAGCAAGACCTGTTTTTCGGAAATCCTCGTTTACAATTAGGCCTGAATGCGCCACATACTCTTGTGATTGCCAAGATTCGATATAGCAGAAACCCACAACATGGTTATTGCTCAAAGCAATTATTGCATTGCCTTGAATCATCTTTTCTTGAAGGTATTCTGGTGTTCGCTTAGCAATTCCAGTTCCTCGTTTTTTTGCTGCTTCAGCCATCATTTCGCAGATGGATTCGGCATAATGCAGATGACGAATGTTCGCCTCCTCAAGTTTATACTCCATGATTAGAGTGCTTTGTAATGTTATTTAAATGTTGAATTGTTGCTTCTTAGAAGCGGCCGAGCGCGTAGCCCAGCAAAAAGAATTAAGACCTCAAGGGTCTCCTGTTCCTCCTAGGCATAGCAGGTCTTGTCGCTGAATTGAAACCAGCGTTAAGATTAGAATGATATGTTGAAATTAATGTCAAGACGTTCTTGCCTAAAAGTTTAAATACTAAAAAATTAATGAAAGGGAATTTTAGAGAAAGGTTGAGATTACCTCCTCGGAGACCTAGGTCTTAAAGTTGCGCTATAAATGTTTAGCAATTCCATTTGGGCGCAAAGGTAAAGCACAAAAAACCTATTCACCAAATGTTTTGTTAAAAAATGTTTTTCGCTGTTATAAAAAGAGGGATCGTAAAATATCGACTAAACCGTTTGAATATTAGGGGTTCAATTGGCTTAAAAATTTAGCTCACAATTGGGTAAATTTTCACGCAGATAGTCTTTTTCTTCTTCCGTTAAACGACAACCAAAACAAGTAAACTCCTCGAGCGATTGAATTTTTGCTACCGTTTCTACATCATTGAATCCCGGGTTCTCTAGCATGTCAAGCACGCGTAATTTTTCAAGCTTCAGAATGTTTGGCGGCAATTCATCAATGTAGTTTAATCCTAAATGCAATTCTTCTAATTCTGTTAATTCATCTATACGATTAGGAATTGAATCAATGGCGTAGCAAGGCATACCTGCAATATCACAATCTTGGCCCCAAACGGAGATATACTTTAGATTAGGATGATTGAAGACCTCCTGTGGAAAATCCATAACGCCAGTGATAAAAGCCGAATCATTTTCAATAGAAATTGATGCTGGACTATCTACTATTATGGCCTCATCTGTGATAACTTCAATTTCATTGATCTCTGATTCCGATTCAGTACATGAAACAAAAAAGGTCAGAATAAATAATAGAAAATAATCCTTCATTACTAATTATGATTACTAAGGATTAATTTCATTTTTTCTTCATCTAGTTGTTTTCTAGCTTCAATATCATAAGGATTTTTCCAAACATTTTTCATTGCTTCTACATAGCTGGGGTGATTCCTGTATTTGAACTCTAATAGTCTTTCTTTGGGTATTAAGTAGAAAATAAATGTCACTGCTGTGAATACGATTATTCTCGTTAAAATTCGCTTGTAGAAGATTGTTTTATTGTTTTTAATCGAACCGACAATTAGAGTGATCCCCATGAAAAACAAACCGCTTAGCAGCATTACTTTAGCTCCTGGCCAAAAAAGGAAATAATACAATAGCCCTATGAGTGAAGAAGATATTGCAAAACCAGAGAATATAGCGGAAAGAATTCGTAAGGTAGAAATACCTTTCCAAGAACTTTTTTTAAACGTATGTCGGAGTCTTATTCCATTTAAGAAGGCAAAGCCGAAGTAAAAGTAAAAACAAGATAATAATGCAAAAGAGAATACTGTGAGTATAGCACCTCCCGGGACTAGGGAAACGTTCAGGATTAACCCAAGAATGCATAGTCCCCAAAGAATTTTTCCAGTTAATTTCATAGATTTTGGTTATTTCGTTAAATCTAATGAATATTAAACTAAGAAAGCTGGCTTAAATTCTCTAGACGAATACGCTTTCATATTCCTCTACCATCTTAAACTGATAATTACTTATTCTAGTGTTCTTTCTAGCTCGGAAGTCGTAGGAATATCGTCCATTAAGTTTTTGATCAAGTATTCTGATATGCCGTCTTGTTTTCCCTCTTCAAGAATTGCTTTAAAATGGTTGTGTTGACGATTTTCAGGTTTTCTTTTTCCATCGAGTTTTTCAATGATCAACATAAAACGATTTTTTACTTCCTGATTTGAAAACCAGAGGTATTGAAGTCGTTCGAATATATAATGAAAAAGGCGTTCATAGATCGGGTTATCGGTATAAATGTATTTAGGGTAAAAACATAAGAGTTCAACATTTAATGTTTCACCATCCCTTAAGAAATCCTCCAATAAAACAAGACTTTTTTCCTTTCGGATATCAGATCTTTTCTTCATTACAAGCAGGCTTAAACCGACAAGGATAACAACGCTTATTATAGATAAAAATAAGCCGGCGATACCATGAACGTGAATAGAAGACCAAATAAGAAAAATGGAAGATAAAAACCAAAACGGTAAGGTATATAAACGAGGTCTAAATCCTAATCCTGTAAAAAGGCTAGAATAGAATAATTGGACTACCCAAAAAAGAGGTTGTGTTAATTTTGAGAATGATGGGTCTATTTTGGAAAGTAAAAGCGAAGTAACAAATCCGATTAAAACAGTAATTATTAAGTGTCCGTTATATAGAACTAACATGGGAGGTATTGGGGTTAATGATGTTTGTCAAATGTAATACAATATACCCCATGATAATCAGTAAAATATGAATTAAAGCTTATTTGGTGTTCGTAAAGATGTCTTCAAAGTATTTTATCCAAACACCATCAACTAGCTTTTCACCGTATTCTCTGAATCCATTCTCACCATATTTTTCAAAGATGTAACGTTTGGTTTTGCTTGCATTAACTACAAAATGACCGTCAACAAATTCAGCAGGTAATCTTCCACCTCCGTTCTCTGAAAAAGCATAATAGTAGTAGGTTGAATCCCTTTCACTATAATGGATAATAGTATGCAGCTTAAGGGTTTCTGAGTTTAGCTCTATAACGATAATGCTTTTGTTTAAATCGTATTTGATGTTTTCAAAAGCAGGTTCTTGAGACTTAATTTCTCCATCTTCGTAAAGCGTAGAAGTTCCCACCCATTCACCAATCATGTACTCAAGGTTGGCCATTTTTTCCTCTTTTATTGATTGACCGAATAGGGTAAAAGAAGATAGTATCACAATGGATAATACCAAGGTTCTCATAGCGTTAGTTTTTTGATAGAACGTTTAGGTGTAAGGATTGTTTAGTTTTTTTCAAGTAAGAGCGTATCGACATTGATATTCATGAACCTTCCATTATCATTCAACCTGTAATAGCTATTAATTAGTAGCGTAGAATCTAACTTTCTCAGAGTGTCATTAAAGAGATATAATCTTAAGGTATCGGATTGAAAAATGTCAATTTTCTCAGATATTCGCGTTTTACAGCTGCTTTCAGACCAGGGATCACCTGCACATGTTCCGTTGAATAGATGCAGAGAATCAATTATTTCCCCATCTTTAGTAAAGGAATAGAAATGAGGACAACTAGAAATGTCACAAGGAAAAGTGAATAATAATAGTGGTTTCGTACCGAAAAAGGCCTTACCTATCAACTTTCCCCCATTTGGAAAGTAGGGTTCTAATTGATTAAAAGTACTCTCATTGTTTAGCTGGTTAAAACAGTCTAATTCCAAAGGAAAGTTCAAATCATTAACATCCTCTAAAAGTTCCATGAACGATTTCTCCGATTTGGTCTCAGATACTACTGCAGTATTCTGCTCTTTATCAGCATTGCAAGAAGTGGTAAGAACAAATATGATGATGCATATTCGATTCACTAAATCTTAAATTACTTCGTCATATCAATGATAAAGCCACTGCCTTCTCCGGCCATAACGGTTGGTAAAACACCATTCCATTTTTTAGCTTTTAAGTACTCAATATATTGTGGTGACTTTTTAAGCTCCTGAGTTTTGATTTTGATGGCTTCAGTTTCAGACATTGCAGTAATGATGGCTTTTGCGGAGTCACCACGTGCTGTTTCTATTTTTGCATCTGCTAAGTTTTTTTCTTCAATCTTCTTCAATTCTGAAGTTTTGTTTTTCTGCTTTTGGGTTTCTTTCACTGTAATTTCTTCAGCAATATTTGAAGGTAGGTTTACGTCGGCAATCTCTACGAAGTCAAGCGCAATGTAGTTTCCTACGAAATCGTTTTCTAAAATTGATTCTATTTCAATCTCTAATGCCTCACGCTTGCTCGAATATACTTCTTCATAAGTGTACCTACCGACAACATCTTTAATAGCACCTTTTACTTTCTTGTCTACAAAAGATTCTGCATATCCTTCACCGTGTAGTAAGTGAAGACGTGATGTTTTACTTTTTTCAGCATGGTAGTTTACAGCCACAACAAGACCTATTTCAGTACCGTTAATGTCCATTACCTGAGATTCGTAGCTTCTTGACTGCTGACGAATATTGTACGTAATAATCTCATTCCAAGGTGCTATTAAGTATGTTCCCTCTGAATAGCTCTTTGAGGTATCTACACCGCCGCCGTATGGCTTATAAATAAATCCCTCTTCTCCTGGATCAACATCTTGCCAAGCCATGAAAAATAGAACTAGGACTACAAGTCCAAAAATTCCTAATAAGGCCCAACGAAATATTTTCTTAGGGTCCATTTCTCTAAATGTATCTTGTGTACTCATCTTATACTCTTTTCTCTATTGTTTTTTTTTGATTACTGTGTATGCTAGGTAAATAGTAATAACGTTCGCCGCTAAAGCTAAGAACTTAACAATCATTGGGAATACCTTGATAAATCTAATGGTGAGTAAAATCACAAAGATTACAGCCAGCACCCAAAGAATTTTCTTTAATAACAATTTATTCCCGTTCATAGTTTTCGTTTTCTATCGCTATTTGGATATGAAATAAAGGTACATTTTAAAACCATTATTCTTTATTCATTTCGATTTTATTTCTCCGTCAGAGGTCAGTTCTTAAGCCTGCCTATTCTTATATCCATTTTTCGGCCGTTATTATCAGAATAATTCCCATTTGAAATACTGGTTAACACGTTGTTGTCAAAGATTTCTAGAATTGAAAAACCTTCACCTTTTTTGCTTTTTGCACTCCAACTTTCTCCTAAATTTTCTGAATAGAAGAATTTTCCATTTTTCGAAATAACGTAAATATTACTCTTGTAATCCATTTTGACATCTTTCACTGGATTATCATAGATAATTTCCCATGATGCGCCACCATCTATCGTTAACCAAATTTTATCACCGCCTAAAACACCAATGTTGGAGTTTGACATTGAAACTTTTCTAATAATACTGCTAGTTTCAAACACCTTTTCCCAAGAGTCTCCTTGATTGATAGTTTTCCAGCAGGTATTTTCTGTACTCACAAACCCCGTGTTTTCATCGGCGAATGAAATAGAGTATATCCGAGTATCTGTTAAAACCGTATCCCAAGAATCTCCTGCGTTCGTAGTTCTGCACAAGTAACCTGTGAGGTTGTAATCTGATAAAGCCAAAAAACCAAGACTATCATTTAAAAAATCAACCGGAGGAGCAGGATAACCTGTTTCACCTATAGGACGATTTAAGAACAATGACACCTGAGTGGTTAAGTTAATTTTTAATAGTATGCCAGGATCAAAGCCCATTATGCCGCCGCCGGCAGAGGTTAAATAAATTGTATTCGTTTCAGAATTGTAGAAGTCATATAGTCTTATTCTAGAGTAACCAGTGGTTGCCACGTTTAATAAATCCATACTCTCCCATCGTATACCATTATCAGTTGAATGGTAAAAAGTAGAGAAGTCCTCGTGACCAGTGTAATTAACGCGAACAATTATTTCGTTGTCTCTTGTTAAAATGAGATTTGAAATGGATCCAGAAGTTACCTTTTCTTTCACTGTCAAAGTATCCCACCTAGGCTTAGAGTTTTCTTTTTTACAGCTGATTGAAAAGGCTATAAAAAGTAAATATAGAATATGGATTTTGGGTCTCATGTTTTGTGAACGGCAGTTGTATTCATGTATTGTTGTGAATTGTTAGGTAGGACTATAACATAGTTTATTTCTCCCCAAATATTATTACAGGCAAACCTCGAATCTCATAATCTCTTAATGGAACCATTCCATTTGCTCGCGCCACTTTTTGTGAACCAATATTGTCTGGGTGAATCATTGAAATATACTTACCATCATCTCGATTAGCTTTTCCAAAGCGCTTTAATTGCTTGGCCATTTCCGTTCCTTAACCTTTTCGCCAGAACCGGGGTAGAAGCGAATAACCGATTTCAATTACAGCCTCATCATCAATTTCTTTGGGCAATAAACCTACCATTCCAATAAGTTCGTTGGTGCCTTTCAGACAAGTTGCTAAATGACCAATTCCATGCTCCTTATAGCGTTTAAATTGATTCTCTATCCACCATTTTCCTAGTTCCAGAGGTGTTCCCTGAACAGGTAGTCCCATATAAGGAAGATTAGGATTGTTGGTAAAGAATTCCGACCAAGGTTCAGCATCCTCTAATGTTACCGCACGGTAAATAAGTCGTTCTGATTCTTGGTTGAAATAGTCCGCCATAATATCAAAATAATTACGCCTACGAGACATCACGCATAGGCGTGACCCTAAGGCATCCATTATTTACCTCCTTAATACATTACTTTCACTTCCAAATTGCTTAATGGAAATAGCCACTGCTACTGCCGAAAGCGCCACTAGCGTGAAAAATGTTATTGCAATGAGTAAAAAGTCTGGTGTCCCTGCTACAATAGATTTAGTGGCTAGCACCACATTAACAATTGGTATGAATGCTGTAGTAAATGTAAGCTCAATTCCAGGTATAAACCCCACCATTGCTGGGAGCACCATAACAATGTTTAATGGAGTAAGAATACTCTGTGCTTCTTTGAACGAGCGAGCATAAACCGAAACAGGAATCATAACCCCTGCAAAGAATATGGCCAATGGTAATAACAATAGGAGCAATGTTGTAATTAATTGTAAGCTCAAAATATCATTTACTATACTCATGATCTCAGCAGGAATATCCATCAGCTGAATTGCGGCATAAAGACCCACTAAAGCAACAATTGCTGAAATTAATCCCATGGCAACAATAACCACCATTTTTCCTAATAAGATTTGTAGTCTATTTACAGGTGAAGTTAGAAGCGTTTCGATAGTGCCTCTTTCTTTTTCTCCGGCAAATAGGTCGATCGCAGGCAGCATACAACCCATAAATAGGAAAGCAATAAAAATGTACGGTAAAATTCCTCCGGCGTATTTTCCGATCACTTCCTGTTGATTACTTCTATTGTCTAATCTCTCTTTTAATGGCGTCGAAAATTCAGGCCCTTTATCGACAGTTGCTAGTCTTTCGTTTAGTAGTCTTGAACTTTCAGCTTGGATTAGAATATCAAATCTTTCCTTCTCTTCATAATCTGCTGCTCTCATATATAAATGATAATGTGCCGCAGTATCTGCTTTATACGATTGATCAAAATATTCATCAAAGAATAATCCAAGATTAATCGTGTCGGACTCTACATCAAGTCGCAGACTCGCCGTGTCTGAGTATTCTATAAAGTCATATAAAGTATCTTTGGACATGTTGGAGATTAATTCATCACCCAATTCGTTTTCCCAATTTACGTAACCAATCTCTAAAACTTTTGCAGCTTCCTTTTCACTTAAAGCGGATTGTAGCGTCGTGATCACATAAAGTATTAAAGGAAAAGCCAACAATGGAATCATGACCATACGCACCAATGTACGTTTGTCTCTAAACGTATCTAAAAACTCTTTCTTTGCTATTGTTATAATCTTATTCATTTTCTGAGTTTTTAAGCTTGGTTAACGATTCTAATGAATTCCGCGGTCAGTGTTTCTGCCTGCATTTGTGACCTGAATTCATCCATACTTCCTTTATACACGAGGTTTCCTTTATTGATGATCGCAAGATCGTCGCATAAAAGATCCACCTCTGTCATAATATGCGAAGAGAAGATTACTGTTTTACCTTGCTCTTTACAATTTCGAATTAGTTTTATAATATTCTCAGCTGAGATTACATCCAAGCCGGAGGTAGGTTCGTCAAATACTACCACTTCGGGGTCATGAATCATGGTACGCACAATAGATACTTTCTGGCGCATTCCTGTAGATAATTGACCGGTGCGTTTTTTTGCAAAGTCGTGCATGTCTAATAGGTCGTAGTAATAGTTTTTACGCTCCTCGAACTTTTCTGCTGGAACATCATTCAAGTCTGCGAAATATTTAATCATTTCGTCAGTTGTAAGTCTTTCGTAAAGTCCAGTACTTCCTGTAAGAAAACCAATCTTCTTTCGAACTTCACCCTCTTGTTCTACAGCATCTAAGCCACAAACATTAATACTTCCGCTTGATGGTTTAATCATAGTAGAAATCATTCTCAACGTAGTTGTTTTACCTGCACCATTTGGTCCAAGTAGGGAGAAAATTCTACCAGGTTGACATTCGAATGAGATTTTGTTTACGGGAACAACAGTGGTTTCTGTGGTGTTAAATTCTTTCTGTTGTTTTTTATTGAGTTGATACTCTTTATAGAGATCGGTAACCTTTATCATAGTTAAGACATTGTACTAATCAAATGTAGTGGTCTTATTTGTTTAAAGCTGTTAAAAGAGAATTTTATCAATGAAGGAGTGCTTTTTAAGGATGAAGTGAAATTTTGGATCAATAAGTGGGAGTTGGCCATCGAGCGAAGTCGAGATGTCCTCCGCCTTAGTTCTACTCTGAAGCGGCCAGTACATTAATAAATTATTTGAAAGTCATTTCTTAAAATCTAGCTAGCATCTTCAAACAAGCAATGGCACATTCAACACCTTTGTTGCCGTGTTTGCCTCCTGAGCGATCTATGGCCTGTTCATGAGTGTTATCAGTAAGCACACAGAATATTACTGGTTTTTTGTACTCCAATGAAACGTCCTTAATTCCTTGAGCAGCAGCTTCGCACACAAAGTCGAAATGTTTTGTTTCGCCTTGTATTACCGAACCGATAGCAACAATTCCATCAAGATTATCGGAATCAAACATTAGTTTAGCTCCTAGTGCTAATTCGTAAGTTCCTGGGGCGTGTTTGATTATGATGTTCTCTTCTTTAACGCCAGCTTTAGTAAGGGCATCCTTAGCACCAGCCAACAGAGATCCAGTAATATCATAATTCCACTCAGAAACAACTAAACCAATTCTGTAATCGGCACCACTAGGAATTGCTTGTAAATCTGCAGGAAGGTCTTCCCGCTTGTGGTCAGATAGATTTTTACCTGCTGTAGCCATTAGTTTTGAGCACGAACGATGTACTTCTCGATATCTCTAGCCTCGTCAGATTTTGGCCAGTCGTTCTTGATTTTCTCGTAAACAGTTACAGCGCTTTCGTTATCATTTAAAGCTTCGTAAGCTAAACCTGCTTTTTTGTAGTACAGTGGTGAAGTAAATTGGTTAGCCTCACGCTCCGCTGCTTTTTCGAATAAATCAACAGCAGTCTCATAATCACCCATTTGTACATAGCAATCACCTTTAAGTCCGATTACCATATTTCCTAGCATGATATCCTCAAAATCACAAGCATCGAAATAATCAAGAGCTCCCTGAAAATCTTCTTTTTGCATTTGAATAATACCCATTGAGTAATTTGCAATATCACCTCCTGAAGTACCAGAGTACTCATCAGCAACATCGGCCATGCCCATGTTATTCATGTCTCCATTAGCAGCAGCATCTAAAGAATCTGCTTCAAAATCGTAAAATGCATTCCAATACGCATCCCTTGATTCGATTTCGGTAGGTTCCGAAACTAATTTTTGGTAACCAACAATCCCTAAAACTATCACCACAAGGGCTCCAGCACCAATAATAATCGGTTTCTTATATTGATCAATAAAGCTTTCTGTCTTCGTCAATCCTTGATTTTGAGGAGTTTTATCTTCAGTTTCTTTCTTTGCCATACGTTGCGATAAAGATGCAAAAGTAATTTTTTTTTGAATTATTTGGAAGGTTTTATGGAAATTTGCGTCAAAAGAAATCATGAAAAACTCCGATTCGATCGCCAGTATTTTTGGTCTACTACTATTTGCTGGTTTTTTAGTTGGAATAGCATATTTCACCCCGCGAGAATCTTTTGTGTTCTTTTTTGCGCAGTACACAGGTGCTTTCATCTGCTTTTTGCTTGTTTATAATCAGCTTGTTAAAGAAAAAATAAAGTGGAGTTTTAGGCATGTATTACTCATAGCTGTTCTCGCTCGAGTACTACTTTTTCTTGCCTCGCCACAGCTATCAAACGACTTTTATAGATTCATTTGGGATGGTGAATTAATGACAGATGGTATTAATCCATTCTCGGAGAAACCTGACAATTTACTTTACGGGAATTTTTATTCTAGTCCATATATGCGAACCCTATATCACGGCATGGGGGAGCTTTCACAGGAGCATTATTCTTGTTACCCCGTAATTAATCAAATGTTGTTTTGGCCTGGAGCAATTCTAAGCGACAGTATTTTTTACAATATTCTCTCTTTAAGAACGATCATTATTCTCTTTGATATCGTTGCAATTGTATATGCTAGTAAAATCCTCAAAGCCTTAGATCTATCGCAAAATAATCTTTGGCTTTATGCCTTGAACCCTTTTATTATTCTAGAGTTTACGGGGAACCTCCACTTTGAAGGAGTGATGATCGCTTTTTTACTCATGGGGATTTATTATCTCATTAAGATGAAATGTCTCGTTGCTGGATTTTTTATGGCCATGGCTGTGCACGTTAAGCTTACCCCATTAATGTTAATTCCTTTTGCATTTAAGAAATTGAAATGGCGAGCCTCTGCAGGCTACACTGCGACCATTGCCTTGGGTGCTATTTTAATTGGTGCGGTTTTAATGAACGAACAGCTCTTTGCTAATATGATGGACAGCGTTAACGAATACTTCATTAAGTTTGAGTTTAATGCTAGCATTTTCTACGTTGGAAGAGAAATTAGTTTTGCCACAATAGGTTGGGATACCATCGCACAAATGGGGCCAGCTTTATCATTGATTTCAACAATAGGCATTTTACTTTTAGCACTTCTTAGGAGGTACAAAACCAATCAAGATATTATCATAGGAATGTTATTTGCCTATACAATTTATTACAGTCTAACTACTACGGTTCATCCGTGGTATGTTGCGCTGCCACTAATCTTGTCAATCTTTACAAATTATAGATTCCCATTAGTGTGGTCCTTTTTTGTAATGCTAAGTTATTCTGCATACGGACCTAACGGTTTTCAAGAAAATCTTTACTTAGTTGCTACAGAATACATAGTCGTTTTTGGAATTATGATTTACGAATTAAAGAAATACTCTCAAAAAGGTATTGTAGCTTTGCAACTCAAATCATTTTTTAAAGATCAACCAGAATAATGGAAGAGTTGCATCTACGTCCATCGAGAAAAAAGTGGACTAAACGATTAATTATTGCGATCATTTTGTTGGTTGGAGGTTTCTTTATGGCATATGTTTTATCTCAATACGTAGCTCAAGTTCCAGAGTGGTTTTTATTGGTTTTTGGACACATACTTATTGCTTATGCTGTTGTTATGATATTAATGAGCCGTCAAGCGTTAAGTGGAAAAAATAAGGGACTCACTTTCTCTAAGGATGGAATAAATGATCAGTCGAGCATCATTGCTTACGGAGAAATTAAGTGGAAAGAAATAAGTGAGATTGTTTTAGAAAAGCAGAACAATGCATATAAGATTTTGGTTATAGTGAAGAAGCCTAAATCATATGTGGAAAGTGCTTCGAATAATGCGATTAGAACGCTTCGAGAAAAGAACATGGATGACTATGGTACTCCTGTTTTCTTCGAGTCAAATCATTTTGAGTTTAACCTAGAGGAGTTTGAGGAATTCCTTACTAATCGTAAAATCAGATATTCAAAAAATTAAAAAAAAAATGGCAGTTGAAAAGGTTGACATAATGGCAATTGGTGCACATCCTGATGATGTAGAATTGTCTGCAGCAGGAACGATATTAAGCCACATAGATCAAGGAGCTAAGGTGGCTATCGTTGACTTGACGGAAGGAGAGTTAGGAACAAGAGGTACAGTTGAAACAAGGTACCAAGAAGCAGCCGATGCGAATAAAATTTTAGGAGTATCTTACCGAGAGAACCTAAATCTTGGCGATGGGTTTTTTGATTTTTCTAAAGAGAATAAGATTAAAATTATCGAACAAATCCGAAGGTTTCAACCGAAGATTGTTCTAGTTAACGCGCCAAGAGATCGTCATGTAGATCATGGACGCGGTTCGAGTTTGGCCAAGGAAGCTTGTTTTCTTTCAGGCCTTCGAAAAATAGAAACCACATGGAAGGGAGAAAACCAGGAGGCTTGGCGTCCCCAGTCGGTATATGCATATACACAAGATTATTACATTGAGCCCGATATTG
This sequence comes from Crocinitomicaceae bacterium, assembly GCA_022447665.1. Lineage (GTDB taxonomy): Bacteria > Bacteroidota > Bacteroidia > Flavobacteriales_D > Crocinitomicaceae > JAKVAQ01. The sequence continues at coordinate 15,440 of JAKVAQ010000009.1, forward strand.
TAGTTGACATTACTCCATATATTGATCAAAAAATCGAAGCAATAAAAGCCTATAAGACACAATTTTGGGATCCAACTTCTAAAGAGCCAAAAACACCAATTTCAGGTGAGGATTTCTTTGAGTTTTTAAAAGGAAGATTGGCACAATACGGAAGATTAATAGGAGTGGATTATGCTGAAGGTTATACGGTAGATAGAGCTCCAGGAGTAAAGAATTTGTTAGATTTGGAATAATGAATAAATCCCTTGCTCAGCGCGACAAAGAGTTCGTTTGGCATCCTTTTACACAAATGAAAACGGCCCCTGAGCCGTTAGAGATAGTTAAGGCAAAAGATGCTTGGCTTATCCTTGAAAACGGAAGAAAGTTACTTGATGCCAATTCATCATGGTGGACTGTTCTGCACGGACATTGTAATTCATATATCGGAAAAAAAATCGCCGAACAGTATCAAGAAATTGATCACGTAATATTTGCTGGTGCTACTCATCCCAAGGCGGTCGAAACAGCAGAACGAATCGTTGGCGCCTTGCCGAATCATTTCTCAAAAGTTTTCTTTTCTGATAATGGGTCAACTGCAGTAGAGGTAGGGATCAAAATGATTTACCAGTATTGGCATAATAAAGGAATATCTAAAAAAAGATTCTTAGCGTTAGAGGGAGCATATCATGGTGATACTTTCGGAGCGATGAGTGTGAGCCAACGTGGATACTTTAATGCGCCATTTGAACATTTGTTTTTTGAGGTCGATTATATCCCTGTTCCTACAGATGAGAACTACAAGGAGGTGTTGGCTAAAGCCGAGTATATTTTGAAAACGGGAGAAGTTGCTGGTTTTATATTTGAACCATTGGTACAAGGGGCAGCAGGAATGCGAATTTACAAAGCTGAATATTTGGACCAGTTAATTGCACTAGCGAAGAAGTACAACGCACTTACGATAGCGGATGAGGTAATGACTGGTTTTTATAGAACAGGTACGTTATTCGCAATAAATCAATTGGAACAAGAACCAGACATTATTACCATGTCTAAAGGAATTACTGGAGGAGTTTTGCCTATTGGTTTAACAGTTGCAACACAGGAAATTTATGATGCTTTTTTGGATGATGCAACGACAAAAGCTTTACTCCATGGCCATTCATTTACAGGGAACCCCATTTCATGTGCGGCTGTATGTGCAAACCTCGATTTATTAGAATCTGAAGAGACGAATCAGAAGATAGAAACCATCGTGGGTTGGCATAAAGCGTATTTCAATAAGATTGAAAATCATCCAATGGTCGATAAAATTCGTCAGGCAGGAACCATTCTTTCAATTAATCTCAAAGATGAGGCTGACAATGGATACTTCTCGAATATCCGTGAAATTGCTCTAAACCATTTCTGGGATAAAAATATCTTATTGAGACCATTAGGTAACGTTGTGTTTATTAATGCTCCCTATTGCATTTCGGAAGGCGAAATGAATTCCATTTATAAGGCTATCGATGAGCTCCTAGAAAAGCTTTCAAAGTAATTTTATTCCCTATTCCTAAACCGTTTTAACTTCCCGCATCTAGCGTTTGGTACGAGAATTGATAATTATTGCTCAAACGTTTAGATTATGAAACATACCTCTACTCTCTTAATTTTATTAATGTCATTATTAGCTCTTCCAACATACGGGCAATTCTATTTCGATTGGGGCTCCGGTTCCAATTCATGTTCAACAAATAATTCTGCCGGCTATAAGAAGCTTGGTAACGGAAAAACCGTTTATATCTCCGATGGTGCTCAGGAATATTATAGTTCGGGTTATTTAAAGAAAGGCACCCTTGAATGGGGAACATATCTTAAACTGGGCAACGATAAATCAATCTATTTTGAAGACGGTTATGAAGTGACATTCTTTGAGAACGGCACAGTTAAAAAAGGTAAAATGCAATACGATGCCTATTTAAGGGCCGGTAACGGAAAAACATACTATGCTGACTCAGATCATTATGTAAGATTTTATAAATCTGGTTCGGTACGATATTTTACACCTCAATACGGGGCTTATTATAAGACTGGTGACGGAAAAAGTGTTTTCATCGGAGATGAAGATCGCGTAGAGCTGCACAAAGATGGTACGCTTAGAAGCGGTGTGCTTGCCTACGGAACATACCTAAAGAATTTTAACGGAAGTCAATACCTACAAAGTGGTACACGTATAGAACTTGACCAAAATGGAACTTTAATTCGTTGCAGTTGATTAAAACACAATTTGCAAGAATTAAATACCGCCAACTTAAGGCGGGAAAATGGGATACGCGATCCTAATAGCCTGAAGGCCTCATTTTTAGGAGGCCTTTTTTCTTAACAGAACTTTAACAAAACCCTAAACAACATCGCGTTTTCACATTTCGTCTCAATTATATGCGACTCATTATCCTCTACCTATTCTTAGCGTTCTCGTTGAATTCCTTTTCTCAATTAGATCATTCTAAGATTAAGACAGTTCTAGTTGATCCGAATGATTCAAACCTTTGGCAGTACAATGTAGTGCCAATATTTCCAGTTGTTGATACCACTATTTACATCCCTTGGATTCCTCAGCCCGGGCCTCAAGATCCATGGTGGGTGGTACCTCAAGATTTTTGGATAACTATGTGGTATCCTTGTGGAAACTCATATCACGAAAACGGTGAACTTTCAGCATGCATTGAGTGCAATGCAGACAGCGTCATGCATGGAAAGGCGCGCTATTATGATGAGAATGGCCATAAATATCAAGAGTCTACTTACTATAATGGGCAGCTCACTAAACAAAAATTATACGATAGCCGAGGGCGCATAGAATCAGTTGTTCATTATAAAAAGGGAGAGCAAGGCTATCAGAAGAAGCATGGAATTTGTACTTATTATTCAGAAGGTAAAAAAGAAATAAATCGATACAACTTGGGTGAATTAGATGGACTTTCAGAGGTCTACCTTGACGGAAAACTTTCAACCCAAGATCTATATGATAGTGGGGTTTTAATTGATTCGAAAATTTGGGATGACGGAGAAAACTTGATTCAGCATTTAAAGTACGACTCTAATGGGGGGCTAAATTCTAAAATTACATGGAATGCTTTTGGAGATACGCTAATATTTCAAGAACATGAGAATGGGAAACCCGTAGGAAGATGGGTCGACAGAGGAGAAAATTATTTGAGTTTAACTTATCATGAAAATGGTGTTGTAAAGAAGAGAGAGTCCTATCAAAATAATATATTGATACAGCAGACATTCTATGAAAAAGGCTCATTAAAAAGAGAATATCAGTGGTGGCAGAGTGGGCGACTTTCATCCTTTCAGGAATTTTATGGGCCAAATAATTCTCATGTCTGCAGATTTGCAGAAGAAGGGGATACTATTGCTGATTTTGTTTACAATAACGATCAGTATTTAGGGTCCGGTTATTTTTTCAAAGACGGTTCAGATACGCTCCTGATTTATGAAGCCGATTCCCTTGCATCTTACCTTCCAATTAAGCAATGGATTGTATATAATGGAGACACTTTAAGGGAAGAATATGCATCAAATCAGCTTTTTGGTAATCAAATGATTTATGTCCGTAATAATTATATCCTTGCTGAGAATGGAAAATATGAAAGAGATGGATTATGGCTTTTTTACGCTCAAAATAATTACATCACTGATGCCAGAACATATGATAAAGGAAAGGTGATTGGAGATGCCGCAAAATGGGACTTCCAAGGGGTGGAACCATTTCTGATTGAAGAGGGGAAGTATTTTAACGGAAGTAAAAATGGATTGTGGACAGAATACGACAAGTCGTTTCCAAATTCAAAAACAATTATTGAGTTTCAAGAAGGAATTAAAACAGGAATCTATAAGCATTATAATTATGGAGGATGGTTGGAAATTGAAGCCAATTTGAAGAATGGAATTTTTGACGGCCATTATAAATCATATTACGAAAACGGGAAAGTAAGATCTGAAGGAATATATAAATCCGGTAAAAAGAATGGATGGTGGAAATTTTATGAAAAGGACGGCCGCTTATGGAAAGAGGGGGAATATATTGAAGGAGAAGAAGTAGGAAAATGGATTTTTTACAGGCTTAAGGATAATGGAAAAATCAAAAAAGAGAAAAGAAGAATGGCCTAAAAATGACTTCTAACCAATTCATTGTTCACGAATAAACCGCTCTTTCCATGACTTATCAATAGAAATGGAGTACTTTTGTGCAACTTTTTGAAACAGACCACTTATGGAAATCAGGAATATTGCAATCATAGCGCACGTTGACCACGGTAAAACAACATTGGTAGACCGTATGATTGAAGCGGGTAAAAATCCAATTAAATCAACCGGTGAATTAATTATGGATAGTAACCCTCTTGAAAGAGAGCGTGGAATTACCATTACATCCAAAAACGTATCGGTATTCTACAAAGACACTAAAATTAATATCATTGATACTCCTGGTCACTCCGATTTTGGTGGAGAAGTTGAGCGTGTATTAAATATGGCCGACGGTGTTTGTTTATTGGTGGATGCCTTTGAAGGTCCTATGCCTCAAACACGATTCGTACTTCAAAAAGCTTTAGAAATTGGTCTTAAACCACTTTTGGTAATTAACAAAGTGGACAAGGAAAACTGTACCCCTGATGAAGTTCATGAAAAGGTATTCGACTTAATGTTTGAGTTAGATGCGAATGAAGATCAGTTAGAGTTTGAAACAGTTTACGGTTCTGCTAAAATGGGTTGGATGTCAAAAGATTGGCAAAAACCAACGGATTCTATAGATACTATTCTTGATGTAATATTGGATTATTTCCCACCAAGAAAATTTGATGAGGGGAATACCCAAATGCTAATTACTTCTCTTGATTATTCTTCTTTTGTGGGAAGAATTGCCATCGGAAGATTGGTAAGAGGTACAATTAAACCGAACATGCCTATCATCCTCACTAAAAGAGATGGCGCTCAAGAAAAGCACAGAATTAAGGAAGTATTTGTTTTTGAAGGATTAGAAAAAAGAAAAGTTGAAGAGGTACAAGTAGGAGATATTTGTGCGATTACGGGTATAGAAGGGTTTGATATTGGTGATTCGATTTGTGATGCAGAAAACCCAGAGCCACTTCCATCAATCAGTATTGACGAACCTACTATGAGTATGTTATTTACGATTAACGATTCGCCTTTCTTCGGCAAAGAAGGGAAATTCGTGACGTCAAGACATATTCATGAGCGTCTTGAAAAAGAATTGGAGAAAAACCTTGCTTTAAAAGTTGAGCAAACCAGTTCTGCAGATAAATGGAATGTGTTTGGTAGAGGAGTAATGCACCTTTCTGTATTACTTGAAACCATGCGTAGAGAAGGGTATGAAGTTCAAGTAGGCCAGCCTCAAGTAATTATTAAAGAAATTGATGGGGTCAAGCAAGAACCTGTTGAGGAACTAACTATAGATTTACCAGAAACGCACTCTGGTACCGCAATTGACGCGGTAACGAAGAGAAAAGGCGAAATGACAAGTATGGAGCCTAAAGGTGAAAGAATGATTTGTCGTTTTATGATTCCTTCGCGTGGTTTGATAGGTTTAAGAACATTTTTAATGACCGCTACTGCTGGTGAAGCTGTAGTAACACATAGATTTATCGAGTATCAACCGTACAAAGGTGAAATTCCGGGAAGATTGAATGGCTCTTTAATTTCAATGGAAAAAGGAACTTCAATTCCTTATTCATTGCATAACCTTCAGGAACGTGGAAAATTCTTCATTCATCCGAATGTAGAAATTTACGAAGGACAGGTGATCGGTGAAAATTCGAAAGCAAATGACTTGGTAATAAACGTTACTAAAACCAAGAAGTTAACGAACATGCGTACGTCTAACACGGACGAGAAAATGAAGATTGCACCGCCTAAAGAGTTTTCACTGGAAGAAGCATTGGAATATATTCAAGAAGACGAATACGTTGAGTTAACACCTGAATCCATCCGTTTAAGAAAAATCTTCTTAAAAGAACACGAGCGTAAGAGAGCCGGAAAGTAAACGACTAAGTGCTAAACTTAAATTACTTTGAGGGGTTGATATAGCGTGAAGAAGAAATATATACCCGCATTTTTATTGTCCTTTGTTAATGTGCTAGGCTTTAGCATTTTAATGCCTGTGTTGCCTTTTGTTGTTGAAGGGTATGGAGCAGAAGAATGGGTATATGGGTTACTTTTAACACTTTATTCTGTCTTTCAATTTATTGGAGCACCTTATCTAGGAGCAATGTCAGATAGGATTGGTCGTAAGCCAGTTCTATTGATCAGTCAGGCGGGCACTTTACTCTGTTGGGTCGTTTTTTTAATCGCTTTATTTTTGCCCGAAACTCCAATTCTTGGATTTGCACTCCCGCTATGGATAATTGCATTAGCCCGTATTTTTGACGGAATAACAGGCGGAAATACTTCTGTAGCTAATGCCTACGTCGCAGACATCACCACAAGAGAAGAAAAATCATACATTTTCGGATACTTAGGCGGAATAGTTGGGTTAGGATTAATAATTGGTCCTGGTCTGGGAGGTGTCACGGCATCATCTTCTATAGGCGTTAAAGGAACGATTTTAACTGCCATGGCGATCTCTATATTGGCATTGCTATCGATTTTTATGTGGTTAAAAGAATCGCACCAACCTGCCAAGAAAGGAACGGTAAAAAGACAAAGTATTCTTCAAAGTATCTTTATTTTAAGACGAATAAGAAAGGTGAACCCCAAACCATTAATTAAGTTATTGTTTGGTATGAAGTTTATCTTTTCTACAATGATGGCATTTTATATATCAACCATTCCTTTATTTCTAATCGACCTATTTTCTTTTGATGAAAGAGAATTAGGATCATTTATGCTGGTTGTGGGGATATTCTTAGCTTTTAATCAGGCATTTTTAGCAAAACGATTTGTGATTAGAGTAGGGGAGTTCAATACATTATTATTCGGATTATTGTTTAGCGTAATAGGTCTCTTTTGTATTACTATAACTGATAATTTCTGGCTCTATATCTCTTTCTATTATATCATGAATTTAGGAATATCATTAGTATTACCTACGTTTAATTCACTTATTGCAATTCATGCTAACCCTGAGAAACAAGGGGAGATTATGGGGATTTCTGACTCCTTAAACTCATTTGCAATGGCGCTATTTCCTGTGGTAGCCGCTAGTATTTATGGGGTAATAATGTACAAGGTGTATTTCTTTATTACAGCCTTGCCTTTAGCAGCACTCTTGATTGCACTTTTCATGAGAAAAAGACTTCATATTAAAAATTAGTAATAATCTAAAACATCACATTTCTAGGAAAAGTAAAATTTTAATCATTGTAAATCAGTGTTTTATGTTTCTACACCTAAATTTCTTAGGTATATATTTTGAATACATAAGGATCAAATGTATATTTGTTTTATGTATTCATCAGAACTTATAAAAGGAACGCTCAAAACCATTGTTTTGAATTTATTGAAAGACAATGACAAAATGTATGGCTATGAGATAACTCAGAAGGTAAAAGAAATGACTTCTGAAAAAATTCAAATCACAGAGGGAGCTTTATACCCAACATTACATGCACTCGAGAAGCATGGCGATGTGATTACGGAAAAGGTATACATTGGGAAACGCGTTCGCAAGTATTATCGGCTCACGGATCAGGGTAAGAAGACTGTTCAGGAAAGAGTAAATGAATTAGCTGATTTCATGAACACGATGCGCTTTCTTTTGGATTTGGACACATCACCAGGAAATGTATAAGATAACTGATGATAACATAGATTTTATTCTTGATGATATAGGGAAACGAGGAGTTGTAATTGAGGACGTCAAATACAACATCTTGGATCACGTCTGCTGTATCATTGAGAATGAAATGCAAGATGGGCAGGACTTTAAGAAGTTCTATGAGAATACAATTGCTCGGTTTTATAAAAATGAGTTAAAAGAAATCGAGGATGAAACAAGAGAGTTAATAACCTTTAAATATTATCATGCTATGAAACGCACATTAAAAATATCAGGAATTACTTCCATTATATTAATTATGACTGGAGTTACTTTTAAAGCAATGCATTGGCCAGGAGCCGGGATTGCAATTGTCTTGGGCTTAGCCTTTTTTAGTTTGGTTTTTATACCACTAAATATTGTTATGAAATTCAAAGACGATAAACAAAAATCTAACCGAATTATCATGACGATAGGAATGCTCACAGCATCGGCAGCAACCGTTGGAGTACTTTTTAAAATCATGCATTGGCCTTATGCGAATATCATTATGTTTTCTTCATTGTTGGTTTTTATGTTGTTGTTTATTCCAGTATACTTCGTGGTGAAGTTTAGGGATCCTGAAACAAAGTTCAATGCAATTATTCACACCACCTTTATGATTGGTGCAGCAGGAATGTTATTTGCATTAGTGAACTTAGGGTATTCAAAAAAGTACTTGGAAGAACATCCGAATATTCAGCAGGAGATAGAACAGGTAGATACTGTTTCACATTAATGAGATTTCATCGAAAAAGTTAAAATAAATTAACGTTTATCGTACGCAAATCTCTTCTCCTTCGTTTAATTTTGTGAGCGTCTATTATTGATCGAAAACAATAAAAATTCTTCATGGTTACGGCTCATTGACTCCGCTTTTGGGGACTTTGAGTCGTATTTTTTTGTGCTCAACTCAAAGTATTGTTTTAAATTCAAGCCATGCTTCGAAAAATCCTATTTCTACTCGTTCTATTTCCTGCACTCTCTTATGCTCAATATGAGGATAAACAATACGTAGCATTAGGGAACGCCTATTCTCAAGGATTTATTTTTGAAGGAGGATTGAATTATGAGAGAGCTAAGTTTTTCCAAAGCGGATCAAATCGTGAGCAAATTGATAATAACCAATTGGGATTTAGATTAAAAGCCGAATATGGAATTTTTCCCACCCTTAAAGTTCATACCGAGTTCAATACAAAGAATTTGAGCGTTCAGAACGGGAAGCTTGGGGTAAAGTATGAAATTCCATTAGCTACTTTTTCAAAGGATAAGCAGAAAAATTCATTTGTTATGGTGATTGCACCACAAGTGGATTTTAATTTCCCATTGTGGCGATATGAGACAGAATCAACAAGAGCGATTGGGAATCGACCACTAGGATTCACCTTTGGTTCAACATTTTGGTTTCCGATTTATAAAATCAATATGGATATAAGGCTGTGGGCTGCTTATAACCTGATTTTTAGCCCAATTCCAAATAACTTCAACTTAAAAGGGCAAATAGGAAAGCAAATTAAATCATTCTATGTCGCAGCACATTACGATTGGCAAAAGTCATTTGGTGCAGGTGATTATTTCGGTGGATTTTCTACGTTCAGAGAACTACCGATTACATGGAACAAAGCCGGTTTAGATGTGGTCTATACACATAAGTTTATTTTTGATGTTGGGCTCCAAGGAAACTATATGTTTAAAGGGTTTAACACAAGAAGGGCTTTGTTTTTAGAACTTCGATTCGCTTATTTCTTCGCTACGGGAGGAAGGTAACAAAATTTTAATTCTGCGTTATGGGTGATAGAACTGCACATTGGGAAAGAGTATATGAAACCAAGAGTCCACAAGAGGTGAGTTGGACACAAGATGTACCCAGAACATCTTTGTATTTTATTGAGAAATATGCACCAAATAAATCAGCTAAAATCATAGATGTTGGAGGGGGGGACAGCAATTTGGTAGATCATTTACTCAACCTTGGTTACAATAACCTTACGGTATTGGATATTTCCTCAAAGGCAATTGAAAGAGCAAAGGAAAGATTAGGAGAAAAGGCCTCTAATGTGAATTGGATTGTCTCGGACATCACAGCTTTTGAGCCTGAACAAGAATACGATTTGTGGCATGATAGGGCTGCTTTTCATTTTTTGACTTCTGATGAGGATATCAGATATTACGAATCAATGATAAATGAATTTGCTAGATGTGTTGTTCTAGGGACATTTTCTACCGATGGTCCTTTAAAGTGCAGCGGACTAGAAATTACCCAATATTCGGAAGATAAATTAACCAAGGTGATGAGTACATATGAAGTTAGAGAGTTCTTAACCGAAGACCATAAAACACCATTTGATACATTACAAAATTTCATATTTGGGGTATTCGAAAGATAGGAGCTGGATTGATTTTTGTTCTAGAATAACTACACTGATGTAATTACTTTAATATGTTTGATATCTTCTTTTTAGCCTCTTTATTATTGGGTGTTTCCAATACACCAGCTAAAGTTAGTGTGGATAAAGAAAAGGTACTTGAGCGACATAATTATTACAGAAACTTAGTTGGAGTAGAGGATTTGCAGTATTCAGAAGAGTGTGCAGAATTTGCGCAATCATGGGCAGAATCCTTGGCTAAGAAAGACCGTGGACTATATCACAGTGATTCAGAAAAGTACGGCGAGAACGTATTTTGGGCTTCCTATAATGCTTCAGTTGAAGAAGCGATTGAAGAATGGGCATTTGAGCGAAAGTATTTTAATAAGAAAACAAGAAAGTATACCTCCAAGGCAGGTCATTACTCTCAAATGGTTTGGCGAGACACTAAGTTTGTAGGAATGGGCGCTGCACGTTCTAAGAGTGGTGGTGTATATTGGGTGGCCTCCTATTATCCTCCAGGAAATTGGCAAGGAGAAAAAGCCTATTAGAATTAATTTTCTTTTCACATAGAGAATGTAGTTTTGCGTTCAAATTAATTTCTACATTTGCTCTATGCAGCTCTTGCAGTTAAATATTATTTCCTTGTATAATTGGTCAATTTCCTTTTTGGTCAAGCCAGGGTTTACGCGTACCATTAATTATTTAGCGTAGTAAAAACAAAAGGAGAGTTAAGCTCCTCAATACTTAACAAAATCATTTTATAAATCTTTAAATTCTCTGACAATGGAAGCATTGAAGGAAAAACATCTACTAAAAAAAGGAATGCACAGCACATCCACTGCTGAGGCAAAAGTGGTTCATCTAGAAAATAGAATTGAAGAGATGGATCAGAGTTTGAGATATGCCGGTAAATTACAGCAAGCAATTTTACCGCACGAAGATATTTTTAGAAATGTATTTACTGATGCTTTCGTGTTTTATGAACCTAAAGATTTTGTAGGCGGCGATTTTTATTGGATCTACGAATTTGAGAACGATGTTTACATTGCAGTTGGCGATTGCACAGGTCATGGAGTTCCAGGTGCGCTTATAACGATTGCGGGAAATACAATACTTCGGCAAACTATCCGCACAAAAGGTGTAAGTAATCCTGCGAAGATTATGAAAATTCTAGATCATGAACTTTCCTCGCTTTTTAATGATAATCTTACATCTGGTGTTCATCAGGATGGTATGGATATCGTTTTCTGCAAGTTTAATCTTGAATCAATGCAAGCACAATTTTGCAGTGCAGGTCGTCCGTTGGTCCTTGTTAGATCCGGAAATTTAATTGAGTTTAAAAAGAGTTCGTTTGCCATTGGCTATGAAGTTTTTGGAAGGAAGAAATACTTTGAAACTACACCAATTAAGCTTAAGAAAGGAGACCAATTTTACCTTTTCTCTGATGGATATACAGATCAATTTGGAGGTGATAATGTCAAGAAGTTTAATCGAAAGCGATTTCGTAATCTCCTACAATCAATTTCCGAATTGAAAATGACGAAGCAGAAAGAAGAGATTATTCATTCGTTCAGAAATTGGAAAGGTATTCAAGAACAAATTGACGATGTTACATTATTGGGGGTAAGGATTTAATACTCCCAATAGATATTCATGTCTGCCGGCACTGCGTATCCAAAAAAGCGGAGTGCCGGTACTATTGATTCTTCTACTCCAGCTCCATAGCCTACAATATCACTTTCATCTCCTTTCAGAAGAACAAAGCTGAATCCAGCTTCTTCGAGATCGAGTTCATCATAAATTTCTTGTAAATCCTCAGTTAACGGAGGCACTATACGCTCACCATTTTCACAATAGTCATTGTGAAAATTGAATATATGCACTTGAGGATGGTTTTCTCTAAAATAATCGTTGAAATCGGCAACGCGCCACATCCAATCTTCTCCACCTTCTTCAAAATATTCCTTTTCGTCTTCTGGGTCAGCATAAATCAAAACGATTGGCTGAGGTTCGCCATCAATGGTAATATCAGTTTTTGAATTAACTCTTATAGCGTTCTTGTCATCATTAAGCATCGTGATAAAAGCACCTGGAAACTCACGCTTAACTTGAAATAACTCATCGGTCATCATCCAAGAAATGCTGTACGAAGTGAACAAATGAAATTTCCCGTCTTCTAAAGATCCAAAATCGTCACCATTGACATAGCCAGCATCATTGTACTCGTTCAAAAGTGTGTCAACATATTTTACAGCCTCCAATTCATCTTCATAAGAATCATAAATAAGAATGTTCAAGCTATCTCCAAATCCTAGTGTATCAAACTCTTCTCGAGATAAAAAGAACTCTGGAGTTACAAAGATTTCCGAGGAATCAATTATAACTTCTGTAGCGTCATTTTCAGAAACTTCTAATTCAGTTTCTCCTCCAGAGCAGGAAAAAGCTAAAAGACCTAAAAGTATTGAATAGGCTAGGAGTTTCATTAATTTCTGTTTTCAATGGCTTGAAGCGTATTCATCATGAGTGATGCAATAGTCATTGGTCCAACGCCACCAGGAACTGGAGTAATGTGCGAACATTTAGGTGCTACTTCGTCGAACTTAACGTCTCCTAATAGTCGGAACCCAGATTTCTTAGAAGGATCATCCACTCTTGTAATTCCCACATCTACAACTACAACACCGTCTTTCACCATATCTGCCGTTAAAAATTCAGCCTTTCCAAGTGCCACAATTATTATATCAGCCTCTTTGGTAATATCCTTCAAATTCTTCGTTCTAGAGTGCGTAAGGGTTACCGTGCAGTTTCCTACTTTGTTGTTTCTCGACATTAGAATACTCATTGGCGAACCTACAATATGGCTGCGACCAATTACAACGCAGTTTTTACCTGATGTTTCAATATCATACCTGTCCAATAACTGAACAATCCCATAAGGTGTTGCGGGTAAAAAGGTCGGTAAGTCTAAAACCATCCTTCCCAGGTTTTCTGGGTGAAATCCATCAACATCTTTATACGGAGAAATCGCTAGTGTTACTTTATGCTCATCAATATGCGCTGGTAAGGGGAGTTGAACTATAAAGCCATCCACCTCTGTGCTTTTGTTGAGCTCTTCTATTTTGCTCAATAATTCTTCTTCAGTAATGGTTTCTGGAAGTTTAATCAAAGTACTATCAAACCCAACTCTTTCGCAAGCCTTTACTTTGGCATTCACATAAGTTAAGCTTGCACCATTATTCCCAACGATAACTGCTGCCAAATGAGGTGTTTTCTTACCTGCAGCTTTAAGTTCTTGCACTTTTACAGCAATTTCATCTTTTATATCGTTAGATGTTTTTTTTCCGTCAAGAAGAATCATAATGTTGGGTGTTTTGAAGAGTTTCAAAGATAATTATTCTATGTGCATCATTTGCCCATATTGTCAATTCGATTTCAACAATCAATGAACAATGTGACTACTAGAATTCCTGAGCATTATCATTATATTTGTTAACTACCAAAATTACCCGAGCATGGAAAAACGATTTGACGAATTTAGTTCGGTTTCCTTATCCGAATTTGAAGCGCAGCTCGTAAAAGATTTAAGAGGAAAACCACTGGAGTTTTTAACGAACTCTCCGGAAGATGGAATAGAGGTTACGGCCTACAGTCACAAAGAACATAATATTGCACCCAATAATTTGGCAGGATTAAGACCTTCTAAAGGCTGGGTAATCAGAAAAGAGATTTCGGCCGATACAGGTAATAAAACGGTATTAGAATACCTTAACGCAGGTGTTACAGGTTTAGGATTACACTCTTTAGAGAATTTATCAAGTCAAAATAAAGACGTACTTTTTCAACACATTTACGCCGACCTAAAGCTTGACGCTAAATCAGCAGCCGGTCATCATGAAATTAATGAGAATATACACTTGATTTTTGATCCTATAGCAGATGCAATGCTTGATGGAGAAGATCTTGTAGATTTAGACAATTTCGTGAACTATGTTTCTCGTTACGATAATCATAATTCTATTTCAGTTGATGGAAGTATTTATGGAAATGCTGGAGCAACCAGTATTCAGGAGTTAGGAATGAGCTTAGCACATTTCAATGAATACCTCAATGCTTTAACAAAAGGTAAGGATGACGCTTCGATTGCCCCTTTAATTCAAAAGTCGGTTTTGAATTTATCCGTAACGGAGAATTACTTTGTGAACATTGCCAAATTTAGAGCCTTAAGAATCCTTTTAAAATCCTTATTTGAAGGATACGATTATACGGGCGGTACACAGCCAAAAATTGGTGCAAAAACATCTTCTAGAACATACGCTGTAAATGATGCTAATAATAATTTGCTACGGGCTACAACACAAGGTATGTCCGCTGTTTTAGGTGGTTGTGATGTGCTAACCGTGAACACCGAGAAGTTAGATGATACAGAATTGAATTCCATTCATGAACGAATCGGCAAGAATATTTCATTAGTACTTCAAGAGGAAGCGCATTTGGATAAAGTGGATGATCCGGGAGCAGGTTCTTATTACATAGAGAAAATCACAAATATCTTGGTCGAGGAGGGGTGGAAACTTTTCTTGTCGATCGAAGAGGAAGGCGGTTTAATTGCGAGCATGAATGCTGGAAATATTCATACTTCAATTAAGAAAAGCGCCGATAAGTTGATTGAGCGATTAAACACGGCAAAAATCACCTTGCTTGGAATCAATAAATTCCAAAACTCAATGGAGGAATACAAAACAATTAAGCCGTTAGAAGCTACTGGAAAGGCCTTGCTTCCATTGAAACTTGAGGCACATTATTCATCTGTAGAAGCTTAAAAATGGGAAGAAAGACATTTAATCACATTCAGCCNAAAACGGTAANCAATACAGTGAATTCTGAGGCTTANTTCAACACGGCAGAAGACATAAAATTAAAATCAAATTATTCAGCGTCTGATATAGAATCTTTAGAGCATTTGGGTTTCGTTTCGGGAATAGCCCCAAACTTGGGTGGTCCTTATTCTACTATGTATACAGGACGTCCGTGGACGATTCGTCAATACGCTGGATTCTCTACGGCTGAAGAGTCTAACGCGTTTTATAGAAGAAATTTAGCAGCGGGCCAAAAAGGATTGTCCGTGGCTTTTGATTTAGCAACGCATAGAGGATACGATTCGGATCATCCTCGTGTAGTAGGTGATGTTGGTAAAGCGGGTGTTGCCATTGATAGTGTTGAAGACATGAAGGTGCTCTTTGACCAAATTCCGCTAGATAAAATGTCGGTTTCAATGACCATGAACGGAGCAGTAATTCCGATCATGGCATTTTATATAGTTGCGGCAGAGGAACAAGGAGTATCGCCAGAATTGTTGGCGGGAACCATACAAAACGATATCCTAAAGGAGTTTATGGTGCGAAATACATATATCTATCCTCCTAAACATTCGATGCGCTTGATTGCAGACATTTTTGAGTATACCTCTCAAAACATGCCGAAGTTTAATTCAATCTCCATTTCAGGTTACCATATGCAAGAGGCTGGTGCCACGGCAGATATTGAATTGGCCTATACATTGGCAGATGGACTAGAATACTTAAGAACAGGTATTGCGTCAGGATTAAAAATTGATGAATTTGCACCAAGACTTTCGTTTTTCTGGGCGATTGGGATGAACCATTTTATGGAGATTGCTAAAATGAGAGCGGGTAGATTACTTTGGGCAAAGCTTGTTAAACAGTTCAACCCTGAGAATCCAAAATCGTTGGCATTGAGAACACATTGTCAAACTTCTGGATGGAGTTTAACGGAGCAAGATCCATTTAATAATGTGGTACGCACATGTGTAGAGGCTATGGCGGCTGCATTAGGTGGTACGCAATCATTACACACCAATGCATTGGATGAGGCGATTGCATTACCCACTGATTTCTCTGCACGAATTGCTAGAAATACTCAGATATATCTTCAAGAAGAAACAGGTATAACCAAAGCAATTGATCCTTGGGCTGGTTCTTACTATGTAGAGAAGTTGACCAATGATTTAGTAGAAAAGGCTTGGGAACGAATTCAAGAAGTAGAGGAATTGGGAGGAATGGCCAAGGCTATAGAGTCCGGTATTCCAAAAATGAGAATTGAGGAGGCTGCAGCGAGAAAGCAAGCTAGAATTGATGCCGGAAAAGACATTATTGTAGGGGTTAATGCTTATGAACTTGAAGAGGAAGCAGATATTGATATTCTTGAAGTTGACAACACAAAAGTAAGGGCCTCGCAGATTGAACGAATCAATGCACTTAAAGCCAATCGTAACGAAACAGAGGTTCAACGTTCATTAAAGAAGCTAGAAGAAGGAGCTGCAAGAGATGCAAATTTGTTAGCTATAGCTGTTGAGTGTGCTAGAAATAGAGCTACTTTAGGTGAGATTTCAGACGCAATGGAGAAGGTTTTTGGGCGCTATAAAGCAACCATACGTACCATCTCAGCTGTATATTCATCAGAAGTAATGGAAGATAAAGACTTTGCAGAAGCACGAAAATTAGCAGATAAGGTCAGTGATCTTGAAGGACGACGTCCTAGAATCATGGTCGCTAAAATGGGGCAAGATGGGCACGATAGAGGAGCAAAAGTGATTGCAACATCTTTCGCTGATATTGGATTTGATGTAGATATTGGTCCATTGTTTCAAACACCTGAAGAAGTGGTAAAACAGGCCATTGAGAACGACGTGCATATTATCGGAGTGAGTTCACTTGCAGCAGGACATAAGACACTAGTTCCTCAGGTTATAGGAGCGCTGAAAGAGATGGGTAGAGAAGATATTATGGTTGTTGCTGGAGGAGTTATACCAGCACAAGACTATGACTTTCTGTATGAGAGTGGAGTAGTAGGGGTTTTTGGCCCTGGAACTAAAATATCCCTTGCTGCAATTGAAATTTTGAACATATTAATTCAAGCAAATACTGAAACCTAAACTGTTAAATATTCGTTAAACGTCATGATTACCTCTGTTTCGGCATGTAATTTGAACCCTAACAGGAAAAACAACTAAAGTGATGAAAACAAAAATTACAACGTTATTATTCTTCGTATTTGGAATCTTTATGACTGGTACCGCACAGCCACCAGAATATGATGATTTATTAATTCTCTATGCAGATGGAGAATACGAGAAGTGTTTAAAAGATGCTGAGAAGTACACATTGAAGGATAAAACAAAGAAAGATCCACTTCCATACTTATACTTAGCGAAGTGTAACTACAAATTATCACAAGACGATCAGTATTCTGAAAAGTACCCGAAAGCATTTAAAGATGGTGTAAAATTCGCCTCAAAATGCATTAAGTATGATGTAGAAGGTGTTGTTTTCGAAGACGAATACGATTTCTTCAAGACTTTAAAAGGAGGTTTAATTGAAGATCTAAAGAACTTGGTAGCAATTGGGAAATACCCTAAAATGTTATCACCTATTTCTTTATTACAAAGATTAGATAAAGAAGATGTTGGTTCTTACTGGTTAAAAGCGGCTGTTTTATACAGAAACCAAGATAAATCAAGCGCTAAAGTTGTTGTTAAAGAAGCACAAGCTAAACTTGATGGTGTTACAAGTGTTGATTCTTGGGCACCGATTGATTTAGAATCATTAAAGTTTGGTGTAATGGAATACTGCAAAGCAGTTGTTGATATGAACCAAATTCAAAAAGCAAAAGATTTATTAGGAAAAGTGAAGCAATGGTTAGAGTTCGATGATGAATTCATGAGCTACTACGACGAAGTTGTGAACTAGTAAAATATACTTTAGTTAAAAAGGAAGGGGCTGACGTTTTCGTTAGCCCTTTTTTAATGGTGCATAATTGAGTTCTGGTACTCTATTAGGTAAACTTCTTTTTCAAGGGGCGTTCCTTCCAATTTATTAAGTGCTCTCAAGCGAAAAGGTTCGTTCAGTAGATGAGAGATAAGGTTTGATCATGACTCTAGTATATCTATTTATTGGAGAAAAATAATCATATAAGGAAATTGGTGGTTAGGTAATATGACTAATACAAGGCTTGATTTTGATAATCAATTAAATAAACTTCCTTTTCAATAGAACTACCTTTCATTTCCTTCTCATATAAGCCTGATTCTTTTATAATTTCAGAATTAAAGAAACGAAAATGAAATACATCTTCGAGGTGCTGAAAATACATTTTGTTCACCTGTATTTTCGACAGTGTTTGCCTAAACTGAGGATAGTAAAACCAGCATAATTTATTTCCATTAGTCATTACTGGTGCTAGTCCAATAATCCGCACATCGGCAACATTTCTTTTACGGTCAAGAAAATGATCTTCTTTAATAATGAATCCAGTTATTTTCACTTCTGAGTCAAAAAGTGCCAAACCTTCTTTCTTAGTTAAGACATTTTTAAATTGGTCCGATTTTTTTCCATAAACTACTAAGTTTTCTTTTTCTATTGAAGATTTAATTTCATTCAGTAATTCTGGCCAATTTTCTTTTAGAATTGAATTTGAATCGAGGGATATCTGTCTCCATAAACGTTTACTGCTATAAACATCTGCTTCTCGAACAAAATCGTAAATGAATAGTTCATTTCTTCTTTCAGCTCCTGGTTTTGAAAATTGATCATTGAGTTGAGCTAAAAATACATTATAGGTTTTCTCTTTTAGAAGGTCGCTAAATTCTGTATTTGAATAATAGAGTCTTGAGACGATTAACTCTCCTTTTTCATTATATCTATTCCAAATTCCTTTACGCTGGTTATAATAGTATTCACCTTCGATTATTTTGTTGGAAGATGTAACATTTTCTTTAGAGAAAATTCCGTTTTTTAAGCGATTGCTCTTTTTAATAGTATATAGAATGCCCTCCTTAGTATGGGCCCAGAGAGTACCATTACTTTTCTTTCCGTAATAATAACCTTGATTTTCCAGAGGTCTATAAATTCTTAATAATGAATTTGTTCGGACTAGGCGAAAACCTATCTGAAAATTCGAACTATCCATGTATTCATACCTGTAGTTTTTCCCTAAAGAGTTTTGAGTTTGAACTTCCGGTAGATATTTAGTCGCAATAATTTTACGTTTCATTGAAGGTGGATCATGCTCTAAGGCTTTGTAAATGTAAAGTCCCGGATTTTCAAGAAGGTCAAATGTAGATTCATCATAAGTGTTTATTGTCCAGTCCTTGTAATGAGAATTAAATTCTTCCGGGAATTTAATTGAAGCAGCAGTCCATTCATTAATAGTGGGTAACAAGTAGTATGAATCAAATTCACCGTGAGTTTCAACATGATTCAACCACTTAGAAAAATTAAGAGCTTGTTGCCAATTAACTCCGGAAATGGGTAGGTTTCGGTAACTGTAATCAGTCAAATAATCGTTTACAGATATCGGAAAAATTGCCGCTGAATCTGGAAGTTGAGATTTATAAAATGCTAAGGATGAATCTTCTCGAATACTTCTTAAATAATATTTGTATTGATAGACTTTTACCTGTTCAGAAATCTCAAATGATTCAACTTCAATCTCACCTTTTTTCTCAAGCCAAAGAGAGCTCAATGGAATATTTGTCTTTTCAATTTTTTTAAATTCTAATATCTGTGATAAAGATGTGTTGACGGCGAATAAGCCAATTAAGAGGATTAGGGTAGATTTCATTTTGGGTTTTTATCAAATAAGTCGAACCAAGGAATTGGTTACGAATCTTTTTTTTGATTTTGATTCTGGTTGGTACCTTTCTTTTTGCTTTTGAAGTTTTTAGCCTTGTTTTTTGAGTAATATTTTTTCTTGCCCTTGAAGTTTTTGTTCTTGTTTTTGTTGTGATTTCGGTTCCCTTTTGGACGGTCTTCTCGCCATTCAGGTCCTTTGCCTAACTCTTCTGGTGGAGCCAATTTAGGGACAGACATTTCAATGAGACGCTCAATCTTACGCAGCTTGTGCATGTCCTTTGGGTTCACAAGCGTAAATGCTTCACCTTTTGTGTTCGCTCGTGCGGTACGTCCAATTCTATGCACATAGTCTTCAGCGTCGCTTGGAACATCGAAATTCACAACCATGTTAACTTCCTTTACATCAATCCCTCTACTCATAACATCTGTCGCTACAAGAATTCGGATTTGTTTCGCTCGAAATCCTCTGAGCACTAATTCACGTTCTTCTTGGTCTAAATTCGAGGAAATCCCCTTTGCATTTAAATCTTTCTTTCTTAAGGCTCTAACAATGTTCGAGACATTGTTTTTAGAAGAAGAAAACACAATAATACTATCATAGTCTTCCCGTTTTTTGATAATATCAATTAGTGTTGGAGTTTTTTGCTCATCAAAGACCAAATAGGCATTTTGCGATACCCCGGCCGCTGGTTTTGAAATAGAAAGTGAAATTTCTGCGGGCTCATTTAAAATATGCTGTGCCAATTGCTTTATGCTTTTAGGCATAGTAGCAGAAAACATTAAAGTTTGAATGTTCTTAGGTAGATAAGATCTAATTTGACGAATGTCGCCAATGAAGCCCATGTCTAACATTCTATCCGCTTCATCAAGAATTAGGTGTTGTACTTTGTCAAAATTTACATAACCAAGTTTTAAGTGAGATAGAAGTTTACCTGGAGTAGCAACAATGATATCAGTACCATTGACTAAAACATCCTTCTGCTCATTAAAATTTTTAGCATCGCCTCCTCCATAAATTGCCATTGAACCAACCGAAATAAAATAAGAGAGACCTTGTATTTGTTGTTCAATTTGTATCGCTAGTTCACGAGTAGGAACGATAATCAACGCATTAATTGAAGTATCTTCTTTTCCAATTAATTTATTTAAAACTGGCATAACAAATGCGCCTGTTTTTCCTGTTCCAGTTTGAGCACAAGCAATTAAATCCTTGTTCTCAAGTATTACGGGAATAGCTTTTTCTTGGATTGGAGTGGCGTCGGTAAAGCCCATGTAATCTAGTGCTTCTAAAAGCTGATCCTTTAGGCCTAATTCGGTAAATTTCATCTTACGTGAAGGTAAGTATTATTTATCGATCCTAGATTAAATAAAAAAAGCCCCGTTCAAATGAATGAATCAGGACTTTTCTGCGTTGATTGAGTTCTTCATGGTTACTTTACCGTTTGTGGTTTTATTGTTTTGGACAAAGTTATGGTTTAAACTCCTCTTGTTTATTGGCTGTACAGATGGTGTACAGATAATTTAATCGTCTAAAAGTTCAGAATCATTGAATTGACTTTCGCTTTCTTCAAAAACAACCTTAGAGAACCTATTCCCTTCCTCATCAACTCCCGATTCTGATTTATAGGATACTTTGAAAGCATAGGGAAGGTAAAAAGCTAGACCAATGGCACCAAGAAAAGGAATATAGCCTATCAATGCGTAGGGATCTGCCGTTATAGCTTCAAATTCTCCATTTCTAAAAGACCTGAAAATGCTAAGAATGAATAGAAATCCAACCGAACGATACAGCTCTGGTTTGTATTTAACGGCTCCATAAATACCTAGAGCTGGCACAACGAGGGCAATTGCGAAAGCGATCAATAAAGGAATCCACGACAAATTTGTAATCATTCCTAATGCCAATAATCCGATGCTTCTTAAAACTATAATCAGTCCAAGACAAATTATAAAGATGACGTTCAGAACCTTTGTTTTTTCAATTTTCTCCTTGTTTGGAATTCTGGCTAATTCACCTGCAAGTTCATCATCACTTAAATTCAATTGAGGCTTTAATTCTTCAAAAGCTTCTTGATGGGTTCTCTTTTGGTTGACGATGATTTTACCACCTCTTACTCGGGCCTTTCTTTTTGACATAGGCTAAATATAGTAGTAAAAGAAGAAGTTAGATTATAATCCTCGGACGAACTCGGCAAAGACCTCTTTATGTTTCTCTAAGTCCATATTTCCAGAAAGCGCAACTCTAACAATATAATCCTTATCGCCCTCTTTGGTCGTTCCTTGAGTAGAGGTTGCAGGAATTGTCCAATAACATCCTTTTAATTGACCATAGCTTACACAGTATTTACTTTCAGTTGGTATAGCATCAATCATCATATTAATCAACTTCAAATTCAACGCACGCTTATGAGCTTCACGTTCTTCATCCGAATTACCTTTTGTAGGTAAATCCAACGAAAAAACCGAAGGTGTAAAGGTATCTGTTGCTAATTCTTCAGATACAAAGTTGATTTTTGCTTCAGGCAGTTTTTCCGAGATGAAATTGACAAATTCTCTTGTGTTGGCATATGCAGAGGCGATTCTCTCTACCATTGAAGGCATTTGACTAGCCAATATCTCAACCTGCAAGTCGGTGGCGTTATTATCACATAGGCTCAAGTGTAAACCAATTTTCTCCATAAGGTGATTGGCTTTATTATTGGCTACACAATAACCGGCAGTACACAATCCTCCGCTTGGGAATTTCGATCCACTAACATAAGAGATCGTTTGTACATTAGCTAAAATTTCATTATCACCTAAAAAGTGAACGTTCGGACAAAAAGTTTGGTCCAGTATAAACACTGGAGCAATTGCTTCAGAACCAGCTGGTGTTATCCTTTTACTTGCAAGAACATCTCTTAAGTCTTCCATCACTGGTACCTCCACACGTGGGTTTGTAGGTATCTCCGCAATAATTAACGGAACTCCATCTTGTTGAGCGATTCCGTCTAATACTTTGGCGGTAGAATCAACCATATTACTATCACCATCTACATGCAGGTCCACAACATCAACACCTTCAATACAAGCGGCTACACGCCTGGCTTGATCATTAGTACCTCCATAACAGTTAGTAGGAACGACGATTTTAATTGGTTTTTCAGGATGATTTTCTTTGGCATGATGAATTAATCCCATCACAATACCGTATTGAATAGAAAGTCCACTTGACCCTAATTCGGCATTGGTATCCACATCTGTAATACCTTTTATGGTTTTAATAACCTTCGCCTTATTCGCTTCTAGATTTCCTGTTTTTTTAACCTCACTTTTCGCTCCAGTAAAGATTTCTAAAGCTGTTACACAATTCGCTGGTGTCATGGCAATAGTCTCTCTTCTTCGTACATGTTGAATTTCTGAGATGTAATCTTTATTGTTGTTTGCAATGATTACTGACCCTAGTCCATCGAAAATATTCACATAGAAATCAACTTTGCTGTTTAAGGTTGTGTTCGCGAATTGGGTTCGTTCGGAAACAAGGATAACGGTACCTTCAAAGTCTGTTATATCTTCGATTCCATTGATCTCTTTTGTTTCAAAGTTATAACCGTAAATATCCTTGATAACTGATGAATTGAAGAATTCACCTGACTTACCCAAGAAATTGATTTGTGTTTTCGTTTTATTGAAAAGATTCTTTCTCAGAATCGAAAGAATTGGTGTTGTTTTAGAAGAAAAAGAAATAACATCTTCAGCGTCAATACCCAATTCCTTTGCAATTCCCCATTCCAATACACAGGATAGTGGATGCCCTAATCGAATGTAATCAAAGGCAGTAGGAAGGGTTTCTAATCCAGAAGTTTTGCCAGCATTATAGAAATCTTCAAAGCCTTCAAGAAATTCGTATTTGGCACGTTCCTCGTTGTATATGTCCAATCGATGAGTGGTGAGTTTAATCCAATCATTTGGGATGTTTGGTATAAGATTTTCTATGAATGTTTTTACTTCTAGATTCGCCATAGTTCCTTGCATGCTGGTGTTCTTAATTTGGATGGCAAAGTTAGGAATTCAGAATGCATAAAAAAAGCCTTCCCATGAGAGAAGGCTTATTTAATTTCAAATTTTAGGTGATTGAGGAGCACGCCTTGGCGTGATGTCTCAAAATCATCCTAAGAAAGGATATCTATAGTCTGTAGCAGGAACAAATGTTTCTTTTATTGTTCTTGGTGACACCCAACGTAACAGGTTAAGGTATGACCCTGCTTTATCATTTGTACCTGAACCTCTAGACCCACCAAATGGTTGCTGACCTACTACAGCTCCAGTTGGTTTATCATTGATGTAGAAGTTACCAGCAGCGTTTTCTAATTTCTTGCTCGCTAAATCAATTGCATAACGATCAACTGAGAATACAGCACCAGTTAGTGCGTATTCTGATGTAGTATTTACTAAATCTAAGGTCTCTTCGAATTTATTCTCGTCATAAACGTAAATTGTCATCACAGGACCAAAAATCTCCTCACACATCGTGCGGAATTTTTCGTTTGTTGTAACTACAACAGTTGGTTCAATGAAGTATCCTTTCGATTTATCATAATTACCACCAGCTACAATCTCTGCATCCGACTGCTCTTTGATGTAATCGATGTATCCAGCAATCTTATCAAATGCTCTTTCATCAATTACTGCGTTAATGAAGTTGCTAAAGTCGTCAGGTGACCCCATTTTAAAGCTAGCAACATCTTCTTTTACGTAATTAATTACTTCGTCCGCCATATTGCTAGGAATATAAGCTCTTGAAGCAGCTGAACATTTTTGTCCTTGGAATTCAAAAGCACCTCTTGAAATACCAGTTGCTACTTCTTTTGGTACTGCACTTTTATGTGCTACAATGAAATCTTTACCACCTGTTTCTCCAACAATTCTTGGGTAAGTTTTGTAGTTGTCAAGGTTTAAACCAATCTCTTTCCAAAGGTGCTTAAATACTGCAGTTGAACCAGTAAAGTGAAGTCCTGAAAAATCAGGATGCTTGAATATTACATCACCAGCAACAGGACCATCAACAGTAACCATATTAATTACTCCGTCAGGAACTCCCGCAGCTTTAAATAATTCCATAATTACCTGTGCAGAATAAACCTGTGAATCAGCAGGTTTCCAAATAACAACGTTACCCATCATTGCTGGTGCTGCACATAAGTTTGCACAGATTGAAGTAAAGTTAAATGGAGTAATAGCGAATACAAATCCTTCTAACGGGCGGTACTCTAATCTATTCCACATGCTTGGATTAGAATCCGGTTGGTCCTTATATATCTGCGTGATATACTGAACGTTAAACTTGAAGAAGTCAATCAACTCGCAAGCTGCATCAATCTCTGCCTGCATGGCATTTTTAGATTGAGCAATCATTGTTGCCGCATTCATTCTATCTCTAAACGGACCAGCTAAAAGATCAGCACATTTTAGGAAAATTGCTGCTCTCTGTTCCCAAGGCATAGCTGCCCAAGCTTCTCTTGCTTCTAATGCTGCATTAATAGCATCATTTACATGCGAAGCATCTCCATAACTAAAAGTCCCTACTTGATGCTGGTGATCATGAGGAGGAGCAATACGCTGCTTATTATCAGTACGCACCTCTTTACTTCCAATGTACATTGGAACATCAATTTGTTGCCCATACATTTCTTTATATGTCTTAAGCAATGATTCTTTTTCGGGCGAGTTAGGAGCATATCCTTTCACGGGCTCATTAACCGCCGGTGGAACTTTAAATAGTGCGTTTGGCATCTTTAGTTATTTAAATGATTAAAAAATTCGCACTAAAATTAATCAATTTTCAATCATTAGAGAGTAACGAAAGGCACACATATATGAAATCATGATTAATTTGATTCTTGTGATTACTTTTGAATAAATGGAAGATAAGGAAAAGAAATCTCGATTACCAAAATGGCTGGTCCGAATGGGGTGGGGGATGTTCGTTTTCTTTCTTCTGAAAGGACTTTTTTGGTTAGCCGTTTTCTACGGTTTGGTTGATTGGATAATAGCTTAGTCATGATTAATATAACTCAACTAATTTATATAGTTCCGGGTAAAGAAGAAGATTTTCTAGCCTTTGAAGAACTAGCGCTCGCTTTAATGGAAGTATATGAAGGGAAGGTAATTCACAGACTAAGACCTTCTGCTGATTCTTTCATTGACAACAAGCAAGAAGAACTTCCTTACGAAATTCACTTTTTATCCTTTCCTTCAAATGATCATTTACAGGCTTTCTTGAAAGATGATCGTAGGCAAGATTTTCTTTATTTAAAAGAAGGATCTGTGAAAACAGCAATTACCGTATTGGGTGAAAAGCTTTCTTAGAAAGTGATTTTATAACTAAGCACCGGAATCATTCCGTAATCTCGAACCTCAAAAATCTCATTCGTTTTCGGATCAAAGAATTGAGAAATTGTAATTCTTTGGTAAATCAGGTTTTTGATGTTCAATGTAAATTCTCCCGTTACGTTTTTACGAATCCCTTTTAGAGTTAGAGAGAAATCTAAATTGTATAAGGTTGGTTGGCGAACCGAATAAGGATTATTCACGTCATATTGGGTCCAACCCACATTCGCTGATGCTAAAGAATCAATTGGTGTTTGCCATGAACCTCCATTATGATGGTAATTAATATTCAATCCTAATAATCTTTCCTTATCCTTTTTAGGTTTTAAGCGGTATTCTTTCCCCATCAAGATATTAAAGGCGTATTGATTATTGTATTCTGTGTTTCGCCAAACACCATCTCCGGCTTTGTATTTAGAATCAAAAATCGCTGCTGAAATTATGTAATACATTCCTTTAGGAGCATAGCGCTCAAGCATAAATTCAACTCCCATATTTTTCGCCTCTCCAACATTTTCCAAAGCACCATAACCATAGATGTAAGATAGGTTCTGAACGGTTGTAGTTCCATTAATAGCTCCAGGAATATTATTGGCGTATTGATAATACGTCTCCACATTAAAGCGATGATCTTTGAATAAAACTTGAGAATATCGAATCACTGCTTGGTGTGATTTCATTAAGTCTAGATCAAGGTTAGGATTCCAAATGCTTGATAGAGGATCATTATTTTGATATAAGTAAATCGAAAGATCTTCAACACGACTATGCAATCCATATCCAAATGAAAGCATTGATCGATCAGAGAATTTTATATTTAAACCAGCTCGTGGTTCAATGCTGTAATTACCATTTAATCCGAAGTATAAGGCATGCACACCCGCCATTAAAGTCATTTTTTCGTTTAGTCTGAATTTAGATTGGGTAAAGGCTTGATAGGTTTCAGCGGTTCCTTCGGTATTGGTTAAATAATCTAAGGTTCCTATAATACGGTTGAACTTTTGATCAGCAAAGCGACTACCAATTCGGGTAATAATAACACCGGTTTTATTGCTATGTCTTCTTGAAAAGGCAATGTTATAATCTGAAGTAAAGGTGATTCTATTATCCCATGTTACTACATTTTCTAAACGTGTCCATGAAAGATCATCTTCAATATAGCTTGAACGATCAAAGTAATCACCAGCGGATATGGATGCAACGGAATGTAAATAACTTCTTTTGCCTGTGTTGATAGTATGGACTATTCCGAAAGCACCAGAATTTGAGCCATAAATTCTTTCAACTCTTCTTGATGTAGAATCCCATTGAGTTGGATCTGTTTCTGCCGCTACTAAATATCCACTTAAACCACCTACCCCAAATACTTTAAATGTTCCAGCTTTTTTAGTGGGTAGATTTAGGTTAAAGGATAAATCTTGATATTGTGGTAAAACACCTCCTAAATCTATAATTCGCGCCAGTAAACCAAGGGTAGAGTAGCGATAATTAATCAAATAAGATGAATTATGATTCTTTGATAGTGGTCCTTCAGATGCAACATCAATTCCCAATACCCCAACTTTAACCGCGTGTTCGTAATTGTTCTTGTTTCCCTTTCTGAATTTGAAATCAAAGACTGCTGAAGTTGCATTACCGTATTCGGCAGGAAAGGCGCTCGCGAAGAAGTCACTTGTTCCTAATAAGTGGGGGCTAAATTGTGATACAAATCCACCTGTAGAACCTATTTGAGCAAAATGATTTGGATTGTGCACAGGAATACCTTCAAGTCGATAAAGTGTACCAATGGGAGGATTACCTCGAACAGAAAAACTATTGTATCGCCCGCCTGGAGCCGTAATTCCTGGTAAAACAGCAATTGCTCTCATTGGATCATCAAGGCTTCCCGCATAGCGCTCGATATTATCTGCCGTAATGCTGTAAGCACTAACCGAAGCCATAGGGTTAATGGCATCTCTAGGAATTAGTTTAGGCAATACTGTTACTTTCCCCAATTCATTTATTTGGGGAGTTAACTGGACATCCAATCGAAGATCCCTTGCATTTGAAACCAATAAATCCGTGTAAGTAGAGCTAATGAATCCCACTGAAGAGTAAATGACATTGATTCTTCCCGTAAAATCCAATTCACCCTCAAAGTTTCCTAAGCTATCAGTAATTAGTGTAAGGAGTAGTTCCTCAGATGATTCATCTTGGATTTGAACTTTCACGCCTGGTGTGCCTTTATTTGTTTCAGCATCGCTCACATTACCATAGGCTTTTATGGCTTGTGCTTTAACGCTAAAAATGGCAGCAAGAAAACCGAAGAGAAGTAATAAACGCATTTATAAATTTTGTACGAAATTACCCCTGGGCTTACAATTAATTGTCATTAAACTGTAAGCCTTCAGAAACCAGCCCCAATAATTTCGGAACGTAAACTTCATCTTCAATAAAAGAATGAGCTTTTAAGTCATTTTGAAAGTTGCTAAGTTGATTTTTGAAGATAGAGTAAATTAAGTTAGCATTTAAGCTAGGGTCATTCTCTTCAAATACAGAGAATATTTTAGGTAAATCCAGAATGATATTATCCGAGTGTGTTTGAATGAATTCTACGACCATTTTTTGAAGCTGCAATGAATTAACAACTCCATACAAGTGATTCTCTACAAACTTCAGTATAACGGCTTCTTCGAGTCGCATGTGAAGTAAAAGTTCATTTTTAAAATGATCAAAAAAGGCTTTGATAACTTTTGCCGTGTTGGTATTTGTATTGGCAACTAACTGTTCTATCGTTCCTTCTATTTTGAACAACCAATAAGCCCTATAATGATCATGACTACGCTCAATATAGGTATGAATTTCTTTTAATGAAAAATGACTGAAGTCCTCAGCGTTGAAAAAATTCGGATGAGTGTTTAGAATGACCATCATCTTTTTAAAATCATCAGAATACTCTGAATCATCGTTGAATCTCCTTTCAAAGGAGGTTATTTTTTGATTTAAATCGTTAATAGTAAAATTAAGCTTCATCCTTTTAAATTTTTAGTACTTTCTTTCACAGAACAAAACTATTAAAGTTAAAACTGATTTGAAATACCGTAAATTGGGTATTCGAATGATGTTAATCAATTAAAGTTGCTGAAACTCAAATTTTGGATAACCTTTAAGTCCTGAATCGTTGTAAAAGTCTACAAAATGAAGCTTAAAGTAGAAGCCGTTTAGGTTTTTGATTACGTAGATAATATCCGGATTTATAATGAAAGAAGATGTACCAAAATCAAAATACTTCCAGTCGTAACCAATGACGTCTGCATCTGATGAAAAAGTTAAACCTTCAGCGATGCTTTTGTCAATTTCTTCGAAGGTAAAATCTTCAGTCTGATGCACAAGGGTTTCTTCTCTATTAAGTATGATCCCAGTTACTAAATATGGGGTAAAAGGATCGTAAAAAAGATGAGTATATTGTGTGAAAATTAAATCCCATGTCTCAGTGGGAGGTGAAATAGTAACTTGACCATTACCGAAATGGTAGTATGAAAAATTTTGATCAGCGAATCTTTCAATTTCGATTATTTCTCCTGTTAGATCATCGACGGTCCCTACCTGAATTTTGTATTTTTCGTCAGTAATCTCTGTTACTCTTAATTTAAATTGACCAATAAGACTTCCTAATTCATTATACCCTCTGTCAACAATGAAGGTAAAATTCAGAAGATCATTACCAAAACCAGTACTATCTAAGTTTCCAGAATGTACATCGTAATGCCAATCATCGTCAGAATAGCTGTTAATATCAGCAAAAGCCGAACTACTTCGATGTACCCTCATAGCTTTACTAGTGTTCAGGGTAATTATAGGATCATAGGTATTGCTCGAAAAGGAAATATCCCAGTCCGTTTTATCATTTGATGAGATCACTGCATTACTTTCCAGACTGAAAAAGATCTGATTTTTATAAGTTTCGGTCATTTCTACCTGTTGTATCGTTGCATCACCAGGTAGAGTTGCTGAAATCGGAAGTTCACCTTTGTCACAACTACAAAAAAAGATAATTACACTCATTAAGTATAAAATACATTTATTCATTGCCTTTGAAGTGTTTAAAGCTATAAGTTAAACTAATAAATACAGAGGTTCCATTACCAGCAATCAATGCCGAACCGGATGAATGTGCAGAACCAGACTGTATTGTTGAATTCACATTAGTGACGTTCAATAAATTTTTTGCTCCTAGGGTTAAGGCTAAATTTTTGTCCTTCAAAAGGTTTGCCGTAAAGGAAATGTCTAATAATGTAAAGGCCTCTTGTCGTTGATTTATAACCTCCTCTTCTGTGGTTATTCCAAAGGTTTCCAGTGCACCATTGTAACGGCAAAATATTGAGAGATTATAACGCCCTTTAAATAAATACCAAGTGCCTTGAAGACTCAAATCGGTCGTGAAATTAAAGGTTGGAATTAAGTCGCTATCCTCTTCAAGTCTATTGTACCTTCCTGTATAATTAACATTTAGGCTAGATCTAAATTGCCGGTTTGAAAGTGTGAATTCGGTTTGCACACCTGTAGCGCGGTATTCACCTATATTGAAATATGTAAACTGTCCGTCTCCGGCATTTGCAAGTGAAATTTGGTTTTGAATTTGGTTGTAAAACCCTGTTAATCCAGCAGAGAAGTTTAGCTGACTATTGAAGGTTTTATTGTATTTAATAGATCCGAGCACATTAATCGAACTTTCAGGAAGTAAATCTTCGTTTCCAATAATGTTGTGGTTTATATCGACAAATTCGAAATATAACTCTTTCAACGAGGGAGCTCGGTAGCCCGAAGCAACAGATCCCCTTATTGCAATATTTTTTCCTCTCCATAGAAGACCTAAGGAAGGAGTAATTGGTGAAGGGTAAATTGAATTATAGGAATATCTAGCCCCAGGTTTGATACTGAATTGATCTGTAATCTTATAGGTTAGGTTAGCATAAATCCCAAGATCCATAATTTCCCGTACGCCGTCTGTTATTCTTTTACCAGAAGCCGTTTCGTAAATAAAATCTGTTCCCACTAAATAACTCCATCTTTTTGACAATGTATGGGTAATGCTTCCTCGCCAATTAATCAAAGAGAATGTTGATGTATCTTGAGCGTCTGCCGCCTCGCTCAAAACCGAGTTTAGCGTTGTTAAATCAATAAATTCAGTAGTTTTAACCCTATCAAATCTATTGTAAGAAAGACTATTTGATAGATTGATCTTATTCGATAGACGATGATTCCAGAGTAATCTCAAATCATTTCTATAAGTTTTATATCTGTCATCAAAGGCGGTTTCGAAATAGGGAGCATTTGGGAAACCACGGTTAAGAATGTATTCATAAAAAGAACGTCCGGATGCACTAATGGTTCCTTTGTTATAAATATAGTCATAGAAAATCTCGCCTTGCAGTTGTTCTTTTTGATTCCAAAGTTTTGCTCTGTTTGTGTCTGCTGGTAACTGCTGTGGATAGGAGAAGAAATTGTCTCCAGGGCTCCAGCCATCAAAATAATTCCTTCCGAAGTTTATTCCGAAACGATGACGTTTTTTGAAGAAGGATGTATTTAACGAAACGTTATAGTGCCCGATAGATTGATATAATGCTCTGGCATTGGCTTCGATGCCTTGTCGTTTTGATTTTTTTGTAATTATATTAATCGTACCGCCAATTGCTTTGGAACCATAATTTACGGATAAGGGACCTTCA